>CAVBWT010000004.1:0-133774 GCA_963599235.1 Lawsonibacter asaccharolyticus | reverse complement strand
GGCGCGTGAAAATAGGTAGCCGCCGACTTAAACAAAAAGCCCTCGAGGATTTTCCTCGGGGGCTTTGCTTTGTCCAAAATTAAATAGCAAAAAGAACGGCACCGCAGCGTTGGGTTATCCCGCTGCGGTGCCGCTTTTCTTATACCTGAATTATGCTTTTTTCGCAAACACGATACCGATGGTACCGGGGCCGGAGTAGCTGCCGATGGTAGTGCCGATATCGGTTTCGATGATATGTTCAAACTTGCCGTACTTGCGCAGACCGGCTTTGATGGCATCCATGCAGCCGGGTTTCGGCTCACAGGAGGAGATGTTTTTGGGAGGCAGGCCGTCCGCTGCCTACTTTGCGGCACGCAGAACCAGATAGCCCTGTCCGGTGCAGATGTTCTCGCTGTCGACGACCGAGGTGTTCTCAAATTCCTGTGCAGCAAGCTGAGCGTTCGGGAAGCAGGACGAGAATTTGGAGCCGACGGTGATGTGGATGACGGCATCGTACTCTTTTGAAAAAGGGGCAAAGAAATCAGCGTACTCGACCATATTTGCAGCGGCGGATTTCGGGGTTTGACCGCCGTTTCGGACGTGGGTGAATACATCGGCAGGGTGGACGGTCACGCCGTCAAGGTAGCTTTCGCCTCCCATCAGGATGTGCATGGGCATCAGTGAAATGTTCCATTGCCGGAGCAGCTCTTCGGATAAGTCGCAGGTGCTGTCGGCGGTAATTTTGATGTTCACAGGATTCTCCTCTTTTCGCGCCGCAGGCTGGGCGGCAGTTTTTCAAAATTATTCTATGCTACTATATCACAAAAAAAGTTCAAAATTGTTATCTATATTTATAGAATCAAATGTAAATCTTTTATGAAGTGTCGATTTGGACGGATTTTCTTTCTTTGTTCTGTACAGTTGTCACAAAATAAGAGCGCAAATTATGGTTCTTTCCGAAAATTCGCTCGGAAGTGTTTATTTTGTCGCCCAAAAATTATATAATAATAAGTGTCACCCTGAATACTAGCATGAATACAGCCCACTCGACGGTTGTTTTACTTATTGGAGGTTGCCTTATATGTTCATGTTTTCTGACTACAACCAGCACCTGCTGGACAATGTGAAGAAGATCCACTTCATCGGCTGCGGCGGCAGCGGTATGTATCCTCTCATCCAGATCCTTGCCGAAAAGGGCTATGAGATCTCGGGCAGTGATGTGCTGGATGGCAGCATCATCCGTTATGAGCGTGAGATGGGCGTCAAAGTGACTCTCGGCCACAGCGCAGATAACATTATCGGAAAAGATATGGTCGTTTACTCGGCTGCTATCGCAAAGGATAATGTCGAGCTGAATGCGGCAGCGTCTTACGGTATCCCGACCATCGAGCGCAGTGTTCTGCTGGGTTATGTCAGCCGTCTGTATAAGGAGAGCATCTGTGTTTCCGGTACGCATGGCAAGACAACTACCACTTCGATGATCACTACCGCTCTGGAACTGGCCGGCAAAGACCCCTCGGCTGTCATCGGCGGCAAGCTGCCCCTTATCAACGGCTACGGCAAGGCCGGCAAGGGCGATGACATCGTTATCGAGGCCTGCGAATTTGCGGAGACCTTCCTGAAGCTGACCCCGTATCTGTCGGTCGTTCTGAACATCGACAACGACCATCTGGACTATTACGGCAGCATGGGTGAACTGAAATTCGCCTTCAAGCGTTTCGCCTTGATGACCCAGTTCATGATCTTCGCCAACGCCGACGACAAGAACACGATGGACGTCATGTACACCCTCGACCGCCGTGTCCGCACTTTTGGCATCGAGAACGACGGCGATTATCAGGCAGTCAATGTGCAGGAGTATAAACCCGGCTTCTTTGAGTTCGACCTCAAGGAATGGAGCAAGGTCACCGGTCATATCCGTCTGGCAGTTCCGGGCCGTCACAACATCTACAATGCTCTGGCAATGTGCGCTGTCTGCCGTTTTGTCGGCCTGACCGTTGAGCAGTGCGCCGAGGCAGCTGCAAACTTCAAGGGCGCAGGCCGCCGCTTTGAGGTCTACGGCGAGTGCAACGGTGCTGTGGTCGTGGACGACTACGCACATCATCCGACCGAGCTGCGCGCTACCCTGAACACCGCTAAGGAGCTGGGCTACAAGCGTGTCATTGCCGTCCATCAGCCGTTTACATACAGCCGCACAAAGATGCTGTTCAATGACTTTGTGGATGTCCTGAAGATCCCCGATATTACGGTCATCACTCCCATCATGGGCAGCCGTGAGCCGAACGACCCGACCATTACCAGTGCAAAGCTGGCGGCACAGATCCTCAACTCAGTTCTGGTGAACAGCCTTGAGGAGGCTGCAGACTGGGTCAGGAAGAACGCTCATGAGGGCGATCTCGTGATCACGCTGGGCTGCGGCGATATCTATAAGGCCAGCAAGATGATGGTTGAAAACAACTAAAGCAAGATTGTATTTCCGGGAGTTGCCGTGTTTCTGCACGGCGGCTCCTTTTTTGCGTGTAAAACATCAATCTTCCCAGTTTTTTCCGGAAAAGTGCTTTTTGGCTGTCGAAAAAGCTGAAATGCACCATAAAAGCGGTAAAACCTATTGACTTAATGGGAAAGTAGGAATATAATACAGCCATCACCTACGAAGTTGGTGGGTTGATAAAATATCCAAGGAGGAGCGTCAGATGAGCAGCATTACTTCGATGATTTGCGCAAAGCGAATGCCCGGCTCCCGGACAATGGTCTGGAACGGTTTTGTCATGCTGCGCTGCGCAAAGAGAGCAGAGAGAGTCTGACGGGAACACGTTGCAATACCATGTCCGGGAGCGAAAAAGCTTTCCGGATTTTTTTATACCTCAGAAAGGACACAGAGACTTATGATTCAGCTGGAACACATCACAAAAACGTTCCGCAGCGGTTCGGCCAGCGTGGAGGCCGTAAAAGATGTTTCCCTGACGATTCAGGACGGGGAGATCTACGGTATCATCGGTTTTTCCGGCGCAGGCAAGTCTACGCTGGTGCGCTGTATCAATCTTCTGGAACGGCCCACCGAGGGCAAGGTTTTCGTGGATGGCAAGGAGCTGACGGCTCTCAGTGAGCCGCAGCTGCGGCGGGCACGCAAGAAGATCGGCATGATCTTTCAGCACTTCAATCTGCTGCCTTCCCGTACCGTCTTTGGTAACATTGCTTATCCGCTCAAAGGCAGCGGCCTGTCAAAAGATGAAATTTCAAAAAAAGTCCGGGAGCTGCTGGCACTGGTCGATATGACTGAAAAAGAGACCGCTTATCCCAGTCAGCTGTCCGGCGGACAGAAACAGCGTGTCGCCATTGCCCGTGCGCTGGCAAACAATCCGACAGTCCTGCTCTGCGACGAGGCGACCAGCGCACTGGACCCCCAGACGACTCACTCGATTTTGCAGCTGCTCAAGCGGCTGAACCAGCAGCTGGGCATCACGGTGGTGCTGATCACCCATCAAATGGATGCAGTGAAAGAGATCTGCGGCCGGGTCGCCGTTATGGAGTCCGGCAAGGTCGTTGAGGAAGGCGATGTCTTCTCCATCTTCGCCGAGCCGAAACAGCCCATTACCAAAGAATTCATCCGTCCGACCTCGAACCTGTATCGCATCAACGAACTGCTGGAAAGCGACTCCGAAACGGTACAGATCAAGCCGGGCGAAAAGCTGGTGCGGCTTTCCTACCGGGAAAAGAACGTCTCCGAAGCTCTGGTATCGGAAATTTCCCGGAGCTTCCATTTGAATGTCAATATCATTTACAGCCAGATCGAACTGATCCAGGGCGCACCGCTGGGTGGTCTGGTTGCCATCCTGAGCGGCAAACCCGATGAGATGGACGACGCCATCCAGTGGCTGCTGAGCAAAAACGTGAAAGTAGAGGTGATACGCGATGGCGTTTCTTGAACAATTGATGCCCAATGTCATGGGCAAGACGTCGGAACTCTGGGAAAGCTGTCAGCAGACCCTTTACATGGTAGGCGTTTCGGGGATCATCGCCTTCGTCTTTGGCCTTGTCATCGGCGTGACCCTGACCATTACAAAAAAGGGCGGCATCCTCCAGAATGCTGTGGTCTACAATGTGCTGGATAAGCTCATCAACCTGTTCCGCTCTATCCCATTCGTCATCCTGCTGACAGCGTTGATCCCTTTCACCCGTTTCGTGGTGGGTACGGCTATCGGCACGAAGGGCGCGATTCTGCCGCTGGTCTTCGGCACAGTTCCGTTCTATGCCCGTCAAGTTGAAAGCGCACTGGCACAGCTTGATCCGGGTCTTATTGAAGCCGCCGAGTCGATGGGTTCGACTCCGTGGGAGATCATCTACCGCATCTACCTGAAAGAGTCCATTCCGGCTCTTTCCCGTGGAACGACCATCACCATCATCAGCCTTGTGGGACTTACCGCAATGGCAGGCGCAGTCGGCGGCGGCGGTCTGGGCGATTTTGCCATCCGTTACGGCCATCAGCGCAATCAGGTCGATGTGACCTATGTTACCGTCCTCATCCTGTTGGTCGCCATCAGCCTGATTCAGGCGTTTGGCACATGGCTCGAGCGAAAGACCACTCACTGAAACATCATCCACAATTTTTGATAGAACAAGAAAAATAGAGGAGTAGAAAATTATGAAAACCGAGATCAAGATTTCCCGTAACCAGTTCCTGAAGGTCGCTGCAGCTGGCAGTGCAGCTCTGGCTCTGGCCGCATGCGGCGGTTCCAGCAGCTCTACTGCATCTTCGGCAGCATCCAGCACCGCCGCTTCCGGCAGTGCAGCCGCTTCTGCAGAGCAGACCACCATCCGTCTGGGCGTCGTGGGTGAGAACAACGAGTACTGGACTCCGGTCATCAACCGTCTGGCAGATGAGGGCGTTACTCTGGAACTCGTCAAGTTCTCCGACTACACCCAGCCGAATCAGGCTCTGGCAGACGGCGAGATCGACCTGAACGCTTTCCAGCACTACGCATATCTGAACAACGAGATCGCCGATAAGGGCCTTGACCTGACGGTTATCGGTGAGACCATCATCGCACCTCTGGGTGTTTACTCCGATAAGATCACCTCTCTGGATGAGCTGAAAGACGGCGATTCCATCGCTATTCCCAGCGACGCTACTAACGGCGGCCGTGCGCTGAAACTGCTGGAAGCGAGCGGCGTCATCACCGTTGACCCGGCCGCAGGCTACACTCCGGAAGTCGGCGATATCACTGACAACCCCAAGAACATCCAGTTCATCGAGGTCGAAGCTGCCGGTACTGCCGCTCTGCTGCCCGATGTCGCTGCTGCGGTCATCAATGGCGGCCATGCGGTCGATAATGGTCTGGACCCCACCACGGATGCAATCTACCTCGAAAGCGTCTCTGAGGGCAGTGACAACCCCTATATCAACGTCATCGTTGCTCGTACTGCCGATAAGGACAATGAGCTGTACAAGAAGGTCGTTGAGTACTTCCACAGCGATGAAGTTGCTCAGGTCATCAAGGACGTCTACAAGGGTGCATACATCCCTGCATGGCAGTAATTGAGATTCGGAAAGAGGGGTGACGTGGGATGTCAGTGGCAGAACAGGCAAAAGCACAGGAAGGGTATATCGTTTCGATGCGGAGAGAATTCCACTCCCATCCGGAAGTCAGCCTGCATGAGTTCCGGACGGCGCAGCGGATCGAAGAGGAACTGGACAAGCTCAGCATTCCTCATAAACGCTGTGGTGAGACAGGCGTTTATGCAGAGCTGAAAGGGGAACAGCCCGGCGACGGTGTTATCGTTCTCCGTGCGGATATCGACGCTCTGCCCGTCACTGAGACCCACGAGACGGTCTACCAGTCGCAGAATGTGGGCGTCATGCACGCCTGCGGCCACGATTCCCATGCGGCCTGTCTGCTGGGCGCAGCGCAGATCCTTGCGGCAGAAAAGGCAAACTTCGGTGGAACCGTCCGCTTCTTCTTCCAGCCGGCTGAGGAGGTCGGCGCAGGTGCAAAAGAGTTCATCCGGGACGGCCTGCTGGACGGTGTCGAGCGTGCTTTCGGCATCCACGCGGCGTCTGACCTGCCGGTGGGAACTGTCGGCATCACAGCAGGCCCTAATAACGCCGCTGTGGATTATTTCAAAATTACTGTCCACGGTATCAATGCCCACGTTTCAACGCCCCAGAAGGGCGCAGATGCCCTTTATATCGCAAGCCAGATCGTTGTCGCTGCGCAGGCTCTTGCGACCCGTCTCCATTCGCCCACCGAGCCGCTCATCATCGGTATCGGAAAGCTGGTGGCAGGTACTGCCTATAATATCGTTGCTGGCGAAGCCGTCATCGAGGGAACCACTCGTACTCTGACCCCCGAGACACGGGCTTCCATCCAGCAGCAGATCACCGCGCTGACCCAGCAGACCGCTCTGCTCTACGGCGGCACAGCCGAGACCGAGTGGGTCGACTATACGCCGCCCCTCATCAACCCGGCGGATATCTGCGAGGAAGTCACGGCACAGGCTGAGGAGATCCCCGGTGTGACGGTCTGCACCAATCGCCCTGTTTCACTGGGCGGCGATAACTTCGCCGAGTTCCAGCAGTTTGTGCCGGGCGTCTATGCCTACCTTGGCACACATGACCTCAGCCAGCCGAACACTGGCCTTCCGCACCACAACGATGGCTTTGACATCGGCGAGAAATCCCTTGTCTATGGCACCGCGCTCTATGCTCAGTACGCTCTGTGGTGGCTCACCGAGGGTCGTGAGGCATAAAATCAGTTCAATCAAGTGAAAAAACACGGCATTCGGTTTGTTACCGGATGCCGTGTTTTTTGCGCCTATAAAGTTACTTGTTCCGTCTTGCAAGGATCTCATCAAGGATGGCGTCTGCAACGTCTGCTTTGCTCATGAGCGGAAGTTCCCGGGTGCCGTCCGGCGTGATGAAAGTGACAACATTGGTATCGACGCCAAAGCCTGCGCCGGAGACTTTCAGATTGTTGGCGACCACCATATCGAGGTTCTTCTTCTCGAGCTTGGCGGAGGAGCTTGCCAGCATGTCGCGCGTCTCCATCGAGAAGCCGCAGAGGAACTGCCTCGTTTTCTTTGAGCCGATGGTGCCGAGGATGTCGGAGGTGCGCTCGAGCGGAATGCTCATGTCGCCGTCCTTTTTCTTGATCTTATCATCGGCGACCGTAGCCGGGCGGTAATCGGCGACAGCAGCAGCCATCACCAGAATGTCCATTTCGTCGAACCGGCTGGTAACAGCGGCATACATGTCCTGTGCCGTCGTGATGGGAACGTCCTCGGTGAACTTGACAGGCGGAAGGGCCGTCGGGCCGTGGATGAGGGTCACGTCAGCTCCGCGCATGGCGGCGGCACGGGCAACAGCATAGCCCATCTTGCCGGTGGAGTGGTTGGTCAGATAGCGCACCGGGTCAAGCGGCTCCTGCGTCGGCCCGGCGGTGACGGCGATTTTCAGCCCGGCGAGGTCTTTCGGTCGGGCAATGGCGTGCAGGATGTACTCGATGAGGACATCTTCCTTCGGCAGACGGCCGCTTCCGACATCCTTGCAGGCCAGAATACCGCTTTCGGACGGGATGACCGTGAAGCCGTAGTGTTCCAGCGTTTTCAGATTGTCCTGCGTGATGGGATTTTCCAGCATCCCGGTGTTCATGGCAGGGGAGACGAGCTTGGGACATTTTGCGGCCAGAACGACCGTCGTCAACATGTCGTCGGCGATGCCGTGAGCCATCTTTGCGATGACATTCGCGGTTGCCGGAGCGACCAGAATGACGTCGGCTTTTTTCGCCAGCGAGATATGAGTGACCTCGAACTTGAAATCCCGGTCGAAGGTATCCACCATGCACTTGTGGCCGGTCAGCGTTTCAAAGGTGATGGGCGTGATGAACTGAGTCGCGTTTTTTGTCATGATGACTTCGACATCCGCACCCAGCTTTTTCAATGCGCTGGCAACGTTTGCCATTTTATAGGCGGCGATGCCGCCGCTGACGCCCAGAAGGACGCATTTTCCTTTCAGATCCATCCAAAAACCTCCTGCGCCTCCACAAAAAGAGGCTGATGATGCTTTAAGTATAATCCAAAACCGCCGCCAGCACAATAAAATCTTTCTCCGGGCTTGTATCTCAGCCCAAAATGAGGTAAAATACAGCTTGACAAAATTTTAGAAAACCCCAATAAAAGGAGGGCCGAAAGGTTTCCTGAATTATGATCTTAGCCATTGATATAGGCAACACCACCGTCGCCCTCGGCGGCATCAAGGACGGACGTGTATGCTTTGTGGCCCACATGGATACGGTGCGCACCCGTACAGCAGCGGAGTACCGCGCCGAGATGGAGAAAGTCTTCTCCCACCGCCGCCACCCCGAGCGGCCCATCCGATTTGAAGGCGCAGTTCTGACCAGCGTTGTGCCGCAGATCACCGGCGCGCTGGCTGAATGCGCACGCTACTATACCGGCAAAAAGCCTGTCATCGTCTCGCCGGAAGTTCGCACCGGGCTGACGATGGGAGTGCCCGACCCTCATGCCGTCGGCAAAGACCGGCTGGTGGATGCGGCATATGCGGCGGCGAATTTTCCGCTGCCGGTCATCACGGTCGACCTCGGCACCGCGACGACCTTTAATGTTGTGGACGAGAACCGGGTCTTCCGGGGCGGTGTCATCTGCCCGGGTCTGTCGACCGGTCTGCGTGCCTTGGGCGAACGCTGCGCCCAGCTGCCGCAGGTACATCTCTCTTCGCCGAAGAGTGCTATCGGTGTGAATACCGAAAGCTGTATGCTGTCCGGCTCGGTGCTGGGAACTGCTGTCCTGCTGGACGGCATTGCCGAGCGCATCGAGGAAGAGCTGGGCCGTCCGGCAACGCTGGTCGTGACCGGCGGTCTGGCAAAATATGTGACTCCGCTCTGCCGTCATCCGCTGGTATATGACCCGGAACTGCTGATGAAGGGCTTGGGTCTGCTGTATCAACTCAACGCACCGGCACAGCACCACTTTTCGGGCGGAAAAAAGCGGAACCCCAACTTCCGCCGGGGACGTCGTCCGCATCCGCAGCACCGGGAACGCCGGGAAACGGAAGCGAAAGCAGGGTAAAAAGGTTTAGGAATTATGGAAAAGAGAATGAAATTAGGTATTCTGGGTACTGGCAAGATCGTACAGGAATTTCTGCCGTGGCTGGCCGGGCCGGATTCGCCCTTTCAGGTGCAGGCATTGTGCAGCACCGAGCGGAGCGTGTCGCTGGCGGAAGAACTCTGCCGGCAGTACGGTATTCCGCAGCACACCACCAACTATCTGGAACTGCTGCAGTGGGTCGATGTGGTGTATCTGGCAGTCCCCAATCTGCAGCATACCCGGTATGCCCGGGTCGCTCTGGAATCAGACCGACATGTCATCGTTGAAAAGCCGATGGCGCCTACTGCCGCTGAAACGGAAGCTCTGGTCGGGCTGGCCCGGCATAAAAAAGTTTTCCTTTTCGAGGCCGTCACGACCCAGTACCTCGAAAATTACAATAAGATCCGGGAGCTGTTGCCGAAGATCGGCACCGTTAAGCTGGTGCAGTGCAATTTCAGTCAGTATTCCAGCCGGTACGATGCGTTCTGTGCCGGTGAGAAACCGCCGGTGTTCGACCCGGACTGTGCAGGCGGTGCGCTGATGGATCTGAACGTCTACAATGTCAGCTATATCGTCGGCCTCTTTGGAGAGCCGAATCAGGTCAGATATACCGCCAATATCGAGCGTGGTATCGACACCAGCGGCATTCTGACAATGGATTACAGCGGTTTCAAGGCGGTCAGCGTCGCAGCAAAGGACTGTTCTTCGCCTGCCCGGTATGTCATTCAGGGCACCAAGGGCTATCTGCTCCAGAAGTCGACCGCAAATTTCTGCGGCGGCCTGACCTTCCACCCCAATGAGGGCAAGGAAGAGCATTTCAACCTCAACGGCGGCAGACCCCGTCAGGCGGCGGAGTTTGAAGTCATTGCCCGTGCCATCGAGAGCGGCGATCAGGAGATCTGTGGCCGGATGCAGGATACCAGCATTGCGGTCAGCCGTGTTTTGACCGTGGCACGCCGCTCGGCAGGCATCCGCTTCCCGTGCGACCGATAACGCATTTTTCCTTTGGAGTTCCCTGACAGAGTATTCCGAAGTACATTGATAAAGACCCGTATCACGGGCAGGTTTGCGCCGTATCCGACATCTAGGGCGGAACGGCAGCAGGAGGAAAACTGAATTATGAAAAACAACGATCTTCGTATGCTCACGCGTCTGGCACTTCTGGTCGCCATCGAGCTTGTCATGAAGGCCATCGGCCTTGGCAGTGTGCCTATGGGTCCGCTTTACATGAGCTTTCTGACCCTTCCCATTGCGGTGGGTGCTATCACGATGGGGCCGACCGCCGGTGCCATTCTGGGCGGTGTGTTCGGCGCGGTCAGCTTCTATGATGCCATTACCGGCGCATCGGCCATGACCGGCGCACTGTTTCAGGTCAGCCCGGTCAACACCTTCATCCTCTGCGTGGGTATGCGTGTCCTGATGGGCCTGTGTACCGGCCTCATCTTTGCCGGTCTGAGCAAGCTGGATAAATCTCGCACTTGGAGCTATATCGTCAGCGCAATGTGCGCTCCGGCTCTCAACACCCTGTTCTTTATGGGTTATATCGTGCTGGCATTCTATAAGTGCGATTACATCCAGAACATCGTTTCCGCAAAGGGCGCAGCGAATCCCTTCATGTTCGTCGTCCTTCTGGTCGGCGTGCAGGGCGTGGCTGAGTTCCTCGTCTCCGGCATTCTGGGCGGCATTGTCGCCCGTGCCGTGTCCAAGTATCTGAAATAAAAACGGTTCGCTCACGTCAGGGAAGCATCCGTTTTGCATAAAGTGAAAAATGACCTCCTCCGATTTTGTGTCGGGGGAGGTTTTTGCATGGTACGGAGATTTAAATTTGAGGTTTCGTGGGAGAGGTCATACTTTTCGGCGGTGCAGGGTCTTCCGTTCGTCCCAATAGAAAGTCGGTCGACGTATGATAGAGGTCTGCCAGCTGGATGAGAACCGTAGTAGGAATGTCGCGCAGTCCCTGTTCGTAGCGGTTGTACTGCGGCTGCGGCATGTGCAGGATGGCGGCCAACTGACGCTGGGTCAGGTCGTGATCTTCACGCATGTCACGGATACGGCGATAATAAGCCATAAAATAATCCTCCTGATATCTGCATAAATATCTTGACAGTACCGCAGTGAGGTGTTATTCTTATCACAAGATAACCGTTTGGATATCAAAAACGGTGAAACATGGATTTTTTGAAAACAGGGGGTAACGATTCTTTCAAAATATCCAAGAAAAACAGGAGGAAACCACTATGGCAAAAGAAATAAAGCGTCGTGAGTTTTTGAAGGCGGCAGGTGTTACGGTGCTTGCGGCATCGGTGGCAGGAACGCTGGGCGGATGTTACGATCTGCCGGATGACCCGTACTATCCGGATTACCCGGACAGTTCGTCTTCGTCCAGCAGCTCTCGCCCGGACTCCAGTTCCAGCAGCTCGTCGAGTTCCAGTTCGTCCTCTTCGTCCAGCTCCAGCAGTTCTTCCAGCAGCTCGAGCAGTTCAAGTTCTTCGTCGGAGGCTCAGCCGCTGAAGATCATCTGGACGATTTCGGACAATGGCGACGGCACGGCTACGCTTGTGGGATATGATACTGTAGGCGCAACACCGTCAGGTGCAGTTGAACTCCCGACAAAGGTATCCGGTCGTACGATTACAGCACTATCTGGTAATCTAGGAGGAAGACTCACAAAGCTTATCGTTCCGGGAACAATAAAATTTATTGAAGGCTGTGGAAGCAAAAATTTGCAAGAGGTTATTTTACAGACTGGAGTGGAAGAAATTGGAGAAAAAGCCTTCATGGATTCAAGCAATTTGACAACTGTACAAGTTCCTGCAACGCTGAAGTGGATTGACAATAGAGCATTTCATGGATGTGTAAGGCTGGAATCAATCAATTTGCAGAAAGGGTTGAAAACAATCGGAGAGAGGGCATTTTGTGATTGTGGAAAGCTAACAGCAATCAATCTGCCAGAAGGGCTAGAAGAAATTGGTGCAAGAGCGTTTGCTTGGTCGGGATTGACTTCAATAACAGTACCGTCAACAACAGATACTTGGCAAGAATTATTTAAAGGTTGTACGGATTTGACAAGTGCAACAGTAAAGACCACACTGATTTCGTGGGGAATGTTTGCAGATTGTGAAAGCTTGACAACAGTTTCTTTAAATGATAACTCTTCTGCGTTGCCTGAAGGAATGTTTGAGAATTGTAGCTCGTTGAAAACAGTTCAGCTACCTTCAAATACAGAAATAATATATGGGTCTGCGTTCAAAAACTGCACGTTGCTGTCGAGACTTGTTATTCCAGCTAATGTGTCTGAAATTCAAGGAAGTGCATTTGAAAATACGGCTTTACAGAAAATAAATATTCCGTATGGAGTAGTTGCAATAAGTAAAGAAATGTTTAAAAATTGCAAAGCGTTGCGTGCAATATATATCCCTGCTTCAATAAATGAAGTTGGAAACGATGCGTTTTATGATTGCGGTGCATTGAAGGATGTTTATTATCAAGCAAGCGAAACGGCATGGCTGAATATTCTGATTCGAGGTTATAACAATGGCCCTCTTACCGCCGCAGAGCTGCACGCCAATGCTTTGCCGATGGTGATTTAAGGAGGAAAGATGAAACGTCGTGAATTTTTAAAAACGGCAGGCGTCACGATGCTTGCCGTGTCGGTAGCAGGAACGCTGGGTGGATGTGAGGATATTTCGGATGACCCGTACTATCCGGATTACCCGTCTAGTTCCAGCTCGTCTTCGTCCAGCAGCTCTCGCCCGGACTCCGGTTCGAGCAGCTCGTCGAGTTTCAGTTCGTCCTCTTCAAGTTCGGAAGTGCCTGCTGAATCTTCAAGCGAAGAGAAAAAAGTATATAGGATTGGACAAAGCATAAATTTAAATGGTGTTGATATTACGATGAACTCTGCGAGTATGGAACCAATACATAAGAGAGATGGTTCTGTTGCAGAAAAATTGTTGACTGTTCGGTTTGAGATTACGAACAATAGCAACAATGCGGTGTGGTTTGGACATCTGATTAGTATACAAGAATATCCTTTATATGAAGATATACATACAGCATTTTCTCAGAAATCGGATTTCACGACAGTCTGCGAACAGCAAACATTATTAAATGCACAAGATGCATCGTATATGTGGTGGAATGATAAAATGCTCGAGGATGAGGAATGGGCAGAGTTAGAAAATGAAGAGCCTCTTCCGGTAGGAGGAACATCTTTTTTCTATGTGTATATTCGTGTGCCGGCTATGTGGGATAAAATTGGATTGACGTATAAACCTTCTTATGCAACCGGAAAGAAAGCTGAATTTGTAGTAGAGCGTCAAGATTTGAGCTTGAGCAACTGGATGTAATATAAATCGCAAGGCTTGAATTGATGCTGTCAAAAATAGTCATCATTTTTTAGAAAACCTCTCCCAAGCAATGTTGGGGGGAGGTTTTTGCGTGTGCATCACCTTGTAAAATCAACGCTTTTATGGTATTCTTACCTTAGAACAGGCAGGAAGGCAGGTGAACCGATGGCTGACGCAAAAGAACAGGACTTTGACCGCAAGCATCAGGAAGATCTGGTGCGCATCCGGAATTTCCGGCTGATGGACGACGATTTCATGAGCAAGGTGTTCGAGGATAAGACCTGTGCAGAGTTCCCGCTGAAAATCATCCTGAACCGGGATGACTTGACCGTAAAAGAAGCCCACGGACAGCACGATATCAAGAATCTGCAGGGTCGCTCGGTGCGGCTGGACATTCTGGCGGTCGATGAGAAGAACCGGGCATATAATATTGAAGTCCAGCGCAGCGACCGTGGAGCCGGTGCGAAACGGGCAAGGTATAACAGCAGTCTGTTAGACGCCAACTTGACCGAACCCGGCGATGAATATGATGCTCTGAATGAGACGTATGTGATTTTCATCACCGAACGGGATGTGTTGAAGCGGAATCTTCCGATTTACCATATCAATCGCACGATTGAGGAGACAGGAGAAACATTCAACGATGAAGCCCATATCATCTATGTGAACTCACAGATAAAGGATGAAACGGCCCTAGGCAAGCTGATGCATGACTTTTCCTGTACCGACCCGAAGGATATGAAGTATCCGGTCTTGGCCGAATGGGTAAAATACTTTAAGGAAGACACGAAGGGAGTGACGAATATGTGCAGAGCGTTGGAAGAGATGAGAGATGAGACTGCACGGGAGGCGGAATATAAGAAAGCTGTTAGAGTTGCCAAAAAGATGTTGACTTCCGGCAAAATGTCTTACGAGGAAATCTCTGAAATGGTCGAGCTTCCGATTGAAGAAATAAAAGCTCTTGACACGAAAAAGTCTGACTGATATTTAATCACCAAAAATAAAATTCACAACCATCCGTACACTTTCTGAGAAAGATCAGGGAGCGTTGCGGATGGTTTTTATATTGCACGGAATCGGAACAGCTGGCATAGAATGGCGAAACGTTTGGGGGTATGGATGATGGAGCGAAAGCGGTTTGCGGTGGTAGGGTCAGATGCGCGGCAGGCGGCGGCAGGCCGTGCGCTGGCGAGGGCAGGGTATCAGGTGGATGGGCCGGAAGACATCGCACTGGCGGATTACATCCTTCTTCCGCTGCCGCTGGACGAGACAAAAGCGCCGCTGGCGGAGCTGTTGCGCGCGGCAAGACCCGGCACGCTGGCACTGGGCGGAATGCTGTCGGCACAGGCGCAGGCCATCGCACAGGAGGCTGGGGTCGAGCTGGTCGACTACTTCGCCCGGGAGGAGCTGACGATCCGGAATGCCATCCCGACCGCAGAAGGCTGCATCGCGATTTTGATGCAGGAACGAAAAAGGACACTGTTCGGGTCGGCAGTGTTGGTGACTGGGTTCGGCTCGGTCGGGCAGGCGTTGGGCGTCCGTCTTGTGGCACTGGGTGCACAGGTGACGGCGGCGGCCCGGCGTCCTGCACAGCGTGCGCTGGCAGAAAGTGTTGGACTGCGGAGCATCGAGTTGCGGCGGCTGGCAGATATCGCACCGGCATTTGATACGGTGGTGAACACTGTTCCGGCAAAAGTCCTGACTGAAACCGTACTGACCCAGCTAAGGCCGGAAAGTTTGATTGTAGATTTAGCCTCGAAGCCCGGCGGAACCGATTTTGCGGCGGCGGAACGGCTGGGACATTACGCCATCCATGCGCTGAGCCTGCCGACGGTCTGTGCGCCGGAAACAGCAGGGGAAGCGGTAGCACAGACGGTGTGCGATATCCTGAAGGAAAGGGAGGAACCACGATGAATGAACGGAAACGACGGGCGGCATTTGCGGTCTGCGGAAGCTTCTGTACGCTGGAAACGGCACTCCGACAGGCCGAACGGCTGACCGTAGCAGGCTGGGAGCTTCTGCCGGTGATGAGCTTTGCAGCTTCGCGGCTGGATACCCGTTTCGGTAAAGCGGAAGATTGGAGATCCCGGCTCGAAGAGCTGACCGGGAATCCGGTACGGGAGAGTTTGCAGGCGGTGGAACCTCTCGGGCCGCAGAAGCAGGCGGACGCGTTGATCATTGCGCCCTGCACCGGTACGACATTGGCACGGCTGGCGGCAGGGTTGTCGGATACGCCGGTGACGATGGCGGCGAAGAGCCTGCTCCGGGTAGGATGTCCGGTGGTGGTGGCTGTCTCGACCAACGATGGGCTTGGAGCTTCCGGGGAGAACATCGCCCGGCTTTACCAGCGGAAGCATTTTTTCTTTGTGCCATATGGTCAGGATGACCCGGCGGCAAAGCCTCAGAGCCTGAAAGCAGACTTTACCCTTCTGACGGAGACGCTGGAAGCTGCCATGAAAGGTGTGCAGCTCCAGCCGGTCCTGCGCGGCAAAATATGAATTGCAAAATGAGAAGCTTTTCAGAGACAGGAAAATGTGGTATACTAAAGCAGATAATTGCCTGAACCTCTGCGAGGCGGAGCGGTGAAAAGCAATGATTCAACGAAATGAACTACTGGAGCTAAAAATAGATGAAGAAACACATCGCCGCACTCTGTGCGGTGCTGATTTTCGTACTGGCATTCATACCGGGTGCAGCGGCGGCCGGGCCGTCGTTAACGACGACCGAGGCCTACTGCATCATCGACGCCGATACCGGTCTGGTGCTTGCACAGCAGAATATGGACGAAGAGCTTCATCCGGCGTCCATCACCAAGGTAATGACTCTCGGCCTTGCCTGCGAAAAAGCGCAGGGAGACTGGGAGGATACCAAACTGACCGTCAGCCATGAGGATGTCTATTCGCTGGCAGGAACGGATTCCAGTCGGCATTATATCCCTTCGCTCTTGGGCTCTAAAATCGGCCACACGAACATTGCCCGGTATAGTTATGCCTGTCTTGCAGAGCAGGACGGCGTTCGGCTGATCTGTGTGACGATGCAGAGCCAGCTTAAAACCGACAAGTATAACGACGTCCGGACACTTCTGGACTACGCCTTTTCGACCTACAAAAATTACACGGACCTGCCCTCGCAGGGCGTCTCGGAGGAGCTGACCGTGGTGAGCGGCGGCAAGCCGCTGGGAACTGTGACGGTCACCGACCCGGGAATCCGGCTTCTGCTGGCTGACGGGTTGACGGCTTCGGACGTTTCGGTGACGCTGGAGCTGCCGGAACAGTATGTTCTGGGTGTCCAGCCGGACGTTTATGCGGTTTATACCGTAAATGGCGGCAAAAAGCAGGAATCCGCCAGCGTCCGGGTCAAAGCGGAAATCGACGGGCTGGAAGATCTGCTTACAAAAAATGCAAATGCCACGGTCTCGACTCCGGAGGATGCCGACCTGAAACATTCCGCATGGTGGAAGCTGCTCCTGATCTCGCTGGGTGGCACAGTCATCGCTGCTGTTGTGACATATGGTGTGGTGCGGTTCCTCGACAAGAGAAAAAGAAAACGGAAAAAGCGCAGACAAGCATCAAAAAGGCTCCGCTGACAGAAGAACTTCCTGTGAAGCAGAATGAGAAGTCTATAAGAATCTGACTGAAAAAGCTGAAAAGCTTTTCAATATATAACAAATCGACAAAAACTATAAATTGAAAACAGAGAGGAAATTGAAAATGGGTAAGTTCGCATTTACGCAGACCGAGATCCCGGGTGTTGTTGTTATTGAGCCGCAGGTATTCGGCGATGACCGTGGCTATTTCATGGAGACCTATCAAAAGGATCAGTTTGCTGAGGCTGGCATCGACAAAGAGTTCGTACAGGACAACCAGAGCCGTTCGACTCGCGGCGTTCTGCGCGGCCTGCACTTCCAGAAGAACCACACCCAGGGTAAGCTGGTGCGTGTGACCAAGGGCGAAGTCTACGATGTCGCTGTCGACTGCCGTCCGCACAGCGCGACCTTCGGCAAGTGGGTCGGTGTCACTCTGTCTGAGGAGAATAAGAAGATGTTCTATATCCCCGAGGGCTTTGCGCATGGCTTCCTCGTTCTGAGCGATATCGCCGAGTTCTGCTACAAATGCACCGATGTCTATGACCCCACCAGCGAAGGCGGCATTCCCTACGACGACCCTACCGTCAATGTTCAGTGGCCGGACTGTGGCTGCGAGCATAAGACCAGCGCAAAGGACAAGCTGCATGAGTCTTTTGCTTCCCAGAAGTTTGAGTTCTTTGAAAAGTGGTGATCGCCTGTGGCAAAAATCAAGGGAATGTTTAACGGCTTCTGGCGTTACCGCTATCTGCTGTGGAACCTTGTCAGCCGTGATTTTAAGCTGAAATACCGCCGCAGCGTGCTGGGCGTCATCTGGAGCGTGCTGAATCCGCTGCTGATGTGTCTGGTCTACTGGGCAGTCTTCAGCAGCCTGATGGATATGCGCGGCAGCGGCATCGACAACTTCCCGGTCTTTCTGATGTGCGGCCAGCTGCTGTTCAACTTCTTCAATGAAGCGACCTCTACCAGTATGAGCAGCGTCCTGAGCGCAGCTCCGCTGCTGAAAAAGGTCTATATCCCGAAATACGTTTTTCCGCTGGAAAAATGCTGCTTTGCAATGGTAAACTGCGTGTTCAGCTTTGTGGCACTGGCACTGGTGATGATCTTTACCGGCAGCCCTCTCCATTGGACCATCATCGAGGTCGTCTATCCGCTCATTACCCTCTTCTTCTTCAGTCTGGGCGTGGGGCTGTTCCTCGCTGCGGCAACGGTCTTTTTCCGGGATATCATGCACATCTGGAGCATCTTCATCACAGCTCTGCTCTACTTCTCGGCCATCTTCTATGACCCGACCCAGATGACCTTTACCATCGGCGGCTTCAATATGCAGCAGATCATCAAGCTGAATCCGATGTACTGGTATATCACCGGCTTCCGCCGTACTCTGATGTGGGGAATTCCGCTGGATGCGAACATGTTCATCGTCTGCGGACTCTGCGCAGTCCTCTCGATGGTGATTGGCATCCAGATGTTCCGCAAGACACAGGACCGCTTTGTCCTGCACATTTAAGGAGGGGAGAAGAATGGAACCGATCATTAAAGTTGATAATGTTTCGATGTGCTTCAACCTCTCCACTGAGAAGCACGAGAGCCTGAAAGAGTATCTTCTCGCGATGGTGCAGGGACGTTTGCAGTACGATGAATTTTACGCACTCCGTGACGTCAGCCTTGATATCATGCCCGGCGACTTTTACGGTCTGGTCGGTCTGAATGGTTCGGGAAAATCCACCCTGCTCAAAACCATCGCAGGCGTGTACAAACCCACCAAGGGCAAGGTAACAGTCAACGGCACCATTGCGCCCCTCATTGAGCTGGGCGCAGGTTTTGATATGGACTTGACTGCCCGGGAGAACATCTACCTGAACGGTACAGTTCTGGGATTCTCGCCCAAGTACCTCGATGAAAAGTTTGACGAGATCGTAGAGTTCAGCGAATTGCAGAACTTCCTCGATGTGCCGCTGAAAAACTACTCCTCCGGCATGGTGGCCCGTATTGGCTTTGCCATTGCGACCATTACCAAGCCTGATATCCTCATTGCGGACGAGGTACTGTCGGTCGGCGACTTCCTTTTCCAGCAGAAATGCGAGAAGCGGATGCAGGAGCTGATGGCAGGCGGCACGACGGTCATTCTGGTCTCCCACTCCATCGAGCAGATCGAGCGGATGTGCAGCAAAGTGGCATGGCTGAGCCACGGCCACCTCAAGATGAATGGCGACACTGAGACAGTCTGCAACGCATACAAGGCTGTCCAGCGCGGCGAGGCATAAATTATGAATCTGCGATTGAAACGCATGAAAGAGCTGATGGGCTATGCTGTTCAGCTGACAAAGGACGAGGGCTTTGGAACCATGCTGGTTCGAGGAGCAGGCTTTTTCAAACGCCGGTTTTTCGGCAAAAAAGCCCGGTATCTCCCGGCGAAAAAAGTTCTGGAAGCACAACGAACAGAGATGGCAGGAAAAACCGCAGAAAACTGTGGTTTGCCGACTATCAGCATCCTGACTCCACTGTATAATACACCGAAAAAATACCTTCGGGAATTTCTGGACTCCTTTGTGAACCAGACTGCGCCCAACGGCCAACTCTGCCTTGCGGATGCTTCGGATGCCGAACACGGTTACGTTGAGAAGATCGTTTTGGAATATCAGCGGAAAAATCAACGAATCGTATATAAGAGGGTCAAAAATAAGGGCATTGCGGCGAATACCAATGCCGCCGAGAAGCTGGCAACAGGTGAATATCTCGCGCTGGCTGACCACGACGACATTCTTGCACCCCATGCCATGTATGCGATGGGAAAGGCGATCCTTCTGCTCCGGCAGCAGGGCAAGCCGGACGGTTTTCTATACAGCGATGAAGCGTTGTTTTCCAAGAGCATCCAGCGGCCGACAGTAGCGCATTTCAAGCCGGACTATGCGCCGGATTATCTGCTCTGCTGTAACTACATCTGCCATCTGGCGGTCTTTAAAAAGAAACTGTATGAATCCATCGGCGGTGAACGCTCAGAGTGCGACGGCAGTCAGGATCATGACCTCTTCCTGCGTCTCATCGAGAAAGTTGGCGGTGCAGCGCATGTTCCGCAGGTACTGTATTACTGGCGTGTCCATACCGGTTCGACCTCCGGCGGAACCGATGCAAAACCCTATGTGGCTGAGGCTGCAAAGAAGGCTCTGCGCGACCATCTGACCCGAACGGGCCGGGAAGGAATTGTGGAGGACGGACTTTTCCCCAGTACCTATCGGGTAAAGTGGAAAATTGAGGGTCGGCCTAAGGTCAGCATCCTGATTCCGAACAAAGACCACACCGACGACCTCGAAAAATGTCTCCACAGCATCTGGACAAAAACGGAGTGGGACAACTATGAGGTCATTGTCATCGAGAACAATTCTACCGACCCCAAGACCTTTGACTATTATTATAAGGATGCAGAAAAACGCTACGATGGCCTGAAAGTCATCCAGTATCTCGAAAAAGGCTTCAATTTCTCCGGAATCAATAATTTCGGACGTAGATTCGCCTCTGGGGAATATCTGCTGCTCCTGAATAATGATGTCGAGATCGTCAATGGTGATTGGCTGACAGAGCTGCTGCGGCAGTGTGCCCATCCGGATGGTGCGGCTATCTGCGGTGCGATGCTCTACTATCCGGACGATACTTTGCAGCATGCCGGTGTCATCACTGGTCTGGGCGGCTACGCGGGCCACAGCCATAAGTACAAAAAGCGCGGCGGAAGCGGATATCTGTTCCGTGCGGCTACTGTACAGGATTTTTCGGCAGTGACCGGTGCCTGCCTGCTGGTAAAAACAAGTGTCTGGGATAAAGTCGGCGGATTGGATGAAAAGTTTGCGGTGGCGTTCAATGATGTGGATTTCTGTCTCCGGGTACGGGATGCAGGCTATCATATTGCATGGACGCCTTATGCAGAACTTATCCATTATGAGAGCAAGAGCCGCGGCGGAGATGAAAAAAATCCGGCAAAAGCGGCGCGGTTCGCATCCGAACAGCAGCGGCTTTATCAGATCCACGGCAAAGAGAATATTCTGGATGACCCCTACTACAACCCCAATCTGACCCGTGACCGGGAGGATTTTTCCGAGAGCGACGATCTGCGTGGGCTGAAAGAGGGAAAGGTGACGGTGAGATTTCGCGTATGAATATCAAAGGCCATTTTGAGACCATTACCCGGCATAAGCTGTTGGTGATGAAGTATTGCTTTGCATGCGGACTCTATGAGCAGGGACTGATGCACGACCTGAGCAAGTACAGCCCGACCGAATTCATTCCGGGCTGCATCTATTATCAGGGCGACCACAGCCCCAATGAGGCGGAACGGGAAGCCAAGGGTTATACTTCCGCATGGCTCCACCATAAAGGCCGCAACAAGCATCATCTGGAATACTGGATCGATTACAGCACTACCAAATCCGGGCTGACCGGAATGAAGATCCCTCTGCGGTATGTCTGCGAGATGGTCTGTGACCGTGTGGCGGCAAGCCAGATCTATCTGGGCGACAAGTACACCGATGAGGCTCCGTGGAACTACTATGAAAAGAGCAAGGACCACTATCTGCTTCATCCCGAGACCCGGGCCTTATTGGAAAAGCTGCTCAAAATGGTTCGGGATGTGGGTCAGGAGCGGACGTTTGCGTACATGAAAGCACTGCTCGGCTGCGAAACAGATTACTGAAAAATGAAATTTTTCACGCAAAAAGTTTTTCGACGTTTTTTGTGCGTTCTCCCCATTGACATCTTGCTGTAAATTGGATATGCTTAGGTTGGATTTCATGGAAATCAAGCGTAAAATCACAGAAATATGACCTTTTTTAAGGAGGACAGAAGCAATGAAACTGTTTAAAAAACTTCTGGCTGTTGCTCTTGTCGGCGTAATGGCTTTGACCGTATTGGCTGGATGCGGCACGACAGTTGACCCGGATACAGTATTTGAAAATGATTCGGTTTGTCAGGCGTACGACAGCCTGACGAATCAGGCAAGTGACGCTGGATACAGCACAGGTGCATATAGCCGTAAACTGAGTGAAGTTGCAGCCTCTATGTATTCTGCTGCTGTGAATACTTATGGTATTGACGGCGAATATTCTGCAGGACGTGACGAGGCGGCAAAGGCAGCTTTTGCGCAGGCTGTGAAAGATGGTAAGCTTCCGGCAGGCAGTGTGCTTTGTGTTGGCTATCTGCCTTCAAATCCGGCAGGGTTTGGCGGATTTGATTACTCGAAAGTGTATGAAAACTCTGAATACGGCAATGCTAATACCATTGGTATTTTCTATGACGGTAACCTGATGATCGTTGCAGCTTACATCCCGGCAGGCAAGTGATTTTTAAATCCTGTAACAGATAAGCAAACAGAAATCCCCGGAACGGCGATTTGTCTCGTTCCGGGGACTTTTTTGTAACACTGATTTAAAAATGGACAGGGATCACTGCTCACCTTCGTAGATCTGGATATAACGCGGAAGATGCTTATCCTGCACGAACAGGAGTGCGCCGGTCAGAGCGACGGCCAGAAACGTAAAGATCGCTAAAAGAGCTTTGAGAATTTTCATCGTTTGATCCTCCTTGGTCGGTGAGATACGGAGCAGGGGACGTTCCGTAGATTGATGGATTTAGTATAGCATATTCTTGTCCGAAAGGCAAACGGGGGAAACGGTCCAAATATAGAAAATCTTGTGGGATATTCATGAAAAAAGAAATGGTTAGACATGACTAATCGTCGAAAGTGGCAAAGAAAATTAAGGAATTTGCATCATTTCGGCCTTGTTGTCGTTGACTTCCCACGCCAAAATGATACAATAAATGTGTTAAGCAGCTGCTGTCCCTGTACCAGTGCGCCTGCATGGGCGTGGGGATGGCAATCTTAGTCAGAATGGGGGATTTATAGTCCATGTTGAACAAGCTGAAACGTGCGGCACTTGGCGCGCATACGCCGCATGACAAAGCAACTGCTGCAAGCAAGCCTGTCCCGATGCCTCTGCCCGCGCAGGTACGCATCCTGATGAGCCAGCACATTGGTGCGCCGGCCAAGGCACTGGTCAAGAAAGGCGACGAAGTTTTCGTCGGCACCAAGATCGGTGAGGCGGGCGGTTTTGTCTCTGCAAATATCCACTCGAGCGTTTCCGGTACGGTGGCGGTCGTCGAGCCGTTCCGTCTGTCCAACGGTCGGATGTGTGATTCGGTGGTTATCAAGACCGACGGCAGGCAGACCGTTGATCCGGATGTCAAAGCTCCGGTCGTGACCGATAAGGCAAGCTTCCTCGCCGCAGTGCGTGAGAGCGGTCTGGTCGGTCTGGGTGGCGCAGGCTTCCCGACCGACGTCAAGCTCCAGCCGAAGAGCCCGGTCGATACCCTGCTCATCAATGCTTCCGAGTGTGAAGTCTGGCTGACGAGCGACACGCAGGAGATGCTGAACTGCAGCGATGATATCATTCGTGGTATTCAGGCAGTGCTGCAGTACACCAATATCCCGAAGTGTGTCATCGGCATCGAGAACAACAAGCCCGAGTGTATTGATCTGCTCTGCAAGAAGACCAAAGACATCCCGAGCATCGAGGTCAAGCCTCTGCCCAGCGTCTATGGTACCGGTGCGGAGCTGATCCTCATCGAAAAGTGCCTGAGCCGTGAGGTTCCGCATGGCGGTCTGCCTGCTGATGCAGGTGCCATCGTCATGAACGTCACCAGTGTTTCCAGCCTCGGTAAATATCTGGCGACCGGTATGCCGGTCGTCTCCCGTACCATTACTGTGGACGGCGACGCATGCGCAAAGCCCCAGAACCTCATCGTTCCGGTCGGTACGGCATACGAAGATATCATCGATGCTGTCGGCATCAGAGACGGCGTCACGCTGGGCAAGGTCGTTGCAGGCGGTGCCATGATGGGCCCGGCGGTCGAGAACCTGAGCTATCCGACCACCAAGACCACCTCTGGTCTGATCTTGCTGAGCGACACTGCCGCACAGCCGGCTCCGGTCAATCCCTGCATCCGCTGCGGCCGCTGCGTCGAGTATTGCCCGATGGGTCTGGAGCCTGTCGAGGTCAATCAGGCATATGCTGCCCGTGACGTGAAGGAACTGGGAAAGCTGCATGTTGATTACTGCTTCAACTGCGGTTCCTGCTCGTTCGTCTGCCCGGCAAAACGTCCCTGCACCCAGATGATGGGTCTGGCAAAGGCGTTCTACCTTGGTGAAATCAAAAAAGGAGGCAATAAGTAATGGATACGAAGCTTATTGTTTCGGCCTCTCCGCATCTGCGGTCTGAGGAGACGACCACCGGCCTGATGGCAAACGTGATCGTTGCTCTGACCCCCTGCGTGGTGGCCTCTGCAATTATTTTCGGCCTGCGCGCTCTGCTGGTCACCGCAGTTTCTGTGGTCGCCTGCGTTGCGTTCGAGTGGCTGTACTGCAAACTGCTCAAGAAGCCCGACCCCATCGGCGATCTGTCTGCTGTGGTCACGGGCATTATCCTTGCAATAAATGTTCCGGTGGGTATGCCTCTGGGTCAGCTCATCATCGGTGATTTCGTTGCGATCGTCGTCGTCAAACAGCTGTTCGGCGGCATCGGTATGAACTTCGCGAACCCGGCTCTGGTCGGCCGTATCGTTCTGTTCATCAGCTTTGCCGGTTCTATGAACGAGTGGGTCTTCCCGGATGCGGCTGTCGATCAGCTGTCCTCCGCAACTCCGCTGGCTGTTGTCGATAAGTCCAAGCTGAGCCTGCTGGATCTGTTCATGGGTATCCATGGCGGTGTTCTGGGCGAGACCTGCGCTCTGGCGATCGTTCTCGGCCTGATCTATCTGGTCGCAACCAAGACCATCAGCATCGCAATTCCGGCTGCTTATGTCGGCAGTGTCTTTGTGTTCTACCTCATTGCGACCCATAGTCTCCATGCCGCTCTGGTGGCTGTCCTGTCGGGCGGTCTGCTGTTCGGCGCGGTCTTTATGGCGACCGACTATGTCACCAGCCCCTTCACCCTGAAGGGCAAGCTGGTCTACGGCGTGGCTCTGGGCATTGTCACCTTCGCAATTCGTTACTGGGGCAGCTACACCGAGGGTGTATCCTTCGCACTGCTGTTCATGAATCTGTGGGTTCCTTACATCAATGACCTGACCCGTCAGACTCCGTATGGCTATGTCAAGCCCGCAAAACCTGCAAAGGAGGGTGCTGGCAAATGAATAAGTCTTCTACTTGGGAGAGTACCGTCAAGCCGGTCGTTGTGCTGAGTGTGATCTCGCTGGTCGTCAGCCTGCTGCTGGCGATCGTCAACTCGATGACGGCTCCTGTTATTGAGGCAAACGAAAAGGCCACCACGCTGGCCGCTTACGTTGATGTCATGCCGACCGTTTCCGACGCTTCGACGCTGGAAGAGATCACGGACTACACCACGGCGAACGTTTCCGGTGTCGTTAAGGCTGAGGATGGCAGCATTGCGATCAAGGCTGGCGAATCCGGTTTCGACGGCGGTATCCTGACTGTTATCATGGGCTTTGATTCCACCGGCAAAGTGACCGGTATGTGGGTCGACGCCTCCACCCAGACCAGCGGCATCGGCAGTAATGTTGCCAAGGCTGACTATCTGGCACAGTTCAACGGTATGGATGGCACCCAGAACATCGTGATGAATCAGGATTTTGACGCTTATAGCGGCGCAACCATTTCGTCTACCGCTCTGTTTGCCGCCATCAATGACTGCATCAGTTGCTATAACGAGCTGGCATAAAGGAGGTTGGTAAGAAATGGCACAAGAAAAAAAGTCCAAGGTAAGCATCCTTACCAACGGTATTATTAAAGAAAACCCTGTCCTGCGTCTGGTTCTGGGCACCTGCTCCTGCCTGGCGGTCACGACGGCGGTTTCCAGCGCACTGGGTATGGGTGCGGCGTTCACCTTCGTTCTGGTCTGCGCAAACATCCTGATCTCTCTGCTCCGCAAAGTCATCCCTGCAAAAGTCCATCTGCCCTGCTACATCGTCATCATCGCAGGCTTCGTGACCATCGTTCAGATGTTCATGCACGCCTACATGGAGAGCCTGTACAGCGCACTGGGCGTCTTCCTGCCCCTGATCGTTGTCAACTGTATCATTCTGGGCCGTGCCGAGATGTTCGCCTGCAAGAACAGCGTCGTTGACTCTGCTCTGGATGGCATCGGCATGGGCATCGGCTACACCCTGACCGTCGTCCTGATGGCTTCTATCCGTGAGATCCTCGGCAGCGGCACCTGGCTTGGTTTCCAGATCCTGCCCGAGAGCATGGCAAAGATGAGCATCATGACTCAGGCTCCCGGCGCATTCTTCTGCTACGGCGTCCTGATGGCAGGCTGTGTCTGGCTGGAAGGCAAGCTCGACGCTCGCATCGAGCGCAAGAGCTGCTGTGACATCGACAATCTGAAGAAGGAGGGCTAATAAGATGCTCGTCAAACTTGCCGCCATCTTCTTCAGCATGATCCTTGTCAACAACTACGTGCTGGTGAAGTTCTATGGCATCTGCCCGTTTTTGGGCGTTTCCAAAAAGCTGGACTCCGCCGTTGGTATGTCCGGCGCAGTCATCTTCGTCATGTTTGTGGCGACGGCCGTCACTTTCCCCATCCAGATCTTTATCCTGAATCCGGCAAAGCTGGAGTACCTCCAGACCATCGTCTTCATTCTGGTCATCGCTGTTCTGGTTCAGTTCATCGAGATCTTCCTGAAGAAGTATGTGGTCGCTCTGTATAACTCTCTGGGCGTTTACCTGCCCCTGATCACCACCAACTGCTGCGTTCTGGCTGTCACCATTCTGGTCGTCAGCGACTACGGCGCAGATGTCGAGACTCTGGGCTTTGGTGCTGCATACATCGAAGCTCTGGTCTGCGCGATCGGCGCAGGCGTCGGCTTCATGCTGGCAATGGTCATGTTCAGCGGCGTGCGTAAGCGTGTGGAAGCCTGCGATCCCCCGGCACCCTTCAAGGGTCTGCCCATCACTCTGATCGCAGCTGCTATCACCAGCCTGTCGTTCATGGGCTTCGGCGGCATCGTCGAAAACCTGTTCAACGTAACGCTCTAAGGGAGGAAACAGAACTATGAATATTGCATCGGCTGTTATCCTCTGCACCATCGTGGGCGCGGTTGGCGCGATCATTTTGGTCGCTGCCGCCAAGTTCATGGCGGTCGAGGAGGATCCTCGAATCGAAGAAGTTGCCTCCTGTCTGGCAGGCGCAAACTGCGGCGGCTGCGGCTACGCAGGCTGCGCTGACTACGCAAAGGCAGTCGTCATGGACGGCGTGCCCTGCGATAAATGCGCTCCCGGCGGCCCGAAGGCTGCTGCTGCCATCGCCAAGATCATGGGCGGTGAGGCAAGCGGCGTCGTCAAGAAGGCCGTTGTCCAGTGTCAGGGCAATTCTGAACACTGCAAGCCCAGCTACGATTACAAGGGCATCCAGAGCTGCGCTGCGGCTGCCGCACTGTACGGCGGCCCCAAGACCTGCTCTTTCGCCTGCGTTGGTCTGGGCGACTGCACCAAGGTCTGTAAGTTCGACGCTATCCACATCGTTGACGGTGTGGCAAAGGTCGATAAGGACAAATGCACCGGCTGCGGTGCCTGCGCAAATATCTGCCCCAAGAAGGTCATCATGATCGACACTGCCGGCCCTCGTAAGCCGGTCGTCATGTGTTCCAATCAGGATAAGGGCCCTGTGGCAATGAAAGCCTGCACCACCTCCTGCATTGCCTGCGGTATGTGCGAGCGTACCTGTAAGTTCGATGCTATCCATGTCGTTGACGGCGTGGCTCGTATCGACTACGACAAGTGCAAGGGCTGCGGCATGTGCGCACAGAAGTGCCCGAAGCACATCATCCTCTTCCCTCTGAAGGATGATCCCAATCCCCCGAAGCCCGTCGTAAAGCCTGCTGCACCGGCTGCAAAACCGGCAGAGGCAAAGACTGAGGCGGCTCCCAAATCCGCTGAATAATCTCAGCAGCTTCAAAAGGAACGAGTCTGTTAGGGCTCGTTCCTTTTTTGCTTATAATGCAGTGGCACTTTTGTAAAATCTATGCTATAATTTTTTTATCTGCAAACTTTGCGACGAGTGATTGAAAAGCTGTATGAGCTGCTGGCGTCCGTCATCCGGGAGCAGACCCCGGAACAGACCAGCCAATATATGTCATCGAGCATTTTGATGTCATCCGCCGCTGTGTTCTGGATACGGTCAGCCCGGAAAAACAGCCGGAACTGCTCCGGCTCATCGACCTTGCGAAAGAGGATATCCGGAAGGCAGAACCACCCAAGAAGGACGTTGCGGATAAGACCTGCCGCTATGAGGCGGAGATCGAGCAGTATCTGGACAGCCTGTTCAAGAAGAATAACCGCCGGGCGTTCTATCTTGTTCAGAACTTTGTGGAACGGGGCATTCCCCTCAGCGATGTCTACGTGGAGATTTTGGCTGAGAGTATGCGCCGCAACGGTGAGCTGTGGCACACGGCACAGCTCACCGTTGATACCGAGCATTACTGTACCTCGGTCACACAGATGGCGGTGGCGCAGCTCTATCCGTTGCCGATCCACCTGAGCGGACGGATCGGCGTCTATACCGGCGGAGAAGAAGAGATACCGGTCGAGCAAATGTGCGACTGTGCCCGTCTTGCGCTGGATACGGTAGGAAAACAGGACGGCGTAAAAATTGCGTTCTATACCCGGGAACTGCACGAAAAGCTTCTGATGGAACACCGCATCCTTGACAGCGTGCAGGACGCTCTTGAGAACGGGGAGTACAAACTCTACTTACAGTCAAAAGTCGATATGGCGAAGGATGGCGAGATGGTCGGAGCGGAGGCTCTCATTTCGCAGATAAACATCAGATAAAAAGTGAGGAGCATCATGGAACAAAAAGCACGCCTGCGGAACACAGGCTTCGTCACCTTCTTTTTCAGCGGTATCTGCGCGATTTCCAGCGGCGTGGTCGTCAGCCTGTTGCAGGAACAGTACGGTTTTGCCTATGGCATGACTGGGACCCTGCTTTCCCTGATGAGCATCGGAAACCTGCTGGCAGGTCTGCTCATCGGTGTTCTACCCGGTGTGCTGGGAATGAAACCCAGTGTTCTCCTGCTTACCATCGGCTATGCGGCGGGTTACGGCATCATGGGCATGACCGGTGTGGAAACGCTGCTGGCGGTGGCGTTCTTTCTTGTGGGTATCGCAAAGGGAAGCGTCATGAATACCTGCACCATCCTTGTCAGCGATAACTCTTCCGACCGCACCCGTGGCATGAACCTGATGCACAGCTGCTACGCCTGCGGTGCGCTGCTCTGTCCCCTCCTGATTGCGGCAGCGGCAAAGGTCAGTATCTCACTGGCCGTCCTTGCGCTGGCAGTTCTGGGCGGTGTGCTGTGGCTCATCTATCTTTCAACGCCCTTCGGCGGAAAGGCCAAAGGCAGCAAGACGAAAGAAAAAATTGATTGGAGCTTTCTGCACTCCGTGCGGTTCTGGCTCCTGACCGGTCTGCTGTTCTGCCAGAATGCTGCGGAGCAGAGCGTTACCGGCTGGATGGTGACCTACTTCAAGGGCAGCGGTATCATTGCCGGAAAGCTGGCGGCCTATACGGTAACGGTCATGTGGGGTGCGACGCTGGTCGCACGTCTGCTCATTGCGTTCGTCTTCCCCTTCAAACAGCCCCGGAAGGCGATGGTTGTCATGGCTCTGACCTGCACCATCTTCTATGTGGCGATGATGCAGGCACACAGCCAGCTCCCGGCGATCCTGCTGCTGTTCGCCTTTGCGTTCGCAATGGCCGGTATGAACCCGACCGCCGTTGCCAGCGCAGGGAAGATGACGAGCGTTACCAGCATGGGAATCATGCTCCCGGTGGCGTCCAGCGGTGCGATTTTGATGCCGTGGGTCATTGGCCGGGTGGCAGAGTCCGCCGGTCTTGCTGCCGGTATGATGACGAATATCATCCCCTGCATCGGCCTTCTCATCTTTGCTGTCCTCGTCTCCCGTCTGCCGGAGGAAGAGTAAGTCCAGTATATAAACAATGAAACCGCCCTGCGATGTGCAAGGCGGTTTCGCTGTTTATTCGGTGATGCCCCGGGCTTTCGCGCTGAACTCACAGCCGCAGTAGTCCTGACGGTAAAGGCCGTATTCCTCGGACAGCTGAAGGGAACGCAGATAGCCGTTGTGCTTTTTGAAGTCGGAGGGCAGATGCTTCACCCTGAATTCAGCTTCCAGCTCCTGCCCGATTTGGTTGATTCGGGCGGCATCCTTGTGCGGACTGATGGAGAGAGTCGTGGTGAACCAGTCAAAGCCGTGTTCAGCGGCGTACTGCGCCGCCCGGCGCATCCGGAGGCGGTAGCAGACGGTGCAGCGGCTCCCACGTTCCGGCTCGTTTTCCAGTCCGGCGACGGCGGAATAGAACTCCTGTGGGTCGTAGTGGTCTTCAATGACCGTCACGCCCAGCGGATGCGCGGCGGCAACGAACCGCTCCAGCTCTTCGCCCCGGCGGTGATACTCGGCGGCAGGCCATGTGTTCGGGTTGTAGTAGAGGACGGTGATCTCAAAATGCTGGCAGAGCTGTTCCAGCACCGCGCTGGAACAGGGGCCGCAGCAGGCATGAAGAAGCAGCTTCGGACGGGTGCCGGAGAGCGTTTTCAACACTTCGTCCATCTGCTGTGCAAAATTCAACTGTTTTGACATAGATTTCATCCTTTGGTATACTAAGTGTGCTTTCTGTAATTATAACACACTTTGCGATAAAATAGGAGAACTACCATGACACCTGAGAAAATTTCCCGTATCAACGAGCTGGCTCATAAGAGCAAAACCACCGGTCTGACCGATGCCGAAAAAGCCGAGCAGCAGGCACTCCGCAAGGAGTACATCGCCGACATCAAGGCGAACTTCCGCTCTCAGCTGAACAATATTGAGATCAAGGAGCCGGATGGCACAGTCCATAAGCTGGCGGAGAAAGACTGAGAGGGCTATCCAACCAAAGAGGAAAAGTCGTACAAAAACGGCTTTTCCTCTTTTTTTGTCTTTCAAACCGTGCTATACTATACTAGAGCTGTTGTGTGTTCCTGACAGGAGACAGACAGCGTAAAATCGTTTCCAAGGTGGCGTATCCCGGGCAAGGTGTCCGGAAAAGGCTGTCTTATGAAAATTCATAAAGAGGTCATTTATTATGCTTACTGCAATTACGGGTATCAACTGGGGCGATGAAGGCAAGGGTCGCATGGTCGACCTGATCAGCCAGAAGTACGACATCGTTGCACGCTATCAGGGCGGCAACAATGCAGGCCACACCGTCAAGAACGAGCGCGGCAAATTCGTGCTGAATCTGCTGCCCTCCGGTATCCTCCGCCCGAATGTTGTCTGCGTCATGGGCAATGGTATGGTCATTGATCCGCATCATCTGGATGGCGAGATCAACAAGCTGCGTGAGCAGGGCATCGAGATCAGCCCTGAAAACCTGAAGATCTCTGACCGTGCTACCATCACCATGCCGTATCATGTTGAGCAGGACGGTCTGGAAGAAGCTCGTCTGTCCAAGACCGGTGCGCAGTTCGGTTCCACCAAGCGCGGCATCGCTTACGCTTACGGTGATAAGTACATGAAGAAGACCCTCCGCATGGGCGACCTGCTCCATCTGGATGAGGCAGTCAAGAAGCGTCTCGTCACCATGGTCGATTCCAAAAATCTGGTGATGGAGGGCAGCTACAACGCCGCTCCCATCAGCGTGGATGAGATGTGGGCATGGCTGGAGAAGTACGCCGCTATCTTCAAGGATTATATCTGCGATGTCGGCCAGTATCTGGCAGATGCAGACGCAGCAGGCAAGAAGGTTCTGTTCGAGGCTCAGCTGGGCGCACTGCGTGACATCGACTTCGGTATCTATCCCTACACCACTTCTTCCAACGTCATCGGTGCCTATGCTCCCATCGGTGCAGGCATCCCGGGCCACAAGCTGCACAACTCCATCGGCGTCATGAAGGCTTATTCTTCCTGCGTCGGTGACGGCCCCTTCACCGCAGAGCTGGCAATGACCGAGGAAGAGAAGCACGACCTGCGTGAGGCTGGCCACGAGTACGGCGCAGCTACCGGCCGTCCTCGCCGTGTCGGTCCTATCGATCTGGTCGCAAGCCGCTATGGTGTCTTCTGTCAGGGCTGTGATGAGGTCGCTCTGACCCTGCTGGACGTTCTGGACTACATGGAGAAGATCCCGATGGTCACCGCTTACAAGCTGACCGACGGAACCACCACCACCCGTTTCCCGATGGGCGAGGCTCTGGACACCGCACAGCCGGTGGTCGAGTATCTGCCGGGCTGGCACTGCGATATCACCGCAGCACGCAAGTGGGAAGACCTGCCCAAGGAAGCTCGGGACTACATCGAGTACCTCGAAAAGGCAGTTGGCTGCAAGATCACCTATATCTCGGTCGGCGCAGAGCGTGAGGCGTATATCCATCACGTCTAAGCAGATGCAGCCCGACCGTAATCGAAAAGGAAGCGTCACAATATGTTTGATATCATTACTGACAGCGCATGCGACCTGACGCCGGAAACGGCGAAACAGCTGAATATCGAAGTGGTGCCATTCTATGTCTCTCTGGATGGCGAGCATTACCAGAAAGAGGGCAAAGAGATCTCGGTACGGGCTTTTTATCAGTTCATGGTCGATAATCCATCGGCATACCCCAAGACCAGCCTCGCCTCCATCGAGGACTTTGAGGAGGTCTTCCGCAAGCAGGCCGAAGCAGGCCGTCCGACTCTCTGCCTTTGCTTTACCGGCAAGATGAGCGGCTGCGTCGGCAGCGCACGAAATGCCCGGGAGCTGGTTCTGGAAGACTATCCGGACGCAAAAATCGAAGTTCTGGATACCGAGGCGGCGACGGTTACTGAGGCTATCACGGTCGAGAATGCTGTCGCTATCCGGGATGCAGGCTGCACGCTGGAAGAGGCGGTTGCATGGCTTTCCGCAGAACGTGCGACTAATCAGATCTTCTTCACGGTCGGCAACCTCGATTACCTCATCAAGGGCGGTCGTATCGGCAAGGCGACTGGCCGTGCGGCAAACATCCTCGGTATCAAGCCGATGATTTTGTTCAAAGAGGGTGAGATCTTCTCCGGCGGCGTGGCACGCGGCCGTCAGAAGAGCTTTGAGAAAGCTCTGGAACAGCTGATGGGCTATCTGGATTCCCACGGCGGCAACCCGGACGATTACCGCATCACTGTTGGCTACGGCTACGATGAGGAAGAGGGCAAGCGTCTGTGGATGCAGACACGTGCGGCTCTCCGCGCAAAATATCCGGCCAGCAAGTGCGAGGTCGGCCTGCTCCAGATTGGCTGCACCATTGCAGTCCATACCGGCCCCTATGCCCTTGGCATGGGTATTGCCCGGCGTTGGAAGAAACAGTAAATAAGCAATGAAGAACGGCGTAGGAGAACTGCGCCGTTTTTCTTATAAAGAGACAGGAGGACAAGCGTTATGCAGTACACCAAATTAGGCAAGACGGACATCGAAGTTTCCAAGCTCTGCGTTGGCTGTATGAGCTTCGGCAAGGCCGGTACCATGCACGACTGGACGCTGGACGAGACAGAAAGCGAAAAGGTCATCCAGCACGCACTGGAGCTGGGCATCAACTTCTTCGATACCGCAAACAGCTACTCGGCAGGCACCAGCGAGGAGTATCTGGGTCGTGCGCTGAAAAACAACGTGGCGCGTGACAAGGTCGTTATCGCGTCGAAGGTCTACTTCAACGAGGGTCGGCTCTCCAAAGCGACCATCCTGAGGGAAATCGACGGCACTCTGAAACGCCTCGGCACCGATTACCTCGATTTGTATATCATCCATCGCTTCGATTACGATACCCCCATCGAAGAGACGATGGAAACGCTGGATTCCCTCGTCAAAGCTGGAAAAGTCCGCGCTCTGGGCGCGTCGGCGATGTACGGCTACCAGTTCTATAATATGCAACTGGCGGCACGGGATAACGGCTGGACGCCCTTCTCCGCGATGGAGAACCATTACAACCTGCTTTACCGTGAGGACGAACGGGAGCTGATCCCGGTCTGCCAGCAGATGGGCGTCTCCCTGATGCCGTACAGTCCGCTGGCGGCCAGGCATCTGGCTCGGGCAAACTGGGAGTCGGATTCTCTCCGAGGCAAGACCGATAAGGTCGTCCACGGCAAGTACGACAAGATGGAGGAATACGATATCAAGATTGTTCAGCGTGTCCATGAGCTGGCCGAAAAGCACAACTGCAAAATGTCCCAGATCGCAATCGCATGGGAGTGGGCAAAGGGGATTTCGGCTCCTATCATCGGCGCGACCAAGGCTCGGTATTTTGACGATGCTGTGGGTGCCTTTGACGTCAAACTGACGGATGAAGATATCGCCTATCTGGAAGAGCTGTATGTGCCGCATCCCATCATCGGTGCAGTCAAGGCGAATCCGCCGCAGGGAACCATTCTGCTGGATGCAAAGAAGTAAAACCGGTAAACAAAAAAGACCAGCGTTGCAAAGGCTGTTCCGCTTGCAACGCTGGTCTTTTGCAGTTTTAGGTTTTAAAGAATGCGACAAACTGGAATTTTACAAATTATTTCATCTTTAACTGCTCAAAATGGTAACGTGGTTTTCCGATACTCTTTTTACCATACTCTATTGCTTCTGTGGGGCAATAGCAAATACATGCCATGCAATGAGTGCATTGATTTCCCCATATCGGCTTGCCGTTTTCAAGTGCAATGTTGTTCATCGGGCAGTTTTTAACACATTGACCGCATCCGATACAGGTATCATCTGTCTGAAATGCAGTAGCTTTCACAAAGAACTGATAAAAAATAGGATTTACTGGACCACTCATGAAACGGTCATAGAGATTGTTTCGTGGTACAGGAAAAAGGTGTTCTGTCTTAATACAGGCAATGGTGTCCATAATAGCAGGCTCAGCATTCTTTACAATTTTTCTTGCTTCCTCTGCTTGGGGTGTACCGAACATGGCAATATAGTTTTCCGGCATAAGAATTTGAGATGTGCCCATATAGCATAAGTGCTTTTGCTCAGCAAGACTACGATTATATTTTGACGCATTGCCAATTTCACCGCCGCAGTTCATAACAAACCAAATACGTTTTGCAGAAAGCAAGTCCGTTTTGGAAAGCCAATCCGACATAATTCGGGGGATACGCCACGCATAAGTCGGAGTTACAACGATTACATTATCACCTGTTTTTATTGGTGAATAATCTGTTGCCTTGATTTTTGCATTCACGTCTACAATTTTGTCCTGCAATTCATCTGCAATTTGCTTTGCTATATAACGGCTGTTGCCTGTTCCCGAAAAACACAAAATCACAATAATATTACCTCCACAAATTCCGATTTATTAAGCCAAGTATACCATACTTCCCAGTGAAAAAATAGTCTGGTACGAAAAAGCTCCCCATATCCAACACAGTGGCGGTGCGGAGATGGGGAGCTTTACAAATGTGTTTTTATGGGAATCAGCTTCGATTCTCGACCCGGGAAGCAAGGCGGTTGAAGCGTTTTTCCTTTTCATCGTCGGGCTTGTCATTCTCTTCCGGCGGAAGCTTCTGACTGAGCCGGACTTCAGTGACCCGGCGGCGTGCCGTGCGAGTCACCACACCGTCAAAGTCGTCCAGCGTGAAGTGGTCGCCGACCTTCGGCAGATGGTGGGTCTTTTCCTGCACCAGACCGTTGACAGTGTTGGAATCGATCTCATCATCCTCCGGCAGGCCAAGCGTCTCGTAGAGGTCGTCTACGCTGGCGGAGCCGGATACCAGCCAGCTGCCGTCCGACTGCTGGCGGAAATCTTCCGTCTCTTCGTCATGTTCATCCCAGATCTCGCCGACCAGCTCTTCCAGGATGTCTTCCAGTGTGATGATGCCCTCGGTTCCGCCGTATTCGTCCACGACCACGGCCAGATGGTGATGCTGTTCACGCAGGGTGCGAAGCAGCTGGGAGATCTGGGTAGAACCGGTCGTGTACAGAGTGGGGGTAACGAGGTCGTCGATGGTAGCGGCCTTTTTCAGGCGAGCCAGATAGAAATCCTTCTCGTGAACCACACCGATGATGTTGTCGATGGTGCCGTGATAGACCGGCAGACGGGAGTAGCCGGAATCGGCGAAGGTCTGCGCCAGCTCCTCAAGGGAAGTCTCGTCAGAGACGGCAATGACATCGACACGGGGAGTCAGGATCTCTTCAACTTCCACATCGTCGAATTCGATAGCACTCCGGATGAGCTGGCTTTCACGGTCGGTCAGCTCGCCGTCGCTTTCGGCCTCGCTCACCATCGTCATTAGTTCACCCTCGGTGATGGAGTCGTTCTCGCTGCTGTGGACAAAATGCCCCAGCAGCTTTTTCCACTGGCTGAACAACCAGGTCAGGGGAGTGAACAGAACCATCAGAAGATTCAGGATGGGTGAGACCACGGTAGCGACCTTTTCGGGCATCTCTTTCGCAAGGCTCTTCGGGGTCACCTCACCGAAAATCAGGACTACCACCGTCATCACGATGGTGGAAATGGTTGCACCCCGTTCTGGGCCGAAGCATTTGGTGAACAGGATGGTGCCGATGGAAGCGGCGGCGATGTTCACGATGTTGTTGCCGATCAAGATCGAGGAGAGAAGCTTGTCGTACTGTTCTGCCATTGCCAGCACACGGGCGGCGGAGGCGTCGCCGTCGTCAGCACGGCTTTTCAGGCGTATCTGGTTCAGGGAAGAAAATGCGGTCTCGGAGGCGGAGAAAAAGGCGGAAAAAGCCACCAGAATGATCAACGCCACCAAGAGCGTAATACTGCCATCGTCCATAAAAAGGGAAATCACACTCAACTTTCTTTTATAATATTGGCTGTAAGGTTGAAAGCAGATGCAGATATGGAAGACCGGTCTCAGCCTGCGGCGGAAACGGTCTTTTGCTTGCTTTCCGGTTTAACAAAAATGTGCTTTCCACCGTTGCCTTCGACGATGAAAAGCACATTGTTCAGGGTCTATAATAACATATTCCGGACCCTCACGCAAGCGTTACAGCTTTTGTGCAGGTACAAAATGTGTAAAAAGTGTGTGAATGCGAATCATTTCAGCACCAAAGCGGTACCGTCATAATCCACGGTCAAGGTCGAGCCCTCGGCGTAATCGCCACGAATGATGGCCTTTGCGATGAGCGTCTCCACACGGCTCTGGATGAACCGCTTGATGGGACGGGCACCGTAAACGCTGTCGTAAGCGGAGTCGATGATATAATCCTTAGCTGCGGTGGTGACCTCAAGGTTGAGGTGCTTGCCCTCGTCCATGCGGTGACGCAGGTCATTGAGCTGCAGGTCGACGATGCTCCGCATCTCGTCCTTGGTCAGGCTCTTGTAGTAGACGATCTCATCCAGACGGTTCAGGAACTCCGGACGGAACTTCGACTTGAGTAGCAGGTCGATCTGCTGACGGGCTTCTGCGCTCAGCGCATTGGAACCGTTGGCACGGCTCTTCTCGAGGTCGTTCAGGATGATGTCGCTGCCGAGGTTGGAGGTCAGGATGATGACCGTGTTCTTGAAGTCCACGGTACGGCCCTGACTGTCGGTGATACGGCCATCGTCCAGCACCTGAAGCAGGATGTTGAAGACATCGGGATGAGCCTTTTCCACCTCATCGAACAGCACGACGCTGTACGGTTTACGGCGGACGGCCTCGGTCAGCTGGCCGCCCTCTTCATAACCGACGTATCCCGGAGGCGCGCCGATCAGACGACTGACGCTGAACTTCTCCATATATTCGGTCATGTCGATACGCACCAGATTCTTTTCATCGTCGAACAGTGCCTGAGCCAGAGCTTTTGCCAGCTCGGTCTTGCCGACACCGGTGGGGCCGAGGAAGAGGAAGCTGCCGATCGGGCGGTTCGGGTTCGCAATACCGGCACGGCTGCGCAGGATGGCTTCGCTGACCTTGGTGACAGCTTCATCCTGACCGATGACACGCTGATGCAGCACATCGTCCAGATGGAGCAGTTTCTCACGCTCACCTTCGACAAGCTTTTCGACCGGGATTCCAGTCCAGCGAGCCACGATACGAGCGATCTCCTCGTCCGTCACACGGTCACGCAGGAGGCTGTCCTCTTTCTTCTCGTTAGCGAGTTTCTCCTCGGCTTCCAGCTGTTTCTGGAGTTCGGGCAGTTTGCCGTATTTCAGCTCAGCAGCCTTGTTCAGGTCGTACTCACGCTGGGCTTTCTCAATGGCGGCATTGGTCTGCTCGATTTGCTCACGCAGGGTCTGGACTTTTCCGATGGCGTTCTTCTCGTTCTCCCACTTTGCCTTCATGCTGCGGAACTTATCCTGCAGTTCAGCCAGCTCTTTTTCCAGCTCATGCAGACGGCTCTGACTCAGAGCATCGGTCTCCTTTTTCAGGCTGACCTGCTCGATCTGCAGCTGGGTGATGCGGTGAGCCAGATCATCCATCTCGCTGGGCATACTGTCCATTTCGGTCTTGATCATGGCACAGGCTTCATCCACAAGGTCGATGGCCTTATCGGGGAGAAAACGGTCGGTGATATACCGGTCGGACAGGGTAGCAGCGGCGATCAGGGCGTTATCGCTGATCTTGACGCCGTGGAAGACCTCATACCGCTCTTTCAGACCACGCAGGATGGAAATGGTGTCCTCGACGGACGGCTCATCGACCTGTACCGGCTGGAAACGACGTTCCAGAGCAGGGTCTTTCTCGATATACTGGCGGTACTCATCCAGCGTAGTTGCACCGATGCAGTGCAGCTCGCCACGAGCCAGCATAGGTTTCAGCAGGTTACCGGCGTCCATTGCGCCGTCGGTCTTGCCTGCGCCGACGATGGTGTGCAGCTCATCAATGAAGAGGATAATCTTACCTTCGCTCTTCTTGACCTCGTTCAGGACGCTCTTTAAACGTTCCTCGAACTCGCCGCGATACTTTGCGCCTGCGACCAGTGCACCCATGTCCAGACTGAACACGGTGCGGTCTTTCAGATTCTCAGGAACATCGCCCCGGACGATACGCTCTGCCAGACCTTCAGCGATAGCCGTCTTACCGACGCCCGGCTCACCGATCAGGCAGGGGTTGTTTTTGGTCTTACGGGAAAGGATACGGATGACATTGCGGATCTCCTGATCACGGCCAATGACTGGGTCAAGTTTCTGCTTCCGGGCAAGGTCGACCAGATCCTGACCGTACTTCTGAAGGGCGTTGTAGGTGTCCTCCGGGTTATCGGTGGTAACACGCTGGTTGCCGCGGACAGCGGTCAGCTGCTGTAAGAACTTGTCTTTGGTGATGCTGAACGCACGGAACAGCTCGGTGGTGTTCGAGGTCTGCTCGTCCAGCAGGCCGAGGAAGACATGCTCGACGCTCACAAAGTCGTCCTTCATGGCCTTGGCTTCCCGGGCGGCGTCACTCAGGACTTTGTCCGCAGCCTGCGAGATATAGACCTTGTCGGGGTCACGGCCGGAACCAGAGACACGGGGCAGAGCCGACAGCTTTTCGGCGACGGCGGCAGCAAAACTGCCCGGGTCGACGTTCAGTTTCTGGAGAAGCTGAGGGATAAGACCCTGCTCCTGAGTAGCCAGAGCGTGGAGCAGATGCTCCGGCTCCAATGCGTTATGCTGATACTCCACAGCCAGCTGCTGCGCTGCCTGAAGAGCCTCGAGGGTTTTCTGGGTATATTGATTGGTATTCATAAAGTTGACCTCCATTCGTACCGAAGATTCTTGCTGATTGTCAATCGCCTGCAGAGACTGCTGAATCTTGTTTAGCACTCTCTGCGTTTGACTGCTAATAATATACTCCAAACCACCCTCGTTGTCAATAGGTTGAACAGGCTCAGAACGACAATTCACAAAAAGTTTGCAAATATGTCCGATAAAAGGGGCTGAATAAAAGAAAGAACCTCCACGTCAATGCTTTGCGTTGCCAAAGGCTCCCATAACAGGGGAGCTGGCGAGCGCAAGCGAGACTGAGAGGTTTTTTTATAATAGGTATCTTTTTAGATCACATAGTCGTTTCCGGCTTCTTCCGGTGCGGCGAGATCGGCCAGCGTGATCTTATTGAAGTAGTTGGCGATCATCTCGTCCAGACCCTTCCACATCTCGTAGGTGCGGCAGTTCGCCATCCGGTGACAGGCAGGTGCGCCGGGGGCAAGGCAGCTGACCGTGGCAAGATTGCCCTCGGTCAGGTTCAGGATCTCGCCGACGGTGTACTGGTCAGGGCTGCGAGTCAGACGATAGCCGCCGCCCTTGCCGCGCAGACCTTCGAGGAAACCGTTCTGTACCAGAACCTTGAGGATGTTTTCAAGGTACTTTTCGGAAATCTCCTGCCGGGCGGCAACTTCCTTCAACGGAACGTATTTTTCAGACCGATGCTCGGCGAGGTCGATCATCACGCGCAGAGCATAGCGGCCTTTGGTTGAAACGATCATGGTGTTCTCCTTTTTATATCGTAAAAAATAGGCTCTCTTCTAATGAAACCTATTATACAACAGGGTTTATAACTTTTCAATCGTATTTTTTCGGTTTTCCCATTGACAAGCAGGGCAAAGAGGACTATAATACCATCAAACCTACAAATCATGTTGGTTTAGAGGGAAATGAGTATTCGTCAGAAGAGATACCGGGTCGCTCCGGAACAGTCGGGCGGCACGCCCGTAAATAGGAGGAAATGATTATGAGCAAGATTTATACTTCCGCAGATCAACTGATCGGCCATACTCCGCTGCTGGAGCTGACCCATATCGAAAAGCAGGAAGACCTGAACGCTAAGATCCTGGCAAAGCTGGAGTATTTCAACCCGGCCGGTTCCGTCAAGGACCGTATCGCAAAAGCCATGCTCGACGATGCTGAGGAAAAGGGTCTGCTGAAGGAAGGCTCCGTCATCATCGAGCCGACCTCCGGCAACACCGGTATCGGTCTGGCTGCTGTGGCCGCTGCAAAGGGCTACCGCATCATTATCGTCATGCCCGAGACCATGAGCGTCGAGCGTCGTCAGCTGATGAAGGCTTATGGCGCAGAGCTGGTTCTGAGCGAGGGCGCAAAGGGCATGAAGGGCGCAATTGCCAAGGCGGATGAGCTGGCAAAAGAGATCCCCAACTCCTTCATCCCCGGTCAGTTCGTTAACCCGGCAAACCCCAAGGCGCATGTCGCAACTACCGGCCCCGAGATCTGGCAGGATACCGATGGCAAAGTTGATATCTTCGTTGCTGGTGTCGGCACCGGCGGCACCATCACTGGTGTCGGCCAGTACCTGAAGAGCCAGAACCCTGACGTCAAGGTCGTTGCCGTCGAGCCGGCTACCTCTCCTGTCCTGAGCAAGGGCACCGCAGGTGCGCACAAGATTCAGGGCATCGGCGCAGGCTTTGTTCCGGATGTTCTGGATACCAAGGTCTACGATGAGGTCATCCCCGTCTCCAACGAGGACGCATTCGCTACCGGTCGTCTCATCGGCCACAAGGAAGGCGTTCTGGTCGGTATCTCTTCTGGTGCTGCTGTCTGGGCTGCTCTGCAGCTGGCAAAGCGTCCGGAGAACGCAGGCAAGAATATTGTCGTCCTGCTGCCCGATACCGGCGACCGTTACCTGTCCACTCCGCTCTTCGCTGACTAAAATCAAACTCTCAATGTCATTATAAATTCTCCATCCTGAAAAATCCCCGGCTGAACGCTTCCGAACGGAAGCCCAGCCGGGGATTTTTTGCGTCAGGATTCAGTTTTGGCCGGAACAGCAAATGTCCGGTCGTTTGCCGGGTTCCAGCAGGTAAAGCGAATCTCACCACCGAGGGTCAAAAGTTTTTCCTTGCTTTTCTGAGCATAAGAATCGTCTTCCCACGCCCAGTATTTTTCGATGAGGTCGATGCCTTTGGCGTCTGCTGCCGGAATTTCCGGGCAAAGGGTAGAGCCGACCCATTTGCCGTCAGCGAAAAAGGTCATCGCACCGGAGTTTCCGCTCACAATCGTGAGAATATCTTTCTTCAGCCGTTCATAGTCGGACTCGTAGGCGGAATAGTGGAGATGCCACATCTCGAAAAAGAGCGAGAACTCTGCGCCCAGCTCGATCTGCAGATCTTCGCCGCCCAGCGGATTTTTTACCACCAGCGTCACGTCGTCGTTTTCGAGGTAGTCGAACTCGTCCTCTTCGTTGGTGTGAGCCGAGACGCTGTAATCTTTCAAAAGCTCCAGCAGCTCGTCCTTTTTGGATGCTGTCGATTCGATCTCGTCGTAGTAACCGTTCAGGTTTGCTTTCATAGAGTGTCCTTTCTGCTTGATGTACGCCGATCTTGTTTATGGACAATGCACACACCATTTCACGATAGCTTGAGCTGATAGCATAATTGTAAGGGTACATTTTTCCGTTTTGCTCGTTTGTGGAAATATATCAACCTTGTTTTTGGGCTTACACCTGTCTGAGGGAAACAGATCCATCACGAAGTGACCGATTTATAGTAATTTCCAAAATCAGCCAGAGCATCCATGATTGGCAGCAGCTCTTCGCCCAATTCTGTTAATCGATAATCAACTCTTGGTGGCAGTTCCTGATAATCGTGTCGGGATACAAGCCCATCATCCATTAGTTGTCTCAGGCTGTCGGTCAATACCTTCTGGGAGATGCCTTCCAGATCTCGCTGCAATTCATTGAATCTCCACGGGCGCACTCTTAAGTTGCGGATAATAAGAAGCTTCCATTTTCCCCCGACAAGTGACACTGCTGTGGCTACAGGGCAAGCAGGAAGCTCGGCTTTTGTCTTCATAGAGTTGCACCTCCAGACTGCAAAAACTCCCGTTACAAGGTTTCGGGGGGCTTGCAGGCTTCTTCAAATGCCTGCGCAGGCAGAATGATCTGACGCATGGCTCATGTAAATTATAACACATTCTATTTTGAGTGTACAGTTACAAAAAGGTGCGTACTTTCATTTGAACGGATAGTGGATTATGATGATATCTGCCAGAGGCAAATACAAAGACAAAACGGAGGTCCATATCATGGCAAATTATGCAAAAACAAATATTGGAAATGAAGGCAGAGTCGAACTTCATGAAACGCTTTCTCTCACAGGTGCAGAGATCAGCATCAATGATCTTCCAGCAGGAGCCAGCGTTCCTTTCGTACACTCGCATAAAACCAATGAGGAAGTTTACGGTATCCTTTCCGGCAAAGGAAAAGTCGTTATTGATGGAGAGGAGATCGCTCTCACCGCTGGCGATTGGGTAAGAATCTCTCCCTCTGCCAAGCGTCAGTTCTTTGCCGCAGAAGACGAGGGAATTTCCTTTGTCTGTGTTCAGACCAAAGAAAATTCGCTGGAAGGCTTCACGGCAGATGATGCAGTGATAGGTTGATCCTATTTCGCAAAAAAGGCACAGTCGGTTCTGCGGCTGTGCCTTTTACAATATGATCATCGCTTGTTCTGTTTGCTCAACGCACAAACTACCTCACAATGGCTGGTATGGGGGAACATATCCACAGGGGTAAAGCCCTCGGCGCGGTAGCCTTTTTTGGTGAGGAGAGCGAGGTCACGGGCCATTGTAACCGGATTGCAGCTGACATAGACCACCCGTTTGGGAGCCATCCGGACAACGCTTTCGATAAACTCAGGGGTCGAGCCTTCCCGGGGAGGGTCCATGAAAATGACGTCGGCACGCTGTCCGGCGTCGGCGGCTTCCCGAATCCATGCGGTGGCATCAGCGGCGAAGAACCGGGCGTTTTTGACGCCGTTGTGTTTGGCGTTGCCGATGGCGTCATGGACAGCATCCCGGTTGACTTCGACGCCGACGACCTGTTTTGCCTTGCCGGAGGCAGTCAGACCGATGGTGCCAATGCCGCAGTAGGCGTCCAGAACTGTCTCTTTGCCGGTCAGGTGGGCGGCGTCGACCGCAAGGCCGTAGAGAACGGCGGTCTGGACGGGGTTTACCTGATAAAAGCTGCGTGGGCTGATGGCATAGCTCTTGCCGCAGAGGGTGTCCAGAATAAATCCCTTGCCATACAGCACTTTTTCGTCCTCGCCGAGAACGACACTGGTCTTGCGAGGGTTGTAGTTCTGCACGATGGTCGTGATGGGGACCTGCCGCTTTTCGGCTTCTGCAAGAAGGTACCGGACAAAATTCTTTGCGCCCGGCAGGACGGGCTGAGCTGTCACCAGAACCACCATGACCTGACCGGTCGCCACGCCCCGGCGGAGCAGGCAGTGACGGAGCAGGCCGGTGCCTTTGTCCTCATTGAAGGGCTGGTAGCGGCAGGCGTTAGCGGCGGCACGGACGGCCTGCATCACGGTATCAAGGACTTCGTCCTGTAACAGGCAGCTTTCCACTGGGAGGACTTTGTGGGTCTTGGTGGCGTAGATACCGGAGGTGAGTTTTCCACCATGGCCGGGCGCAAATGTGGAAATCACCTTGTTCCGGTAGTGGTAGGGCGTTTCCATACCGCGGATGGGGTGGATGGGGCCGTATTTGCCGAGCAGTTTGCGGACATCGACTTCCTTCCGCTTGAGCTGCTCGGAATATTCGAGGTCGAGCAGCGGACAGCCGCCGCAGTTTTTTGCGCGTAATTTGCAGTTCATTTGTTGATATCCTCCTGAATCCTGAACACAAGACCCACCGCCTTGCGTGCTTCGTAGTAAGTTTCCCGACATGCCAATGGCTCCCACTTCGGGGGAGCTGGCACGAAGTGCCTGAGAGGGTTAACCATACGGGTCATACAGGTCATATTCTTCGGCCTCGGCGTGCTTTTCGTTCAGCACGGCGATGGCCTGTTCCAGTTCACTCTGTCCGCAGCCGCTCTCACTGACAAGAGCGTTGACCGCCTCGGCAAGGTTGCCGTCAAACAGGGTATCCAGCCGCTGACGCATACTCCATACCCAATAAGCCCGGCGAGTGACGGTAGGCGTGTAGACGTTGCGGTTCTGGTCTTTGCCGCTTTTCACCCAGCCTTTCGCTTCGAGCCGGTAGAGAAAATTCAGGACGGTTGCCGCCGCCCAGCCTTTCTCAGCCAGCTTGTCGCTGATATCCCGGCGCGATGCAGGCGGACGGCAGGCCCAGACCGCCAGCATGACCTGCTCTTCTGCCGCTGAGAGCGGCTTCAAGGCATCAGATAGGCCGTACATGGCTCGACCTCCCCTCAAAAAAATACTTTTACATTTGTCTTTGATGTCCCTAGAATACCAGAGATGGGCAAAACTGACAAGAGCGGAAAATCAAGCAGACAAGCCGATAAAACGGTTCTATTTTACATTTGTCTTAAAAAATGTATTTCATGGAAGAACATTTGTGAGCTTTGTGCGCTGTATAAGGACTCGATGGAGTCAACTTTGTGCAAGGATGCTCTTGTTTTTGCCCCGATAAAACCATTATACTACGGACAGTTCCACAACACAACGCCGCCGGAGAGTTGGGCGGCATGAGGGAAAAGGAGAGTTCGAGTATGGCACGAGTATATAATTTCAGCGCAGGCCCCAGCATGTTACCGGAAAAAGTCCTGAAACAGGCACAGGCAGAACTGCTCGAATACGGCGACAGCGGTCAGAGCGTGATGGAGATGAGCCACCGCAGCAAGTGGTTCGATGAGATCATCAAGGAGACCGAAGCTTCCCTCCGCCGGGTGATGAATATTCCCGATAACTACAAGGTCGGCTTCTTCCAGGGCGGTGCGACTCAGCAGTTCGCGATGGTTCCGCTCAACTTCATGACGACCGGCAAGGCCGATTACATCGTCACCGGCAACTTCTCGAATCTGGCCGCAAAAGAGGCCGCAAAGTTCGGTGAAGCGAAGATCGTTGCCAGCAGCAAGGATAAGAACTTCACCTATATTCCGGATGTGAACGCCATCCCGTATGACAAGGATGCAAGCTACATCCACATCTGCCAGAACAATACCATCTTCGGCACCCAGTATGTCGAGGTTCCGCAGGTCGAGGGCGTGCCGCTGGTCGCGGATATGAGTTCGATGATCTTGTCGAAACCGGTCGATGTCACCAAGTATGGCTGCATCTACTTCGGTGTCCAGAAGAATGTCGCTCCGGCTGGTATGGCGATCGCCATCATCCGTGATGACCTGCTGGGTCATGCGGCAGATAACGTGCCTACCATGATGAATTACACCACCCTGCTGAACAAGGACAGCATGTATAATACGCCTCCCTGTTGGTGCATCTACATGACCGGCCTTGTCCTCAAGTATCTGGAAAACGACATCGGCGGTTTGGCAAATATGCAGAAGATCAACGAAGCCAAGGCAAAAGTTCTCTACGATTATCTGGACGGTCAGGACTTCTTCAACAACCCTGTCGAGCATCGCTACCGCAGCACGATGAACGTTACCTTTACCAGCCCGAATCCGGATATGGACAAGAAGTTCTGCGCAGAAGCGGCAGAAGCAGGTTTTGTCAACCTGAAGGGTCATCGTCTGGTCGGCGGTATGCGTGCTTCCATTTATAACGCAATGCCGCCGGAGGGCATCGACAAGCTGGTCGACTTCATGGAGAAGTTCCGCAAGGCAAACGCCTGATTTGTGTATAGAAGGGATGGGAAAATCATGTTTACGATAAAGACTCTGAACGCCATCAGTCCGGTGGGTCTGGCAAAGCTCCCCAAAAATCTGTTTGATGTCTCGGTGGATGCCGAGGCTCCGGACGGCATTCTGGTGCGCAGTGCCGACCTGCTGAACACGACTTTTAATGACAACCTGCTGGCGATCGCTCGTGCCGGTGCCGGTGTGAATAATATTCCGCTTGACCGCTGCAGCGAACAGGGCATCGTAGTCTTCAATACGCCGGGTGCGAATGCGAATGCTGTTGCGGAACTGGTTATCGGAATGCTCATCGCAGGCAGCCGAAACGTTGCCGCCGCTGCACAGTGGACGCAGGGTCTTGTCGGAGATCCGGCAATGGCGAAGAGCGTTGAAAAGGGCAAGAAACAGTTCGTCGGCAATGAGATCAAGGGCAAGACGCTGGGCGTCATCGGCTTGGGTGCCATTGGTTCCCGTGTTGCCAATTGCGCTATTGCACTGGGCATGGATGTCTACGGATATGACCCCTACATCTCCATCGACGCTGCATGGAACCTGAGCAGTCAGGTACACCACTGTGTCAACCTGAACGATATGCTTCCGCTCTGCGATTACATCACCATTCACGTTCCGTATCTGCCGACCACCAAGGACACCATCAACGCCCAGACACTGGCTCTCTGCAAGGACGGCGTGAAGATTTTGAACTATGCTCGCGGTGAGCTGGTGAACACTCCGGCTCTGCTGGAAGCTCTTGAGACCGGCAAAGTCTCCGGCTACATGACGGACTTCCCATCCGAGGCTCTGCTGGGCAAGCCGGGCGTTGTCTGCACGCCGCATCTGGGCGCATCGACCCCCGAAGCTGAGGACAACTGCGCTGTCATGGCCGCACAGGAGATCAACGATTACCTCAAGAACGGCAATATCACCCACTCGGTCAACATGCCGGAGGTGCATCAGCCCCGTGCAGGCGGTAAGCGCATCTGCATCATCCACAAGAACGAGCCGGGTATGATCAGCCAGATCACCGCCCTCACCACCGAGGCTGGCCTGAACATCGAGAACATGGTGAACAAGAGCAAAAAGAACATGGCATATACCATGCTGGATGCTACCGGTGCAGTCGATAAGACTCTGGCCGAAAAGCTGTCGGCTATCCCGGCGGTCATCCGGGTGCGCATCCTGTAATAGGTCATTATAATAAGGAGCATCTGCGGTTGCTTTCGGTTTGGGAGAGCGAATTGTAGATGCTTTTTGCTGTGAAAAATAGTTTGAAAAATTGAACGACTTGAATCCCGTTATTGACCGAAAGCTCGCTTTGCGGTAAAATTAGGTCAAGAAAATAACAGGAGGTCTGTCAGAATGAAGATGAAGGCCAAACGCATGATCTCGCTGCTGATGGCAGCAATTCTGAGCCTGAGCATCCTCGCGACTCCGGCAATGGCGGCGTCGGGTTTCGACGAGACGGAATCTGTAACGAGCGTCGAAGCGGTCGAGAGCGACAGTGTAGACGACACCGCAGATGCGGAATCGCAGCTGGATACGCAGAACGGCGCAGTTTCCATCCGTCTGAAGGCAACGGGTGATCTGGTCTACGGTTCGCCGTTCACCCTCAGCGTGGAGACCAAACCGGCGGATACCCAGTATATCGGTGTTATCATCGGTACCAGCGGCGAAGCCAAGGGCTATGTGGCACTGGTGCTGTCGGATAAGATCCGCACTCTGCTCAAAATGATCCCACTTCCCCGGAAGATGTCCAAGAATCCGAATCAGGAAGAGGAATTCAACGTCTATTATTACCTCAAACAGCTCATTGACGGCAACGATGTCGAAGTCCTGCTCCGTGTCGCGGACGAAGTCGTCTCGGTCATGGATACCCTCAAATTCTATATGCCGACCCTGAAAGACGTCTCGACCGGTCTGAAACTGGCGGTCGACCTCATCCGCAAGTTCCTTCCGAAGGGTGCGGCAAGCCACATCTATCTGGATGAACAGCCGGTAGATGCAGGCGGTTACGTTGCCGGTGCGGTGGCATTGGAGTCCGGCGATATGAACACCGCGGGCGTTGCGATGTTTAAGATCAAACCCAAGACCGAGGGTGTTCGTCTCTACTGGGCAAGTGATCTGCCCGAGACGATGACCGTCGAGGAAGCCGCAAACTTCAACGGCGCAGCCGTTCTGGATGACAACGGTACCATCGTCACGGACGGAAATGTGACCTGCACCTACCAGAAAGGTGACGGCAGCTTCCTGTCCGGTCTCTTCAATAAGAAGAGCAATACCTTCCCGACGACACCGGGCAAGTATACCGAGGTCGCAACGGTCAAGGGCAACTACTCCACTGCCAAAATCACCAGAACCATCGTCATCAAGTAAATAAAGAGAAAATCCCGTGTCTGCACGTTATCATGCGGACACGGGATTTTTTTGATGCCTTATCTTATTTAGTAGGGACGATAGAAGAACCGGCCGCCGCCACAGCAGCAGTTGCAGAGCAGGTTCAACAGGATCATGCTCCAGCACCAGCGGAGCAGGCCGCCCGGCTGTGCGTAGGTGGTCTGGGTACGGTAAGTCTGGCCGGGATTTTGCAGCCGGCGCAGGTGCATTTGATATTCGGTGTTGTTCGGGTCGAGCTGTACGGCACGGCGCGCATCCTGCAGGGCGTCGATGCTCTTGCCCAGACCCTGATTTGCCAGAGAGGAGAGGTAATACCACCGTGCGCTCCGGTTGTTCATCCCGTCGAGGACACGGCGAGCCTCAGCATACCGGCCGCTGGAAACAAAGTTCCGTACAGCCTGCATCTCAGGACTGTCCGAACTGGAGTAGCTTGCGCCGCTCTGATGCTGATAGCCGCCGAAACCAAAGCCGAAGCCAAACGGGTCGAAACCGTCAAAACCGCTGTTATAGCCGTTCTGCTGGCCGTAGTTCTGCTGCTGGTAATTGCCATGGGGATTGTTGTAATAACCCTGCTGGCCGTATCCGCCGTTCATCTGGGGACCGGTGTCGCCCTTGGTGATGGCGTCATAAGCGGCCTGCACCTCTTTGAAGTGTTCTTCTGCGGTCGGGTCGTTGGGGTTCAGGTCAGGATGCCAGCGTTTGCATTTGGCGCGGTATGCTTTTTTGATCTCTTCATCGCTTGCGCCGCGCTGGATACCCAGCACCTCATAAGGATCTCTCATGGATCTACTTCCTCACATCTCTCTAGTGATGCGGCCCTGCCGCACAGTATCTTCTAGTCTACCGGACTGTATCTTAAAAATCAAGCAAAACGAAAAAATATCCACCTCACTGGGCGGAATTTTTTTCGCGCTTGGCATTTTTACAGTTGTATTTGAGCCATACGCCGGAATACAGGATATTCCGGAGCAGGTCGACATCCTCCACACAGGGCAGACGCTCAAAGCTCCGGGCGCAGCTGCCGAGCAGCAGCTCGAAGATCTCTTTCATCTCATCCTCGTAGCCGGGCTGCTCGCTCAGGGTCTTCAATGGGTTGTAACTGCCTTTGCGCTTGTCACGCTCAAGGTCGTCGTATGCGTCCAGCAGGTAGATATATTTGCCAAGGTGGAACCCGATGCTGCGCAGCTCAGGCGACCAGTGATCCTGCTGATAATCGAACAGCTCCGCCATCAGGTCGCCGAAACAGCCGGATACAGCGTCGAGGTCTTCGCTCCCGGCGGCTTCGTACTCGGCCAGCTTGTCGAGACAGGTGCGGATGGCGTTGCACTGGCGCGGCCAGCGGCTGGCGGCATCTTTCGTCGGGTCGGCAAGCATCTTCTCGAACCCCAGCCCGATGAGGCTGTGGTCGTCCTTCCATTTGTCCTCGGCGTTGTAGTAGTGCAGAGCAACGCTCAGGTCGGCACAGTAGTCGGTCGGTGCGCTGGAACGCCAGTTGGTCTTCCGGATGGGATGCACCGGACAGTGGGAAGAACCCCGAACACACTCGCTTTCACCCTCGTACAGGCTGGAAAGGAGCAGGTTCAAAAAGGTCAGGTCATAGCTCAGGGTCAGCCGTCCGCGCAGACCGTGCAAAGCACCGATGCGGCGGCAGAGTCCACAGTAGGCGGTGCGGTAGCGTGCCTGTGCCTCGGGTGAGAGTGCGGCCTGATTAGGTATCACATAACCAAACATGGCTCAGCTCTTCTTGATGAACTGGGTGCCGCAGCGAGGGCAGGAGATCTGGATGCGGCCCCGTCCGCGTGGTACACGCAGTTTCTGGCGGCACTGAGGGCAGCGATAGTAGTGGTAGAGCTTCCGGTTTGCCCACTGATCTTTCAGACCATTGATCTTATTGGTGATGCGGTCCTTGAAATTATAGAACTGGTAGTTCTCCTCGGTGCGCTTGGAAATGTTCCGGCTCAGGGAGCGGTAGTAGCACAGACCCAGCGGAATAATGCCAAGCAGGGTCAGGAACGAGTTCCGGGTCAGCAGAGCAAGCAGGATGAGAACCAGAGACAGAATGCTCAAAAACTGATTCAGACCATCGGTACCGTAGCGGCCGATCATAAAACGGCGAAATTTTTCTTTCATAGAGATATCATTCCTTTGTCGACGAGTATCAGCGGATAAAAGCCGCATCGTTGTTCTTTCGTGTCCTAGAATATCATCTAACCATGATAAAACTTTGAACAGAGTGCAAATCTGTTGTAAAAGGACGAAATTTAATCCCGTCTGCGGATGGTCAAAGCCGCCTCGGTGTCCAAGGCACCTTCCATTTTGCAGTGAAGGACGGCGTGTCCGGCCTCGCCGGTGGTGGCAAGATAGGTTCCGGCCATACCGCCGCGCAGGGGAACGACGCTGGGGCCAAGGATGGAGACGGGGCCTTCGACGCTCAGCTGAACGGCCTCGCCGCAGTAGGGCAGAAGGTTGCCGTTCTGGTCGATAGCACGCAGGCTGACAGCGGCACAGTCCCAAGTGGGGCCGTCGGTCAGAATCGGGTTGTGGACGACGCATTCGAGCCGGACGCTCTGCACCGGTTCCTTGATGACCGTCTTGACGGCACGGCCATGCCAAACGGCCTCGAACCGGTAGACTGACGCCGGACAGCCCAAAACGCCGATATATTTATAATACATCCGAAGCAGGTCGTTCCAGTTCAGGCGGAGCGAGAGCATCCGCGCCTTGGACAGGGGAGAGAGTTCCAATTCGTTCCGGCGCATCTCGTTCAGGATAGCAGCCACCTGCGGCGAAATGGAACGGTCAAGCCCCTCGTATTTTTCGAGGAGAGAGCCGACGAAATCATAAATTTCAATAGGCGGATGGAGCAGAGCGGCAAACCGACCCCGGCGGTCGGGGGAAAACTCGGCGATAAAGTCGTTTCCACGGTAGAGCCGGACGCTCTCAGCGTTGGTGAACACCCAGCAGGCACCAGCAAATCCGCCCGGATGGTCGCCCAGAGCCATACTGGACGAGACTTCCAATACGATATCCGAAGGGGAACGGGGCGTTTTCTGACTGGCATAGACGGCGGCAGAAAGCTTCGGGTTTCGGAACATATCCATCACGCCGTGATAACAGATGCGGTCGCCGCTGCCGAATTCCCGGTGGGTGTTGTAGTCGGCCATGCACCAGCCAAAGCTGCCGGCATTGCCCTGCTGTGCGATGGAGTCGTTCAAAACGGCGGCATACTGCAACGCCTGCGCCAGACGGTGCGGCTCATCGTCAAAGGCCTTGGCCGGGAACTTTTGTCCGCCGAACTCACTGATGAGGTAGCCTTTGCGAATATCGGGCGTGACCGCCGCACGGGGTTCACAGCCTGCACCGCGGCCATTGTAAGAGTAATCGTTGTAGGCGTAAATGTCCTCGAGCAGCTGGCTCTTCCGGGAGATCCGCGCACCGGCAGTGGGCCGGGTCGGGTCGAGGCGGCGGACGGCTTCGTTGGTGCGCTTGTAGAACGGTTCATCGTCGACACTGCCGTTGATGCGGACGCCCCACAGGAAGATGCTGGGGTGGTTGCGGCACTGGCAGACCATCTCCCGGCAGTTCTGCAACGCCTGCGCTTTCCACGATTCGTCGCCGATATACTGCCATCCGGGGATTTCAGCGAATACGAGAATACCCATCTCGTCGCAGGCGTCAAGGAATGCCGGACTTTGCGGATAGTGGCTGGTACGGACGGCATTGCAGCCCAGCGTCTTTTTCAGCAGCTGTGCATCCAGCCGCTGGATGCTGTCGGGCATAGCGTAGCCCTGATAGGCATAGCTCTGGTGCCGGTTTAAACCGCGCAGACTGATACACTGACCGTTGAGGTAAAGACCGCCGGCCACGAACTGGATGGTACGGAAACCGAACCGGGTGCTTTTTTCGTCCAGAACCCGGTCGGGCAAGCCGTTCGTTCCCGGGCGGATGAGCCGGACAGTCAGGGTGTACAGCGACGGATGCTCGATGCTCCACGGATGGACACCGTTCAGCGTTCCGGTGATGGGGATGGACAGCTCACCTGTATAAACCGCACGACTTCCGGACGGACTGCGGATCTCTGCCTGCAAAGCACAGCCGACTGTCTCACCGACGGTGGAACTGTAAATGCGGAAATCGCCTTCGGCCTTTGCCTCGATGAAGATATCTCGCAGGTAGGCAGGCTCTTTGATGTCCAGCGAGACGGCACGGTAGATGCCGCCGTAAGTCAGGTAGTCGATCTGACCGCCAAAAGGCGGAATGTTCAGGTCTTCCCGGCTGTCGCACCGGACGGCGACGATATTCTTTTCGCCGAACCGCAGTGCGCCGGTCAGGTCAACGGTAAACGCGGTGTAGCCGCAGGCGTGATGGAACAGACGCCGCCCATTGCAGAAAACGGTGGCGTCATGAGCAACGGCTCCAAATGTGAGCAGGACGGTATGTCCCTCCCACTCTTTCGGGGCAAAAAATTCCCGTCGGTAGCCTGAGAGCCGCTGATACTCGTTTTCGTTGCAGTAGTTATAGAGCAGGACTTTCACGGTGTGGGGGATGCGCACCGGCTCCAGCTCCAGCCCGGGGCAGTCCGGCTTTACGATCGCCGGGTCAAAGGTAGGGGTGAAAAACCAGCCGTCGTTCCAATCGTAATGTTCCATCGCCTGTTCTCCATGACATCAATACTTTATTTTATATCCTATCACAAAGTTGTGAACGAAAAAAGCTCTGAGCCGATATTTCAGCGGATTCTGAATAAAAATTCAGAAAGCAAATAAAAAAGCTCCCACCGGAGTGGGAGCGGAAGAAAATTACCGGATAAAATTCGTCATGGGGCGGCGAGGGTTCTCGGGATGGGCGATTCCGGCGGCTTTACCGGCCTCGATGCACTGGAGCAGCCATGCCATGTTGCGTCCCAGCTCCTTCATGACAGCACAACCTTCCTCGTCCTGAAGCACCTGCTCCGGGTTGGAGCCATGCACCATTGCCCAGTAAGAGCCGTTCACCAGCGGCATGTGGAAGAACTGAGGGTACTTTACCAGCTGGTCGAGGGTGGTAGTGGTTCCGGCACGGCGTGCGGAGCAGCAGATGGCGGCAGGCTTGTAAGCCAGATACTTTCCGCCTGCGTAGGACAGTCGGTCCATGAAGCTGGTCATGTTGCCGGAAGCAGAGGCATAGTGGACCGGGCTGCCGAACACAAAGGCATCAGCGGTTTTGGCCTTCTCGATGGCCTCGTTGACGACACCGCCGAAAACGCAGCCGTTGCCGGAAGCACAGCCGCCGCAGCCGATGCAGCCGCCGACGGGTTTGGTGCCGACATTCAGGATCTCCGTCTCGATGCCGGCGGTATTCAGCTCGCCTGCGACGAGCGACAGAGCCGTGTAGGTACAGCCCTTTTCATGAGGACTGCCGTTGATGAGCAGAACTTTCATAGTAAATACTCTCCTTTCTGCGCCGGAAATCCCTTCGGCGCACTGACCTGATTTTAGCATAAAGTCTGTCTATGCGCAAGGAACGGACTTGACAAGGACGAAGATACCAGCAATAATATAAAGATACAAAGTAGAAAAACACCATTTGACCGTCCTTCTCCGGGAGGACGGAGATAGAAATAAAGGAGGCTGACCCCCATGCGTGTAATTGCAGGAGAAGCTCGCGGCAGACGGCTCGAAGCTCTGCCCGGCACCGATGTGACCCGTCCGACCCTCGATCAGGTAAAGGAAGCGATGTTCAGTGTCGTACAGTTCGACCTGCCCGGCGCACGGGTGCTGGATCTGTACGCTGGCAGCGGACAGCTGGGCATCGAGGCCCTGTCTCGCGGCGCGGCACGGTGTGTCTTTCTGGACGAGAACCGCGATGCGGTGAACATCGTGATGAAAAACTGTAAAAACTGCGGCGTGTTCGACCGCAGCCGGGTCAATATCGGCGAGGCTGCGCGGTATCTTTCGGCCTGTCATGAGCAATTTGACATCGTTCTGCTGGATCCGCCGTTCCGGAATGGTACTCTGGAAGCGATCCTTCCGGCAGTGGACAAGGTGGTTGCCCCCGGCGGCATCGTCCTCTGCGAAAGTGAGACGGGCATCGTTCTGCCGGCTGAAGTGGGCGGACTGACCCTGAAAAAACAGTACAAACACGGCAAGATCCTGTTGTGGAAGTACACCAAGCCCATGCAGCAGGAAGGGGAGCAAGCATGAACGTAAACGAGCTTTTAGACACCATTGAAGATGCTCTGGAAGAAAGCGCAGGAATGCCGCTGTCCGGCGGCAAGCGGATCGTAGATGTGGAGCAGATCCGGGATTATCTGGACGAAGTGCGCGCCAACCTTCCGGTAGAGCTGCGTCAGGCACAGTCCATCGTCAGCGACCGCTCCCAGCTCATTGACTCGGCCAACGCGCAGGCACAGGCTATCGTGAAAAAGGCGGAAGAGCGTGCCCGTATCCTTGTCAGCGAGGCGGAGATCGTCAAAGCGGCGCAGCAGCGTGCTTCCGAGATCGTTACGGCGGCGCAGAATGAGGCGCGGACGCTTCGCCAGACCGTGACGGATTACTGTGATAATATGCTCAAGACCACAGAAGATACGATGGCGGAGAACGTCGCTCAGGTCAAGAGCGTCCGGGCAAATCTGCGCCAGTCCCCCCGAAAGGGTAATTGATTCAAAACTGGAAGTTTTTGGAAATAAGAACGACGCCTTTGTGAGCAAAAATGACCGTTCACGGAGGCTTTTTTTGTCACATTTCGAAGAAGAAAACACTGTGAAAAACCTTGCAATCAGAGCAGTGATTTGTTACAATAAAATTGTATCGGCAGGGCTTGTCCGGAATACCGGACAAGGGCCGCTCTTCCGGTGCAATTACTCCGAAAATTACGAAAGGAGGCTGGGGTGCTATGGAAATAGAAGAACTCCATCCGCAGTTCGACCCGGCCTCGTTTGAGCATATTCCTGTGCTGCTGAACGAGTGTCTGGACGGACTGAATATCGACCCGGCAGGAACTTATCTGGACGGCACTGCCGGCGGCGCAGGCCACTCGAAGCAGATCGCCCTCCGGCTCGACCCGGAAAAGGGCGGTCGACTCATCTCGCTTGATCAGGATCCAGATGCCGTTGAAACGGCTCGGGCAAGACTGGCTGGTCTTCCGGCGACCGTTGTGCAGATCAACTTCCGCTATGCCGGACAAGCTCTGGAGCAGCTGGGGATCGAAAAGATCAATGGCGCGCTGCTCGACCTCGGCGTTTCAAGCCATCAGCTCGATGACGCGGCACGCGGTTTCTCCTACCGGGCAGACGCTCCGCTGGATATGCGGATGAGTCAGGAGGGCGAGACAGCGGCAGACCTCGTGAACAGCGAGAGCCGGGAAGAGCTGGCACGCATCCTGCGCGATTACGGCGAGGAGCCTTACGCATGGCAGATCGCCGGAAAGATCGTGGAAGCACGGGAAATCTCACCTATCGAGACGACTTTACAGCTGGCCGATATCGTGGCAAGCGCGATGCCGCCGGCAGAACGCCGGAAAAATAAGAACCCGTCGCGCCGGACATTTCAGGCTTTGCGCATTGCCGTCAATCATGAGCTGGACGCACTGGACGAGGGTCTGAATACTATCTTTGACTATCTGGCACCGGGTGGACGGCTTTGCGTTATCACCTTCCATTCGCTGGAAGACCGGCTGGTAAAGAATAAGTTCCGCCGCTGGGCGACGGCCTGCACCTGTCCGCCGGAATTTCCGGTCTGTGTCTGCGGAGGAAAAGCAAAAGCAAAGCTTATTACCCGAAAACCGATTGAAGCAAATACGCAGGAACTGGAAGAAAACCGGCGCAGCCGGTCGGCGCACCTGCGAGTTTTGGAAAAATGCTGAGCAGAAGATGCCCGGCATAGAGTGAGGAGGAAATCGTCATGGGTCAGGCATCATATGATACAACGGATGCGCGACGCCGCAGGAGGCTGCCTCAGACACCGCAGAAGGTGCCTCTTCGGGTCGCACCGGGCGGCAAACGCCGCCTTTCTCCGTTCCGCGCGGCGATGCAGCACGCCATTCAGCTGGTGTCACTGGCACTGCTGGTTGGCTTTGCGGTCAGCCTGCTGTGGAGCGAATCTCAGCTGGTAGAGCTGAACGACCAGATCCAGGATGCAAAAGCTCAGCTCGTCAGCGAGCAGAGCCAGTATACATACTATAACAGCGCGCTGAACAGCAGGACTAACATCACCAGCGTTGAAGAGGCGGCCAGCCGTCTCGGGCTGATGAAGATCGACCAGAGCCAGATCACCTATATCCGGCTGGATCAGGGCAGCGTGCTGGTGCGCAAGGAATCGGCTGTGCATCAGTGGACAGATTTTCTGCATGACGGCGCAATGACGATTTTTGCCGCTGTGAAACCTGCTGTGAAACCCGTAAAATAAACCAAGAAACAAAAAGCGTGCGGCAGCGCACGCTTTTTCGGTTTCTGAGGAGAGTACCAATGCAAGAACCATCCCCGAAGCCTAATAAATCCCATAAAAAAGTGTTTTACCGCCTGCGCCGCAGCAACCCACATGAGCGTCTCAGTGCGTCACTGCGAAAATTCAGCTATGGTGCGGCGGTGTTTTTGGTCGTTGCTGCCGCCGGTATCGTCATCCACAGCCTGTACAAAATTCAAATTCAGGACGGCGCGACCTATCGCCAGTATGCGGCAGAACAGCAGCTGCTGGACAGCACCATTCAGGCGACCCGAGGCGAAATTTACGATACATCGGGCATCACGCTGGCATCTACCAGTGTGGTCTGGACCATCTGGGCAGACCCCAGTTACAGCACGGCTCTCTTCACCAGTCAGACCGATGAGGATACCAAGACGGTCACCAAAACTGCCGACCCGGAAGCACTGGCTGAGGTCAGCCAGCAGCTTGCGCTCCGGCTGCTCTCCGGAGATGGAACTTCTCTGGACAGCGTGGATACCTCGTCGGAGGAGTATCAGAACCGATACCAGACCATCTACGATGCTCTGGCAAAGAACGATTCCGCGTATCAGGTTCTGGCGACCAAGGTGAACAATGCCGTCAAGATTTCCATTGAGAGCTACATCTCAGAGTATAACAAGGCACATAAAAAGGCGACAGAAACGACCCGGAAGGGCCGCGTCTCTGTCTCGTCGACCAAGAGCTTCCAGCGTGATTACCCCTATGGAGCTTTTGCTGCATCGGTGCTGGGCTTCTGCGGCGCAGACGGCTCCGGTACCTATGGACTTGAAAAATCCTACGAGTCTACGTTGGCAGGCGTCGATGGCCGCACTATCACTCTTCGCAACGCCTACGGCAACGCCATCGCCGACCAGAGCGCGACGACTTACGCCGCAAAGGACGGCTCTAACCTCGTCCTTTCGCTGGATGTGAATGTTCAGGAAGTCGTAGAACGGTACCTGAATGAGGCAATCAAGGCGAATAATGTTGAAAACCGCGGCGCGGCGATCGTCATGAATGTCAAGACCGGCGCGATTTTGGCAATGGCCTCCAAACCGGATTTTGACCCGAATAACCCACTGGATTACTCCGCGAATCAGGAATACCTCAACGAGCTTGTCCACGCAGAACCGGAACTGTACGGCATCTACCTCAAGAATGAGGACGGAAGCTACCAGCTCGATGCGCACGGAAATAAAATTCTTGATCCGGACGCCGATTATTCCGGCTATTTCCGGGATATCCAGTGGAAGAACAAAGCCATCACCGAACTGTATTACCCCGGAAGCGTTTTCAAAGTTATCACGGCTGCGATGGGCGTCGACTCGGGCAAGGCGAATATCAACACGACCTTTTATTGCTCGGGTGCGTACAATGTGGCTAAAGAGACTTACCACTGCGCAGGCAAGAAATCACACGGCACCCAGAACCTCGCGCAGGCACTCCGGAACAGCTGCAACATCTATTTTATTCAGCTGGGTCAGCGCATCGGCGCAAGTCTGTTCTATGATTACTTCGATGCTTTCGGCTTTACCGAGCGCACCGGTGTCGACCTGCCGAATGAGACGAACTTCATGCAGTATTATACGGCCAGCCAGCTGGGTGAAGTCCAGTTGTCCTCTTCGGCCTTCGGTCAGGCAATGGCGGTCACGCCGCTGCAGGTCTGCACCGCGATCTCCGCAGCCGTCAACGGCGGCTACCTTGTAACGCCCCATGTTGTTGATAAGATCACCGACCAGAACGGCAATGTCGTGCAGGAGATTGGCGCAAATGTCCGCCGTCAGGTCATCAGCGAAAGTGCCAGTGAGACGATTCGTCAAATCATGGAATATGAGGTCGGCGACGGTACGTCCAGAGGCGGCGGCTCCAATGCTTACGTTGCAGGTTACCGCATCGGCGGCAAGTCGGGCACTTCGGAACAGCTGAACATGAACCGCCGTGCCGACGGTGATTATAAAAAGGTCGCATCCTTTGCGGCTGTCCTGCCGGCCAATGACCCGGAGATCTTAGTCTATGTCATGCTGGATGACCCGAACAACGCCAGAACCGACTACTCGTCCATTCTGGCAGCTCCTGTCGTCGGCAATATCATCAGCGAAATTGCACCCTACCTCGGCATTGCGACCGATGGCAAAGACCGCAGCCAAACTACCATCAAAGTTCCGGAACTGGTCGGCAAGGAGTGGAGCAATGCGCAGGTCTCGCTGAACACCAAGGGTCTGAAACATCAGCTCATGGAAAGCAGCAGCGACCAGACCACAGCGGCCATCACCTATCAGTATCCCCGGGCGGGTACAGAGGTGGCCTATGGTACGACCATCTACCTGTATACCGATACCTATGAGGGCAGCCACACCGAAGTGCCGGATGTCACCGGTAAGAGTGCGGACTTTGCCCGGCAGATGCTGGCGGCAGCCGGTCTGAACTGCGTCGTGGAGGGCAGCGGTCTGGTGCAGAGCCAGAGCGAAGCCGCCGGTGCAAGTGTGCAGCGAGGAACCATTGTAACCATTACATGTGGATAAGGAGATAGAGGATTATGGAAACTATTTCTGCAAAAATTTTACTGGAAGGTCTGGCTCCGGAAGGGTTTGCTTCCGATGCAGCCATTGACCTTGTGACGACCGACAGCCGGGAAGTCCGGCCGGGCTGCATTTTTGTGGCGTTTCCGGGCGAAAAGTTTGACGGTCATGATTTTGCCGCCAAAGCACTGGAAAATGGCGCGGTCTATGTCGTCCTGAACCACCCTGTCGAGGGCGTTCCGGCAGAAAAGGCCGTCCTCTGCCCGGACAGCTACCACGCGATGATGACGATGGGCGCAAATTACCGGAAGCAGTTCAGCCCCAAGATCGTGGGTGTGACCGGCAGCGTCGGTAAGACGACCACCAAACAGATGACCTACGCCGCCATTGCAGGCTTTGGCAATACCATCAAGACTGAAGGCAACCAGAACAATGAGCTGGGTATGCCCCGTACCCTGTTCCACATCGGCAAGGATACGGAATATGCCGTCGTCGAGATGGGCATGAGCCATCTGGGTGAGATCGAGCGGCTGTCCAAGTGTGCCCGTCCGGATGTGGGGATCATCACATGCATCGGCGTGTCCCACATCGGAAATCTCGGCAGTCAGGAGAACATCTGCAAGGCGAAGCTGGAAATCTGCGCTGGTCTGCCGGAGAATGCACCACTGGTGCTGAACGGCGATGACCCCTTCCTGCGCAAGGCAGTCCTGCCCTCCCATGTCCGCCCGGTCTGGTTCAGCCTTGGCGACGAGAACGCAGATGTCTGCGCTCTGGATGTCCGGCAGGAGGGCGACGGCATGGCGTTCACCCTCGTGGATAAGAAAGCAGGCCGTTTTCCGGTAAGCATCCCGGCGATGGGAAAGCACAATGTGGCAAACGCTCTGGCAGCGTATGCGGCTGCGACCAGCCTTGGCCTTGACCCGAAGGGGGTCATTGCTGGTCTGGCAGATTTTCAGCAGACCGGTATGCGCCAGAAGGTCGTTCACAGCAAGGGCGTGGATGTCATCGAGGATTGCTATAACGCAAACCCCGACAGCATGAAAGCGGCTCTGACCATGTTCAAAGAGTATCCGGCAAAGAAGCGTTACGCTCTGCTGGGCGATATGCTGGAACTGGGCGAGATCAGTCCGTCCGCTCATGAGGAAGTGGGCCGTCAGGCCGCTGCCGCTGGTCTGGAACTGCTGGTCTGCTACGGCGAAGAAGCCAAGCGCATCGCAAAGGCGGCATCTGAGGCCGGGACCAAGGCCGTCCACGCAGGCAGCTACCGGGAGGCCGCAGACCTGCTGCTGGATGCTCTGCAGCCCGGCGACGCTCTGCTGGTAAAGGCGAGCCGCGGCATGGCTCTGGAAAAAGCATTGGAAATTTTCTACGCAGAGCAGAAGTAAAATTTGGAGTAAACTATGATTCGTTTTGCCTTGATCGTCGCTTCGACGCTGGGTTTTTTCCTGACGGCTGCCCTTGGCAACCTGATGGTTCCGCTGCTCCGGGCCTTCCGCATGGAGCAGAATGCAAAAATTCCGGAACGTGACCGCGACGCACAGCAAAAACCGGATGAAGAACCAAAACCGCAGGTCCCTACAATGGGTGGTCTCTGCCTGATGGTCGGAACACTGGCGGCGGTCGGTGTCGGGTGGACAGCGGCCTGCGTCGCACAGCCGGAGCTGCTGGGAAACGAAGGGCTTCTGACGACCCGGCTTCTCATCGGTCTGTTCGGCGGCTTGCTTTTTGGAGCTGTGGGTCTAACGGATGATATCATAAGGATGCGGCAGCACTCTCCGCTGGGTCTGCGCCGCACGACCCGTCTCGGGCTGGAAATGGCGGCAGCGGCAGTGGTTCAGGTGCTGCTGGCAGCAAATCACTGCCTTGCCTCCGGCATCACGCTGCCGGGTATCGGATACTGTGAGCTGGGCTGGGCGGCTCCTGTTTTGTGGGAGGTGCTGCTGGTCGCTCTGGCCGAAAGTGTCCGGGTGACAGACGGCATTGATGGTGTTCTCTGCGGCACGGCGTTTGCTGCGATGCTCGGCTTGATGGTGAGCATGACCCTGCTGGGCTGGTTTCCGCTGGCAGTCCTCCCGGCGGCGTTGGCCGGTGCGTTGATGGCGTTCCTGCTCTGGAATTTTCATCCGGCCAAGCTGCTGCCCGGCGCGGTCGGGAGCCTGTTTCTGGCCGGAGTCCTCGGCAGCGTTCCACTCAGCATCGGCTGGCCGGGTCTGACGGTTCCGCTTGCTCTGCCTTACTGGGTGGAAGGCGGAATGATCGCGCTGCAGGTAGTGGTCTACAAGATCTCTCGTGGACGGCGGCAGCTGTTCCGGACGGCTCCGCTCCACCGCTGGCTGGAAAAACGGGGCTTTGAGCCGGTCACGATCTTTTATCTTTTTGAGGTCATCGCGCTGCTGGGGATCGCCCTGACAGTGCAGATGGCGAAAATCAGTTGAAGGAGGGATGCAGATGGCAACCGTTCGTAGAAAACGCCCGAAAAGGTTTTCCATGATACAGCGCGACCCGGGCCCGTGGTCGCGTGTACTCATCAACTGGATGACGACACTGGGCGTCATTCTTGTGTTCGGTCTGGTGATGCTGTTCAGTGCGAGCTACACCACCGGTTATCTCCGCATGGGTGACAGTTTGTATTATATCAAATCGCAGGTCTTCTGCCTTGTGCTGGGACTCGCAGCGATGACGCTGTTTTCCTATCTCGACTACCGTTTCCTGCGAAAAATGGTGGTTCTTGGATATTTTGTGTGTATCATTCTGTTGATTTTGGTGCTGTTCAGTGAGCCGCTGAACGGCTGCCGCCGCTGGCTGCGCATTGGCGTCACGATTCAAGTGTCCGAGATCGCAAAGTTTGAAATGATCCTGCTCACGGCGCATATCGTAGATAAGACGCCGCATCTGGAAAAACTCGATCCCAAATCCAAGCAGCGCATCCCACTGGGAGCATGGTTCCATCAGCGGTTTTTCCGGGAACTGGTACGGCCGCTGCTGCCTCTCGTCCCGGTCGTCATCCTGCTGATGATGGAGCCGCATATGTCCGGCATCGTCCTGACCTGTGCCATCGTCGGAACAATTTTGCTTCTTGGCGGAAGTGGTGGTATCATTACATTGGTGGGCGGCACGGTCATGGCGTTCCTGCTGGAGAACATTTTGCAGCATGTCGATTCCATCCCGTACCTGCAGAGCCGCTTGGACGGCTGGACACAGGATTTGTCCAAGATGACAGACCAGACCCTGCAGAGCCTGTATGCCATCGGCTCCGGCGGTCTGACCGGTCTCGGCCTTGGAAACAGCATCGAGAAACAGCTCTGGCTGCCTGAAAGCACCAACGACTTTATCTTTAGTGTTGTCTGCGAGGAACTGGGCTTTGTGGGGGCGGTGGCGGTCATCATGCTGTTCGTCCTGTTCCTTGTGCTGGGCTTCTGGATCGCGTTCCACGCCGAGAACCGCTACTGCTCTCTTGTCGGCATCGGCATCATGGCGCAGATTGCGTGGCAGGTCTTCTGCAACATCGCGGTCGTCACCAACACCCTGCCGAATACCGGTATCTCACTGCCTTTCTTCTCGTCGGGCGGCACCAGCCTGATCTTGCTGCTGGCCGAGATGGGCGTTATGGTGAACATCGGCCGGAACGGGGAACGTGCCCGTCAGCAGCGTGAGCGCGCTCATGTCAGACGGGAAGCAGAGCGGCAGTCGAAGACGATTTTGTTCAAAGCAAATGAACAGGCGTAAGCTATAAGAGGAGGAAACTTCCATGAAAGTACTGATCGCAGCCGGCGGCACTGCCGGACACATCAACCCGGCGTTGGCCATTGCCGGAGCTATCAAAAAAGCAGACCCGACCGCGGAGATCCACTTCGCAGGCCGGAAAGAGGGCATGGAGTACCGGTTGGTAACGCAGGCAGGCTATCCCTTCCATCACATTGAGATCACCGGTTTCCAGCGGAAAGTTTCGCTGAACAACATTAAGCGGAACATCGTCACCCTCTGGAATCTGGCTCTTTCCGGCCCGAAAGCCAAGGCCATGATGAAAGAGATCCAGCCGGAGCTGGTGATCGGCTGCGGCGGTTACGTCTCCGGCCCGGTGGTGCGCTGCGCCGCCAGAAAGGGCATCAAGACTGCTCTGCATGAGCAGAACGCGTTTCCCGGTGTGACGAATAAGCTGCTGGCTCCCGATGTGGATATTGTCTTTGCAGCTGTTCCGGCGGCGGTCGAGAAGCTGGGCGCACCCGAAAAGACCATTGTAGTCGGCAACCCGGTGCGTCCGGAGGTCTTTGCACAGGCAAAGAACCGTGATGCCATCCGTGCCGAGCTGGGCGCAGGGGACAGAACCGTGATCCTGTCTTTCGGCGGCAGTCTGGGCGCACGGCGTGTCAACGAAGTCGTGTCCGACCTTTGCGCATGGGAGCAGAAGAACCACGAGCCGGTGCTGCACCTCCATGCCACCGGTCAGTACGGTGTTGAGCTGTTCCAGAACCTTGAAAAGGAAAAAGGCTTCGCGCCCGGTGAGAGCCTTGTCGTGAAAGAGTACATCAACAATATGCCGGAGCTGCTGGCGGCAGCGGATCTTGTCATCAGCCGTGCCGGTGCGCTGACGCTGGCCGAGCTGGAAGCAATCGGCCGTGCAGCCATCCTGATCCCCAGCCCGAATGTGGCGGAGAATCACCAGTATTACAACGCACTTGAGCTGCAAAAAGCCGGTGCAGCAGTCGTCATCGAAGAGAAAAATCTGACGGGTGAGAAGCTCGTCTCGACCGTTTCTGAGATGCTCAGTGAGCCGGGCAAGCTGGCGGAAATGGGCAAGAATGCCCGGAAACTGTCGGTAGATGACAGCCTTGACCGCATTGCGGACGCTCTGCTCAAGCTGGTAAAAACGCCGTGATTGCACAGAACGCCAGCTTGTGATAAAATCAGACCGGAAGGAGGGAACGCCGGATGTCACAAAATCAGACCCAGAACCGCAGCAATAGCCCGAACGGGAACCGTCCCGGCAACCCAAAACGCCGTGTCTACGACCAGACAAAGGACAGCATGCAGTGGAGATCCTCGGATAGTCCGCAGAACCGCCGTCCGTCGAACGGCAACAGCCATCAGGAGACGGTAGGGGGTTCGACCCGGCGGCAGAGTGGTTCCGGCCAGAGAAGTTATAGTCAGAGCCAAAACCCGAGAAGCTATGACAGCTATCAGAATGCCAGAAGGGGCGGCAACAGCATCGAGTTTCCGACCCAGAATACACGCCGTCCGCAGAACAGGCAGAGCAATGCGAAGTATGCAAATTCGGCGCAGAGCCGGAACCGCAGCGGTCAGCGTCCGCAGAATTCGAGAAACAATACCACCCGGTATCCGGACAATTCGTCCGGAAACCGTTCGCGAACCCGGAACGCTCAGCAGCGGAAACAGTCGCCCAACGGAAGGCTTCGGCCGACGCAGGCGACCATGCAGAACCCGGAACGCCGGGAGCGGAAAAAGAAACGCCGGATGACACGGGCGGCTATCCGCCGCCGCAGACTGATGCGGAAGCTGACCGCTTTTGCGCTGCTGGTCTGTGTCATCGGCATAGGCTTTTACCTGACGGTGACGATGCTCTTTAAAATCAGCTCGATCCAGGTGCAGAACGCCGACGGGGCAGTTGTGCAGGAGCTGGCAGGTTATTCCAGTGACCAGATCCTGAGTGCGCTGGGCGTTAAAACCGATGAGAATATCTTTACGGTGCATCCCAGACAGAAGGCCTCGGAACTGGAAAAAGTTTTCCCGAAACTGGAATCTATCCGGGTCGTCCGGGAGTATCCCGGTACGGTCGTCGTTCGCGCTACCGAAGCCACACCCAGCTATGCGATGCAGGTCAAGGGCGGATGGCTGACCCTTTCGACCGGGCTGAAGATTCTGGACAAGACCGACACACAGCCTGTCGGTCTGCCGACTCTGTACGGCGGCGAACCGGTCTCAGCGAAGCCGGGCGACCAGCTGGACTTTGAGACAGAAGCTGTCAGCACCAATGCGGCGTCGGGCTCTGCGTCGGAAGCGGCAGCCGCGCCGGATCACCGTCTGGGTTCCCTGAATACCCTGATGGCCGCATTGGAAAACTACGGTCTTCTGAACGATGTGACTCGCATCGAGTTCGAGAATACCGAGCAGATGGCGTTCCTCTATCAGGATCGCATCAGCGTTCTGCTGGGAACGTTGAATGAGCTGGATTATAAACTCAAAATGGGTCAATATGTTCTGCTCAATGAGGACGGCAAGGGTTGTGCCGCCACCGATACCGGTATGCTCGACCTGAGCCACCTGTCGGCCTCCAGTACCCGGAAGTTCCGCTTTACGCAGGGTGATCCGACTCTGCCATCGGGTTATGTCGTACCGAAGGAAATTGAAACGGTAAGCGGAGAAACAACAGATAATGCCACGGCAGATCCGTCCGCAGAAACGGCTGTTGATGCCGCTGCCGCTGACGATACGGCGGCAGAAGCCGAAAATACCGAAACGACGGAACCCACCGCCGAAAATCAAACCTAGACCACCAATCAGAGATGAGGAGTGTTGAACTATGAAACTGGAACAACTGATCGAGGGTGTGCCTTATACCTTGGTACAGGGCAGCCTTGAGACGGAAGTCGAAGATATCATTTATGACAGCCGGAAAGCCGGACCGGGCAAACTGTTCGTCTGCATTGTGGGCACTCAGCGTGACAGTCACGATTTTGCGCCGGACTGCGTGAAAAACGGCGTCTGCGCACTGATCGTCCAGCACGACGTCGACCTCTCCGGGATGCAGGACGTGACCGTCCTGAAGGTGGAGAACAGCCGCTACGCAATGGCTCTGATGAGTGCGAACCTGTTCGGCAATCCTTCCCGGAAGATGACGATGATCGGTGTCACGGGCACCAAGGGTAAGACCACGACCACCCATATGATCAAGAGTGTTCTGGAAGCCGCAGGCCGTAAGGTCGGCATGATCGGTACCAACGGCATCTACTTTATGGGCCACCACAAGGAGACGGCCAATACTACTCCGGAGAGCTATGAACTGCAGAAGACCTTCCGGGAGTTCTTGGACGCAGGCTGTGACACTGCTCTGATGGAAGTGTCCAGTCAGGGTCTGATGATGGATCGTGTGGCAGGCGTTCATTATGATATCGGCGTTTTCACCAACCTGTCGCCGGATCATATCGGCCCGGGCGAACACAAGACCTTTGAGGAGTACCGCAGCTGGAAGGGTCAGCTTTTCAAACGCTGTGATGTCGGCGTCGTCAATATTGACGATGAAAACACCGAAGCCCTGCTGGAAGGCCACACCTGCAAGCTGGTGACCTATGGCCGGAATGAAAAGGCTGATTACCGTGCAGGCTCCTATGAGTTGCTCCGTACCCATGACTTCCTCGGCGTTAAGTTCCATGTTTCCGGCAAAGACGATATGGATGTCAAGGTCAATATGCCCGGCGAGTTCAGCGTTTATAATGCGCTGGCAGCTCTGGCTGTCGGTAAAGTGCTGGATCTGCCGGATTCCGCTATCCATGACGGTCTCGGCAAGTGCGTTGTCAAGGGACGCGTGGAGCTGGTTCCCATCAGCAAGAAGTTTACGATCCTGCTGGATTACGCCCACAACGAAGTTTCTACGGAGAGCCTGCTCACGACCCTGCGCGCCTATAAGCCGCATCGTCTGGTGGTCGTCTTTGGCTGCGGTGGAAACCGCTCCAAGCTCCGCCGCTACGGTATGGGCGAGATCTGCGCAAAGATGGCGGATTTCTCCATCCTCACCGAGGATAACAACCGCTTCGAGAAGGTCGAGGATATCATCGCGGATATCCGGGTCGGCATGGAAAAGGGCAACCCGGACGCCAAATTCGTGGAAGTTCCTGACCGTCTGGACGCTCTGCATTATGCCGTCAACCATGCACAGCCCGGCGACCTCATCGCCGTCATCGGCAAGGGTCATGAGACCTACCGTGACCGCCTTGGCGTCAAGACTCCCTTCCTTGAACGAGAGCTTCTGGAAGAATATGCCCAGCAGATCGGGTTGGAGTAAGAATGGGATTTCTGGAAACGAATGGTCTTTCCCTTGAAATTTTGGAAGGGCTTTCTTATCGTTCCAATCTGGGAAAATCTCTCAAGAATAATCTGAATGCCTTTCCAAGGGACGAATTGCTGACAGATGCAATTACGGCGGCGGAGTGGATGGATATGAATGAACTTCTGGCGGAAGTTGCAGTCGACTACCGCATAAAATCAGAAGAGTCGATTCGCTCAAAGTATGAACGCTACTATCCCGACCGCCCGGTGATGAAGACGTTCAACGATATTCTGGGATTCCGCTCCTGCTGTGATGATTACCGGGAGGTTCTTGCGGTTTCTCTGCCGCAGTTCAAGGTGGTGGATATGTCGCACGGAAAAGCACGGGATGACGGATATCGTGGAGTGCATTTGTACTATCAGCCGGATAATTTTCATTATCCGATTGAGCTGCAATTCAATACACTCTACGATAGACAGTTGAATAACTGGCTGCATGACTATCTTTACAAAAAAGCATATCCGAATCGAGTTGGATGGATCATGCGTCAGGAATATGAGCATGGAAACATTCAGGATGCAAATTCCTTTGAGGAGGTGCTGAAATATGTGCTATCTGGTTGCGAAAAATAAAAATGAGCATGGCAGCTATGCCTTGAAAACAACACATGGTGTGCATCTGGCAGAACTGAAAAAAAGCTTGAACAAAGAGGCAGTTCCCAAAGGAATCCAGCTGGTGACGATCAGCCGTCCGAATGCCTATGGGGAATATGCACCGTATCAAATCGTAAAAGATGAGGAAGAATTCATTCAGACTGTAAAAAAGCTCTGTCAATGATTCGATTCCGGATTTTAGGTACAGCCGCTCGGAAAAATACCGGGCGGCTGCTTTTTTGAGAAAGGTCATTCCGGGTGGTTCCGGGGAGAGTGGTACAAACTTTCATAACACCCAGTTTTTGACGGAATAGGCGTAAATTCTTGGGTAGAATTGCCGTTGCACACAAGGATGTTTTCGGCTATACTGTTGATTTAGCTGCATAACAAATGCCCACCAAAAGGTGGGTCGAGAATGTGAAAAGTCAAAGGAGGTCTTCCTACGAAATATCTGTTTCAATTTGCGCGAATTCTCGCGTTCTGCTTTTTGGGTGAGATTTTACATGCCGTGCTGCCGCTGCCCATCCCGGCCAGCATCTACGGCCTGATTTTACTGCTGCTTGCGCTTCGGTTCAACATCGTCAAGCTCGAAGATGTCAAAGAGGTCGGTGTATTTCTGACCGGCATTTTCCCGTTGCTGTTCGTTCCGGCAGCGGCTGGCGTCATGGAACTCTGGGCGGAGATGGGCGATATGCTGCTGCCCATCATCATCTCGATTATCCTGGTGACGGTGCTTGTCCTCGTCACTGCCGGACATACCACGCAGGCGTTGGTTCGCCGCAAGAATAAGGGGGTCAACCATGACGGAAATGCTGAATGAGTTTCTTGCTGGTTCATCGGCGTGGGGCGTTCTGCTGACGCTGGCAACATTCGCACTGGGTACGCTCATCAACCGGATGACTGGAAAAGCGATTTTTAATCCGCTGCTGCTGGGAAGCATCTTTGTTATCATCCTGCTCAGCGTCTTGAAGATCCCTTATGCCGACTACAAGGCCAGTGCCGCACCGGTCAACTATCTGCTTCTTCCGGCGACGATCAGCCTTGCCATTCCTCTGTATGAGAAGTGGGACCTGCTGAAGGAGAACGCAGCTGCTATCATCGCAGGCATTTCGGTTGGTACGCTGGTAAGCCTCGGAAGTGCGCTGGCACTGGCACTGGCTCTTGACCTGACGCAGGAACAGTATGCGACTCTTCTCCCGAAATCGGTCACGACGGCCATCAGCATGGACGTTGCCGCTGAGCTGGGCGGTATCGCCGCTCTGACCGGTGCCATCGTTATTCTGACCGGCATCGCAGGCAACCTGCTGGCTGAGTCGGTCTGTAAGATCTTCCACATCACCGACCCCATCGCAAAGGGCGTCGGCATTGGTACTTCGGCTCACGCCGTTGGTACCAGCCGTGCCTTGCAGATGGGTGAGGTCGAGGGTGCCATGAGCGGTCTGTCCATTGCTGTGGCAGGTGTTCTGACCGCCGTCCTCTGCCCGATATTTGTGAATTTGATCCATTAAGAGAGAACAAAAAACGCTCCCTTGACAAATATCGAGGGAGCGGATATACTACAAATAGAAAAGGTGCTGACCGGCAAACGGCTAGTTCACCTCATCGGCAATTACTTGCGAAAAAGCAAATAACCGTGCGTTGGGGAACGTTGGGCGGTTATTTGCTTTTTTTGTTGCTATTTTCGTGACGTTCGTCGTGAGAAATCTTCCACGCAACATCAAAGGCAGTTCCTGCCACTTGAACCAGAAGCGCGAGCAACGCCACAAAAAACGTGAGCATTGCATAAGTTTCCGTTAGAGTCATTCAACATCCCTCCCTTCTCGTTATGCGCGAGTGGGAGGTACAACTTCAAAAGCTCGCCTCCCAGCATACCGTTCTATGGATGTAGAACAAGCTCATGCTGATGAGGAGTTAGCCGCCTGCGTTTGGGTCAGCACCTGCCGTCTTTCGACAGCATTTTTAGTGTATCACAGTTTAGGAAAAAGCGCAATTATCAAAAAACGCCCCTTCGGAATCCGGTATTTGGCCGGAAAACCGAAGGAGCGTTTCTATTTTATAGGAGTTTAATCAAGGTCGTGCCGCTTACAGAATTTCTTGCTGACCCAGTACATTCCGCCCCAGATGAGGATGGCGAAGATAAGGTAGAGGGGATTTTTCAGGGAACTGACCAGAGACTGGCCGAAGACAGCCATCATACCGACCATGACGCCTTTGCCGAGGATAACGGTGACGAGATAGTGCCGCTCATCCATATCCGAGATGCCGAAGGCAAGGTGCATGAAGGAGGTCGGCGTGAAGGGCAGGACAGCCAGCATGAAGAGGGAAGCCGTATCAAAGTGGTTGACCCACTGCTGCGCTTTTTCCAGCTTCGGGAAGCGGTGGGCGAATTTCCAGAAGAATTTCCGGACGATGCGTCGCCAGAACAGGAACATGATGGTACTGCCGACAGCAACGCCGATCCAGCTGTACAGAAACCCGAGAAATCCGCCGTGCGCAGCAACATTCAGCGCAACAATAGCGATGAGCGGCAGCGGCGGAAAGAAAGATTCTACCATTGCCAGCAGAATGGGAGCCACCGGCCCCAATCCCTCAAAGCTGTTCAGCAGCGACTCCCAGAATTCCAGCGTTCCCAGCTGGTGGATCAATGTGGCGACCAAACCCTGCATTGTCTCTTCCATCCCTTCATTTTACAGCATCCTATGCCGATAGTATATCCGGATTCTATGACAGGCGTGTGAATAAACTTAAACTCTTTTTCTATAGCCGCGAAGTCTTACTCTTCTATACGAACCAGCAGGGGCATTTCCTGCATCAATGGAAGGTTATTTTTTCTTTTCCGTTTCGTTGGCCTGCTTTTCAGCACGGAGACGGATGCGCTCGATCTGCTGGGCGCGCTGTTTGTTCCAGCGTGCCAGCGTTTCCGCATCCGGAATCTGGGTGCAGCGTGCAAAGCTCCAGTGCAGGCCATCCCGACGGGAGAGCTTATACCGTTGGAAAACACCCTGTGCAGCCTCAGTCTTGCCGCCTGCGCAGTGCGGACACTGCGCCAGCGTATACCAGCTGTTGCTGCCCTTTTTCAGCCAGATTTCGTCCGGCGTCAGAGCCTCGCCGCAGGCCGGACAGGCTGCAGTGCTGATGACAGGGTCGGCACGCCATGTGTACTGCTCCACATAGCCGCGGAAGACGGTGAAGTCCCGATAGTCGCCGGGCTGTGGACAGAGACTCTGACGAAGCGTATCCTCCTCAGACGGATAGACCGTCAGACCTTCCCGGAGATTCAGCTTCCGGCAGACGTCAGCGGTATAGAGGGTATCGGACAGAGCGTCGTGGAAGGGGCGATCCATCGGGATGCCCATCCGGGTGACGACGCTTTCCAGCGTCATGCCCTCGCCCTCTTTCCGGGGATGCTCCCGGAGGAAGACCTGCTGCAGATCGTACCAGACAGTCGGACGAGATTCGTCGAGATTGCAGAGGAAAAGGTTCTGCTTCAAAACAGGCACATCGTCCATACCCCACTCGGCGAATTCGGCATCCGGGCCGCACCACTGCATGAAGCGGCGCAGACCCTGCACGATGGGTTCGCCGCGGTCGAGGTCGGCCTGTGTCAGGCCGGTGACCTTTGCGATGTGGTGCTGTAATTTCCGGAAGATGCGCGGACGAAGGTGGATGGAGAAGGTGTCCAGAACATTGGCGTCCTCGTCGATCTTGACGGCACCGATCTCAATGATCTCGCCCCGGAAAGTCTGCTGAACTCCGTGATAATTAAAAGTGTACGGCTGGTAGCCGATGTTCCACTCCAAATCGAATAAAACCAGATTGCGCTGCGGCATGTAATGTTATCCTCTCAGTTCAAGATAAACTTCTCGACGGCCTCTGCAACGCCGTCATGATTATTGTCGGCCTCGGTGATGTAATCTGCAACGGCCTTGACCGGTTCTTCGGCGTTCTGCATGGCGACGCCCACACCGGCAAGCTCGATCATCGAGCGGTCATTCAGGCCGTCGCCGCAGGCCATCAGGTTGTCACGGGTCAGCCCCATCCGGTCGAGCAGGGCGTTCAGGCTGATATCCTTCGCCACGCCCAGCGGAACAGCTTCGATAAAGAAGGGGCTGGACGGGTAAAGCTCGAGACGTCCGGCAAACTGCTTCTGTCCGATGGCGCAGACCTCGTCCCGGCGTGCCGGGTCCAGCGTGATGAGCATTTTGCTGATAGGGTAGTCGACGTATTTCGCAAGGTCATCGACCTTGATCATCGGAAGCTTACAGGTGAACCCCTCCCGAGCCGTCCACTCATCCTCCGGATGCTCGGTGACGACGCCTTCTTTATTATAGGTGACGATGGCGACACCCTGCTCGGCGGCAAACCGGCACAGCTCCGGGATATACTTTGCATCCAGCTGACGCTGGTAGAGTGTTTCGCCAGTGCCGCAGTCGACGATGCAGCCACCGTTATAGGACAGGATGCAGCCGCCTTTTTTGTCCAGACCGAGGTCTTTTGCCAGCGGCGAAATGCCTGCAGTGGGGCGTCCGGATGCCAGAACAATGGTGACGCCCTGCGCAGCGGAGGCATCCAGAGCCGCACGGGTACGGGGAGTCACTTCCTTTTTGTCGTTCGTTAAGGTGCCGTCCAGATCCAGAGCCAGCACACGAATTTTTGATGTTGCCATATCTTCCTCACTTCTCTGCCGGAGATCCGGCCTGTTTGCGATTTCAGCATGTTCTCTCTTATTGTACAATGAACGCCGGGTCGGTTGCAACCCTTCCGGCAGAGCTTTGCACAAAAAATTTCGGAAGAGGGAAAAGAAGGACGGTTTGTTCGCATATACAAACGGTAGTTTGACATAAAAACCACATAGGAATAGCGTTTTCTGACTACTTTCCGTAACAAGTTTACAAATACTAACATTTGGAAAACCTCTTGAAAGCTGGAAAAACCGTGCTATAATAACCGCAGAAACATCCCATTCGCAAGATGTTCAAATAGAATTCAATGCAGAAAGAGGTAGGAAACTATGGTTGATATGAAGAAGGTCGCTCTGTTCGTTGGCGGTGTCGTGTTTGGTTCTGCTGGCTTCAAGGTGCTGGCAAGCAAGGATGCCAAGAAGGTCTACACTCAGACCACCGCAGCTGTCCTGCGCATGAAGGACTGCACCATGGAGACCGTCAATAAGGTTCAGGAGCAGGCTGGTGATATTCTGGCTGATGCAAAGGCCATCAACGAGGCTCGTGCTGCTGAGGCTGCTCAGGAGGTCATCGAGGACACCGCTGAGGCTGCCGAGACTGCTGAAGAAGCAGAGAAGGCTGAATAAGCATTCGCGATGCGGAGCCGCCTTCGGGCGGCTCTTTTAAGTGTAAATGATACTTGAAGCTGATGAAGAAGGAAAGTCTTTTCTATGAAATGTACGATTTTACATGAAAGCAAAGGCCGGATGCGTGTCCATGTCTGCGCTGTCCGGATGACCCTGCACCGGGCGGATGTTCTGGAAGCGTATCTGAACCATCATGACGCCATTGAACACGCAACGGTCTATGAGCGCACCGGCGATGTGGTCGTTTATTATAAGGGCAGCCGCAAGTCTGCCATCGCCGCTCTGAGCGGATACAAGTTCGACGTCGCCGAGTATGACGCTCTGGTGACATCCGCCGACAGCCGGAAGATCAATCAGGAATATCAGGAGAAGATGTTCGACCTCGTGGCAGGCCGCGTTTTCCGCAAACTGTTCCTGCCGGCTCCTCTGGCCGCAGCCTATACCGTTTACCGGTCGCTGGGTTTCGTCTGGAAGGGCGTCAAGTGCCTGCTGAGCCGCAAGCTGGAGGTCGAAGTTCTGGACGCGCTGTCCATCGGCGTTTCTGTCCTGCGCGGCGATTACGGCACGGCTGGCTCGGTCATGTTCCTGCTCAACCTTGGCTCCCTGCTGGAGGAATGGACACGCAAAAAGAGCCTCGATGATCTGGCGCGGAGCATGTCTTTGAACGTCGATAAGGTCTGGGTGCGTTCGCAGGGCACCGAAGTTCTGGTTCCGCTGACGAAAATTCGGCCCGGTGATGAGATCGTTGTCCGTTCGGGCAATATGATCCCTCTGGATGGCACCGTTATTGAGGGCGAGGCAATGGTGAATCAGGCTGCTCTGACCGGCGAATCCATGCCGGTACGGAAAGCAGTCGGCTTCACGGTCTATGCCGGTACCGTCGTGGAAGAAGGCGAATGTGTCTTTACGGCCACTGCCGCAGGCGGCGCAAACCGCTACGATAAGATCGTCTCGATGATCGAGGAGTCCGAAAAGCTCAAGTCCAGCACCGAGAACCGTGCTTTGCAGCTGGCAGATAAGTTGGTGCCGTGGTGTCTGGCCGGCACGGTGGCAACTTATGCGCTGACCCGGAATGCTACCCGTGCCATCTCCATCCTGATGGTAGACTTCTCCTGCGCCCTCAAGCTCTCCATGCCGTTGGCTGTCCTCTCTGCAATGCGTGAGTGCGGCAGCTACCATATCACGGTCAAGGGCGGCAAATACCTTGAGACGCTGGCAAAGGCCGATACCATTGTTTTCGATAAGACCGGTACCCTGACTCGTGCGACACCGAAGGTCGTCGAGGTCGTGCCCTTCTCCGGCTGTGAGGAGAGCGAAGTCCTGCAGCTGGCGGCCTGCCTCGAGGAGCATTTCCCTCACTCGATGGCAAACGCTGTTGTCCGTGCCGCAAAGGAGCGCGGTATTTCCCACGAAGAGATGCACTCCGAGGTGGAGTACATCGTCGCTCACGGCATTGCGAGCCGGATCGGTGGGGTGCGTGTCATCATCGGCAGCTATCACTTTGTCTTTGAGGATGAGAAGTGTGTCGTCCCGGAGGATGAACAGGAGAAATTCGACAGTCTCCGCCCGGAGTATTCGCACCTGTACATGGCTGCTTCCGGTCGGCTGGTGGGTGTCATCTGCATTGCAGACCCACTCCGTCCCGAAGCTGCTTCTGTCTTGAAACAGCTGCGGAAACTGGGCGTCACCAACACGGTCATGATGACCGGCGACAGCGAGCGGACCGCCGCCGCCATCGCAAAACAGGTCGGCGTCGACCGTTACTTCGCAGAGGTTCTGCCTGAGGATAAGGCAGCTTTCGTCCAGAAGGCCAAGGCCGAGGGCCACACGGTCGTCATGATCGGCGACGGCATCAACGACTCTCCGGCACTGTCGGCGGCAGATATCGGTATCGCCATCAATTCCGGCGCAGCAATTGCCCGTGAGATCGCCGATATCACCATCAAGGCCGACAGCTTGGAAGAATTGGTCGTCCTCAAGACCATTGCGAATGGTCTGCAGCGTCGGGTACACTCGAACTACCGTTTTGTCCTGAGCTTCAACTCGACCCTCATCGTTCTGGGCGCGATGGGCATCCTGCAGCCTGCGACCTCCGCAATGCTGCACAACCTGTCTACCATCGGCATCAGCCTCAAGAGCATGACGAACATTATTCAGGAACCGTTTGTTCCTCAGCTGAAAGCATAATTTAGATAAAAACAGAAGTCTCCCGGTTTTCTGCATTGCAGCAGATAAAATCGGGAGACTTTTTGTATGAAGACACTTGACCTTGAGTCCACTTCAGGTGATATATCTATCTTTATAGAGCCGAATGAGTACCAACATCCGATGCAGGAAAAAAGAACGAATGGAGCGAGTAAAAAAGAATTTTGGCTTTGGCTGTATGCGTCTGCCGATGAACGGGAGTGAGGTCGACATCCCGGAGACAAAGCGGATGGTAGACGCCTTTCTGGATGCCGGATTCAACTATTTTGATACGGCTCACGGCTACATTCAGGGAAGGAGCGAGACGGCCTTTGCCCTGAAAGCAGAGGGCAAGAACCGTCCCGTGGCCACAAATTTTCAATTCTTGAAATTTTGTACTCCACTGTGACTTCACTTTTCAAACTCTTGCGAGTTTTCCAAGTGATCTTGTTGGGGCGTGCCTGCCCCAAACCCTGCTCATGGTTCGCGCTCTGCGGCGCGAACAGCAACGGCCAAGCATACAGTTGCCGCCTCCTGTGTGAAAGCAAGCATTCGCAATCAGATTGCAACGCGGAACACGTTCAGCGAATCTTACGTTGCCCGTTCCGAATATTTCATGGATAACACTTAGTGCATCCACTCTGGCACCAAATAACTGTAATACTCCGTTTTCCCGGCAAGAACATCATCATAGAAGTTCTGTTTCCAGTCAATGTACTCTATGGCTTGCTGTAATTCTGCCATCGACTTGAGCAGGACTTTCCTCTTTTCATCCAGAATTTCTTTTCGTTCCGGGATGGTGTCCGGGCCTTCCATGCACAACCGCAGATACTCCTTCATTTCCGAAATCCCCATGCCGCAGTTCTTCAGGCAATTCAGACTTTTGATCCAGTTGATGTCGTGTTCATCAAAAACGCGGTAGTTGTGGCTGTCCCGTTTGACATTCGGCACAAGACCCTCATTGCAGTAAAATTTTAAGTTCTCATAAGTCATGCTTGTCAGGCGGCAGGCTTCTTTCATGGAATACATCAAATTTTCCTCCCGAATTTTTTCAAAAAGCTATTGACCGGTAGCAACTACCGGGTGATAAAATCATACCGCAGAAGGTTCTTTCTGTCAACTAAAACAATGGGAGGTTCTCTTTATGGAATATGTTACCTTATCGAATGGAGTTAAAATGCCCCAGCTTGGCTATGGTGTTTTTCAGGTCACGCAGGACGAATGTGAACGCTGTGTGCTGGACGCTTTGAGGGTCGGCTACCGTTCGCTGGACACCGCGCAGAGCTGCTTCAATGAAGAACAGGTGGGTTCTGCCGTTGAAAAGTCCGGCGTTGCTCGCAAAGATATTTTTCTGACAACGAAAGTCTGGATCGAGCATTCGTGTTCGACTTCACCCTGTCGGATGATGATATGGCAAAAATTGCGGCTCTGGACACAAAGACAAGTGCTTTCTTCTCTCACAACGACCCTGCTATGGTGGAGTGGTTCGTGAAGATGGTCGAAGAGCGCAAGCAGCAGCATGACTGCACCAAAGAGAAAAAGAACTGGTAAGGAGACAACGGCATGAATACGATTTTCATTGTAGGCTCGTCTTCTGGTATTGGCAAGGCCACTGCAAAGCTGTTCGCTGAGAAAGGCTGGACGGTCATTGCTACGCTGCGCACTCCTGAAAAGGAAACGGAGCTGACCTCTTACGGCAATGTTCACCTTTATCCGTTGGATGTGACAAACCCGGAACAAATCGCACAAACGGTATCAGCCGTGGGTCATTGTAGATGAGATAGTCTAACTCCGACCTCTGCTCTATGGTCACATCCAGCGCATCCTCGACCCCGGTGCAGTCGATAGAGATTTTTCTCCTATCTTGGAGCAACAGCTCCACGCACCCGGTATCCATATTAAACTTGCAGGCTCTTTCATCGTACTTCATGTTCGTGTCCTTTCTGCCTTACGGCACCTTTACAGTTGTGACTTTCGTTACACGGTTTTTCTGATAAGGTTTTGGACATACAGCGGTCTGGAACGAGCCGGAATTGTCATTTCCGAAGAAAACAAAAAATCCGAACCCTTCTCCTATCGAGAAAAAGTTCGGATTTTCATCGTTTGGTGCGGATAAGAGGACTTGAACCTCCACCGAGTTGCCCCGATTAGAACCTGAATCTAACGCGTCTGCCAATTCCGCCATATCCGCATACTTTGTTTTGCGTTCGAGCTGTTCGGCTCGGAACGTTGATTATTATACCACGGATACGGAGAAAGTCAAGCGTTTTTGCCGAAAATTTTTGAATTTTTGAAAATTTGCAAAGATGCCGCGAATTACCGCTGTTTTATCCCCAGACAAACCAGAGATACAGATAGCCGGTCAGGACGGCGGCGAGGGTAAACGGCACTCCGATGCGGAGAAAATCCCGGGTCTGGACGATCTCACCATTTCGGCGGAGAATGCCGATAGCGGCGATGTTGGCGGATGCTCCGATGGGGGTCAGGTTTCCGCCAAGGGTCGCACCGGTCAGCAGACCAAAATAAAACAGCTCCGGCGGCATCCCGACGCCGTTGTTCAGGTGGGCGGCCATGCTCTGAACGACGGGAAGCATGGTGGCGACATAGGGGATATTGTCAATGAAGGCGGACAGAACCACCGAGGCGACCACGATAAGGGTATAGAGCCGGAAGGGGTCATCATCAGCGATGAGACAAAACAGTTCTGCGGCGGCTTCGAGAAGGCTGGCCTTTTTCACGCCCTCAATGAGGACGAATAACCCCAGTAGGAGCAGGAGGGTGTCGAGGTCAAGCTCCCGGAAGACTTGCGCCGCCGGGCGCAGAGAAGCCTTCCGGACACAGGCACGAAGAACGCCGAACAGACAGACCGAGACGCAGATGAGGCCGCTGTGAAGCTCGTAGAGGTCGTGGCAGATGCCGACAGCAGGTTCCGGAAGGAAAGAGGCGGCGACCAGCAGAGCCACAGTCAGGAGCATGAGGACGGTCGGCACCGGGTCTTCGACTTTGGTCTCAACAGCGGCATGGATGGGCTGTGTTTCATGCCGGAACAGAAAGAGCAGAACCAACAGGGAAGCCGTTGCTCCCAGCTCTACACCCCAGAAGATTCCCGGACGCCCGTGCATCCAGAAAAAATCAAAGAAATTCATCTCGGCAAAGCCGCCTAACAGGATGCTGGTGGTATCGCCTACAAGAGTTGCCGCACCCTGAAGATTGGAAGAAACGGCAATTGCGATCAGAACCGGAACCGGAGAAATTTTTAATTTGCGTGAGATCGCAAGTCCGACCGGTGCGATCATCAAAACGGTGGCAACATTGTCCACAAAGGCACTGATGACACCGGCAAACAGAGCCAGCATCGAGACGGCCCACTTCACGTTGGGAACACGGGAAATCAGCACCTCAGCCAGACGGAGCGGCATTTTGCTCTCGATGAAAAGGGCAACGGTTCCCATCGTTCCGGCCATCATGAGCAGAACATTAAAGTCAATGGCGTGGGCGGCGTCTGCAAGGGTGAAGCCGTACCAGCCCAGCCTGCCCAGCAGGAGAAAGGCAGCGGCACCGCCCAGCGCGATCCACGGGCGGTACTGCTGGAAAAACAGCATCAGAAGATAAACGGTCACAAACAGGCATAACGCCAGGAGCATATTACTCCCTCCGTGTCACTCCACGGGCTTTGGGTCCGGATCCTCGTCGATCATGCGGTAGCCGACGCCCAGCTCGTTGAGGATGTAGTTATTGCTGCCGGGTCGGCTGCCCATCTTTTTCCGGATGTTTGCCATGTTGACCTGCAGCTTTTTCGTGCTTCCGCAGTCGGTATCGCCCCAGATGGCCTTGACGATGGCGGCATAGGTCATCACCCGGCCGGCGTGTTCCGAAAGGAAAGCTACAATATTATATTCAGTCTGGGTCAGTTTGACTTCCTGTCCGGCGATAAAAACTTTTCGACGCTCATAGTTGATGGTCATGTCCTGTGCTGTGAATGTTCCGCTGGGAAGTCCGGTGGAACTGTACCGGCTGAGACGCAGGGCAGCACGGACACGGGCGAGAAGCTCGCCGGTGCCAAAGGGTTTGGTGATGTAGTCATTAGCTCCGAGGTCGAGAGCCTCGATCTTGTCCTGCTCAGTCGTCCGGGCGGACAAGACCATGATAGGAGTCAGGCTCTTTTCCCGTGCGGAGCGGATGAATTCCAGACCGTCACGGTCGGGCAGACCCAGATCCAGAATGACGAGGTCGGGTGTATGAGAGGAGAACAGGGTCAGACCCATCGTGCAGGTGTTCGCTACCAGAGCCTGATAACCGTTGGTCTCCAGAAGAGTCTGGATGAAGCTGCAAATATTGGCCTCGTCTTCCACGATCAGAATTTTGAACTTGTTATTGCTCATCTTCGTTTTCCTCCGCTTCGATATCCTCCGTTTCCAGCCAGAAACGGATGGTCGTTCCCTCACCGGGTTTGCTTTCGGCTTTGATCTCGCCGCCATGGGCTTTGATGATGGCGGCGCAGACCGACAGGCCGATGCCCATGCTGTGCTTTCCGCCCTTGCTCGAATTGCCCGAGGTGTCGGACGGGAGCATACCGCTGAACAGAGTCTTCAGCCGCTCTTTCGGGATGCCGCAGCCATTGTCCTTGACCTCAAAGACTGCACGGTTGCCCACAGTGAAGACCTGTAATGTCAGCTTTGTCATCCCCTTGGCGTGGTCGACGGCGTTTTCCAGCAAGTTCGTCAGCACCTGCTGGATGAGCATCGAGTCCATGGGAATGACGATGAAATCATCTGGCAGGCCGACATTGACCTCAACGTCCGGGTGCAGCTTCTGGAACCGCACCAATACGCTGTCGATGAGTTCCTCAAGGACGACCGGCGTTTTCTGCACCGAGACCTTTTCGCTGTCGATGCGTGTGACCGAGAGTAGGTTCTCCACCATCCGGTTCAGCCACTGGGCATCCGAGCAGACTTCCCGGAGAAGCTTTAACTGCTGCTCCTTTCCCAGCGAGTCGTAATTCTCGATGACGGTGGAGCAGGCACCGTAGATGGATGTCAGGGGAGTCCGCAAATCATGCGAGACGGCGCGCAGAAGATTCGCGCGTGTCTTTTCGGCCTCGCTCTCCATCCGGAGCTGTTCCTGTTTTTTGTTCCGGGTCGTCAGGGTGCTTGTCATACAGGAGACGACCAGCATCACGACGCCGGAAACAAGATTTTCAGTCAATGTAAAGTTGAACTCAAAGTAAGGCGCACGGAACGCAAAATTGACGCCCAGCACACTGATGAGCGACGCCGCCACGCCCCAGACATAACCATCGGTATAGACCGACGTGATAAATACCGAAAGCATGAAGATCATCGAGGCCATTCCGGCGATGCGTCCGGTAACGACCTGAATGCCTGTCACGACCGCAAACGAGAGACAGAACATTCCAAGAACGATGAGGGCATTCTGCCACCATGTTTTTTCTTTCATCCGGGTCATTCCTCCCTTTCCCCTCAGATGGAATTTCTGAATGTTTCCAATAACAGAGTATAGCATAAAATCATTAAAGATGCAGTAAAATCAGCCCGGATCATCCGGGTTTTGATGCGGCGTTATACTGGGAGCATCCGGAGGTGATCTCATGCTCGTCGTTTCATCCCTTGACCTGTATCCCGGCAGTCAGGCCCTGTATCGTTTCCAGCGCAATTGACAAAGAGGGGATTCGGGGAGATAATAGAACCATATTTGAAAGAAGCAGAGGGAAAATGATATGCTGTATTTTGAAAATGACTATTGCGAGGGTGCGCATCCGGCCATCCTGCAGAAGCTGATGGAGACGAATTTCGAGAAGGTCTCGGGCTATGGCACCGACCCATATTGTGCCAGCGCGAAAGAGAAGATCCGTAAAGCCTGTGACTGCCCGGAGGCAGATGTCTATTTCATCTCGGGCGGCACCCAGACCAACGCCATCGTCATTGCATCTATGCTGAACCGCTGGGAAGGCGTCATTGCAGCGGTGACCGGCCATGTGGCAGGTCATGAGGCTGGTGCTATCGAGTACACCGGACATAAAGTCCTTGGTCTGCCCCAGAAGAACGGAAAGCTGGACGCTGAGACCGTCCGGGATTTCTGCCAGACCTTCTTCGCCGATGGCAATCACGACCATATGGTCTTCCCGGGAATGGTCTATATCTCCCACCCGACCGAGTACGGCACTCTGTATACCAAGGCAGAGCTGGAAGCACTGTCGGCGGTCTGCCATGAGTTCAAGCTGCCGCTCTTCCTCGACGGCGCACGGCTGGGTTATGGTCTGGTGAGCAAGGGAACGGACGTCACGCTGGCAGACCTTGCCCGTCTGACCGATGCGTTCTACATCGGCGGCACCAAGGTCGGCGCACTCTGCGGTGAGGCAGTGGTCTTTCCGCACGGCGCACCGGCGCATTTCATGACGATGGTGAAACAGCAGGGCGCGCTGCTGGCAAAGGGCCGTCTGCTGGGGATCCAGTTCGATGTCCTGTTCACCGACGATCTCTATACCAAGATCAGCGAAAACGCCATCACGACGGCAAATGTTCTGAAGCGCGCGCTGTCGGATAAGGGCTATCAGTTCTTTATGGATTCCCCCACCAACCAGATCTTTGTCGTCCTCTCCAACGAACAGCTTGCCGCGCTGGAAGGCAAGGCAAAATTCGGCTTCTGGGAGAAGTACGACGATACCCATACGGTCGTCCGCATTGCGACCAGCTGGGCAACGAAAATGGAGGAGATCATGCAGCTCATCGAGCTGATGTGAGGAGATGCTTGGCCGTCGGCATTTTGACGAACTTTCCAAAAGCTCTTTGTGCAGGATGCTGATTGAATTTTTTTGCCGGGTATGGTATTTTTTAAAAAGAAGACGCAGGACGCGAGAAAGGGGCAGGAATACACGAGAAGGTGTATCCTTGCCTCTTTTTCCTGTTGGAAGTGTTCTGCAGCTGAATTTTTACGATGATGATAGGAAGGAAGGGTTTTACAATGGGTTTTTTTGATAAACTGTTTGGCGGCAAGGCGGAGGCTGCACCCAAATTCTCCGGCGAAAAGATGACGATCAAGGCTCCCATCGACGGCAAGGTGATCCCTCTGGAGCAGATCCCCGATGAGACGTTTGCAACTGCAATTCTGGGACCTGGCTGCGGCATCGAGCCGACCGGCGACACGGTTTATGCTCCGTTCGATGGCACGATCACACAGGTGGCTTCCACTCTGCACGCAGTGGGCATGACCAGCGATGACGGCATCGAGGTTCTGATCCATGTCGGTATGGATACCGTCGAGATGCAGGGCAAGGGCTTTACCGCTCTGGTCAAGGAAGAGCAGAAGGTCAAGGCTGGCACCCCGATGCTGAAGGTCGACCTGAACGCTATCCGCGCTGCAAACCATCCCACCACGACTGCCATCATCGTCACCAATGGCGACGACCTGAACGGCATGAAGGTCGTTGCAGACGGCCCCGTTGAGGCAGGCACAGCAATGATCAAGTTCGAGGGCTGAGCGGTTTCCGTTTCCTGAACAGGTGTACTTAAGGCGGTTTGGAAAAAATTTTTCCGAACCGCCTTTTCTGTGCAATAATCCGGTAAAAATTCGTCGCTTGCACAAGGGATTGGCTTTTGGTACCATAGAGTCACAGAAAGCGGCATGAACGCTGGAAAAAACGCCTTTTCCGCAAGGCGTTTACAGGAGGAAAATTCCATGGAATTGAATCATAAAAACGCTATCCGCAAACTGGCTGCCGCAGCTGTGATGATGGCTGCTGTTGCAACGATGGCGACCGGCGCATTTGCTGCCGGAGAGGACGATGTGGTGGTAGGCTGCCGCCCTGCAACAGAAGAATCGACACAGGGCAATATCGCGCTTTACTCCGGGGAGCAGCAGACTGCTGTGACTGAGGAAACGACCCCGACGACCGACGACTGTGTTGTGGCCGGCTATCTGCCCCCGATGCCGATGGATCAGATGATTCAGGGTAATATCATGCTGGTGAGTGCCGACGGTGATACCGCAGTGGAAACGACTGAGACGGCGAAAGAAACTCCGCTGGCCGCTGGACTGACCATGACCGGCCCCTTCTGGAAGCAGGTCCTCTTTACTGCTCGTCAGGATGGCCGTGTTCTGACGCTGGCTGCTCCCGAGGATACGGTGACTGTCCGCGGCGCCATCGGCGACCTGCGCGCACAGATGGCACAGGGCATCAGCACCCTGTCCGTTGTCACCAATAAGAACTCTACGACCCTGAACCTGACCCTGATGTGTGAAGGCTACTCCGATAAGACCAGCTTCACCCTGCGTCAGATCGGCAGCCGCACTATCCTCACCATTGGCGGCCGCTGCCGTCGTGACCTGCTGATCGGCCGCTGAGCCGCAGCTTGATGTTCTCTCCTCTCTTCTGAAATAAAAAAACAGAACGTCTCCCTTTCCGCAATGCTTGGCACGGAAGGGGAGACGTTCTGTTTTATACGATGCGATACATCTTTTTGTGTTCTTTTTGAGCTGGGCAGTCATGGTGTTGAATGCTTCCGAGAACTCGCCCAACGTGCTGATATCCAGCGTTTGTACGTTGGAATCGTAGAGGATGCTGCGGAGATATTCAAACAGAAGGTCACAGTTTTTGTCTTCCATCACACTGGGCTCCCAGCGTCCGGAGCGGAACGCTCACAGCCACCGGTGTAGATTTTGCCGGACGCTGATTCGACAGCGGCGGCGACTCCGCCTGCCTCGATCATCCGGGAAACTTCCCGGGGGTTCAGTACGTTGACGGCGGCGGTGCGTAATTCTTTCCAGATGGGGTTCATGAGGGAGCCTCCTGTTTATTCGAGAATTTTATTTAATTGGTGCTGTACGATACCGCTGAGCAGATCGAGCCGTTCCGGTTCGATGGGAATTTCGGAATGCTGCGCAAAACGAAAGCTATGCAGATTTTTAAGGTCGCTCCGGATAGCATCAGTCAGAAGTCCTTGGGCAGTGGCGATGAAGTCAACACCCAGCCGGGGTGAACAGTGCCGGATGCACCGGTCGGTGTGATTCAGCTGTTCATTGTCCAAATCGAAGAGCAGGCTGCGGTTATTATCAAAGACCGGAGCCATTTTCTGTACCTGTAGGGTGTCGTTGTCGTAGAGGATGCCAAAATTTCCGCTGTGACGGTCGATGTTCAGGATGAGGGCATCCAGAACGCACATCCGGCGAAAGGCATCATCACTTCCGATGCTCTCAAAATAGCGCAGGAAACCCGAAATCGTCCGGTTCTTGGTGAGAACTGCGGCTTTCGCAAGGCCGTATTGCTCGCTGGTGAAGAGTGGACATTTGGAGATCAGTGCGCCGTGGTGAAATCCGAGGTCGTAAGGAACGGACTCCGGGCAGATGCAGGCGGCCAGCTGGGATGCGAGGAATTCCGAGACAGGCTCAAGGCCGAACATGCCGCCGGTTTTGTAAAGCCAGATCCCGTTTTCGTCCCGAACCCAGCATTTCGCATACTGGCCATCGGTGCTGAATTCCGGGGAAGTTGAGGAAAGGCTGGAACTGCCCATAGAACCATCGAAGGCGGCTTCGGAAATGATCTCATCAAAAGGATTGCGATAAAGCGAGACGTCCGACCAGCACAGAGGAGAATCTTTCCGTTTGACCCAGAAGGTGTCGTTGAGGGAAAGTGCATGGGTGATATCCAGATAGCCGTCCAGCGTATCACAGCCGTATTTCCGGAGCAGCTCGGAGATATGTGCCCGATGTTTCGGAGCTTTGCGGCCCTCGAGAAAGTCGGTCAGATTGCGGTAGCCGAAGGGCCGTTGTTCAGTATGCCAGACTTCTTCCAGTGCAGAGGTCTCGAGGTATTCATTTTGCACACACTGGAATTCCAGCCAGACAGAATCCTTATTTAAAAGAAGATACCGCATAAAGGCTCCTTTCGGTTGAAAATCAGCTTGCTTCTATTATAACATAAAAGCTCCCTCTGCCAAGTGCAAAGGGAGCGGTTTGCTGGGGAATGCCTGCCCCAAGCCCTGCTTCTGCCGCCAACGAACGCAGTGCGGAAGGAGAGACTGAAACGGCAGTCATCCCGGTAGTGCGTTCAGGCGGTCGGCAACCACGCACTAAAAAACAGTCTGGCAGACTGTTTTTTGCCCTGCCTGCGGCAGTGCCGTGCTTTCGAGCCCTGTACCGCCACCAAACAAAAAATCCTCAGACAAAAGTCTAAGGATTTTTGTGGTGGACGGTACAGGACTCGAACCTGTGACCTCCTGCACGTCAAGCAGATGCTCTACCAGCTGAGCTAACCGTCCATATGTCGTGTCGACTCCCATATGATACCACAGGTTTCGCTCAAATGCAAGGGCTTTTTTGAAAAAATCTGAAATTTCGGAAGGAAAAGGTCACAATGCCCGGCGGATGATATCGTAAAGGATGGGTTTCATGTGGTCGATATCGTCGGGCTTGCCCTCGAGGATGCTGGAATAACAGACGGACATGCACATGCTGCCGAGGGCAGTGATGCGCTGATAAATTTCCCGTTCTGTCCGCCCGGCCATTTCAGGGCTGGTGAGGATCGCATCCAGCAGCTTCCGCATCAGGGGTTCAGCCTCGGTGCTGGCTTCCAGCTGATCCAGCCCGGGCCAGACGAAGCTCCGTTCCAGAAACCGGAGTACCAGCAGGTCGCTGCGCAGGGCCTCGACGATGTGGTCGATGACGAAGATCATCTTGTCCGGGAAGGTGAGGATATCGCTCTGCTGCTCGACAGCGGTGCAGGCATCGTTCAGCAGCTGGTAGCTCACTTTCCCCAACAAAGCCTGCGTGACAGCACCCTTGTCGGCAAAGTAGAGATAGAACGTTCCCTTTGCGACCTTGGCTCGAGTAGTGATATCAGCAACGCTGGTCTTGGATGCACCACGCTCAAGAAACAGCTCGTAGGCTGCGTCCAACAGTGCTTTGCGCTTTTCCTGCTTCTTTCCTTCCACGGTACCCATTCTGGTTTCTGAATCCTCTTTTCTGCGATGTTCTGTATGTCTCAATTAGTTTAGCAGTCCTTTCTCCAGAGCGCAAGCCCAAAATGGGGCGGACAGGTTATACAATTTTCGGGCTTTGATAAGAAAACTGACTTTTGGTCATTTTTTGCCTTGACACCCTCAATGGATTGGTTATAATAGTGCTTGCTCAGAAATGACTGAGAGTCAGTTTTGAGCAATGTTCAACAATTCAACTTTCTATGGAGGGTTCTCATGAAAAAGATCGCACAGGGCATTGTGCGGCTGCGTAAGTTGATTTTAACAGTAGCGATCCTGCTGTTGATCCCTTCCGCAATCGGCGCAGTGGCTACCCGCATCAACTATGACATCCTCACCTACCTGCCTCAGGATCTGGATTCCATGATCGGCGAGGTAGCACTGGAGGATGACTTCCATCTGGCCTCCACCGGTATGATCACCGTCGAAGGCCTGCCAACCAACGAACTGATCGCCATGAAGAAGGACATCGACGCAGTTCCCGGCGTTACCCAGACCTTCTGGCTGAGCGATGTCATCGACCCCGGCATCCCCACCGAGATGCTCCCGGCAGACATCCAGCAATTCATGTTCGGTAAAAATGATTCGACCATGCTCATCGTCCGCTTTGACGCATCCAGTGCCAGCGAGGAAACCATGGAAGCCGTCAAGCAGATTGAAAAGCTGCTGCGCAAGGACTGCTTCTTCGGTGGCATGAGCGTCATCCTGCAGGACACCAAGGCTCTGGTCAATCAGGAAATGCCGATGTATATTGTGATCGCTGTGGGTGCCAGCTTGGTGGTTCTGTTCCTCTCGCTGGAGAGTACCATCACACCGCTGCTGTTCATGCTGGGCCTGTTGTTCCCCATCGTGTACAACTTCGGCACCAACATCTTCCTCGGCCAGATCAGCTACATCACCGAGGCTCTGGCGACCGTCCTGCAGCTGGGCGTCACGATGGACTTCTCCATCTTCCTGCTGCACCGGTATCAGGAAGAAAAAGAACTCCGTGCCAACAATGAGGACGCAATGGTCTCCGCTATCTGCAAGACCATGACCTCGATCTCTGCTTCCAGTCTGACGACCATCGCAGGCTTCCTTGCGCTGTGCGCCATGCGCCTGACGCTGGGCCGTGATATCGGTATCGTCATGGCAAAGGGTGTCGCACTGGGCGTTATCTGCACCGTCGTCATCCTGCCTGCCCTGATCCTTTCCTTTGACCGTCTGGTCGAGAAGTACAAGCACCGCACCGTGATCCCTCAGCTGACAAAGCTCAGCTACTTCGTCTCCAATCACTCCAAGAGCATCGTTGCCATCTTCATTGTGATCCTGATCCCGTTTGCGATCGCACAGCAGAAGACCGATGTTTATTACACCCTGTTCGATTCGCTGCCTCAGGATCTGACCGGCATCGTCGGTACCAATAAGCTGGGCGAGGACTTCGGCATGACGACCTCCCACTTCATTCTGGTGCATGATGATCTGACCGCTTCGCAGGTGTCCGACCTCTGCGATGAACTGGAAGATGTTGACGGCATCACGCAGGTCGTCAGCCTTGACTCCATCACCGGCCCGGGCTTCGACACCGAGCTTCTGCCCGACAGCATCATGGAGATCCTGCAGTCCGGCGGCTACAAGCTGATCCTTGCGAACAGCTCTTACAAGACTGGAACGGACGCCATCAACAGCCAGCTGGACGAAATGATCAGCCTGATCAAGAATGTTGATCCCGAGGGCGTTATCACTGGCGAGGGTGCCATGACGAAAGACCTGATCGAAGTGACCGATGTCGATTTCAAAAACGTCAACGTCTGGTCCATCATGGCCGTTCTGCTTATCATTGCCATCTCCTTCAAGAGCATTTCCATCCCGATCCTGCTGGTCGCCAGCATCGAGGCGGCTATCGCCATCAACATGGGCATCCCGTACTTTACCGGTGCGCAGCTGCCCTTCATCTCCAGCATCGTTATCGGCACCATTCAGCTGGGTGCGACCGTCGACTACTCCATCCTGATGACGACCCGTTATCACGAGGAGCGCGCCTTTGGCCGTACTCCCCAGCAGGCAGCTCAGCAGTCTCTGGAGCATTGCAGCCAGAGTATCCTGACCAGCGGCCTGACCTTCTTCGCCGCAACCGTCGGTGTTTCTGCCATCAGTAAGATGGAGCTGCTCCAGAGTATCTGCCTGCTCATCTCTCGCGGCGCACTGATCTCGATGGCAGTCATCCTGATCGTTCTGCCTGCTGCCCTGATGCTGACCGATGGCATTATCCGCCGCACTACCCTCCATTGGCTCGTGCCTGAAACCACCGAGAAGTCTGAAAAGGAGTAATCACCATGAAAAAATCGCTTCGTTTCGCGAGTGCGGCACTGGCTCTGACTCTCGCCGCAGGAATGACGATGCCTGCCTTTGCAGCAACCAAGGCAAGCTTTGAGAAATCCGAAACTGTTTATAACGTGATGAACGCCGATGGCTCGGTCAAAAGCACCACCGTCAGCGAGCATCTGTACAATTCTAACGGTCTGTCCAATGTGACCGACAAAAGCACCCTGACGAATATCCAGAACACTGAGAGCGACGCTACCTTTACGCAGGATGGCGAGAAGCTGGTCTGGAACACCGATGATACCGACGTCTACTACAAGGGCGAGACCACCCGTCAGCTGCCCATCAGCGCAAAAGTGACCTACAAGATGGACGGCGTCGAGGCTCCGCTGGAAGACCTCATCGGCAAGAGCGGCCACCTGACCGTGACGATCGACCTGACCAACAATGAGACTGGCACCGTTGAGGTGAACGGCCAGAATCGTACCGTCGTGACGCCGCTCATCACCGCTGTGGGCGTTATCTTCGGTGAGGACGCAACGAATGTCAATGCAGAGCATGGCGTGCTGGAAAGCGCAGCCAAGAGTTCTGTTGCCGCTTTCGTTACCCTGCCGGGCGTCAAGGATACTCTGGACGGCCTGCTCCCGAGCAGCATCGAGGATGCAAAAGAGATCAAAGAAATGAAAGACTATCTGCAGGACAGTGTGACTGTTGAGGCAGATGTCACAGAGCTGACCGCTCCCCAGATCATGCTCGCATGCGCTACCAGCGCAGACGTTCTGGGTCAGGACAATGTCTTCGACCTGAGCAGCATCAATGGTCTGACCGATAACATCAACGAGCTGAACGACGCAATGACTCAGCTGAATGACGCTATGAGCCAGCTGATGGATGGTGCATCCCAGCTGGTCGACGGTGCCTCTCAGCTGGCAAGCGGCGGTCTGGCTCTGCTGGACGGTGCAAGCCAGCTCAAGACCGGTGCGACCGCTCTGGACAGCGGCCTGAGCCAGCTGACCGATGGTCTGGATACCCTGACCTCCAACAACTCCGCTCTGAATGCAGGCGCACAGCAGGTCGCTGACGGCGTTCTGGCATCCGCAAACAGCACCCTCATGGAGGGCGGCCTGATCGACCAGCCGATGACCTGGGATAACTACGCATCCGTCATCGACGAGATCCTGACCCTGAACGACAAGACTCTGGCTGCTGGCCGTAAGAAGATGGTCCGCACCATCTGGGAGCAGGAGCCCAGCTTCAAGGAGAGCCAGCTGGACATCGCCCTGTACCTGGCAGCGACCAAGACCAACGATGACCTCGAAGCAGCTCTCAAGCTGATGCAGAACCTTGACCCGTCTTTCCTGACCGGCATTGTCAATAAGCTGACCGACGCAGACGCAGCGCAGAAGATCCACGATGAGCTGTATCTGCAGGTCAAGAACAGCGAGGATATGGCAAGCGTTGCTGCCCTGAAGACCAGCCTGAGTCAGATCCAGTATTTCGTTTCCAGCGTCAATCAGTACACCAACGGCGTCGCTACCGCAGCTGATGGCGCACATTCCGCAAAGGATGGCAGCGCACAGCTGGCAGCCGGTACCAAGAGCCTGTACGATGGCGTGAACACTCTGAACAATGGCGTCGGACAGCTGTCCGATGGTACGGTCCAGCTGAATGACGGCCTGAACCAGTTCAATGAGGAAGGCATCTCCAAGCTGACCGGTTCTCTGGATTCTCTGGACACCGACCAGATCCACGCACTCAAGACCGTTCTGGATGAGATGTCGAGCCGCCTCGAGGACTACACCAGCTTTGCTGGCACGCCCGAGGGTGCTTCCAGCAGCGTGAAGTTCATCTACAAGACCGGCGAGACCGTTGCTTCCGATGAGAACACCGCCGAGACCGAGACCACTGTCGAGGAAGGCAACTTCTTCACTCGCCTGTGGCAGCGTATCGTCAACCTGTTCAAGTTCTGATAAAGCGATTCCCTTCATAGAAGTCAAAGAGCGTCAGCCCGTAACAAGGCTGACGCTCTTTTGCGTCTCTGCACATCTGCGCAGAACACTATGATACAACTATCAAATGACGGATGTGGGGAAATAGTGGATTTTTCCACGATTTATTTCGCAGGAGGCTCCACACCCGTCAAATTGCCGGATGTGAGGAAAAGACATGGACACGCTGCTTTTATACACATCCGTCTTTTAAAGAAGTGGTAATAATGTTCCACATCCATCCTGTTTGGCGGATGTGGAGGTCACTCCACCCCATCCAGCAGGGTGAAAGTGCTTTTATCGACGAGGAGAAGATGCTCATCTCGCATTTTGCCAAGCTCTTTGGAGAGTGCGCTGCGGTCGAGGTTGAGGTAATCGGCAAGGGCCTGACGGTTGAATGGAATCGTAAAGGTGCGGCTCCCGGCCTTGGCCGACTGGTTGGAAAGATAGAGCAGCAGACGCCCTCGGATGGTCTTGGGGCTGGTGCAGAAGATGCGCTCCGACAGGGCGAGGTTTTTGTGAAGAGAGATGCTGAGCAGGTTGTTGTTCAGCACCTGCTGCCAGCTACATTCCGGGTGGGGTGTGCGGAGCAGGCGGTCGAGGTCGAGGAACAGCACCTGCGTGTCTTCGTCGGCAACGGCGTCCACCATCATCGGCTCCCCACAATAAGCGTAAGTCTCGGCGAAGACCTGCCCGGCCGGGATGTGGCTCAGGATGCTCTTGTTGCCCCAGAGGTCGATATTCTCAATGTTGACGCTGCCGGACAGAACGATGCCCAGCTCATGCACCGTTTCGCCGGTGCGGAAAATCGTTTCGCCTTTTGCAAACTGCTTCTGCCGGGTGCCGCCGTATTGCCGCATCTGCTCGAATGCGTCATCCCCGATGCCCCGGAACAGGGGCGTTTGAATCTTCTGCATCTGAAATCCGACCTCTTTTATCTGTAAGTGTGTCCATGATAGCATCTCTCACAGGATGCGTCAAGCAGATAGAAAAAATCCCCGGACATCCGAAGGCAGTGGATGCTCGGGGATCTGATTGCGGAGAACTAAGATGAGCGTGGAAAAAAGAATAGGCTGAGAAAAAGTTGAATGAACGGTAAGAATAAGAAGTTTTGATTAGAAGGGCGTCCTCCGCAGGAGAATGTACAAAAAGGAGAGGAGAGAGAACTTACTTGATGAAGCCGACGTGCTTGCAGATCTCTTCGATGGCCTTTTCCTTGCGCTGATTGAAGATGACCTTGTTCTCCTCGAACAGGTTGCGGCCCTCGGTGTCGATGGAGACGATCAGGGGACCGAACTCGTTGACATGGCAGTGCCACAGGGTCTCGGGCATGCCCAGGTCACGCCACTGTGCCTCGACGATCTCTTCGACCTCGGTAGCGGCGACGACGGCGTTGCCGGCAGGGAAGACGCAGTGGATGGCACCGAATTCCTTGCAGGCGCGCTCGGTGTTGGGACCCATGCCGCCCTTGCCGACGATGACACGGACGCCGGACTTCTGGACGAACTCATACTCGAACTTCTCCATGCGCATGGAGGTGGTGGGGCCGACCGAGACCATCTCGAACTTGTCGTTCTCGAGAGGGCGGATGATGGGGCCGGCGTGGAAAATGGCGGCGTCCTTGACGTCGACCGGCAGAGGACGGCCTTCCTCAACAAGGCGGCGGTGCGCAACGTCGCGGCAGGTGGTCAGGTCGCCGTTCAGGTAGACGACATCTCCAATGTGGATGTCTTTCAGGTCTTCAGCAGAGACCGGAGTAGTGAGAATTTTCTTTCCGTCTTTCATAGTCAGCATTACAGAGTCACCCCCGAGTGAGTATCAATGGTGTAGTTCAGGTCTTTGTCGAAAATGATGTGGCCGCGGCGGTGAGACCAGCAGCCGACGTTCACAGCAACGCCGATGGCCGAAGGATGGCGGGCGGTGTTCTCGATGTGAACACCCATGACAGAGTACTTGCCACCCATGCCCTGAGGGCCGAGGCCGATGGAGTTGATGCCGTCTTCCAGCAGCTTCTCCATGTAGGCTGCGCGCTCGTTCTCGTTGTGGCTGCCCAGAGGACGCATCAGAGCCTTCTTGGACAGGAGAGCAGCGGTCTCAACCGAGGTTGCGACGCCGACGCCCACCAGCAGCGGAGGACATGCGTTGATGCCATAGCTGGTCATGACATCCATGACGAACTTGGTAACACCCTCGTAGCCTGCGCCGGGCATCAGGACCATTGCCTTGCCCGGCAGGGTGCAGCCGCCGCCTGCCATGTAAGCGTAGATCTCGCACTTGTCGCTGTTGGGAACGATATCCCACCAGACGGTCGGGGTGCCTTTGCCGACGTTGCGGCCGGTGTTGAACTCGTCGAAGGTCTCGACGCTGTTGTGACGGAGAGGAGCCTCGAAGGTCGCCTTGACCACAGCTTCCTTCAGCAGCGGCTCCAGCTCACCGATGAGCGGAAAATCAACACCGCACTTTACCCAGAACTGAAGCACGCCGGTATCCTGACAGCTGGGGCGGTTCAGCTCCTTTGCCAGCTTCTGGTTCCGCTTCATGGTCTCGTAAATGACCTTGGACAGAGGTGCGTCCTCCTGTGCGCCCAGCTCATCGAGCTTGGCGATGATGTCGTCCGGCAGCACTTTCGCGATATGGGAAACGAAGTTCGCCATATAGGTCGTCATCTGCTGCACCTGTTCTTGTTTGTTCATTCCATTGCCTCCTTAAAGATTCAAAAAGTTGGTACTTTTGGCTGCTGTTTATCTTCCGGCACCCGGCAGGCGGGCGCAGAATGCAAAATCAGGTAAAGGGGTAGAGGGTCGGCAGGAAAAATACCGACACAACGATGAGGATCAACGCCAGCGGCGTGCCGCACTTGAGGTAATCTTTCAGCGTGTAGCCGCCCGGCTCAATGATCATGATCTGGCAGGGTGCTGCCATGGGCGTCATGATGGACACACAGCTGGCGGTGATCACGCCGATGACCGCGGCACGGGGATCTACGCCCATGCGGATGCAGGCGGATGTGACCAGTGGGATGAAGATGGTCAGGGTGGCCAGATTGGACATGACCTGCGTCAGGATGAACGGCACCAGGAAGAACACCAGCATGATGAGGTAGGGGTTGTGGGTGTCGCCCAGCAGGCGGATCATCCAGTCTGCCACCACATCACCGGCACCGGTGGTCTGGATGGCGTCTGACAGGGCCAGCACACCGGCAAACAGGAAAATGGTGGGCTGATGGATGGAGTTGAGTGCTTCCTTTTCCGTGAGTACGCCGGTAAGCACCAGAGCGGCGGCGCCGATGCAGGATGTGAGGTACATCTTGATGCCGATGACATTTTCCAGCAGCATCAGGATGATCGTCGCCAGAACGATGACCACGGCCAGCTTGCGCTTGAATGGACTGAGCTTGTTTTCCTCGCCGCCGCTGCTGCCGGAATCCCGGAACTGCTCATTGGGATGGTCGGGCATCAGCTTGTAGCTGAAGAAGGTCATGTACAGGATGGCGATGGTCAGCATGGGGATGCGGGCCACGGTAAAGTCCCATACATGGAGCGGAGTGGGCGCGCCTGCTTTCATCATGACATCGTTCCACGCCATGTTGGAAGCACCCTGACCAAGAAAGGTCATCTGGGTAGCGATGTTGGCACAGGCCATGGCCGGGTACAGCAGCTTGCTGCGGCTCACACCGATGTCATTTGCAATGCCCACCAGAAGTGGGATCATGATGGCTGCGGTAGCGGTAGCACTGGTGATAGCACCCAGAAAAGCCGCCGCCACGCAGGACAGGAAGATCAGCATACGCTGATTGTCCTTGTAGCGGATGACCAGGCTCTGGGCCTTGTCGATGAGGGGCGTTTTTGTCAGGCCCGCACCAATGACGAACATGGCCACGAACATGACCACGTTCGTGTTGATAAAGCCGCCAAAGGCTTCGGCCGGGGTCTTCACGCCGGTGAGGATCAGGGCGAGAATGATGCCGGTAGAAATGACCGAGAACGGGATCTTACCGGACACAAAGGCGATGATCGTCACAAGCAGGATGACCAGTGTGATTTCCAATGGGCTCATTTTGGTTTTCCTCCTGTGTATTTCTTCCGCTCTGTTGACAGCAAAGCGGCGGTACCAGAATATTTATATTTGATATTGTATCCATTTTTGAAAATGAAAACAAACTCATTGTAAAAGAAACGGATCCATTTCTCAGAATCCCCTCTGCTTCTCGGAATTCCCAGCAGATCTTCCCGTCATTGAGATCAAAAGACTGCAAAAATATTTTTGGTCTCAAGTGCTTAATCTTTGATAATGTATCCATTTGACGACATGAGAATACACGATTTCGCCGCAAATGTCAACCCCTTTTTTGAAGCTTTGTCGCCTTGTATGTTTTTGGCACCGATTTTTGTGCAAGCCTTACAGATGGTGGGATACAAGAAGACCCTCCCGGACATGCAGCGCATGACAGGGAGGGGGTGCGTGGAGAAGTATACTGTTTTTATAAATAATAAGTCAGCGCATCCTCCATACTGCGGAGGATATGCTTTTCCATCTCGGTACGGGCAACCAGAGCATCCCGGCGTTCCAGTGCGGCGTAAATGGCCTTGTGTTCCCGTTGGGAGTTGAGGGCATAGTCCAGCTCGCTCATCTCGACGCCGATAGACAGGCCGTTCCACAGCTCGCTCAGCAGTTTCTGCATCTTTTCGTTGCCGGAGGCCTCCCAAATCTCAAAATGGAAGGACTGGTTGTAGTCGGCGTAATTGCCGGACTGCCGGTGCGACAGGGCTTCTTCGGCGGTGTCAACGCAGTTCTTGATCTTGGACAGGTCGGCGTTGTTCTGGCAGCAGAGCATACAGGCCGCACCCTCGAGGGCAGCACGGAGCTGATAGTGTTCCCGGATGGTCTTTTCGGTCACGCCCAGCACGACGGCACAGCGGTTCTGCTTGAGTTCCAGCAGACCGTCACGAGCCAAGATCTGAAAGGCTTCCCGGACGGGGGTGATGGAGACGCCCAGCTCTTGAGCCGTCGTCTCGAGGGTCAGGACGGAGCCTTCGGGGATGCTTTTCGAGATGATGGCCTTGCGCAGGGCCGAGGCGACCCGTTCCCGGGCAGGAAGTAGTTTAATTGGTTTCAGTCCCAGCATGATAGTTCCTCACGGATAAGATGATATTCAAAAGCTCATTCTCGTATCGCTGCCACTCGGTGTGGAGTTCCGGCGAGCCGCTCCGTGTCAGTGCCAGCAGCAGGGGCAGGCGGTCATTGACTGGCTCCGGACGGGAGCGGACGGCAAAGGAGACATACGTCTCAAGGATACTTTCCAGCAGCTTCCGTTGTAACTCGTAAGGCAGAGCGTTGCAGAGGGTGCGGTGCTGCATCATTTCACTGCCGGCTAAAGCGGCGTCCGGTGGAAAGAACCGGAGGGCCTGCCGTTCCAGCTGTGCGCCCAATGCGAGGATCTGACGCAGGTAGTCTTCGGTCAGGTCAGCGGCCTGTACATGGTTGTTGGGCAGGCGGACGATAAGCCCCTGATACTCTAAGATCATCAGAGCTTCCCGTACTGGCATCCGGGAGACGCCAAGACTTTCTGCCAGCTCGTTCTGGGTCATCTCGGTGCCTGCCGGGATCTGGCCGGACAAAATGGCCTGCTGGAGTGCTTCGACTACTCCGCCGTTCTTTTTCTGGATGCCGATTCGTTCCATGCTGTCTCCTTTGTTGATACTTTTTGTTTCTTTTATATTGTATCCAAAATCCCCCGGAATTGCAAGCGGTTCCCACAAAACGAACAGAAAAGGCATTTGAATCTTTCGCTGGGAAGTGAGAAGTATCTGGAATGGAAAAATCAAACCTGTCGTTTCATGTTATTTTTCAGTAACACAATACGATATGGACAAATTAGAAAAGTTTGATATAATACACTAAAATTATAACAAAAAGGTTGATGACAAAATGAAAAAACTAATTTCAATCGTTCTTACTGCTGTGCTGTGTGGAACTATGATGATCACTACACCTTTTGCCAATTGCTATGCGGAAAAACAGCCCTCGGGCGAAAACCCTTCGTCGTCTTCATCTGAGAAAGAAAATAATGACGAAGATAAAAAAGATACAGATTATCCGGTGGTTCCATTGGATGTTCACGCTGCGGAGGATGATGTTAGTTAATCATCGAATGTTAATCCAAGGTATTCTTTTGCTTCCTGTTTTGTAATGTCTAGATTCTTTTGATGCCCAATCGCTTCGCAAAGATAATAAGCTTGGCGATATGCTTTTGCGCTTTCAGCATCGTTTCCTAAAAAATGATTGCACTCAGCATAGATTTCAATACAGCTGGAAAGAAGCTGGAAGTGTCCGTATTTAATACAGGCGTCTTTCCCTTCAAGGGCAAGCTGCGCACCTTCCTCATATCGACCAGATAGATCCAATACCCGAGCGTAGTTATATAAAATAAGAGGCAGAATTCCAGTAGATGTAATTGTTTCCTGATAATGCTTGCGCACATATTTCAGCAGCTGATAAAATATGTCAGCTGCTTTTTTATTGTTACCAGAATCGGAGTAGACATTTGCGATTTGATTGATGATTTTGATTTCATCTTTTGTATAGAGGTGACGTTCGATTTCATCCAATGAAAAAGATGGAATGGTCAACTGGATAGCCTGCATCAAGAGTTGGAGCTGTTCCTCACTTGTATATTGCCTGATTAGTTTTCCAAGGAGTACTTTAGAACGAAGAATAAATTGTTGTGTCAGATGGTCATCAGGCCGGGAAAGCTTCTCTAACTGAGCGATTTTAGCGAATCCTTCTTCAACTCGCCAAACAACATTGCAGGCGACAATTTCTTTTTCCAGAGCTTCGATTTCCAGCTCGTCTTTACTCAGTAAGGCGTAATAGCGGTCATCCGGAAGATCAAGACGCTGTAAGATGGCGTTGATCCGGGAACGGCTGGGTGTTTGTTTGCCATTTTCGATTCGTGAAAGGGTGATTGGCTCGCAGACGCCGTCGCAGACTTCCTCCTGAGTCAGCCCAAGATCCAGTCTGCGCTGACGGATAAACTCTCCAAGAAGGAAATTTTGCATGATGTGTACCGCCTTTCTGGTTAATATTCAATAGTATAGCATAGCAAATCGGGGCTTTCCAGAGCTTACTGGAAACGAACCTGTCGTTTCGTGTTATTTTTTTATAACATGAAACGATATGGTAAGTCAAAGACAAAAAAATTATAATATACTGACCGGCAAGCAAATGCGGCAAATAGGAAGGGAAAGCATTATGAAATATTACCTCAGAAAGTTCTGGCGTCCGGCGGCTGTGACCGCAGTCCTTATGGTTCTGGCATATGGTCTGCAGGTGTACACAAGTCTGCTTCAGATCCAGATCATGCAGTCGCTGCTGGATGGGGATCTGAAAAAGTTTCTGCTGAAAATCGTGCTGTCGCTGGCCGTATGGCTCGTGATCGTGCTGTGTTCCACGGGAGAGACGGTTTTTCAGGGACGCACGGTCAGACAGATCAATAACGCTCTGCGCCGGGATATGGCGGTCGGGCTGCTGCGCAAGAATCATCAGGAGTATCACCGGGTCGAAAGCGGAGAATATCTCTCCCAGTTTACGAATGATGTGAACCAGATCAATCAGCTGGCGTGGACGCCGTTTTTTGTTCTGGTCGGAGCTGCTGCTCAGGTGGCCTGCGGCATCATTGCACTGGCGTCGATCCATTGGCTTCTGCTGGCGGCATCGCTTGTAATCGCTGTCATCATGATCTTTGTTCCGAGATTGTTCAGTAAACAGCTGGGTCAGGTGGGCGCAGAGTGTTCCGCAAACCAGTCGGATGGAATCAGTAAAATCAAAGACCTGCTGGCAGGCTATGATGTTTTGCGCTTTTTCGGAAAAGACGACCGGTTCACCACAGGAATCTACCACGCCAGCGATAAAATTGAGGCGGCTGGCTATAAACTGAACGTGACGAAAGACTGTATCGGCAATGGTCTGGCTTATGTGAGTGCGCTTTGTCAGGTATCGGTTTCTGTGATCCTTGGCGTGCTGATTTTTTATGGCAAAATTCCACTGGCAACATTCATGGGAACCGGAAATATCTGCGCAGGCGTGTATAACGGACTGAATCAGATCTCGAAGCTGTCGGTCTCCTTTGCGGCAAGCAGGCCGTATTTTGATAAGATCACCTGCCATGCGGATGACAGGCAGGCAGACGGAAAGACGCTACGGCCTTTTGCAGATTCCATCTCGGTCGAAGCTCTTTCCTTCCGCTATGGGGAAAAGCCCATTCTGGAAAACGCTTCCTTCCGGTTTGAAAAGGGCAAAAAGTATGCCCTGACCGGGCCTTCCGGATGCGGAAAATCCACCCTGCTGAAACTCCTGCTGGGCTGGCTGCCGGGCTATACCGGACGTATCCTTTTTGACGACACGGATATCCGCACGGTCGACCCGGAGGAACTTCAGAAACAGATGAGCTATATCGAACAGAATGTGTTCCTGTTCAACACCACCATCCGGGAGAATATCACGCTGGGCGAGGACTTCCCGGAAGAGCAGCTGCAAAAGGCGGTTCGGGACAGTGCGCTTGCCGGCGATCTGGCCTCCATGCCGGAAGGTCTGGATACGGTCGTCGGCGAGGAAGGCAGTAACGTCTCCGGCGGTCAGAAGCAGCGCATTGCCATCGCCCGTGCGCTCATCCATGACCGCTCTATCCTGCTGGTGGACGAAGGTACCAGCGCACTGGACGCCAAAAACGCAGACCTTGTGGAAAAGAGTCTGCTGGAAAATCCGGAGCTGACCCTGATCCTCATCAGCCATCACCTGACTCCGGAACGGAAAAATCAGTTCGATAAGGTCTATGAGCTGACGGCAGTCCATCAATAAAAGAAACGAATCAGACTCTTCGGATACCGCAAAAGCGGACGTCCGGAGAGTTTTGTTTTTGGTGGGGGATGAAGAACCTTCATATCTGTCTTGACAATTTTCCGGGTCGGTTGTATTGTTAAAATTACGGCGCAAATTTTGTGCGAAATGTCGAAAAACTGCTGCCGGACTGCGGCAGGGTGGGAACAAAACGGAAAGGCGATTGGCTGCATCCCGAAGCATGACGGATATTTTATAGAAAACATGAATTTTCGGAATTTGTCAAACCGGAGCGGCTGTGATACCTTATTCTTATAAAAACAGGAGGAGAATATGGAAGAAGTAAAAAACAAAACGGAACAAAGCCGCCCGGAAGGAATACGCTTGGCAGCATTTCTGTTTCTGCACTTTATTAAAATAGGTGCGTTCACCTTCGGCAGCGGCTGGAGCATTCTGGCGCAGATGGAGCAGGATTTCGTGGACAAGCGGCAGTGGATGAGCAAAAACGACCTCGTGGAGCTGATCGCCGTCGGCAAATCCCTGCCCGGCATCATGGTGGTAAATATCACTCTGCTGTTTGGCTATCAGCTGGCCGGGCCGCTGGGCGGCGTTGCCTGTGCCATCGGCCTGTGCCTGCCTGCGGTCATTGTGCTGACCCTTGTGACCGCCATCTATGACCTCATCAAGTCGAATTACTGGGTTTTTGCGGCTCTGCGAGGGGTTCAGTGCGCCGTAGTCCCCATCATTGGCGGAGCGGCTATCAGCCTCGGCAAGGAGACGCTAAAAACAAAGCTGGCCGTTATCCTCTGCGTGGGCGGCTTCTGCGTCTGCGCCTTCACGAATATCAGCAACCTGACGCTTGTGATCGGCGGAGCCATCGCAAGCCTTGTCTGGATGGGGGTGAAAGAGCATGGCAACGCTTGAGACACTGGTTCAGCTGTTTATCGCTTTTGCGAAAATCGGCTTCACCAGCTTTGGCGGCACATCGATGATCCCCCTTATCATGGAGGAGATGTCCTCTCACGGCTGGATGAATGAGGCCGACCTGTCCAATCTGATTGCCATCGCCGAGATGACGCCCGGCTCGCTGGGCGTCAACTGCGCGACCTTTGCCGGTACCAAGACCGCCGGAATGATCGGCGGCGTTGCGGCAGTTCTGGGCGTTCTCTGCCCGACGCTGACCCTGACGCTGGCGGCGGCGGTGTTCTTCAATAAGTTCCGGGAAAGCAAGGTCATGGGCTATATCATGATGTTCGTCAAGCCCATCTGCATCGGCATGATCCTTCAGGTGCTTGTCAGCCTGAGTATGCAGAACTATGTCACCTCTGCCGGATGGCCTGACCCGATGGCCATCGGGATCGGTCTGGTCTGCTTCTACCTGCTCCGCAGGCGCAAGATGAGCGTGCCGAAGGTCATCGGCGTTGCCGCCGTGCTGGGTCTTGTCTGTTTTGGGATCCTGTAAACAGTTCATAGACTCCCGTTTTTCTTTTTTAAAGGAGAAAAACGGGAGTCTTCTTATACTCGTGTGGAAGGATGAACAAAACAACTTAAAAAATACAGTCGTTTTGCTGTGAAGTTTTTGCCGCATAAAATGACAAAATGTTTGTAAAATTTGCAGGAAGCAATTGACAAGGGGGGGGGGTAACGTGTTATAATCTAGAAGATCAGATGAAAAGGTCTGGTCATAGGGAAATGAGGGGAAACAGGTCGATTGAAAAAGACGAAACGATTGTGGATGATATCCGGTATTATCGTCCTGATTATGATTTGTGTTCTCCTTTTCTATTTCGGCGGACGCTGGCTGGAAACGCGAGATTATACGGAGACGCGCGGCAGTCTGTCAGAGACAGAAGAGACAGAAACATGCGAGGTAAATGGAGTAAAGTACCAGCGAAGAAAGAACCTGATCTCGATCCTCGTCATGGGCATAGATCGTGACAGCGATGCGGAATCGGACAGTCCGTTTGACGGCGGTCAGGCGGATTTTCAGCGGCTGGTCGTTATCGACTCTGATGCGCAGACGGTGCGTCAGCTGAAAATTGACCGTGACACGCTGGCGGATGTGACCGTACTGGGATATCTGGGAAGCCCGATCGGAACGCAGACAATGCAGATCAGCCTTGCGCATGGCTTTGGCGATGGAAAAGAACAAAGCTGTGAGTATGCGCGGGAAGCTGTGGAAGGACTTCTGAATGGGGAAAGCATCGACTTTTACCTTGCGATGAATCTGGACGGCATTACTGAACTGAACGATCTGGTGGGCGGCGTGACGGTGACGCTGGAAGATGACTTCTCAGCACATGACCCGGCCATGACAAAGGGAACGACCCTGACTCTGCGCGGAAAGCAGGCGGAGTATTACGTCCGGAGTCGTATGGATATCGGCGAAGGCACCAACGAAGCTCGCATGGTGCGTCAGGAAAATTATCTGAAACAGCTTTCTGCTCAGCTGGAAGAAAAGATTCGGCAGGATAAGCAGTTTACAGCAACCTTGTACGATGCGCTGACGCCGTATCTGGTGACGGATATGGCACGAGGACGTCTCATCAACGAGGCGTGGGCAGCCAGAGACTATACGCTGGAACCTGCATTGGAGCTGACCGGTGAGCATCAGGTGGCAGAAGATGGCTTTATGGAGTTCCATGTCGATGAGGATTCCATCCGGCAGGCGGTGCTGGATCTGTTCTGGGAGCCGGTCAAATAAGGCTGGTGATCTACATGTTGTAAATGTCCGTTTTGGGCATTTGCTATAATATTTTTAGGAGCTGTATCAGAAAGATGCAGCTGCACGAGAGGAGTTTTTATCATGAGAAGAGTTGTAAGCATTGCTTTGACTGCTGCGCTGGTCATGAGCATGGGTGTTGCCGCATTTGCTGCTACCCCCAGCAAGACCACCGTTGCCGCTGTCGAGGCTACCGTGACCGCCACCGTTGAGAAGGGTACCGGCACCATCAAGTTTGAGGAGCCTGTTACCGCGGAAGCCAAGGCTGAGGCTGAGGCTCAGGCTACCACTGCGGTTCAGAACGTTGCCGCAAGTGTTGACCTGACCGCTCTTACCGGAGCAACCGAGACTGAGACCGTTGACGTTGCCGCTGTCAAGACCGTCGCCATCGCTGCGAACACCCTGTCCGATGACGCCGAGGTCAGCATCGAGATGGATTCCGCTAGTGTGGAAGCTGCTTATAAGGATGTTGAGGACGGCACTGAGGTCACCGTTCTGGCGGCTGTTCCCGTCATTGACCCCGCTACCGGCAAGCAGGCTGTTGATGAGAACGGCAATCCCGTCTTCCAGTATCACAAGGTCGGCGCAGTTGTCGTGAAGGGCAAGGTTCAGGTCAAGCTGACCGGTTCTCAGGTCAAAACCCTGACCAGCGGCGGCAGTGGCTTCACCCTGATGGCTCTGACCAAGACTGAAACGGCAAAGGCTGCAAAGTAAGAAATCATCTGTCCGGATGAATCATGGGGCGGCGGCATTTCTGTCGCTGCCCCTTTTTTCAGTTAAAAAGAAAACATAAGGGAGATACGATTTTGTCAGAAAATCAGACTGCGCTGAAGGATAGCACGGTGATGATGCGAGGAGAGAACGATGCTGAAACCATTGACCTGCTGGAGCTTTTCTATGCGCTGCTTGGAAAATGGCAGTGGATCGTGGCGACGACGTTGTGTGGCGCACTGATCGCATGTATCGCAGCATTCTTTTTTATTGCTCCCAAGTATCAGGCAACGGCAATAATCTATGTGATCAGCCGGAAAGACTCGGCGATCAATATTTCGGATCTGCAGATCGGCACTGCGCTGACGAGTGATTATATTGAAGTTTTCAATATGTGGGAGGTCCATGAGAAAGTCATCTCGAGCCTCGATCTGCCATATACCTATAAGGAAATGAGCTCGATGCTGAGCGTTACCAACACTTCGGATACCCGAATGCTGAATATTTCCTTTACCTCGACCTCTCCGGAGGAAGCCGCTGATGTGGCGAATGCGTATGCGAAGGTAGTGCGCGAGTATATTGCGGAAAAGATGGATACGGATAAGCCGTCTATCATGTCTACTGCACGGGTGCCGACGTCTCCGGTCAGCCCGAACAAGACCAAAATGATTTTACTGGGAGCATTGATAGGTCTTGTGGCAAGCTGCGGCGTGATCGTGCTTATTACGCTGATGGACGATACCTATAAGACTTCGGAGGACATCCGGAAGTATGCGGGTCTGGTAACATTGGCTGAGATCCCGATGGAAAAGGCGGAAGAAAAACATACCCATAAAAAGCAGGAGCTCAAACTTCCGGGAGGGAAAATGCAATGAGAACATTGAAATTCAAAAAGTTCCCTCCGGTCAGTTACCCGGTGAACGAAGCCTTCAATACCCTGTCGACCAACCTTTCCTTTGCTGGAAAGGACTTGAAGAAGATCATGCTGACGAGTTCCCATGCGTCGGAGGGCAAGAGCTTTACCAGTATGAACCTGATGCGCAAGCTTGCGGAACGCGGCAACCGGGTCGTTCTGGTAGATGCAGACCTGCGCCGGAGTATGATCAATGTAGTGTATGGTGTTCAGTTTGATAAGGACGAAAACACCTATGGTCTTTCACACTATTTGGCTGGTATCGCGAAACTGGACGATATCCTCTATCAGACGGATATCGAAGGTGCAGTGATGATTCCGGTAGGACGGGATCTTCTCAATCCGATCCCGCTTATCATTTCGGGTCGATTTCAAGAACTGCTGGATAAGCTGGCGGAACAGTTCGATTATGTGATCGTGGATGCGGCTCCGGTCGGCGTCGTCATCGATGCAGCCGAAATTGCAAAGTTCTGCGACGGCATCCTGCTGGTGGTAAACTGCAATCAGGTACACCGTCAGGAGCTGATCGACACAAAAATACAGCTGGAACAGACGGGCTGCCCGATCCTCGGAACCGTCCTGAATCAGGTGGACTACGGCAATTACAGCGGCAAGAAGTATTACTACAAGTCCTATAAATCAAATTCGTATTACTCTCATTATTACAAGAAATCGGATGAAGACCAAAAGAAAGACTAAACAGCTATGAACGATTTCACCGAGATCCATGGACATTTTATCTATGGCGTGGATGACGGTGCGCAGACCGTGGAAATGATGACGGCGATGCTGGATGCGGCGGCACAGCAGGGGGTGACCCGGATGTTTGCGACGTCCCATGTAACGCCGGGCATGGAGCCTTTTCCGCAGGAGAACTACGACCGGCGTCTGGAAAAAGCAAGAACCTACTGTGCGCGGAAGGGTTATGAAATGACCCTTTACTCGGGGGCAGAACTTCTGTATAATCCGGCTCTGGAAGCATACGCACGGGAGAATTCCCTTCCGGCATTGGGAAATTCGGAATGGGTCCTGCTGGAATACCTGCCAGATGTGTCCGCCAAAGAGCTGGAACGTGGGTTGGATCAGATCACACGATGTGGTTATTCTGTCCTTCTGGCGCATATCGAGCGATATGCCTGTCTGGAAAAGCATGGACTGCTGGAGAAGCTTCGGGATGCTTATCCGGTGATGTATCAGGTCAATTGTTCGACGGTGCTGGAACCGGGCGGCTTTTGGCGCAGACGGCGAATCGATGGATGGCTCCGGAACGGACTCGTTGACATTGTGGCGTCGGATGCGCACAATATCTCCTCTCGCCCGATAAAAATTGAGAAAGCCTACGAACAACTTAAACAGCAGTATGGAACCGAGCTGGCAGATCAGCTGACCGGACGTTCCGGTTTATGGTTTGAGCCGACAACAGACTGAACAAAAAGCCCCCCGAACTCACCATCAAAACGTGAGTTCGGGGGGCTTTGCATGTCAGAGCTATCAGCTCACGACGGCGTTATTCGAAAGGGCGTCGGTGACGGCGTCCATGAGGGCGACCATGGTGCAGTAATTTGCGCCGTAAGAGGTCGTATAAGCCGAGTAGGCGTCGATCTGCTCCTGCGTCGGGGCGACATTTGCGGCCTCGGCGACAGCCTGATAGATCAGGGCTTCTCTGGCGTAACTCTCGATGCTGGAGGACAGGCCCTGCAGCATGGCGTCGGTGCTGTCATAGCCCATCAGGGTCTGCACGAAGCTGTCGAGGTCATAGCCATAGTAGTTTGCCATGGTGTAGTAGTAGTTCAGGCACTGCCTGACTTGGTAATCGCTGACTTCCTGCGGAATGGACTTGAAGGTAGAGTTCTCCAGCAGATAGTCCATCAGAGCGGTGTGGAGGTTGTCCTCATAGAGCAGCTTCTGATAGAGGGCGCGGAGGTCTTCGACCGAGTGGACGTCGTCGCTTGTGCCGTAGTTGGCGTCGACCCACTCATCCGTCAGCTCGGGCAGGACTTCCTCCGAGATGGAGTTCAGGGTGACCGAGAAGACGGCCTCCTTGTTGCTCAGGACGACGGTGTTGCCGTCGGCGTCGGTGGAGTCGCCGTAGCCCTCCGGGAAGGTGACGGTGACGTCGAACGTCTCGCCGGGATTGTGGCCGATGATCTGATCCTCGAAGCCGTCGATGAAGGTGCCGCTGCCCAGCACGAGGCTGTAGCCGCTGTAAGTGCCGCCGGTGAAGGCCACGCCGTCCACGACGCCGGAATAGTCGATGTTGACAGTATCGCCGTCTGCGGCAGCACGGTCAACTTCCTGCGTGGTGGAATTCTGGCTCAGGATGTTGTCGATCTGTGCCTGAACATCCTCATTGCTCGGCTCTACGTCAGAACGAGAAATCGGAATTGCTGCGTAGTCTTCGGGCAGAGTTACATAATCCAGAGCCTTGACGCCCGACCAGTAGCCGTTTTCGTCCAGACCATCGCTGTACGAGAAATTCTGATAATCATAGTCGGACACACTGCCGATGGAGATCAGGCTGGATGCTTCGCTGGAAGCGGACGAGGAAGAGCTGGCAGACGAGTTGCCGCAGCCTGCCATCGACAGAGCCAGCGCACCGGCGCAGACGAAGCAGAGTGCTTTGGTGATAGTACGTTTCAAAAGAATACCTCCTGTTTTGCAAAACCGGCCTTTCGCCGGTGGGTGAGCAGAGAAACAACCTCTATTATAAGAGGTAAAAATGAAAAAGAAAAGGATTTTGCAAAAATTCCTCACAACACTTCACATTCGGCGAGAAAATGGTGGAAAACAGGGGAGGGTTTTGATAAAATAAAGAAAACCGCTCGCCAGCTCCCCTGTCAGGGGAGCCTTGGATAAAAGATGTTCAGATGATTGGAGGACTTTCAAATGGATTACAATCAGGCCGCTCTCGAGATGCACGAGAGCCACAAGGGAAAAGTCGGTATTGTCAGCAAGGTCGAGGTCAAGACCCGTGACGACCTGTCCACCGCCTATACGCCCGGCGTTGCCGAGCCCTGCCGGAAGATCAAGGCAAATCCCGACGATGTGTATAAGTACACGTTCAAAGGCAATATGGTCGCTGTCGTCTCCAACGGTACGGCAGTTCTGGGTCTGGGCGATATCGGCCCGGAAGCCGGACTTCCGGTCATGGAGGGCAAGGCGGTTCTGTTCAAGGAATTCGGCGGTGTGGATGCCTTCCCCATCTGCATCGACGCTCACGATGCGGCCAGTGTTATCGCAGTCTGCAAAGCCATCGCTCCGACCTTCGGCGGCATCAACCTCGAGGACGTCAAAAGCCCGGAGTGCTTTGAGATCGAGGAAACGCTGGAACGGGAGCTGGATATCCCGGTCTTCCATGATGACCAGCACGGCACAGCCATCGTTGTGACGGCGGCTCTGATCAACGCTCTGCGTGTGGTCGGCAAGAAGATGGAGGACGTTCACATCGTCCTGAACGGCCCGGGAGCCGCAGGCACCGCCATTATCAAAATGCTGATGACTGCCGGTGCGAAAGATATCGTCGCAGTCGACCAGTTCGGCACCCTGTACAAGGGCTGCAACAGTGCCGAGGCGCACAAGAACTGGCTGGGCGAAGTCACGAACCCCCGTCAGATCAAGGGCGGCCTGAAAGAAGCCATCGAGGGCGCGGATGTCTTTATCGGAGTCTCCCGTCCGGGCGTCCTGACGACTGAGCTGTGCAAGACCATGAACAAGGATGCGATCGTCTTTGCAATGGCAAACCCGACCCCGGAGATCATGCCCGACGAGGCCAAAGCCGGCGGCGTCCGGGTCATGGCTACCGGCCGCAGCGACTTCCCGAATCAGGTCAACAATGTCCTTTGCTTCCCGGGTCTGTTCAAGGGTGCTTTGAGCGTCCGGGCACGGGATATCAACGATGAAATGAAGCTGGCCGCAGCCTATGCGATCGCCGACCTCATCACCGACGAGGACCGCAGCGAGGAGAATATCATCCCCGGCGCATTTGACCCCCGTGTTGCAGAAGCGGTTGCAAACGCTGTCGCAAAAGCGGCTCGTGAGACCGGCGTAGCCCGGCTGTAAACGGAGGAATAAGTCATGAGGACGATTCCGGCACAGGAGATCACCGATACCGTTGCTCGCCTCTGCATCGAGGCAAACACACGACTGCCGCGGGATGTTCAGGACGCGCTGAATAAGGCACGGCAGGAAGAACCCTGGCCGCTGGCAAAAAATACCCTTGACCTGCTCTGGTCGAACCTCTCGGCGGCAAAAGAGGAAAATCTGCCCATCTGTCAGGATACCGGCATGGCCTGCGTCTTTGTCGAGCTGGGAACCGACGTCCACATCGACGGCAGCTTTGAAGCCGCCATTCATGAGGGCGTCCGCCGCGGCTATACCGATGGATATCTCCGGAAAAGTATCGTCGCCGACCCACTCCGCCGGGGAAACACCGGCGATAATACCCCGGCGGCCATCACCGTTCATCTTGTGGATGGCGACGGCTGTACCATCACGGTAGCACCCAAGGGTTTCGGCAGTGAGAATATGAGCCGCATCCAGATGCTCAAGCCGGCGGAAGGTGTGGAGGGCTTCAAGAAATTCGTCGTGGATACCGTCCGGCTGGCAGGCTCCAATCCCTGTCCGCCCATCGTGCTGGGGATCGGCGTCGGTGGAAGCTTCGACAAGGTGGCATATCTGGCGAAAAAAGCTCTGCTCCGTCCGCTGGACAAGCCGAACGCCGACCCGTACTACGCCGCACTGGAACAGGAGCTGCTGACGTCCATCAATGAGCTTGGCGTCGGGCCGCAGGGTTTTGGCGGCAAGACCACCTGTCTGGGTCTTGCCATCGAGCAGATGCCGACCCATGTGGCTGGTCTGCCGGTGGCGGTCAACGTTTCCTGCCACGTCACCCGGCGTGCGTCAGCGACGCTGTAAGGAGGGATACACGATGGAATATCATCTGACGACACCCTGCACCGCAGAGGACTTGAGCCCCCTGAAGGCAGGCGACACCGTCCTTCTGTCCGGCGTGGTCTATACCGCTCGGGATCAGGCGCATAAGCGGATGCTGGAAGCCCTCGACAAGGGCGAATCCCTGCCGTTCGACCTTGAGGGCAGTGCGATTTATTACGTCGGCCCGACCCCGGAACGCCCGGGCGAGGTCATCGGCTCGGCAGGCCCGACCACCAGCGGACGGATGGACGCCATGAGTCCGCGCCTGCTGGACTTGGGCAACAAGATCATGATCGGCAAGGGCAAACGGGATGAGGCGGTCAAAGCCGCTGTCGTGCGCAACGGTGCAGTCTATCTGGCTGCGCTGGGCGGCGCAGGTGCGCTGATGGCACAGAGCGTCAAGACGCTGGAAGTCATCGCATGGCCTGACCTTGGCTGTGAAGCTGTCCGCCGCCTGACTGTGGAGAATATGCCGCTGACGGTTATTCTGGATTCGCACGGCGGCGACCTGTATCTCTCCGGCCCGGAAGCATACTTGGACGCAGCAAAGTAACAAATTTCGGGGACACAATTTGGTTTGAATAGACGAACTTTCCCCGAAACCTTGCATCCCCCGTGGAAATGTGATATCCTATAACATACGAGCCGGACGGGTTCTCGCCCGACCGATAAATCCCTTGTGGGAACAAGGCAGGAGGCCACCAAACCATGCAGATCCACCAATCCGCGGAAGATTATCTCGAAACGATCCTCATGCTGACACAGCGTATGGGCAAAGTGCGTTCCATCGACGTTGTGAACGAGCTGGGTTATACCAAGGCGAGCGTCAGCATCGCAATGAAAAAGCTGCGGGAAAACGGCTATATTGCGGTGGATGGCGAGGGCAACCTGACCCTGCTGGAACCGGGCCGTGAGATCGCGGAGCGTATTTACAGCCGTCACCGCCTGCTGACTCATTTCTTCGTTCAGCTGGGCGTCGATGAGGATATCGCTGCCGAGGACGCCTGCAAAGCTGAGCATATCCTCAGTGAGCAGACACTGGAAAAGATCCGGGAACATGCTCTGATCCATGATGCTGAGGAAAGCAGCAAAGAGTGATTCGATAACAAACACAAAAGCCATCTGCACGGCCGCAGATGGCTTTATTTTTCACGATATTTCTTTCAGTAGGAATCCAGCCCAAGGCTGACGTCCAACGCCTGATTGACCCGTTTCTGGTCTTCTGGCGTGATCTGCCCGGCCCGTTCACGCAGGCGGTGTTTGTCCAGCGTCCGGATCTGCTCCAGCAGAACCACGCTGTCCTTGGCGAGACCGGTATCTGCCGCCCGGATGTTGATGTGGGTCGGCAGCCGGGCTTTGTCCAGCCGGGATGTAATGGCCGCTGCGATGACGGTCGGGCTGTGGCGGTTGCCGATCTCGTTTTGAACGATGAGGACAGGGCGGATGCCGCCCTGCTCTGAGCCGACCACCGGTGATAAGTCGGCGTAGAAAACTTCTCCTCTGTGTACCTCCATAAGATCTCCCTCCCTGATGTCGGAGGCTGCGCCTGCTATGTGGTGCGTCCGGCGCGGCCTGCTTTCTGCCGTTAGTATGGGTCAGCAGAACGTCCGGTATGCACGCAGGGTTTTATTCCATTCTATGCAGGAGGAAGATTCAGGTTTCCGGGGTCTGCTCAAGGATGCAGAATGCCAGCGCAGTTCCGTTGTCGTGGCTGAGGGAGAGGTGGGCTTTCAGATGACGCTCTGCGACCCACGCCGCTGTACGCCCCGAGAAACGGTACTCTGGCGCGCCGGAGGGCAGGCGGACGGCTTCTATCTCGCAGAGAGAAAACGGCCCGGCAAGGCCCGTTCCAGCCGCTTTCAGAAAGGCTTCCTTTGCGGCAAAGTCCGCGGCGGCACTGGCGGCTCTGCGCTGACCGGCACGGCCATCCGGGAAGACAAAACCTTCCGTCAGACCGAGAGCGGTCCGCTCTGCCTCACCGAAGACACGCCGGGCAAAAGTCTCGCCATGCGCCCCGGAGAGGCTTTTTTCCATCCGGGCGATAGCACACAGGTCACAGCCGATGCCAAACAGCATAAATGCTCCTTTCTCACTTGCCAAGTTGCACGATTTTATCTGGAAATTTTATGAAAGATGTGCAAAAAGTGCCGGGTAATCTTGAAGTTTTGCCCCATTTCGTGTACAATAAAGCATAGTTTAACGAAGGGGGTGTATTTCGTGGGTGATTCTACCGCAATTTTTTCCATCCATGATAAGCAGGACTATGAGATCCACGCGATCGTACAGCAGGTGTATGATGCACTGAAGGAAAAAGGATACAATCCGATCAATCAGCTGGTAGGTTATATCCTTTCCGAAGACCCCACCTACATTACGACCCATAATGGAGCCCGTTCTCTGATCCGCAAAGTAGACCGTGACGACCTGTTGCAGGCTATGCTGCGCGATTATCTGAATGTCTGAAAATTATCTGATAGAATCTTGAAAAGACCCACCGACTGGTGGGTCTTTTTTTTTGCGCAAACCAGCTCTCCTGCCGGGAAAACAGACAAGCTGCCGCTCGGCTGAGAGGGGTTATTTTAAATCAAGTGTGAAGATCTGATCTACCGTGACCTCATACTCCCACGGCTCACGCAGCTTTTTGAGCTGTTTTTCCAGTTTGTCCGCACCATCGAATTTATGGATGAGATAGAACCAGTGACCCTTCATCCGGCTGATGGCACAGCCTGCGCTGCCGAACAGTTCGGTATAGCCGTGGAACAGGTCATCGAGATAACCGCGCAGTTCCTCTTTAGAAGCCGGTGCGCCGCCCATTGCTCGCCGGAACAGGGCAGGGTCGGCGATGATGCCGCGCCCGACCATGATGCCCGACAGAGCCGGGAACTCGGTTTCGAGGGCATGGAGCTGCTCTGGCGTCGTTACATCGCCGTTGTAGCAGACCGGCATCCTGCACTGGGGAAACGCCTTTGCAAAAGCCTCCCGGTCAGCTTGTCCACGGTAGAGCTGCCGCATGACCCGAGGATGGATGGTGAGTTCCGAGATGGGATAGCGGTTGTAGATGGCAAGGATGGCGTCGAACTCTTCCGGCTTCTCAACGCCCAGCCGGGTCTTGACCGAAATGGGGCCGTCTGCCTGCGAGAAAACGCCGTCCAGAAAAGCGTCCAGTTTGTCGAGGTCACGGAGCATTCCGGAGCCTTTGCCCTTGGCCGTGACCGTTCCGGCCGGACAGCCGATGTTCAGGTTGACTTCGGCGTAACCCAGTTTGCGCAGTTCACCGATCATCCATGCGGCAAGTGCGCTGTCCTTGGCGAGGAGCTGCGGAATGACCGGCAGGCCGGGATTGACTTCCGGCGCAAGCTCTGCCATCTTTTTCTTGATAAGGATTCGGTTTTCGGGAGGGGAGAGGAAGGGCGCGTAATACCGTGCCGGGGCGTTCCGGATGACGGGCGCACCGAACCATTTCTGATGCGCCTGCCGCCAGACTCGGTCGGTCAGACCTTCCATCGGGGCAACATAATAGTTCATCCGGATCAGGCCTCAGCGATAGCCTCGATCTCGCAGAGAACGTTTTTCGGCAGGCTCTTGACAGCAACACAGCTGCGAGCCGGTTTGGAGGTGAAATACTTTGCGTACTCCTCGTTGAAGGCGGCGAAGTCCTCCATGTTTGCGAGGAAGCAGGTGGTCTTGACGACCTTCTCTGCGCCGCTGCCGGCAGCCTCGAGGATGGCGAGAACGTTCTTGCAGCTCTGTGCAGCCTGTGCAGCGATGCCCTCGGGAATGGTGCCGTCAGCCGGGTTTACCGGGATCTGACCGGAAGTGTAGACCAGACCACCGACGATGAAACCCTGAGAGTAGGGGCCGATGGCACCGGGAGCGTTGTCAGTATGAACCATTTTCATAATCAATTACCTCACTTTTTACGGACTCAATGTGGAAAACTTGCTGTCGATTGGAGATAAGAGTCCTTGTTTTTAAAGTTTACACCGGCTGGAAACCCATGTCAACCGATTTGACATCCGGGGGTCATCCTGCTACACTGAGGCTGAAGTCAACTTTATGTCAAGCTGAGGAGGGAAAATATGTATACCATCGGTCAGGTATCCAAGTTGTTCGGGCTGCCGATCTCGACGCTCCGCTATTATGATAAAGAGGGATTGTTCGATAACATCCACCGGGATTCGGGCATCCGGAAATTCAGCGACAAAGACCTCGAGCGTCTGCGCGTGATCGAGTGCCTGAAAAAGTCCGGCCTTGAGATCAAAGACATCAAGCAGTTTATGATCTGGTGCGGACAGGGAAGCGGAACCTTTTTGCAGCGTCGAGAACTGTTCGCCCGGCAAAGACGGGCTGTGGAAGCAGAAATCGCTCATCTGGAACAGGTACGCTCGATGCTAGATTACAAATGTTGGTTTTACGATCAGGCCATCCGGGATGGCACAGATGAGAATGTGAGAGGATTGCCACTGGAAAAAATTCCAGAAAAGTATCAGGCGGCATACAATCTCATCCACTCCGGAAAAGAAGAGCCTGCCCGGAAAGAAGCATGAGTTCAGGCAGGACAGCAAAAACAATATTCCAAAATGTAATTATCCAAACTGTAATATAAAACGAATCAAATAAGGCGTGGAACCAAAGGCCAAAGGCAGGCCGGAATGTTCCGCGCCTTATTTTTTACAGTGAAACAGCAGAAATCCCATGTGGAAAACTCGAGGAGGAATCACAATGTTTTTCCACAAAAGCGAGTGGAATCGGCTCTGCGCAAAGAAGGAAAAGGCAATGGGACGTGAAAGCGAAAGGGACAAAAAGAAATGCTGCACAAAAAGCAAAAAATAGCAACAAAGTGTCACAATTTTGAAAACACCAACAAGTTGTTGTCAAAATATTTATAGCAACTTTACAAGTTTTGACAAGATAAAGATAGTTGCCAAATTTTCAAAAATGTTGCCAAAATAGAAATAAATGCGCTGATTGGTTGAATTTTAAATACAAAAATGGTATAATAGGAGGAGAAAAATAGAAAGGAACTACCCTGAGATGCAAAAAGAAGAGCTGATGCAGTTGATACGGGATGTTCAGCTTTTAAAAATAGAAAAAAGCAAAGTTGAACTAAAATCAACAAAGGAAGGCTTTCCGAAACCGATCTATGATACGATTTCTGCATTTTCCAATCAGGCTTCCGGTGGGATTATTCTATTCGGTGTGGCAAATGATGACCCGATGGTGGAGATCACTGGTGTCTATGATGCAGATGATGTGGAGAGAAAAATCATCGAGAACTGTCAGCAGATGGAACCGTCCGTTCACCCGATCCTTACCAGCTGTACGATAAAAGGAAAAACGGTCGTTGCAGCGGAAATTCCGGGTGTGGAAATTTTACGCAGACCGGTCTATTATGCAGGCATTGGCAGTGCAAAAGGCTCGTTTGTCCGGACAGAAGACGGAAAAAATAATATTATGAAGCCGTATGAAGTGTATCGCTGCCGTGCGTTCCGGAACCAGCTTCACGAAGACATGCGTCCGGTAGAACGGGTGAATACACGCTATTTCAACCAGAAACGCCTGAAAGATTACCTCAAAGCGGTAAAAGGAGAACACCCAAGACTGGCTGAAGAGCTTTCCGATGAGGGAATTCTGGAACTGATGGGGATAATGTGCGATGGAACGCCGACTCTTGCCGGACTGATATCGTTTTCAATCTATCCGCAGACTTATTTTCCGCAGCTGAGCTTGACCGTAGCATCGTTTGATAAAACGAAAGAAAATTCCGTGGAACAATTTACAAATCGGAAACGCATTACGGGCGCAATACCGGATATTCTCGAAGATGCGATTGATTTTGTTCGACAAAACAGCCCGGCAGGGTCTCGCTTTGGGGAACCGGCTGCATCGGCAGAACACTGTGCCTATCCTCTGCGTGCTGTCCGGGAAGCGGTTCTGAATGCTTTGGTGCATCGGGATTATAGTGTGTATACGGAGGGAACTCCAGTTTCGCTCGAAATTTATCCCGACCATCTCGTTGTCCGGAACAGCGGCGGCTTGTATGGAGAGGACTCTTTGGAAGAGCTGGGAACCGCCCGTCCGGAGATTCGGAACCCGGCACTGGCGAATATTTTGCAGACTCTGAAAATTTCCCATAACTGCTATTCCGGCATCCCGATGATGCGCGCGGAGATGCGGCGAGCCGGGCTGCCGCTCCCGGAATTCCGGCAGGAACGGGGCGAGTTCGAGGTGACGCTACGCTGTCGGCGTGTTATTTCGGCAGAAGGATTCCGGCCTGCACCGAGTGCCGCGCCTGCTGTGCCGCCTGTTGATTTGATCCCGGCAAAAAGAAAGATCGAGCCTGTTTCGCCGCCGATGCCAGCGGAAAACCGGCATATCGAGAGCCGGCACGAGGAGCAGACCCGGCAGAAAATCGCAGACTTTTGCAAGACACCGCGCACCCGTCAGGAACTCATCGAGCTGACCGGCGTTTCACGGTACTATCTCATCTCCAAATACATCCAGCCCATGATCGAGGAAAATATCCTCGCCTATACCGTTCCCGACCGCCCAAAGAGCAAGTTCCAGAAATTTGTGACGGTTCAAAAGTGAAATTAAAAGATGCCGCTCCAACAGTTTCCTTTTGGTAACTACGGCACAAAATTGTGCTTACTTTACAGTTCGGCCTCATGGGGATATCATAGATTCAGCGAAGGGCGGAACACAAAACGCCCTTCAAGAATCAACGCAACATCATCTGGAATCCCATGGAGGCAAATCAAATGGAAAAAATCGTAGCATTTCTGAACGCAAACCCGGTGCAGTATCTGGCGACCGTTGGCCGCGACGGCAAGGCAAAGTGCCGCCCGTTCATGTTCTCGGGCGAGATGGACGGCAAGCTGTGGTTCTGTACCAACAACACCAAGGACGTCTACAAGGATATGCAGGCAAACCCGGAGATTGAAATTTCCGTTTCCAGTCCGGAGTACGCATGGATCCGTCTGCACGGCAAGGCTGTCTTTGAGGACAACATGGCTGCGAAGGAAATGTGTATCGCAAACCCCATCGTCAAGAGCCAGTATGGGGAAGCATCCAATCCGATTTTCGAGGTCTTCTATCTGGACGATCCGCACGGCGTAATTGCCGACTTCTCCGGTAATCCCCCGTACATTTTCTAAGCTGAATCAAAACCACAGAGAGCCTCGCAGTCAAATCGGCTGTGGGGCATCCTCTGCGTTCCATAGGAGGACAAGATGAACCAGAGTGAGCGGCGGCAGTTCCTCATCCGGGAGCTGCTGCAGGAAGAGCCGGAATACCGGGAAATGGCGGTTCCGGCGGACGTTAAAGAGCGGAAATATCTGCTGCGTGGGCTGCTGAATGTCCGTCCGCCGCGGAAGCTGCCACAGCGATTTTTGACCGAGCAGGACGCCTATTTAAAGGAAGAAACGGCGAAAAAGGGCGTCGTCTCGCTGGATGATTTGACGCCCATCGAGCCGGGAATCTGTCTCTGGCAGGGAGATATCACGGCTCTGCGGTGTGACGCCATCGTGAACGCCGCCAATAGCGGCATGACAGGGTGTTACTATCCGAACCATCGCTGTATCGACAATTGTATTCACTTTTATGCCGGCGCAGAGCTGCGCCTTGCCTGTGCCGAGATGATGGAACAGCAGGGCCATCCCGAACCCACCGGGCAGGCGAAAATCACCCCGGCGTTCAACCTGCCCTGCAAGTATATCCTGCATACGGTCGGGCCTATCGTGTCCGGGAGGCTGACAAAAAGGCACTGCGAACAGCTCAGAAGCTGCTACCGCTCCTGTCTGGAACTCGCGGCGGAACACGGCCTTGAGAGTGTGGCGTTCTGCTGTATCTCGACCGGAGAGTTTCATTTCCCGAACGAAAAGGCGGCGGAAATTGCCGTCGAGATCGTCCGGGAATTCCTGAAGCAAAATACCAGTGTGAAGAAGGTGGTTTTCAATGTTTTCAAAGACTTTGACAAAGAGATTTACACAGGACTCCTCGGAGGATGTTGAAAATCTCCGCCTTGCTCTGAACGATGTAGATACGGTCATCATCGGCGCAGGTTCCGGCCTTTCGACCTCAGCAGGATTTACCTACACCGGCGAACGGTTTGAAAAATACTTCGGCGACTTCGCGCGGAAATACGGCTTCCGGGATATGTACAGCGGCGGCTTTTACCCGTTCGCTTCCATCGAGGAACACTGGGCGTATTGGAGCCGGTATATCTATATCAACCGCTATAGGAACGCCCCGAAGCCGGTCTACGAAGACCTCTTCCGGCTGGTAAAGGACAAGGATTATTTCGTCCTGACGACCAATGTCGACCACTGCTTCCAGAAGGTGGGCTTTGACAAAAAACGGCTGTTTTATACACAGGGCGATTACGGCCTGTTTCAGTGTTCAGAACCGTGCTGCGCAAAGACGTTCGATAACCGGGAGCTTGTGGAACAGATGCTCGAAGCGCAGGAGTATCGCATCGTGAAGGATGGCAGTCTGACTGCCGCCGAATCGCTGAAAATGTCCATCCCGGCGGAGCTGGTGCCGCACTGCCCACACTGCGGCAAGCCTATGACGATGAACCTCCGGGCAGACGATACCTTTGTAGAGGATGCCGGGTGGCACACTGCCGCTGAGCGGTACAGCGAGTTTCTCCGCCGCCACGAAGGGCAGAAGATTTTGTTTTTGGAGCTGGGCGTGGGCGGAAATACACCGGTCATTATCAAATATCCATTCTGGCGTTATACTGCGCAGAACCCAAAGGCAGCCTATGCCTGTATCAACTACGGCGAGGCCTTTGCCCCGAACGAGATCGCAAAGCGTTCAATCTGCATCGACAGTGATATCGGTGCTGTGCTGAAAAAACTGAAATAACCCCAAACAGAAAACACCCTCCGTCCAGAATTTTGACGAAGGGTGTTTGTCGTAATATTCAGTTGAGATGGCTCTGTTTGTTTTTGTACTCGGTTCCCCAATCCCACATGGCATCGAGGATGGGTTTCAGGCTGTATCCCAGCTCGGTCAGGGTGTATTCTACGCGCGGCGGAACCTCGGCATAGACCTTCCGGGTCAGCAGGCCGCTCGTCTCCATCTGCCGCAGCTGTGCGGTCAGCACTTTCTGGGTCACATGGCCGACGGACTTCCGCAGCTCACCGAAACGCTTCGTCCCGGACATCAAATCGCGCAGGATCAGCACTTTCCATTTGTCGCTGATGAGGGTCAGCGTTGTCTCAACTGGACAGGCCGGAAGCTCCTGTGTCTCGTTTTTCTCCATAACCATTCTCCAATAGTATCTTTTTGACTGTTACAGTATAAAATAACTCTTGATGCTATTATAGGGGGTAGGGAAGAAAAAGGCAAGGTGGAGATTGTTTGCTGGGAAGCGAGTGAGGTAAAATCACAGGCTGATCTCGTCGATCTTCTTCAATTCTTCCTCAGTGAAGTGCAGGTTTTTGCAGGCTTTGATGTTGTCGAGGATCTGGCTGGTACGGGAAGCACCGATGAGGACGCTGGTGACTTCGGGCTGAGCGAGGAGCCATGCGAGAGACATCTCGGCGAGGGTCTGTCCGCGCTGTGCGGCCATTTCGTTGAGGGTGGAGATCTTCGCAATGACTTCTGGGGTCAGGTCTTTTTCTTTTAGGAACCGGCCATCAGTGCGCACCCGGCTGTCGGCCGGAATGCCGTGGAGATAGCGGTCAGTCAGTCGGCCCTGTGCCAGCGGACTGAATGTGATAAGCCCTTTCTTCGTCTCGGTGACGGCTTCTTTCAGGCCGTTCTTTTCCACAGTACGGTCAAGGATGGAGTAGCGGTTCTGGTTGATGACGAACGGGACGTGCAGCTCATCCAGAATCGCTGTGGCCTTTTTCAGAGTTGGGCCGTCGTAGTTGGACAGGCCGACGTACAACGCCTTACCGCTCTGCGCGGCCTGTGCCAGCGCACCCATTGTTTCCTCCAGCGGCGTGTTCGGGTCCATCCGGTGATGATAGAAAATGTCCACATAGTCCAGCCCCATCCGTTTCAGGCTCTGGTCGAGGCTGGCAAGCAGGTATTTCCGGCTGCCCCAGTCACCGTAGGGGCCGTCCCACATGGTATAACCGGCCTTGGTGGAGATGATGAGTTCGTCCCGGTAAGGGTGCAGGTCGTCGCGCAGAATTTTGCCGAAATTCTCCTCGGCGGCTCCCGGCTGGGGGCCGTAGTTGTTCGCAAGGTCAAAGTGGGTGATGCCGTGGTCGAAAGCAGTCCGGCAGAGTGCGCGCATGTTATCATAAGGAGCAGTGTCGCCGAAGTTGTGCCACAATCCCAGCGAAAACGCAGGGAGCAGGAGTCCGCTGTTTCCGCAGCGGCGGTACGGAATGATCTGATAACGGTCAGAAGACGGCTGATACATAAAAATGGACACCTCACCTTTCTTGGTTTGATTTCAATATAACACAAAAGCGGCCGAAAGTCACCAGAAAACCGGGTGCAGGTCAGTTCGATTTTGTCAGCATTTGTTGGAACTTCCGGGCGGCGGTATTCAATGGGCGGTGATGGTCGTAGACAAGGCAGATACTCCGCTGTGGGATGAGTTCTTTCAGATGCAGCTGAACGATCTCACTTCGTGCCAGCGGCTCTTTTGCCATTGGTTCCGGTACAAAGGCAAGACCCAGCTCGCTCTTTACCAGTGTGAGCATCTGGTCGGTGGTGGCGGCCTCGGTATCCGGTTTCAGCACTGCGTCATGGTCGAGGAAGAACTGCCGGTAGAAGCTCCGGGTCATGCTCTCTTCGCTCAGGGAGATGAGGGGATAATTGTTCAGTTCCTTTAAAGAGAGGTTCTGGCTCGCCAGCGCGGTGAAGGTCTTGCCGCCCACCAGCACCTCATAAAAGGGCATCAGCTCCACCATTTTCAAGCCGGATTCCACCTCAGCCGGAGTTGTCACGACGGCAAAATCAACCTCGCCATTCTTGACAGCCTGCACTGCCTGCGGAGTGGAGTGGTTCGAGATACGCAGCCGGATGCCCGGGTACTCGGTGTGGAAATCCCGGAGTTTTTCGGACAAATAGATATTCAATGCCGTCTCGGTCGCACTGATGCTGATGGAGCCGTGTTCCAGCGTCGCGCTGGCACTCAGCTCTTCTTCGGCATCCTGGATCTGTACTGCCGCCGAAGCGATACGGGAATAGAGAATCTCACCCTCAGGCGTCAGGGTAACGCCACGGTTCGAGCGGATGAACAGCACGCAGTTCAGCTGACTTTCGAGCCGGTTCATGGCGTGGGTGATGTTGGGCTGATTGTTGCCCAGCACCCGGGCAGCCTTGGTGAAATTCTGATACTTCGCTACATAATAGAAGATTTTATAGTATTCCCAGTCCACATACATAGAAACTTCCTCCCTCTTTCATATCAAAATCACATTGCCACTATGTTCAAGATACGTTTTACACATTTTGAACCTGCTCGTATAATAGCAACTGCAATTGGAAATTGCAAGAGGGAACGACGAAAAAGAAGGTAAATGAAGTTTATGCTGACCGCAGTAACTGGAATCAATTGGGGCGATGAGGGTAAGGGCCGTGTCATCGACCTGTTGGCCGAGAACGCCGATATCGTTGCACGCTATCAGGGCGGCAACAACGCCGGACACACTGTCGTGACCGAGAAGGGCAAGTTCATCCTGAATCTGCTGCCCTCCGGCATCCTGCACCCGGATGTTACCTGTGTGCTGGGAACTGGTATGGTGATCGACCTCGACCATCTCGCAAATGAGATGCAGGCCATCAAGGAACGGGGTGTGGAGATCGACCCCGAAAACCTGAAACTCTCCGATAAGGCAACGATCTCGATGCCGTGGCACAAGGTGCAGGATGGTCTGTTCAGCTGGTGCAAGACGCAGGCCGAGAAGTTTGCGCCTTATATCTGTGATGTGGGAGCCTTTTTGCAACAGGCACACGACAGCGGCAAACGAATCGTGCTGGAGGCTCAGCTGGGAGCTATGCGCGATATCGACTATGGCATATGCCGGTACTGCATCCGCTGCCCCGTATCGACGAGATCAAGCTGGACGTGGACAACGACCCTCGTGCCGCCTATTTCGATCAGGTGCATAACGGCGTCTATATCCGGATGGCGATCATTCTGGCTCTGCTGGGCATCCCAGACCCTCTGACCGGCAAAAAGGTGCTGGAACGCTGAAAATCGAAAACTGGTAACTTTAAGAAGGTAAAAAGATACCGCCGCATAGAGCTGAAAGGGCGAGACACTCTTCAGTCTGTGCGGCGGTGTTTTTGTCTAAGAAAATTTTTTCAAATCTTTTGCAACCTTTCGTTTTGCTCCAGCGTATATAGGGCAGATGGGAGAGAGAAGCCCACACAAAATGAACAACAAAACGAAGGAGATTTTATTATGAAACTGATGATTCACCTGACCACTGCTGCCCTCTGCGCTGCTTTGGCTTTTTCCGCAACTGCCTGCACAGCTGCTTCGCCTTCCAAGACCACAGATGTTTCCTCTTCCAGTGGAAGCGTCCAGATCGCAAATCCGTGGGTTGATTGCAAGACCATTGAGGATGCACAGACGTTGGCTGGCTTTGACTTTCAGCTGCCTGAAATCCCCGGTTATACCATCGACAACATCAGCGTACTTGAAAATGAAATGATTCAGGTCATTTACACCAATGGCCAGAAAGAAATCTGCGTTCGCAAGGCAGCTGGAACGAACGATGCCAGCGGCGATTACAACACCTACGATACGTCTGTAACCAAAGAGTTGGATGGTTATGATGTGAAGATCAAGGGCAACGATGGCAAATTTAATCTTGCCATCTGGACGGGCGAGGAGTATGCTTACTCTGTTTCCATTTCGGATGCGCTGTCCGAAGATGATATGACGGAACTGGCTGAACGTGTCGTTCTCGTCAATATGCTTCTTGGAGGCGACCCTGCAACTTGGGGGTCTGCATCGAGCAGCGCAAATTGATTTTCCGCAGGAGGAAGTACCATGACCGGCAGTCTTGCCTTACAACCGAAAATCCCACTGGGCGTATGGGTGCGTCTGAAAATTCAATCCGTACTTCGTTTTGTGGCGGCTTTAAGCTCGGAAAAGCAAACAGCACGACCTGCACCGGCAGTAGATGCCGGACGCTTGCTGGATGATTACGGAAACTCTATTCTGCGAATGGCATACTCTTACCTGCACAACATGGACGATGCCGAAGATATTTTGCAGGAAACACTCTTGCGCTGCATCCAGACGAATCCGACGTTTGAAAATTCGGTTCACGAAAAAGCGTGGCTGCTGCGCATAGCGGCCAATTTGAGCAAAGACCGCCTGCGCTCTGAAAAGCTGCGAGAACACGCCGACATTGACGAACTGGATGAAACGCTCGCCGCAGAACAGCGAAATGATCTCGCCTTCGTCTGGGATGCCGTGAAGCAGCTGCCGCCGCGTTACCGGGAAGCTGTCCACCTGTTTTACTGCGAGGACTGCACGGTAGCGCAGATCAGCAAAATTCTGAATCGAAAAGAAAGCAGTGTGCGGTCTGACCTGCACCGTGGCCGGGAAAAGCTGAAAGAAATTTTGAAGGAGGCGTATGACTTTGAGCCAGTCGTACCGTGAAGCGATGGAACATATCGAAGTGACCCCTGCTATGCGTGAACGCATCCTGCAAAATCTCAAAACTACCGCTTCCAAGCCGGTCAAAGAGAACGTGGTGCATTTTGTTCCATGGAAGCAGATTCTTTCTTTTGCCGCTTGCGCGGCGGTTCTGATCGTAGGCGTTACTGTACTGCCGCATGGTGACGAACTGGGAAGCGCATCTTCTTCAACGGACAGCATGGTGGGTACCGCCGCTCCTACACAGGAATTTTCTTCGGCAGAGGGGCTGTCCGCTGCTGCCGGATTTTCCGTGTCGGAACCGCAGAATCTCCCATTTGAGGTGCAGACAACAACCTATACACTCATCTGGGGTGAGATTGCACAGGTCAAACAAACCGGAACAGAGGAACAGCGTGTTATTTTCCGTGTTTCTCAAGACAACGAAGATAATTCTGGCGACTACACGATCTACAAAACAGAACAGCAGTTGAATTACAATGGCATTGATATCACCTTGAAGGGCAGTGCGGATGGCTTCCATCTGGCTGTCTGGCAAACGGACGACTTCTCTTATTCCGTCAATTCCTCTGTTGGGCTGACTATCGAGCAATTAGAAGCTATTTTACAATCCGTTCAATAAAAAACAGGACATTCCCATAAAGGGAGTGCCCTGCATCTTGCCGAGGTGTGTCCAGTTGGGCACACCTTATTTTGCTTTATCGGTGGGTTTTCTGCTGCACCTTTTTCAGTGCCACAATGTAGATCATATCGTACACAAAGCAGATGATGCCTGTGACCGTAATGAACCAGTTGCCCTCGATGGTGCCGAAGATAGTCGGGGTCAGGGTGCCGATACACTTGCAGATGGCAATGGTCATGCTCTGGCCTTTATCGGACTTCCGCTCTTTCAGCATGGAGAGATACAGCAGACTCATGGCGATATTTTGCAGATAGGCGGCATACTTTTCGCCCTCCACACTGCCGAACCAGTAGAAGAACAGCAGCTGAAGAACCAGACAGGCCGCAAATGTCAGCAGGCTCCACGGCACAAAAAACTTGCGTTCGGTTTCCGTGCGGCACTCAGACTTTCCGAACTTGAAATAGGTGTAGACAATGACGCAGTCCAGCACAAACCAGCAGGCGTTGGCGATGGCCTGTGCGCCGAGGCTCTGCCGGACGAAAATATCGGTGAAGGCGTATAAGCCTTCCCACACGATGTTCAGCCCCAGCGCAAACAGCGGCATGGCATAAGTTTTTTGTTTGAGACCGATGCGGATGCTTTCGATGTAGACGATCGACCAGCAGATGCCGCTGGTGATGATGAGAAGATTGATGATAAGGCTTTTCAACGCACAGACTCCTTTCGCTTGTGATTCAAAATCAATCCGATGTAGGTCAAATCAAATACAGAGCAGAAAATACCAAAGACCAGTACATACGGATTGTAGGAAATCCAGCCAAAAAGAATCGTAGGAGCTAATGTTCCAATCCACTTTGCAACGGCCAGTAATAGGGATTGCCCATTCAGACTGCCACGCCTCCAGTACAGATCAATAAACAAAATACTCATTAGTAGATTCTGAGCAAATGCGGAATATTCTGCTGCGGCTACACCACCAAATTGTACAATAAATACAATTTGCAAAGCGAAACAGCAAATCAGGCCAAGAATCGTCCACGGAACAAAGCAATTTTCAGGTTTGTTTGTTGCCCATTCCTTTTTGCCGTATTTGAGGTAGGTCAACAGGATGACTACATCCAATCCGGCCCAAAAGCCATTGACTAGGGTTTGTGCAAGTGTCATTCCTGCCATAGCACCATGCCAGTTGAATAGGAGTTCCCCCACAAAGTTGATTGATTCCCATGTAAAGTTTAGCCCTAAAGCCCAGAAAGGCATAGAGTAGGTCTTATCCCGGAAACCAAGACGGATACATTCCTCATATACGATCATCCAACCGATGCCGCTGAGAAGCGTCAGAAACATCTCCATAAAACACCTCCGTTGAGACATATATCATACAGGATGCTATTATTTTATAGCAGTTTTTACAGAAGAAAGAACAGCAAAGAGAACGGTTGGCTTACAGTAAAGTGCTCTTTAGAGGAGCATTGGAATATTTGCTGGTCTACTAGTTCCGACAGGAACGGCCCGTTCCCATGGAACAACTGACACAGTTGATCATAGCGTTTCCGGAAGATCATTTGTTTGAACTGGCATAAACATGCAGCTCTGCCCGAACCTGTTCCATCCATGCGGCATAGTTGCCCTTTTTGAATGTGCCGCTATCGAATGGATACTTGATCGTTGCCCCGTGGCAGATTTGTTTCAGATGCTTCATCGTCCAGTTGATGCCGCTCATGCCATAAGTGGCAAATGGAATGACCGTTTTGCCTGTCAGATCGCATTTTTCAACGAAGTCCGCCACAAAACGGGGAACATCCTGCGCCCAGACCGGGTAGCCCAGCAGAACCACATCATAGCCGTCCAAATCAGGGAGCGGTGTCACAAAGGCAGGAGAAACTGGGTTCTTCTTTTCCTTGCTGACGCGCAGGCAGGCGGAAATATAGTTTCCGTAGGCTTCTTCCGGCACGATTTTGATGGCTTCACAGTTCAAATCCTGCTTTGCCTGCAATGCGATTTTCTCCGTGTTGCCCGAACGAGAATAGTAGAGAATGATTGGTTTCATCTTGCAAATCCTTTTCCTGTCTGTATTTATTTGGTTTCCATGTGGGCGCGGTAGTTCATGCCCATATATACGAACTCATAAATCATATCGCCTTCACGGGTAATGCTCTTTCCGTTTTCATCCGTGTACTTCATTTTTCCGTGGGCAAAGTTACGGGTGGTGCTGGGGTGCAGGTCTTTCAACTCCAAAACTTTGAGAAGTGGCTTTGGCAGCTGCGCTCCGGCATCTCGGCTTTCCAGTTCATACTGCTGCTGAATGGTGTAGACTAGCTTGCGCTTGCCCTGCGTTAGCGTATACTCCACCTCTCTGGGATATTTTTTTCCAGTCAGCTTTTCCGTGTACTCCTTTACGATACGGCATTTGGGCGTGGTGAGCTGTTCTAACAAAAGGTTTCCGTCCTTATCTTCCAAGAAGAACATCGGCATCCGGGTGTAGCCGAACTTCTTCTGGGTGCAGATATCGAACACCAGCAGTGCATAATCGCCGAAGTCCTGCCGACCCCAAATCCAATGATACCAAGTCTTGTTGTGCGCCACATTGCCCCACTGGTGGTCGTGGTAGCCTGCGCCCGTAACTGCATGATGTTCGCCGTTGTAGTAGAGGTCACCGCTGACCGTGCCGCGCGGAACCGCGCACAGCCATGTGAAGTAGCCGCCATCGTCAAAGGCAAAGCCACCTGCACCGGGTCTCCACGGCTTTGCAAGGCTGGTCAGTGTCAAATCGCAGCCAACATCCGAAGCAGCCCCCTGTCCACCTGCACCGTCTGTGCCGCAGACACCGCCTGTGGGTGCAATATGAATCTTGTACTCCCTGAAATCGCCGTAGATACTGTGTGGGCCGAACTTTACATCGCAGCATTCCTTACCAAAGTGCGCATCGGCGGCAGTCAGCACCACATTATCCTTGTACTCCTTGCCATCCGGTGAGGTGATTTTCAGAACTACGGAAGGAATCGTGCCATCCTTTCCGATGGTCTTATTGTCCTTGGTGTTGAAGTGGATGACGGCCTTGGAGCCATCGTCCAGAATCATATCAAAGTACCACCACTCGTAAACACCGGCACGGTCATCATCTCGCTTGCCATCCTCCCAGACTTCAATTTGACTCTTTTTGGTTCCCATACGGATATAATCTTCTTCACGATCCATGACGCGCACATTGACTTGTTTCATCGGATGCCTTCCTTTCATTTCATGTATGAACGGGCATTCAAAATCGCCCTTGACTTTTCAACGGCAAAAGAATATCATACACTTGTCGAAAGAACAACAACTCGTTTTGCTCGATTTGCTGTTATTTCAACAGGTGAACAGCAAAGTGTTGAAATAAGAAAAAAGTTCACAAAAGGAGCCTTCATGCCAAAAGAAGAATTGAAAAGCCCACAGCGGCGCACCCTGACAAAACGGCTTATCCGGGAAGCCATGCTGGAGCTGTTAAAGACCAAAAGCATCCAGAAAATTTCCGTCCGGGAACTCTGCGATGCAGCAGACGTCAACCGCACGACCTTTTACAACCACTATGACGGCACTTATGAAGTGCTGGCCGAAATCGAAGATCATTTTCTGGCACAGCTTTCTTCCGCTGACACGATTTCCAATGGTGTGGATGGATTGGAACGGCATATCGAAGCCCTCTGCCTGAAATTGAAACAGAACGCCGACATCGCCTTGCTCCTGCTCACCAACAATGCTGACCCCGATTTTTCGTCCAAACTGCTGAAAGCACAGGGGTGCAGCGAGATTTGGCAGAAGGCAGGCAGTGCCTATTCGGAAGAAGAATCCGACCTCCTGACAAAATTTATGAGCGGTGGAGCTTACGCGATGGTTTGCGGCTGGTTGGAAAGTGGATGTCACCAATCGCCAAAACAGGTGGCAGTTCTCTTAACGGAAGTCATTCAGAACGGAATCAAACTGAAAATTTGAAAAGAGCGGAAGCACTGCACTCGGCAACGCTTCCGCCCGTTTGACAACTATTTATTCGCAAGGCAGTTGGTCGGATTTGTTCTTAAAATGAATTGCTTCGGTTCCAGCCTCTATTGCCGTTTTGTAGTACCAACACTTATGATTTATCATGTCCAGCGTTTTCTGCATTTCGGCCATCTGCTGCTCTACGGCTTCTTTCCGTTCAAGGAACATCTGATACCGCTTTTCCAGCGAAGCATCACCTTCCCGCAGCCATTCCGTAAACTGCCGAATATCCTTTAGCTCCATGCCCGAACGCTTCAGGCAGTCTATAACGCGCAGGAGCATGATGTCATTGTCTGAAAAGACGCGGTAGCCCGACTGCTTGCGCTCCACAAAAGGCAGCAATCCCTGACGGTCATAGTAGCGCAGTGTGGTGGCTGGAATCCCCATAATCTGTGCAGCTTCTTTGATGGTATAGCCCATTGATGTCCCTCCCCGGAAAATATTGTTACTATTATCATACCGTGATTGGAACAAAAAAGCAATGTACATGAAAACAGGCAGCACCTCGTTAAAAGGTACTGCCTATCTTTTATTCGCAATGAGCGTTCATAAATTCGATCATTCTGTCCTGCGTAATTTTTGCATAAGGCGAACCAAGGTCTTCATAGCCATGCGCAAGGGTCGCAACGGTTTTGGGGTAGTAGATGAGTTTGCACTCTACGCCCAATTCCACCAAGCGGGCGTTCATGGCGAATGCTTGGTCAAAGAAACTGCCGTTGTTGCCGTCCGAAATGAGGGAGGGCGGATAATCAGCGGTCACATTGTCAATGACATTGGAAAGGCGGGACGCTTCCTTATCGTAAACCAGTTCGTTGGTGCGCAGATACACGCGGCCAGCCCAGTAGAACATATAGTCGATCACAACATTGTGGGTCACGCCGTACTGGGAGTTATCGAGCAGTGCGCTGATGAACACCATGCCGTGAATAGCGTCTTTATCAAGTGCAGGAGTGATGCCCATTTCCTTTGCATAGTCCGGGTTGGTTTGCAGATTTGCCAGTACACCCGCCAGATTGCCGCCTGCCGAACCGCCAGAGAGGAACACTTCACTCATGTTCAAATTCAACTCGTCAGCGTTATCTTTCAGGAATTTCAAGCCGCTGTTCAACTGCACAATGGCATCCGGGAACAGGTGTTCGGTCATCAGGCAGTAATTGAACTGAACCACATTGTAACCCTCGTCCAGCGCACGATAGGCCAGCGAATCGTGATAGTCCACTTCGTCACCTGCGTTGGGGTCGCCGCTGACTTTATCGCCGTTTGCATAGCCGCCGCCATGAATGAAGATCAGCGTGGGAGGGGTGTCGGACTTCGGAACGGCGGTATAGTAAATATCCAGAAAACCATTGGGATAGACGGTATCATACTGGATATTGCTGACAAGGTGTGCGCCGTTGTCCAGCGTTTCTTCCGACTGCACTGCAGAAGTTTCGTTGCCGTAAGCGTTGATGACCTTTTTGAACACGGCGAACGATGCTCTGGGGAAGAATGTAATAAACAAAATCAGAACGGCCACAACACCCACCAGAACGGATGCCGCGATTTGCAGGGCAAATTTGCCTTTTCCGTTCGGACGGCGATACATCAACGCCCACACGGTCACAACAGCCCCGGCCAGAACCGTCAAAATGCCCAGCCCGGTATAGACCAGCCAGCGGTCAGAGAAGATGCCAAGGATATGAATTGCGCTCACGCCGCCCAGCAGAATTTTCTGCCAATGGGGAAGCTGCTTGTTCCGTACTGCCGCAAAGAGTACAGCACCCAGCATGAAAATCACCGCCGCCATGATGCGGCTTTCATTTATCAAAAATTGTTCCAGCGTTCCAAGGCATACGCCAAGGATGCCAACCAGCCAGACTGCCATCTTGTACCTCCTGCCAAACTGTGTTATGATAAAACGCAACAGTTGTTGCGAAATGATTGTACAATGAGCTGTTTCTCCTTGCAAGAGAACCGCTTCTAAAATGGACAGACAGGACGGATGTGTTGCGTTATGAGAACGAATACCTTTTCTAAAAAGTGCTTTTTCAATGCTTTGTTGAAACTTTACCATGAAAAGCCGTATGCGGAAATCCAGATTTCCGAGATATGCCGGGAAGCCGGATACAATCGCAGCACTTTTTATCGTATCTACAATTCCAAGGAGCAGCTTCTTTTGGATGGCTTTCAGGAAGAATATGTAAAGCGGTATTATGCAACGATTCCGCCCTTAAAAACTGGGTACGGGGAAGAATATATCCAGAACGTCCGGCTGCTGTTTGCTTTTCTGCGGCAGAACCCGGACTTTCCCCTCATGATGTGGGATGCCCATTTGCTGAATGAAATGTTCCTACTGTTCCGGGATGTGTTCCCCTATGCGCCGAACCAGTCGGAAGAAGCGGACTATACCCGGAACTTTCTGGCGGCAGGGTATCTGGCCATCATCTACAAATGGCTGGATGATGGCATGAAAAAGACCGATGAGCAGATGGCGAAGCTGGTAGCTGACACTATCGAAAATGTTTCCATCTATCACGCATAAAGCAAAACGAGCGGGCTGTTCCCGGATGGGGAGCAGCCCGCTTTCTGTATGAAAATTTCACAATTTGAGATGCCCGATTCCTATTGACCTTTCACTCGACTTAAATGTTACACTTTCAGTGAACAGAGCTTTTCAAAATCAGAAAGGGGTATCTTATGAGCAACGCAAAAGTTATCGTCATTACCGGCGCATCCAGCGGTATCGGTGAAGCTGCTGCCCGTCTGCTGGCACAGCAGGGCAACAAGGTGGTTCTGGCGGCGCGCCGGGAAGAAAAGCTGAAGCAGATCGTGGCCGATATTCAGGCCAACGGCGGCGATGCGGTTTATCAGGTGACGGATGTTTCCAAGGTAGCAGACAACGAAGCCCTTGCAAAAAAGGCGTTGGATGTCTATGGACGAATTGACGTTTGGGTAAACAATGCGGGTCTGATGCCGCTTTCTCTGCTGGCAGAAGACCGCGTAGAGGATTGGGACAAGTGCGTTGATGTGAATTTGAAGGGTGTTTTGTACGGCATCCATGCCTGTCTGCCCATTATGCGCAAGCAGAAGTGCGGCCATATCATCAACACAGGTTCGCTTTCTTCGCACCAGACCGGGCTGACCTGCGGCGTTTATGCAGCAACCAAGTTTGGCGTTCGTGCCATCAGCGAAACGCTCCGGGAGGAAGAAGCGGCGGCACACAGCAACATCCGGGTCACGATGCTGGCTCCCGGTATGTTTGACACCGAACTGCCCCAGTCGCTTACCACGCAGGAAGGCCGCGATGGGATGCAGGCGGCTTACAATGCGCTGGCGATTCCGGCGCAGTCGGTGGCCGAAAGCATTGCCTTTGCCATCAATATGCCCGAACATACCAGCATCAATGAGATCATCATTCGCCCCACCGCTCAGCAGCTTTAAGGGAGAACTTTGCGATGGATAAACTCTTGATGAGCCTTCTGGTCGGTGGAAGCCTTTTGCTGGGCGCGACAGCCTGCGTCACATCCAATGCAACATCGGAACTTCCGTCCAGCACTGTACCCACTGCTTCCAGTGCTGTTGTTTCAGATGCAGAGGTAGAAATGAACAGACACATCCAAACAGGAAAAATCCCGGAAAGTTACAGCGCACCTGCGGCCCAGCAAGGCACACTGGAAAACTTCTCCTATGCCAAAGCAGACGGTACGCAAAGCCGCGCAATGGTTTATCTGCCCTATGGCTATGATGCAAGCGATACGGCAATGCGGTACAACATCCTCTACTTGCAGCATGGAGCCTATGGCAACGAACAAACTTGGATGGTAGAGTATGGCGACATGTTCAAAAATCTGATTGACCACATGATACAGGATGGTCTGGTGGAGCCGCTTATCATCGTGATGCCGTATCTTCCTGCGGGCAATGCGTGGTATCAGGACACAACACCTGTTTTCTATACGGAAGAAATCCGCGACTATCTGATGCCTGCCGTAGAATCAGCCTATCATACCTACGCTGAAACAACAGACGATGCCGGATTTACTGCTTCCCGCAGCCACCGGGCGTTTGGCGGCTTCTCCGCAGGTGGTACAACAACATGGACAGTGTTCCAGCATGGCCTTGACCGCTTTGAATATTTCATGCCGTTAAGCGGTGGTCTGACCTTGGGCGGAAATGGTTCCAGCGGAGAAGTTGCCGATGCACAGACGTTGGCAGATGTGGCGGTGGCTTCCGGCTACACCAAACAGGAATACTATATTTTCGCCGCAACCGGCACGAGGGATGTTGCATATCGCGGTCTGACTGCGCAGATCAACGCGATGAAAACACACCAGGAAGCGTTTGATTTTACAGACAGCGGTTTTGAAAGCGGAAATCTGATGTACTACACGGTACAGGGCAACCGTCACGATTACCAGTACACCTACGAATACGTCTACAATGGGCTGCAACGGCCGCAGCCAGCAGTTCCAGTGCAGAACCAGAGCTGAGCCAGCCGTCTGAACCTACTGCACAGCAAACGAACACAGTCGGAAGCGGAGATTTGGCTGCTGTGACTACGGCTGGCGGTTACGAAATCAAGCTCTCTGAACTTGCGCACCAGACAAGCGGCGGAAATAATCCGGTGGTCTATTATACCCCAGTGATTGATTCGGATGCGCTGATGGCTATTTACGATGCACTGGGGCGCACTCCGTCCGCAGGGGAACGTGTTGCCATCAAACTTCATACCGGCGAGGGAAGTGGCAGCTATAACCTTGACCCACAGATGGTCAAAGCACTGGTGCAAAGCGTAGACGGAACGATTGTAGAGTGCAATACCGCCTATGGCGGAAACCGTTCCACCACGGCGCAGCACATGCAGATAGCAGAGGAACACGGCTATACAGCGATTGCAGACGTTGACATCATGGATGCCGATGGTGGAATAGAGATTCCTGTTGCCAATGGAACACACCTCAAATCTGACCTTGTGGGAAGCCATCTGGCAAATTACGATTTCTGCATGGTTCTTTCCCACTTCAAAGGACACGCCATGGGTGGATTCGGCGGTGCGCTGAAAAATATCTCCATCGGTATTGCGTCCTCTATGGGAAAATCCTTGATTCACAGCGGCGGCAAGGAAACTACTGGGTTTGGCTGGAACACTCCTGCGGAAACCTTCACCGAATCCATGGCGGAAGCCGCCAGTGCAGTTTATAATTATTTTGGCGGCGGCGAAAAGATGGTGTTCATTAACGTGATGAACAATGTATCTGTTGACTGCGACTGCAACGCCAATCCTGCCAAGCCGGATATGAAAGACGTTGGGATTCTGGCTTCCACTGACCCAGTGGCACTCGATCAGGCCTGTGTGGACTTTCTGCGAGCGGTGCCAGACGGTGCATCCGTTATCGCAAGGATGGAATCTCGCAGCGGTGAGCATATCCTCGACCATGCCGATGTGCTGGGATTTGGCAGCAGGACTTATGAGCTGGTAAGCATTTGATGCGAAAAAGGGCAGAGTTCTCTTGAAAATCAGAGAACCCTGCCTTTTTGTGTACAAGCTGATTTTTAATCTTCTAACCCATGGCTTCCAGCTGCATTCTTCAAATATTCCTCTGGATCACCGTTCAAAATCAAATCTGCGTAGCCCAGTGGGTCGTTGTAGATGAGGTAGTCTAACTCTGACCGCTCCACCATGGTCACATTCAGCGCATCCTCGACCCCAGTGCAGTCGATGGAAATTTTTCTGCCATCCCGGAGCAGCAGTTCCACACACCCAGTGTCCATGTTAAACTGGCAGGCTCTTTCATCGTGCTTCATGTTCGTGTCCTTTCTGCCTTACGGCACTCTCACAGTAGTCTGTCGTGCTTTTCTGTGATAAGGTCTAGGACTCTTTTCGGTAGACGCAAGGGATTCGTTTTGTTTTCCAAAGAATACAAAAAATCCGAACCCTTCTCCTATCGGAAAAAAGTTCGGATTTTCTTTGTATAACGAGAGTCATCCCGGTAGTGCGTTCAGGAGATCGGCAACCGCGCACTAAAAAACAGTTCACTGGACTGTTTTTTGCCTTCGCTGCGCTCGGCCCGTGCTGTTCAAGTCCTCTTATCCGCTAATGAGACTCTACAAACAGATGATTACAAAACAAAAAGAGCAACCTCTATTAGAAGTTGCCAAATTGGTGCGGATAAGAGGACTTGAACCTCCACCGAGTTGCCCCGATTAGAACCTGA
>CAVBWT010000003.1:0-135286 GCA_963599235.1 Lawsonibacter asaccharolyticus | reverse complement strand
AGCTGTCATAATATACCCATGCCGGGAACAGTTCGTATTGCTGCACGGTTTCCATGAACCACGCCGTTTTTACCGTTTCCCGGATATTGAATTCTTTGATGCCTTTTCCCCCTTCCTTGACATTCTCCGGGTGCTATGCTATATTTAGTTCAAATTTGAAGTATTTCAAGGAAGGAACATCAAAATTCTATGGCAACACAGAAAAAGCAGGACATGGGCAGCGGCGACGTCAAAAAGCTGCTGCTTCAGCTCATGATCCCGGCGGTGGTGGCGCAGGTCGTCAACCTGATGTACAACATCGTCGACCGTATTTATATCGGCCACATCGAGGGCATCGGCGCAGCCGCTCTGACCGGTGTCGGTCTGTTCGCACCCATCCTCATGCTGATGAACGCATTTGCGATGCTCATCGGTGCAGGCGGCGCACCGCGCACCGCCATTGCGATGGGTCAGGGCGATAAAGAGCAGGCGGAAAAAATCGTCAGCAACAGTTTCACTATGCTGCTCATTTTCGCCCTTGTTCTGACCGTCGTGTTCTGGGTCGGTGCGCCGTCCATGCTCCGGCTTTTCGGCGCGAGCGACACCACCCTGCCCTATGCGCTGGCATACAGCCGCATTTATATCCTCGGCACGATTTTTGTACTCATCGTGATGGGTATGAACCCCTTCATCACGGCGCAGGGCTTTGCAAAGATCAGTATGCTGACGACGGTCATTGGTGCCGTCATCAATATCATCCTTGACCCGATCCTGATTTTTGTCTTCGGTCTGGGTGTCCGGGGTGCGGCAATTGCAACCGTCCTCAGTCAGGCCGTAGGTGCGCTGTGGATCTTGAAATTCCTCACCGGCCCCAAAACGAACCTGAAGCTCAGCCGCAGTAAGATGAAACTGGAAAAGAACATCATCCTGCCGGTCATGGGTCTGGGCATTTCTTCTTTCGTTATGCTCTCCACCGAGAGTCTGCTGTCCATCAGTTTCAGTTCCAGTCTGGCACGGTACGGCGGTGATATCGCTGTGGGGGCGATGACGGTCATCACCAGTGTTTCCCAGCTGGCGACCCTGCCCCTGCAGGGTCTGTGTCAGGGCGGCCAGCCGGTCATCAGCTTCAACTTCGGCGCAGGCGAAAAAGACCGTGTGAAAGATGCCTTCCGCTTCCAGCTGATCCTCTGTGTGAGCTATGTTGTTATTTTCTGGCTGGTGATGATGCTGGTTCCCGGCGCGGTGGCCAGTATCTTTACCTCCGACGCTGCTCTCATCGAGTACACGACATGGGCGTTGCGGATCTACATGGCCGGTATCTTTGCGTTCGGCGTGCAGATCTGCTGTCAGCAGAGCTTCATGGCTCTGGGTCAGGCAAAAGTCAGCCTCCTGCTGGCCTGCCTGCGCAAGCTCGTCCTGCTGATCCCACTCATCTTTATCCTGCCCCATCTCTTGCCTGACCCTGTCTTCGGCGTCTTCGTCGCCGAGCCTGTCAGCGATATCCTCGCGGCAGTCATTACCGCCGTCACCTTCTTCTCTCGCTTCGATAAGATCTTGGAGCATGGGGCGTGATCCACAATAACAAATAAGCGTTCGTCAGGTCTGGAGAGACCCGGCGGACGTTTTTTGCTATCTTACTGAAAGAAATCGGCTTTTTTATTTCAAAACGCTGAAAATTCCAGAAAACCTTGACAAACCCTGTCGGGGGGGGGGTAATATAAAAATGTATCGGAAACTTTGTGTTTCAAGGGGGAATTATCATGAGATTGAAACAGCATCTTTTACGGGGAGCTTCCGTGGTTGCGGCATCAGCAGCCATGTCGGCAATGATTCTGACCGGCTGTGGTGTCAGCGGCGCGCCTGCATCTTCCAGCGTCGCAAGCAGCGCGGCGGCAAGCTCTTCCAGCAGTTCTTCTGCGTCCAGCAGTACGCCATCAAGTTCCAGCAGTGCGTCGAGTGCGCCTGCAAGTTCCAGTGAAGCGGTCAGCTCGTCCAGCGCGCCGTCCAGTTCTTCAAGCACAGTGTCAAGCTCTGCGTCCAGCAATTCACCGGCAAGCTCGAGTTCGTCAAGCAGTTCCTCGTCCGCAAGCTCTTCGCAGCCTGCTTCGAGTGCGGCTTCGTCCAGTGCATCGAGTAGTTCGAGTTCTTCGGCATCCTCGAGTAAGCCCAGCAGCTCCAGCTCCTCTTCCGCATCGAGCAGTTCGTCTTCCAGCCCATCGAGTAGCTCTTCGTCTAGTTCAAGCAGTAGTTCTAGTAGCTCGTCTAGCTCGTCGTCCAGTTCTGCCAGCAGTAAACCGGGAATTTCCTATGAGGCTGTTTGGTGGACGGGTTCGGATGGCATCCCGGAACTAAAAAAGTACACCATCAATGGCGAAGCACCGTCTGGCAAAGTTATTCTGCCAGAAAACGGTACTTATAAAATTGGCAGCTGGTGCTTCAGCGGAAATGAGGACATTACAAGCGTTGTTATTCCCGAGGGAGTTGTGGGAGTTGGAAGCTATGCTTTTTATGGCTGTAAAAATCTGAAAAATGTGAGTTTGCCCAATAGCTTACAGACAATCGAAGATTGTGCCTTTTACGGAACAACCTTGAATGGAATTACATTGCCTAAAAATATTATAAAAATAGGAAATCAGGCTTTCAGAGAAACCAATATCAAAACGTTGGTGGTTCCGGAAGGTGTGTTGTCAATTGGCGGCTTCTCTCAGACGCCATTGGAAAGTGTGACGCTGCCCAGTACCTTGAAAACGATTGAAGAGGGAGCGTTTCAATACTGTAAAAACTTGACGGAGATAAAACTTCCGGACAGTTTGGAAACGATTGGAGATTCTGCCTTTTGGTACTGTGAAAACTTGGAAAGTGTGAATCTGCCGAAAAATCTGAAAACAATTGGCGCAACCGCTTTCTACCAGACGCATATCGAAAAAGTTTCGATTCCGGAGAGTGTAACGTCAATCGGAGATAAGGCTTTTGCTTATAATCCGTGGTTGGAATCCGTGGAAATCAAAAAATCTACAGACTTTGGACAGGGTGTTTTCCTTAGTTGCGAACGACTCGCGGATGTAAAACTTGGCGATGAAATTACAGTGATTCCGGATGGAATGTTTGAACTATGCACTTCTCTTGAGAAGGTTGAACTGCCCTCGAAGTTGAAAACGATTGGCGCAGAAGCATTTAGCTGTACACACATAGAGAAAATCGACATTCCTAGTACGGTAACACAGATTGGAAAAGAAGCATTTTATAATACACATTTGAAGCAAGTTGTGATTCCGGAAGGTATTGCAAGAATCGAAGAAGAAACGTTCAGTTGTGTGTGGTTAGAAAGAGCCTATATTCCTGCAAGTGTTAAGTTTATTGGAGCAGGTGCATTTGAGTCTAATTCTTTGACAGACATCTACTACGGCGGCAATGAAGCCGCATGGAACAGCATCCAAATCAAGTCGAGCGGCAACAAGAACTTACTGGAAATCAAGGAAGCTGGTGGAATCCACTACAACAGCACGCCCACGTCTATGAGCCTGCTCAGTCTGTTCTAAACGAAAAATAGCATCCTAAAAACGAAACCAGCGTCCGCCGGGTTCACGAGAACCTGACGGACGCTGGTTTTGTTTATATCTGTGTTTTTATTTCCCGGCCAGCAGGATGGAAAGCACGGCTTTCTGGACATGGAGGCGGTTTTCGGCCTCGGTAAAGATCTCGTCGGCATGGGATTCAAAGACGGCGGTGGAGATCTCCTCGCCGCGGTGGGCAGGCAGACAGTGAAGCACCATGCAGTCGGGCTTTGCGGCCTGCAGCAGGCTGCTCGTCACCTGATAGCCTGCGAACTCGCGCAGACGGTCTTCACTCTCACGGGTGCCGGGTGCGGCGGTGTTCCAGACGGCAGTCACCACGATGTCGGCGTCCTTGACGCCCTCGGTGGGGTCGGTCGTCAGCTGGAACTTGCTGCCGTATTTGTGGGCGAACATCACAACGTCCGCCGCCGGGCGGTAATTGTGCGGACAGACACAGGTGACATTCATTCCGGCCAGCAGGCAGCCCACGATAAGACTGTTTGCCATGCTGCTTCCATCGCCGATAAAGCAGAGCTTCTGCCCTGCCAGTGCGCCGCGGCGTTCCCGGATGGTCATCAGGTCGGCCAGCACCTGACAGGGATGTGCGTAGTCGGTCAGACCGTTGATGACCGGCACACCGGCGTACTCGGCGAACTCCTCAAGGTCGCGCTGGCGGTAGGTGCGCCAGACGACACAGTCATAGTAGCGGCCAAGCACCCGGGCAGTGTCCTTGAGCGGTTCACCGCGTCCGGATTGCAGCTCGGTCGCGGCATTCATGTAGTTGCCCAGACCGCCCAGCTGGTAGACGCCTACCTCAAAGCTGGTACGGGTGCGAGTCGAGCTTTTAGAGAACATCAGGGCGACACTTTTCCCCTTGAGCAGGGGCGGATTTCCACCGGCCTTCTGCTCGGCCTTGAGCTGGTCTGCCACATCGAGGATGTGGACGACTTCGTCCGGGGTGAGGTCGCTCATTTTCAGCAGATTTTTCATGCCTGCTCCTCCGCATTGGGCTGCATCTCTTCCAGTACCTTGCCCAGAATATCCAGAGCCATCTCAACATCATGCTCGGTCAGGGTCAGGGGCGGCAGCAGGCGCAGACGGGTTTTGGCGGTCAGCACCAGCAGACCCTTTTCGCGGCAGGCGGCCAGAACATCCGCAGCCTTGATGCCTTCGAGGAACTCGATGCCGACCATCAGGCCGATGCCGGAGATGCTCTTGACACGAGGCAGCTTGGACAGACCGGTGCGGAGCTGGACTGCACGGTCATTGACATTGGCGAGGAAGCTGGCGTCCATTCGGTCGACGACGACATTTGCGCCGGCGCAAACAACCGGGTTGCCGCCGAAGGTCGAGCCGTGGGAGCTGGGACCCATGCCTTCGGCAGTCTTCTCGTTCAGCAGAACAGCACCGATGGGCAGACCGCCGCCCAGACCTTTGGCGAGGGTGACGATATCGGGTTTCAGACCGTAATGCTCACAGCAGAGGAAGGTGCCTGTCCGGCCGACGCCGGTCTGGACTTCGTCCACGATGAGAATAAGGTCTTTTTCATCGCAGAGCTTCCGGACTGCCTGAACGTATTCTGGGTCAAGGGCAACGACGCCGCCCTCGCCCTGTACCAGCTCCATCATGACGGCGCAGGTGTGGCGGTCGACCATCGCAGTCAGAGCCTCGATGTCGCCTGCCGGAGCGTACTGGAAGCCGGAGTTGAAGGGGCCGAAGTAGTTGTGGAAGACCTCCTGACCGGTGGCGGTCAGAGTGGCGATGGTGCGGCCGTGGAAGCTGTTCACCAACGTGATGATGGTGTCACGGTCTTTGCCATAGTGGTCGAAGCTGTACTTGCGCGCGGCCTTGATGGCACCCTCGTTTGCTTCTGCGCCCGAGTTGCCGAAGAAGACCTTCGACATGCCAGTGCGCTTGCAGAGCTTTTTCGCCAGTTTTCCGCAGGGAGCGGTGTAATACAGGTTGGAAGTGTGCTGAAGCTTGTGTGCCTGATCGGAAACCGCTTCCGCCCAAGTCAGGTCGCAGTAACCAAGGCTGTTGACGCCGATGCCGCTGGTGAAATCGAGGTACTTCTGTCCCTCGGGGCCTTCAGCATACAGGCCGTGGCCTTTCTCGATGACGATGGGGTTGCGGTTATAGGTGTGCAGGACATATTCGTTGTCCCGCTTGATGACTTTTTCGGAATCCATAATAGTCCCCTCCTGTTTTTTCTTCTATTATACGGTTCTTCAGCCGGTTCAGCAAGCCCTTATTCTCGGTGGCTGCGGCGATAGAACCGGGTACCGGAACCACGGTCGGAGAACAGCTCCAGCAGAACAGTATGAGGAACACGGCCATCAATGATGACGGCTTCATGGACGCCCTGATAAATTGCATCAGCCATGCCGCCAATCTTCGGGATCATGCCGCCTGCGATGATTCCGGCAGACTTGTAACCCTCGATCTCGCTGACCTCGACTTCGGGGATAAGAGTGCTTTCGTCGTCCTTATCCCGGAGCAGACCGGCGATATCGGTCATGGAGACCAGCTTCTCAGCTTTCAGTGCAATGGCGATCTGCGCAGCGGCAGTATCGGCGTTAACATTGTAGGCACGACCCAGGTCGTCCATGCCGACCGTTGCGATAACGGGAATGTAACCGCTGTCCAACAGGTTGGAGATCAAAGTGGTGTCAACGTGGATAATTTCACCGACGTGACCCAGCTGAGGGTCAAGCTCGGTGCAGCGAAGCATCTGTCCGTCCATGCCGCACAGACCGACGCCGCGGCCGCGCAGCTTTGCGACGAGGTCTTTGTTGACCTTGCCGGCCAGCACCTGCTGAACGATCTCCATCGTGGCATCGTCCGTCACACGCAGACCGTTTGCAAAATGGCTCTCGACGCCGACTTTTTTCAGCATCTCGTTGATGGCAGGGCCGCCGCCGTGGACCAGAACGACACGCACGCCCAGCAGAGTCAGGGTGACGAGGTCATTCATAACGGCGTTTTTCAGGTCTTCGTTGATCATGGCGTTGCCGCCGTATTTGATGACCATGGTCTTACCGTGGTATTTCTGGATGTAGGGAGTCGCCTCAGAAAACAGGCGCGCCATTTCTTCGTTTTTCATCGTTCGCTTCTCCCCTTTTAAGTCCGGTAATCGCCGTTGATTTTGACGTAATCGTAGGTCAGGTCGCAGCCCCATGCTTTTGCGGAGGCATCGCCGGTGCCCATGTCGACCTTGACGAGGATATCATGCTCGGCCAGAACCTTGGCGGCTTCGTCCTCGCTGTACGGATGGTAGGCGGCATTCTCGCAGACATAGACCTCACCGGCCTTGCTGGACAGCCAGACACATACCTTGTCGATGGAGAAATCGCCGGGCGTGTAGCCGATGGCGCAGAGGATGCGGCCCCAGTTGGCGTCACGGCCAAAGACGGCAGCCTTGAACAGGTTGGAGCAGACGACGCTCCGGGAAACGGCACGAGCGGTCTTCAGGTCGGGAGCGTGAGTGACTTCGCAGGTGATGAGGTGGGTAGCACCCTCGCCGTCACCGGCATGTTCTGCGCACATGTGTTCGGCGATGGCCGTCAGAGCGGCGACAAAGGCGTCGTAATCGGCGTTTTCTTCAACGATTTCCGGGTTGCCTGCCAGACCGGACGCCATGATGATGAGCGTATCATTGGTGGAGGTGTCGAGGTCGACACTCATCTGGTTATACGTTCCGGGAACCACCGTTTTGAGGGCCTTTTCCAGCAGAGCCGGAGAAACGGCTGCGTCGGTGGTGTAGAAAGCCAGCATAGTCGCCATGTTGGGTGCGATCATGCCGCTGCCCTTGCCGATGGCACCCACGGTGCAGGTCTTGCCGCCCAGCTCAAACTGGATGGCGTATTCCTTTTTGTGGGTGTCGGTCGTCATGATGGCGGTCGCAGCGTCCGAGCTGCCCTGTTCAGTCGCTGCTAGCTTTGCGGCGGCGGCAGGAATGCCCCGTGCGAACGGGTCGATGACCATCGGCTGACCGATAACGCCGGTAGAAGCCGGCAGAACATCGTTTGCCGAAATGCCCAGCTCTTTTCCGACCAGCTCGCAGCACTCCTCGGCCAGAGCGACGCCATTGGCAGCGCAGGTGTTTGCGTTGCCGCTGTTCACGACGATAGCCTGTGCATAGCCGTCGGTCAGATGGGCGCGGTCGACCTTGATGGGTGCGCCGCAGACCTTGTTGGTGGTGTAGACACCGGCGGCTGCACAGCGGACGTCTGCCTTGATGAGGGCGAGGTCGTATTTCTCGGAATGATTGGCACGGATGCCGCAGTGGACACCGGCGGCCGCAAAACCCTTCGGGGCGCAGATGCCGCCCGAAACTTCTGTATAACTCATAGAAAATCCCCCTATGTAAAAACCGCTCCGTCTCGAATCACTCGATGGCGGAGACTTTTGGCGGAATGGTTTATTCCAATCCCTCTGTCTCGTTCAGCCCCAGCATCAGGTTCATGCACTGGACAGCTGCACCGGAAGAGCCTTTTCCCAGATTGTCGAAGAGTGAGACCAGCATCATCTGGTCGCCTGCTGCGTTCACGGTCATGAACAGCTCCATCCGGTCACTTCCGGCCAGAGCGTTGGAGTACAGGCCGTTCTCAGGCAGAGTCTCATTCAGGCCGTGGACAGAGACGGTCGCGCCGTCTTTGTAATAGTCCGCCAGACCTGCCGCGATAGCCTCAGCGGTGGTGCCAGCCACCTTGAGGTCGAGCGGAACGAGGACCTGCATCCCGGAATAGTAATCGCAGACCACCGGCACGAACATCGGCGTATGAGCCAGACCGCTGATCTTCTGCATTTCGGGCAGGTGCTTGTGGGCGAGGGTCAGGCCGTAGCTCTTGGGTGCATCCAGTTTGCTGTGTGCCGGACGCTCCGGGCTTTCGTAGTCGGCAATCATCTTCTTGCCGCCGCCGCTGTAACCGGAAAGGCCGGTGCAGCTGAACGGATACTCTGCCGGGACCAGACCCAGCTCGACCAGAGGCCGAGCGATGCTGATGAAGCCGGAAGCATAGCAGCCCGGAACGGCGACACGATACGAGTCCTTGATCTTTTCCTTCTGACCTTTCAGCTCCGGGAAGCCGTAATCCCATGCCGGGTCGGTGCGGAAGGCGGTGGAAGTGTCCAGAACCTTCACGTCCGGTCGGAGCAGCGGCATGACCTCTTTGGATGCCGCATCCGGCAGGCAGAGGAAGGCGAGGTCAGCCGAGTTGATGACCTTCGCACGCTCGTTTACATCTTTGCGCCCTTCTGCCGAGATGCTCAGCAGCTCGATCTCAGGGCGTGCGGCCAGACGGTCGGCAATGCGCAGACCCGTCGTACCGGAAGATCCGTCGATGAACACTTTTACGCTCATGCGTTTTTCGCCTCCCATGCGCTCAGCTGCTCCTGCGCAAGTGCGATCTGATTCTTCACGCTTGCTTCGGACGGGCCGCCGTAGCTGGTGCGGCCCTCGCAGCACTTAACGAGGTCGATGGCCTCATAGATGTCATTTTCAAACAGGTCGCTGTAGCCCTTGAATTCGTCGAGGGTCAGCTCTTCGAGGACTTTGTCCTTTGCGATGCAGTCGGATACCATGCAGCCGGTCAGCTTATAAGCGTCACGGAAGGGCATTCCCTTCTTGGTGAGGTAGTCAGCGCAGTCGGTAGCATTGATGAAGCCTTTTGCAGCGGCACGGCGCATGTTGGCCGGCAGGGTCTTCATGGTGTCCAGCATCGGGGTGATGGTCTTCAGGCACAGCTCAAGGGTATCGACTGCATCGAAGATGGCCTCTTTGTCTTCCTGCATGTCCTTGTTGTAGGCCAGCGGAATTCCCTTCATCATGACGAGCAGGGTAGTCAGGTCGCCGTAGACACGGCCGGTCTTGCCGCGGATCAGCTCGGTGACATCCGGATTCTTTTTCTGGGGCATGATGGAAGAGCCGGTGGTGAACGCGTCGTCCAGCTCGATGAACTTGAACTCCCAGCTGCACCAGAGGATGATCTCTTCGCTCAGACGGGAAAGGTGCATCATGCAGGTAGAGATGGCACTTGCAAGCTCGATGCAGAAATCACGGTCGGATACGCCGTCCAGACTGTTGGGGCAGGGAGCGGCAAAACCCAGCTTTTCAGCGGTAAACTGACGGTCAAGCGGATAGGTGGTACCAGCCAGCGCACCGCTGCCCAGAGGACACTGAGCGTCCATACGGGCGATGGCGTCCTCGAAACGGGCGAGGTCACGGAGCAGCATCCATGCGTAAGCCATCAGCGCATGACCGAAGGTGATGGGCTGCGCACGCTGCAGATGGGTGTAACCGGGCATGACGGCGGTGGTGTTCTCGGCAGCTTTTTTGCAGATGACCTTCACCAGCTCGACAATATAGGCCTGCAGGGTGCGGCTGTAATCCCGGAGGGTCAGACGGATGTCCAGAGCGACCTGATCGTTCCGGCTGCGGCCGGTGTGCAGACGCTTGCCGGCATCGCCGATGCGTGCGGTCAGAGTCTGCTCGACGAAGGTGTGAACGTCCTCGGCGTTGGGGTCGATCTCCAGCTTGCCGGAAGCGAGGTCGTCCGCGATGGAAGCCAGACCGTTGAGAATGTCCTCACAGTCCTTTTCGGAGATGATGCCCTGCTTGGCGAGCATGGCGGCGTGGACGCCGCTGCCGCGCATGTCCTGTGCGATCATCCGCTGGTCGAAACGGATGGAAGAGTTAAAGTCGTTGACACGAGAATCGACGGCCTTGGAAAAACGGCCTTTCCAGAGTTGTTCTGCCATAAAATTCAATACCTCTATAAAACGGCAAAGCCGCCGCAGGGGAAAACGCTCCTGCGGCGGTGCCGCCGGCAACGATGCCGGTTTGTGAAAACCTCGGTGTGAAAGTGTAAAAAACACACGGAGGGGATGATGTTAAAGAATCGGAAAATTACTTGACCTCGGGCCAGCTCTTGGACAGCTTTGCGCGCTCCTTGATGGACAGGCCGAACAGGTTGATGAAGCCGGCGGAATCTGCCTGATTGTAATCTTCATCCTCGCCGAAGGAAGCGGTCTGCTCGTCGTACAGGGTGTACGGAGAGGTCACGCCTGCGTTGATCATGTTGCCCTTGTAGAGCTTCAGCTTGACGTCGCCGGTGACGGTTTTCTCGAGGCTGTCTGCAAATGCGTCCAGAGCCTCACGCAGCGGAGTGAACCACTGACCGTTGTAGACGATGTCTGCATACTTCTGAGCCAGCTGTGCCTTGAAGTGTGCGCTCTCCTTGTCCAGAGTGATGGTCTCCAGAACGTTGATGGCCTTGTACAGGATCGCACCGCCCGGAGTCTCATAGACGCCGCGGCTCTTCATGCCGACCAGACGGTTCTCAACGATGTCCAGCAGGCCGATACCGTTCTCGCCGCCGACCTTGTTCAGGTACTCGACCAGCTCGACTGCACCCATCTCCTTGCCGTCGATGGCGGTGGGGATGCCCTTCTCGAAGTGGATGGTGACATAGGTCGGGGTATCGGGAGCCTGCTCGGGGCTGACACCCAGCTCCAGGAAGCCGGGCTTGTTGTACTGCGGCTCATTTGCCGGGTTCTCGAGGTCAAGGCCCTCGTGGCTCAGGTGCCACAGGTTCTTGTCCTTGGAGTAGTTGGTCTCACGGTTGATCTTCAGAGGAATGTGGTGTGCCTCTGCGTAGTCGATCTCTTCGTCACGGCTCTTGATATCCCACTCACGCCACGGAGCAATGATGGCCATGTCGGGGCAGAAAGCCTTCAGAGTCAGCTCAAAACGAACCTGATCGTTGCCCTTGCCGGTGCAGCCGTGGCAGATGGCGTCTGCGCCTTCCTTGATGGCGATGTCAGCCAGAGCCTTTGCGATGCAGGGACGTGCGAAGCTAGTGCCCAGCAGGTAGTCTTCGTATTTTGCGCCGAACTTCAGGGTCGGGAAGATGTAGTTTTCAACGAAGTCCTTCTTCAGGTCGAGGACGTACAGCTTGGATGCGCCGGTAGCCTTGGCCTTTTCTTCCAGGCCATCCAGCTCGGTGCCCTGACCCACGTCGCCAGAAACAGCGACGACTTCGCAGTTGTTGTAGTTCTCTTTCAGCCAAGGAATGATGATGGAGGTATCCAGACCGCCAGAGTAAGCCAGAACGACTTTTTTGATGTTTTCCTTTTTCATAATGATTGCTCCTTTGATTTTTACACTTTTGTTTTTCTGCACCGGGCATCCCTCCCGGGCGACTCGATTCACAAGTTTCGTATCACGCCTTTAATTATACGCAGAGCGGCTTTTCCGTCAATGCGAAAAACCGCCAAACATGACGGAACCGACCACGTGATTTTATGTCACATTGCATATTTATGCAAAATATGATAAATATATTCGATAAATATACAATTGAAGTGAATATATCCATGAGAATATCCGGCCAGAAAACACAAACGAGGAACCACCCGACGGCAGTTCCTCTTAATATAGAGATAGAAAAGATAATATTATTCCAGATTTCCGGTCAGAGTCATGACGGCGGAGAGAACGGCAAGCGGAGCCGTCTCACAGCGAAGGATGCGTGGGCCAAGGCCGACCGTCTTCACACCGGCTTTTGCGGCGGCTTCGGCTTCTTCGACCGCAAAGCCGCCCTCGGCACCGGTAATGATGGCGATCTTCGGCTTTCTGCCTTCTGTGTGGGGCAGGTCGGCGAGAAGCTCCCGGAGCGGCTTACCTCCGCATTCGTAGCAGAACAGTACGAGGTCGTACTCATCCAGACTCCGGCAGACAGCACCAAAGTTCGGCAGCGGCAGAGCAACATCCGGCAGGATGCCACGGCCGCACTGCTTGGCGGCTTCAAAGGCGATGCGGTTGTACCGCTCGTTCTTCTGCTCTTCTTTTTTGGGAGCGGCAACGCAGTACCGGCTGAAGAACGGCACGAAGTGAGCGCAGCCCAGCTCAACGCTATGGCGGATGACCTGCTCGAGCTTGTCCTGCTTCGGGTAGCCGACCAGCAGAGTTACGTCGATGTTCGGTTCGGCTCCGCTGGGATAGCCCTCTTCGACCGAAAACTCCACCGTTTCATCCCCGAACCCGGTGATGGCGGCGGTGTATTCGACAGCATTGCCGTCACATAAGATGACAGTGTCGCCCTGCTTGGCACGCATGACACGGGCGAGATGGTGCGCATCCGCGCCACGCAGCACGGCGGTACCGTCGGCAATTTCCTTTGTAAAATAACGGTGCGGCATATATTCTCCAATCCAATTACATCATGGGCTCCCCTATCAGGGGAGCTGGCAATGCGAAGCATTGACTGAGAGGTTAATTCTTCTTGCAGATGATGCACTCCCAGCCGCGCTTCTCCTTGACTTCCTGCACGGTCAGCCCGGCGGCTTCCAGAGCGGCGATGACCTCATCCCTCCGGCTGTCGATGATGCCGCTGGCGATGAAGGTCGCATCGTCTGCCATCAGGCCGGGAACGGCCGGAGCGAGGCTCATGATGGCGTTCGCGACGATGTTTGCGGTAATGATGTCGTACTTGCCGCTGGCCTTGTCGGACAAGTCGCCGACCAGAACGGTCAGCTTGTCAGCGACGCCGTTCAGAGTCGCATTCTCTCCGGCGGTGCGGACGGCTACCGGGTCGATGTCCACGCCCTCGGCAGTCGCTGCACCCAGTTTCAGAGCGGCAATGGCAAGGATGCCGCTGCCGGTGCCGATGTCCAGCACACGCTCACCGCCCTTGACACGCTCGTCCAGAGCTTCCAGACACAGGCTGGTCGTCTCGTGGCCGCCGGTGCCGAAAGCCAGACCCGGGTCGAGGATGAGCTTGACCCGGTCGGTGTCGTACTCCTGCCAGGACGGAATGATGGCAAGATGCTTGCCGATGTCCATCGGGTGATAATACTTGCGCCAGCCGTTCTGCCAGTCTTCCTGCTCGACACCCTCGGTTTCGACCGTGTAGGCGATGCCAGCAGCTTCCATCCGGGCAGAGATGAGAGCCAGCGTCTCGACCGGCGATGCGCCCGGCTCGAGGTACATGTGGATGATGACGGTATCACGCGGCTTGTCCAGCAGCTCCTGCTCGATGAGATCGACGTGGGCAATTTCAGCCACCTGTTGCTCGATGTCGCTGTAATCCTCGATGTAGATGCCGCCCTCGGCGATCATGGTAGCGACCGCTTCGGCGTTGTCGGCGTCGGCCTTGGCGACGGTCAGACGGATATCAGTCCATTCCATTTGGAAAATCCTCCCAGCGTTTTTGCTTTTCTTTTAATAGTATAGTACCCGATTTGGCAGTTGGATGCAAGTGTTTGAAGAAATTGCATTCAAAAAGAAAACTATTTTCATTCAGAGACGGACTTTTTGACAGGAAAAACAAAAACTTTTTACGATTTCAACCACAAACAAGGACTTTTGAAGCAATTTGACAGAAAATGACCGGAAAAGGGTTTCTTTTTTTCTTAAATTGTGTTAAGATATTGTTACGCAATTATGGACGGCTTCAACCAGAGCCGCCATAAAAAGAAAACATTCTTTAAGGAGGAATGTGGCTTATGATGAAGTATCTCCAGAAACTAGGCAAGGCACTGATGCTTCCTGTCGCGGTACTGCCGATCTGCGGTATCCTGATGGGTCTCGGCTATGCACTCTGCCCCTCCACCATGCAGGGCGGCGACGTCGTCGGCATGACTCAGACCATCGGCTTCCTGCTGGTGAAAGCAGGCGGCGCGCTGATCGACAATATGGCTTGGCTGTTCGCTATCGGCGCAGCCGTCGGTCTGTCGGATGACCACGACGGTACCGCTGCTTTGGCTGGTCTGGTCAGCTATCTGATGATGCAGCAGCTGCTGAGCCCGGCTGTCGTCGGTCAGATCCGTACCCTCGAGGACGGCACCGCTACCATGATCGCTTTCCAGAAGGTCGCTGGCAACTCCTTCATCGGCATCCTGGCCGCTGTTGTCGGCGCAGCCTGCTACAACAAATTCAAGAACACCCAGCTGCCTGACTGGCTGGCATTCTTCTCCGGCAAGCGTTTCGTCGCAATTGCTACCGGCCTGATCTCCATCGTTGTCTCCGTCGTTCTGCTGGTCGTCTGGCCGCTGATCTTCGGCGCACTGGTCGCTCTGGGCAACGGCATCGCTGGTATGGGCGGCATCGGCGCAGGCATCTACGCTTTCCTGAACCGTCTGCTCATCCCCACCGGCCTGCATCACGCTCTGAACAACGTCTTCTGGTTCGACACCATCGGTCTGGGCGACCTGTCTCACTTCTGGGCAGGCGAAACCTCTGCTGATGTCAGCTGGAGCCTCGGCATGTATATGTCCGGCTTCTTCCCCTGCATGATGTTCGGTATCCCCGGTGCTGCTCTGGCGATCGTCAAGACCGCAAAGAACAAGAAGGCTGCGATCGGTCTGGTCGTTTCCGCTGCTATCTGCGCATTCGTCTGCGGCGTTACCGAGCCGTTCGAGTTTGGCTTCATGTTCCTCTGCTTCCCCCTGTATATCGTTTATGCTGCTCTGTATGGCATCTTCACCATCATTACCTACTACACCGGCTTCCGCGCAGGCTTCAGTTTCTCCGCTGGCCTGACCGATCTGGTCTTCTCCGCATCCCTGCCAGCAGCTGCTAAGACCTGGATGATCATTCCTCTGGGCATTGCTGCATTCGTCATCTTCTATGCTGTCTTCTACTTTGCTATCACCAAGTTCGACCTGAAGACTCCGGGCCGTGAGGACGATGACGAAGAGGCTGAAAAGAAGGTCGTTCTGGCAAACAACAACTACACGGAAGTTGCTGCTGGCGTCCTGAAGGCAATCGGCGGTAAGGAGAACGTTGCAAACGTTGACTACTGCGCAACTCGTCTGCGTTTCGAGATCAAGGATTACACTGCTGTTGATGAGAAGGCTGTCAAGGCCGCTGGCGCAGCTGGCGTTATCCGCCCGAGCAAGAATGCTTGTCAGGTCGTTATCGGCACCAAGGTCCAGTTCGTTTACGACGAGCTGAAGAAGATGCTGTAACACTTCTCCCAAAACGTTTCCTGCGGAAGTCTGGTTGATTCCGCAGCTGTCTGAGAGCCGCCGGGGGCGGGCGTTCGCGCCCGGCTCCGGCGGTTTTTTCTGTTCACACAAAGAATTGTTTTCCCAAAGGGAAACATGGTATACTAATCAAAACAGCCCTCGAAGATTCAGGGCGTCGGGTAAGAAAACAGGAGGTTCCAACTATGAAGATCATTCGTGCGAAAGATTACAAGGACATGTCCCGTAAGGCAGCCAACATCATCTCTGCTCAGATCATCATGAAGCCGAACTGCGTGCTGGGTCTGGCGACCGGCGGTACACCGGTGGGTGCATATGCACAGCTGGTGGAGTGGTACAATAAGGGCGACCTCGATTTTTCTGAGGTCACAACCGTCAACCTCGACGAGTACCGTGGCCTGCCGAAAGAGCATCCGGAAAGCTACTGGAGCTTCATGCACCGCAACCTGTTCGACCATGTGAACATCGACCCCAGCCACATCAACCTGCCCGACGGCACCAACCCCGACGCGGTCAAGGCATGTGAGAATTACAACGCCATCATTCACAAGCTGGGCGGCATCGACCTGCAGCTGCTGGGTCTTGGCCCCAACGGTCATATCGGTTTCAATGAGCCGGGCGAGGCCTTCGAGCTGGAGACCCACTGTGTCGACCTGACCCCTGCCACCATCGAGGCCAACAAGCGTTTCTTCGACGGCAACGAAGACCTCGTTCCCAAGCAGGCATACACGATGGGCATCAAGACCATCATGCAGGCACGCAAGGTTCTGGTCGTTGCCAACGGTCTGGCAAAGGCACAGGCGGTCAAGGCTGTCGTTACCGGCCCTGTCACGCCCGAGTGCCCGGGCTCCATTCTCCAGATGCACCCCGACTGCACCCTCGTTGCCGATGAGGATGCACTGAGCCTGCTGTAATTCCCGGAAAAGAGTTGAGTGACTATGATTCTGAAAAATGCACTTGTATATACACCCCGTCATACATTTGAAAAAGGCACGCTGACCATCCGGGATGGCCGGATCGTTCCCTTCGCTCAGCCCGAAGAGGGTGAGGAGGTCATCGACGCGGAGGGTCTGTACGCCCTGCCCGGTCTGGTGGATATACACTTCCACGGTGCGATGGGAAAAGACTTCTGCGACGGCAATGAAGAGGCCATCCAGACGCTGGCAGATTTCGAGGCCAGCAAGGGTGTTCTCGCCATCTGCCCGGCGACTATGACCTTCTCGGAAGAGATCTTGAACGGTGTCATGGATGCCGCTGCCGCTCACAAGAACGGCAAGGGTGCAGATTTGGTCGGTATCAACATGGAAGGCCCCTTTATCAGCCCGAAGAAGGTCGGCGCACAGAACCCCGAATACCTGCATAAAGCAGATGTCGGAATGTTCCGCCGCCTGCAGAAACGGGCAAACGGCCTGATCAAACTGGTGGATATCGCTCCCGAGGAGGACGGTGCGCTGGAATTCATCCGGGAGTGCCACGATGAAGTCCGCATCTCCATCGCCCACACCTGCACCGATTATGACACCGCGAACGCCGCCTTTGACGCAGGCGCCACCCACATGACTCACCTGTACAACGCCATGCCGGGCATCACTCACCGGGAACCCGGCCCCATCATTGCGGCATTGGAGCGCGGAGCGGAAGTCGAGCTGATCACCGATAACGTCCATATCCATCCGGCAATGGTGCGGTTTACCTTCAACACCTTTGACGACGACCATGTGATTTTGATCGCCGACAGCATGATGGCCTGCGGTCTGCCGGACGGTCAGTATTCGCTGGGCGGACAGGCGGTCACCGTCTGCGGCCCTCGTGCGACCCTGACCGAGCATCCGGGAACCATTGCCGGAAGCGCGACCTGCCTGTACGACTGCATGAAGCGTGCCGTCCTCGAAATGGGCGTTCCGCTGGAAAGTGCTGTCCGGACCGCCAGCGAGAACCCGGCCAAGAGCATCGGCATTGACAATGATTACGGCAGTCTGGCTGCCGGACGCTACGGCAACATCATCCTTGCCGACAAAGACCTGAATATCAAGACTGTGATCCAGAAAGGAACCCGTATCGTATGAGCAAGACCCTGACATGGCGGCTGCTGACCGCCGACGAGCTGACAAAAGTATACCTCGAGGAGATGCGCCGGGATTTTCCGCCCAGTGAGCTGAAACCTCTGAGCATGATCCTGAACAGCGAGATTGCCGGCAGCTCCCACACATGGGGCGTATACGAGGGCGAAACGCTGGTGGCATATCTGCTGATGGTGCGTCCGGAGGGCTGCGAAGTCAGCCAGCTGGATTATTTCGCCGTTCTGCCTGCGTATCGGGCGGGTGGTTTTGGTGCGAAACTTCTAGCGGAACTGCCTGAACATGAGCCGAGTGCAAAAGCCATCATCATCGAGTCCGAATGTCCGGAAAAGGCAGAGGACGAGGCGATGGCTGTCCGGCGTCTGGGTTTCTATTCCCGGTGCGGTGCCATCGACACTGGCTGGACAGAACGGCTCTTCGACGCATGGTTCCGCATCCTCGTTCTCCCCTGCCCGGGCAATGAGACGCCGGACATCGGAGAGTCCGTGACCGCTCTGGTCGATTGCTACCGCCGGGTCATGGGAACACCGCAGTACCGCAAGTATACGGATTTCTACCGTCCGGATGGGCAGAAAGAAGACTTCTGAGACAAAAATAACATTGCAGCCGCTCGGTCAGACGCCGGGCGGCTGTTTGTTTTTCAGAATGAGATTTTATACAAATCTTAAACTTTTGCAAAACTGAAATTCCGACGCTTGACAGTGAAAATGGATGTGGTAACATTAGGATAGGAATTTTGTAAAAATTTAGGAGGGTTTTGCTATGGCATACGAAGTATCTCGACGCAATTTTCTGAAAGGCGCAGCCGCGATGACCGTGGCCGCAGCTGCCTCGACTCTGCTGGCTGGCTGCTCGGGCAACGGCGGCAATGATGTGCCTGACCCCAATACCGTCACACTGGGTGATTATAAAGTGAAAGTGAAAAGCACAGGATTCGGTCAGAGCGGTTCGACCCAGAAGCCGACTTGTAAAATCTTGCCGGTTGTAAGCATTTCCTATTCTGGAAAGGGTTCGCCGACGTATCTTTATAAAGAAATTTTTACTTCGGCGATGCTCGGCGATGTGAAAATGACGCTTTCCAATCCACTGGGAGCATATAATAGCATCGTTGGCACATTTAAGGACTGCGAGCCAGTCTTTGAGACGACGAATAAGGATGCGTTTGCAAGTTATATGGCAAACAAAACTCCGCTGACGTTGAAAGTGAGTTTTGATGACAGAGAGTATGCAGTCTTTGACGTTTACTTCAACGGCACGGTCAAAGCCTCGAAAGCCTGATAGGAGGAACTGAACTATGGAAAACATTTCTCGCCGTAATTTTATGAAGGGCGTTGGTGCGCTGGCTGTTGCCACTGCCGCAACCGGTCTGCTGGGTGGCTGCGGTGATGGCAGTCTGATTGCAGATGCGACTGGTCTGAACGACACTGCTGAGCTGAAGGGCGTCAAGATGACCGTCCGCAAGCTGTCCTATGCTTCATATAGCGATGGCACCTATTACTTTGTGCCGGAAGTGCTGGTCAGCAACAACGGTGCGACGGCTGTTCCGCTGGATCCGGCCGGCGGCAGCTTTGATATCTATCTGAATGGTTCGAGCAAGCTGAATATCTCGAAAGATACGATGGCTCGTCTGGACAACAGCATGGATGTGACGAAAATGGATACTCGCACCCTGAGCCGTGGTCAGCAGGAAAAGGGTTGTATCTGCGCAAAAGGCACGGGTGTGTCTACCTTTAACTATATCTATGTGGTCTTCTATCCGAACCCTGCGGACACCAAAACGATCCTGCGCTGCAAGATTCTGGCAAAAGAAGCAAAGATGATGCTGGGCGTTTGATAATCTGTCATAAATAGCTTTCCGCCGCCCGGCGATACTCGCTCTGAGTATCGCCGGGCGGCTTTTTGCGTTTACGGGTCTTTTACATTCGGGCGGAACCATGCAGGAAAAATTTACCTCGATTTTTCCCGGCTGTGGTCGCAGAAGGCTGGCGAGTTGGATACAATAAAGGCGTTCCCAGAGGAAAGTGAAAAACACAAGAGAAGACCCGGAGGAAAGAGTTCCGGAGTTTGATTTGGAGGAAAACCATTATGAAAAAGATCACTCGTCGTTCGTTCCTGACCGTTTGCGGCGCAGTTGCTGCCGCTGCTGCTCTGACCGCCTGCGGTGGTTCTGCTTCTTCCGCTGCAGCTTCCAGCACCGTTTCTTCCACGGCTTCTTCTGCTGCGGCATCTGCAGCCGGTGAGCTGTCCGGCAATGTTGCGACCGGTGGTTCCACTTCGATGAAGAATGTCATCGCTGCTCTGACCGAGGGCTTTGCCGAAGTCCAGCCCGGCGTGACCGTCAGCTATGACCCGACCGGTTCCGGTGCAGGCATCACCGGTGCGACCGACAAGACTCTGGATATCGGCCTGTCTTCCCGTGCCCTGAAGGATGACGAGAAGAATGACGTCGACGGTACCACCATCGCTCTGGACGGCATCGCTATCATCGTCAATAAAGACAGCGCAGTGGAAGACCTGAGCGTCGACCAGCTCAAGCAGATGTTCACTGGTGAGATCACCAACTGGAAGGATGTCGGCGGCGCAGACGGTGAGATTGTCCTGATCGGCCGTGAGGCCGGTTCTGGCACCCGTGACGGCTTCGAGAGCATCGTCGACGTCAAGGATACCTGCAAATACGCACAGGAGCTGACCGCTACCGGTGCTGTCATCAGCGCAGTCGAGGCCAACCCTCTGGCAATTGGCTACGCTTCCCTGTCCGCAGTCGGCGACACCGTCAAGATGGTGACGGTCGGCGGTGTGGAGTGCAGTGAGGACACTGTTAAGGACGGCAGCTACGAGGTGCAGCGTCCGTTCGTCTTCGTCACCAACAAATCCGTTACCCTGTCTGAACAGGCACAGGCTTTCTTCGACTTTGCTACCAGCGCAGACGCAGCCGACCTCATCCGCACGGCTGGTGCTGTTCCGGTGAATGAATAAAAAAGACCTGCGTGAATTTTATGAAGAAAAAAGCGTTTGAGCTTCCGCGCAATGCCGCTGAGTGGGTTGAAGCTATCATGAACTTCCTCTTCTTTCTCTGCGGCATCCTCGCGGTGGGCTGCGTGATCCTCATCTCGGTCTACATGATCGCTTCGGGTGTACCGGCTATCGGCAAGATCGGCCTGTTCAAGTTCCTGCTCGGTCAGGAATGGGCGTCGACGGCAGCCGACCCGAAATACGGCATCCTGCCCTTTATCCTTTCCAGCATCTATGGCACTCTGGGTGCGACCATCATCGGTGTTCCCATCGGCCTGCTGACGGCGGTGTTCCTGTCGAAAGCGGCTGACCCGAAGGTGCGCACCGTGGTCGTGACGGCCATTGAACTGTTGTCCGGTATCCCGAGCGTCGTCTTTGGTCTGCTGGGTATACAGATTTTGGTTCCGGCAGTGGCAAAGACCTTTGGCAAAGCCTCCGGTGCCTGTCTGCTGTCGGCTATCGTCGTACTGTCTATCATGATCCTGCCCAGCATCGTCTCGGTGTCGGTCACGGCTCTGAACGCTGTTCCACCCGAGTATGAACAGGGCAGTCTGGCACTGGGTGCAACTGACGCCGAAACGTGGTTTAAAATCAGCGTTCCGGCGGCAAAAAGCGGCATCGCGGCAGGCGTCGTCCTCGGCATTGGCCGTGCCATCGGCGAGGCAATGGCGGTCATGATGGTCGCCGGCAACAGCCCCAATATGCCGGACAGCCTGTTCCGGAGCGTGACGTTCCTGACGACAGCCATCGCCAAGGAGATGAGCTATGCCGGCGGCCTGCAGAAACAGGCACTGTTCAGCATCGCTCTGGTGCTGTTCGTCTTCATCATGCTCATCAATGTGGTGCTGAACGTTGCCCTGAAGGGAGGAAGCCGGAATGAAAAGTAACTTCTCCCCCTCCCGTCGGGCGTGGAACCGCTTCTTTACAGCGGCGGTCTGGGTCGCGGCGGTGCTGGTGATGGTGCTGGTGGCCGGTATCATCGGTCTGGTGCTGGCGCGCGGTGTTCCGCACATCAGCTGGACCTTCCTGACGACGACCGCCAGTGTCCTGAAAGGCACGGACGGCATCCTCCCGGCCATCCTGAACACCCTGTATGTCATCCTGTTGACCCTGCTCATCGTTCTTCCGCTGGGTGTGGGCGCAGCAGTTTATCTGACCGAGTACGCCACCAACCGGCGGCTCATCGAGGTCATTGAGTTCACCAATGAGACGCTGGCAGGCATCCCCAGTATCATCTATGGTCTGGTGGGTATGCTGGTCTTTGCCCAGACGCTGGGCTTCAAGACCTGTCTGCTCTCCGGCTCCCTGACGCTGGTCGTTATGAACCTGCCGACCATCATCCGCACGACGCAGGAATCCCTCAAGACGGTGCCGCAGGGCTACCGTGAGGGCGCGATGGGTCTGGGTGCCGGCAAGTGGCATATCATCCACACCATCGTTCTTCCGTGCAGTATCGACGGTATCGTGACCGGCTGCATTCTGGCGGTGGGACGTATCGTGGGCGAAAGTGCCGCTCTGCTCTTCACCGCAGGTGCGGCGGAGGTCATCGCCAAGAATATCGTCAAGGCCTACACCTCTAATGGTGCGACCCTCTCGGTGCTGCTCTATCTGCGTGCCTTTGAGGACGGCGATTTCGATTCGGCATGGGGCATCGGTGCGGTGCTGCTGATTCTGGTGCTGGTCATCAATCTGGCAGCACGGCTGGCAAAAACAAAACTGAAACAAAAACAGTGAGGAATCGTATGACAGAACCGGTTATTACAGCCAAGAACCTCAACCTCTGGTATGGGGATTTCAAGGCTTTGAAGAATATCTCGCTGGATGTCGGCGAAAAAGAGATCACAGCTCTTATCGGGCCGTCGGGCTGCGGCAAATCGACCTTCCTGAAGACCCTCAACCGGATGAACGACCTCGTCCCCGGTATCCGCATCGAAGGCGACGTCCGTCTGAAAGGACAGGACATTTTTGCCCGGGAAATGGAAGTGACCGACCTGCGCCGTCGTGTCGGCATGGTATTCCAGAAGGCAAACCCATTCCCGATGAGCATCTACGACAACATTACTTATGGCCCGAAGCTGCACGGCGTCCGGAATAAGGCAGAGCTGGATGAGCTGGTCGAAAGCTCCCTGCGTGGTGCCGCACTCTGGGATGAGGTGAAAGACCGCCTCAAGAGGAGTGCGCTGGGTCTGTCCGGCGGTCAGCAGCAGCGTCTCTGCATTGCCCGTGCGCTGGCCGTCAAGCCGGAAGTCCTGCTGATGGATGAACCTACCAGTGCGCTTGACCCCGGTTCCACGATGAAGGTCGAGGAGCTGATGAGCGAGCTGAAAAAGAACTATACGGTCGTCATCGTCACCCATAATATGCAGCAGGCAGTGCGTATCAGTGACCGGACAGCGTTCTTCCTGCTGGGTGAGCTGGTAGAAGTCGGCCCGACCCAGACCATTTTCAGCACGCCGCAGGATAAGCGCACCGAGGACTATATCTCGGGTCGTTTCGGCTAAGGAGGAACGGAGCATGAGTTTGCGCACACAGTACGATTCAGACCTCGAAGCGATGAAAGCCGCTCTGGTCGAGATGGGTAAAAATTCCGCGGATGCCGTTGAGGATGCTCTCGAGGCTCTCTGCACGGCGGACGCCGAGGCTGCCGCTTCTATCGTAAAAGGCGATGGCTCCATCAATAATATGGAACGGGATATCGAGCATCGCTGCATGACCCTGCTTCTCCGTCAGCAGCCGATGGCCGGCGACCTGCGCCGGATCTCGACTGCCATGAAAGTCGTGACTGATATCGAGCGAATTGGCGACCATGCTGCCGATATCGCTGAGATCATCCCTCACCTCGTCACCGTCCGCAAGGAGGGCGACCCGGCCATCAGTCAGGCCATCGAGATGGGACGCAAAGCCTACAAGATGATACTGGACGCTCTGAATTCCCTCACGAGCGAGGATGAGAACGCCGCCCGGAAGGTCATTGCCGCTGACGATGAGGTGGACTATGACTTCAATGCCATCAAGCACACGCTGGCCGAGGAGATCGCCGCTGACCCGAGCAGGGTCGACGCCTCGCTGGATGTCCTGATGGTCATCAAGTATCTCGAGCGGATCGGCGACCATGCCGTCAATGTGGCTGAGTGGGTCGAGTTTGTCCGCACCGGCCGATATCACAACGAAAATATGTTCTGAGTTTCACCCGGATGGGTTTCGTGTTTTCCTCACTGTTCTCCGGAAAAAGCCGCTGTGCCGCTGTTTTGAGCCGCACGACGGCTTTTTTAGTAAAATTTTTGAAATTTTTTGAATTCCTGCAATCTTTTTCTTGTCTGGTTCGTATATAGTGCAGAAAGGCTTAAATTTAAGAGCCTGCTGAACAGGCAGAATGGGGCGTCCGGCTTCTCCCCCGAACCCACGCCCTCTCTGCCGCAAGGGAGGATTTGCTCTATGACAGTCAAAAACTTTCCGCTGGAAGAGCGAGGCGAGACCGTGAGCCGGGATGCCCTCGTTCAGGCGGCTTTAACTGAGATCACCCAGAATTACCGTGAGGCCAGCCTGTCCAACGTGGCACGGGCGTATGGCGTTTCACTGGCATACGTCAGCGAATGCGTCCGGGCACAGACCGGAAAGACCTATAAGGAACTGCTCCAGAAGCACCGGATGGAAACAGCGGCGCGTCTGCTCCGCCGCAGCGATATGAACATCCAGCAGATCATCACACAGGTGGGCTATGAGAACACCAGCTATTTCTACCGCCTGTTCCACGAACGCTACGGCCAGAGCCCCCGGGAATACCGCCGCAGCTGTGCATCCCGTACCCGTACCAGCGCGTGATATTTGAAAGCGTTCAACCTCTCCGGCATTGCAAAGCGGTGACGGAGAGGTTTTCTTTGTGATATGAATTGGGCGGAGTATGGAATTCAGAACCGAAATGTGCTACAATACTAGTAGATTGTGATATGCGCACGGCAGGATGTGTGGAAAGAGAAGGTGTACTAGGATGATTCGTGGAGCGACTCGCTCGGACCTCGAGCAGATCATGCAGATTTACGCCCGTGCACGTCAGGCGATGAAAAATTCCGGAAACCCGAACCAGTGGGGTGATAATTTTCCGCCGCAAGAGCTGATCGAAGAAGATATCGACACCAACCGACTGTTCGTTTACCTCGTCAATGGGCAGATGATGGCCGTGTTTGCCTTCATTCTGGGTGTGGATCCGACCTATGCAAGGATCGAAAACGGCAGCTGGCTGAATGATACTCTGCCTTACGGCACGCTCCATCGGCTGGCGTCTTCGGGAAAGCGGCACGGTGTAGCAACTGAGATCATTACATGGTGCCTCGAACACTGTGAGAGCCTGCGTGCCGATACCCATGAGGACAATAAGATCATGCAGAATATCCTGAAAAAGAACGGCTTTACCGAATGCGGCACCATCTATGTGGCGAATGGCACACCCCGTATCGCTTATCAGAAAATGTCGCTGTCCCTGCCGATCGAACGATAAATCGGTTTCCAGACAGACTGAAAAAGAGAACGTTTTTGGACGTTTCTTCGACAGTCTGTTTTCTTTTGCAGCGAGCTGTCCTTGATATAAATACAGATGAAAAAACTTCGTCTCTGGATATGTTCAGATGAAAATGCCGGAAAATCCAGCAAAATCTTTGACTTTTGGGATAGAAGAGACTATAATGGCACTTGTTCCAAATAGAGGAATGGGAAAATCTGTACGCTATTGGAGTACAGCGTTAGAGGGAGTGTTAAAATATGAAAACGTTGAAAGCTGCTGCGGCACGCTACAACGGCATCAGCCTGATCGTCCGGATCCTGATCGGTCTGATCATTGGTGTAGTGCTGGCTCTGCTGGTGCCCGGCGCAGGCTGGGTCGCTGAACTCGGCACCCTGTTCGTCGGTGCGTTGAAAGGCATCGCGCCGGTTCTGGTCTTCGTCATCGTGGCGAGTGCGCTGGCACAAGGCTCGTCCAAGCTCGACCGCCGGTTCGGTACGGTCATCTGGCTGTATATGCTGACGACCTTCCTTGCGGCAGCCGTTGCATCCATCGCAAGCTTCATCTTTCCGCAGACGGTCGTTCTGGCAGAGGCTGCTCAGTCGGATGTGGTGCCGCAGGGTCTGGGCGAGGTCATGAATACCCTGCTGGCAAACTTTGTTGCAAACCCGGTCAGCTCCATCATGAACGGCAACTATATCGGCATCCTGTTCTGGGCCTGCCTGTTTGGTCTGGCAATGAAGAAGAACGGCGCAGACAGCACCAAGGTCTTTCTGGCAAATACCGCTGATGCTGTGTCGCAGATCGTGCGCTGGATCATCAATCTGGCACCTTTCGGCATCATGGGTCTGGTCTATTCCAACGTTTCGAGCAATGGTCTGTCCATCTTCACTCAGTATGGCAAGCTGCTGGCACTGCTTGTCGGTACGATGCTGTTCATGGCACTCATCGTCTCGCCGTTCATCATCTTTATCTATCTGCACTGCAACCCCTATCCGCTGGTCTTCCGCTGCCTGAAGGAATCCGGCCTGACCGCATTCTTTACGCGCAGCTCCGCCGCGAATATTCCGGTGAATATGACTCTTTGCGAGAAGCTGGGTCTGGATAAGGATATGTATTCCGTTTCGATCCCTCTGGGTGCGACCATCAACATGGACGGTGCAGCCATCACCATCACTATCATGACTCTGGCTGCCGCGAATACGCTGGGCATCAAAGTTTCTCTGTCGGCTGCTATCGTTCTGTCGATCATGTCGGCTCTGGGTGCCTGCGGTGCTTCGGGTGTTGCAGGCGGTTCCCTGCTCCTCATCCCGATGGCCTGCTCTCTGTTCGGCATCTCGAATGATATCGCGATGCAGATGGTCGGAGTCGGCTTTATCATTGGTGTGGTTCAGGACTCTGTCGAGACTGCGCTGAACTCCGCAGGCGACGTCGAGTTTGCTGCGACCGCTGAGTATCATCAGTGGATCAAAGAGGGCAAGTCTCTGCCGGCGTTCCTGAAGTCCTGAAAAAACTGATTTCTCCTTTCTTCGTGTGTGTTTATAACACAGGGCGAAAGCCCTGAAAAAAGACCAGCATTGCATCTGCGACGCTGGTCTTTTTTGCGTGTGTGCGTGGTAAATATCAGAAGAAGAGCCCGACGAGTGCTACAATGACGACGATGATCGCCGACAGCGGAAGGATGGCAATAAGGCTCACAAAGAACCATTTCCAGTGGAATGCGTAATCGTGGTAGGCGTCCATCTCTTCCCGTGTGGTGATGCCGCGCTGGATGGCACGCTCCTGAATGGCAGGCGGATAGTTGTAAAGCTGCTTTCTGGCTCATAAGACCTGAGTTAAGTGTAACATACCGCACAGGGGCATTCCATATCTCCCAAACAAAAACCCCATGCCCGGACGAATACAGGCATGGGGTTCTGTGTGTCAGAAGACTACTTTGATTTTAGAACGGGAAGACATCCTTGAGCTTGTTCCATGCCGCTTTCAGGCCGGAACCGGAAGCGGTGGAAACGCCGTTGGTCGTCAGCTGAACATCGCTGAAGGTGACGTTTGCGTTGCGTGCCACATAGAAGCCGACATAGATGTAATCGGAATCAACGGCAGTCAGCGCGTAGTCAAAGCCAGCCGAAGCCGTCTCGTTGTCGCCGTAGGTCAGGGTGAAGCCGTCTGCCGTGCCGACGAGCTTCAAGTCAACGGTGTCGCCTGCGCCGTACTTGACAGTCGCAGCCGGGCCGTCGTACAGCTCGCCGCTCTTGCGGCCGAAGCAGTTTACTGCGCCCTGATTCCGGGTGCCGACAGCGACATAATCGCCGAGGGGATCGGAGATGCTGGTGTCGACATACATCTCATCGCGTGCCATCAGGCCGAAGGAGACCTGATTGTTCTTTGCCAGCGAGTTGACGGTAGCCTTTGCGGTCAGGGTGAAGTTGGTGCCTGCAGGCAGCTTGACGTAGTACATCATCAGGCCGTCCACGGTGGACGCGATCTTGCCGCGGTTGTTGGTGACGCCGAGGGTGATGTTCTGGCCGTCGATGGTGGAAGTGAAGTCGCCGCCGGAGATCTTGTCATTGCCGCCGACATTGCCAAAGACGGAACCATTCCAGACCGTGCCGGTGGCATCGGTAAAGGCCGGCCAGAGGGTGCTGTTCTCGGTGGGAGAAACATAGCTGGAAGGAACGTAATCCGGGTTCGCGGCATCGCCGTAGAACTGCTTGTAAGTGGGTTTTTCCTTGTGCTTGCTGTATGCGCCCAGCGGCGTGTCGATGGTGAGCTGGTCGATGAGCCATGCGTTCAGCTTTGCGCCGTAGCTGTTGGTGTGGGTCAGGTCAAGGCCGGTGGGAACCAGATTGCCCTTCTTGTCCTCTTTTGCGCCGGTAAAGCTGTGGGTGTACTGTGCCTTTTTGCCCATCGCGATGTTCTCGTTGATGGTGGCATCGGTCAGCTCCACGCAGATGAGGTGCAGCTTGCTGCACATGTCACGGATGGCCTGTGCGTAATCGCCGCCCTCATAAACGGTATCGCCGATGGTGACGGTCTGGGTCTTGTGGCCGGAAGCACTGTCGTAGCTGGCCTTGGTGTTCTCGTTCGTCAGGCGCGCGATGGGCGTGCAGACGACCGGGATGACACCGCGTTCCAGAGCAGGCTGGATGTAGTTGACGTACAGGCTGTTGGCAAAGGAGCCTTCGGTCTTATAATCGCCGTTGGGGTTGGTGTAACGGGCAGGCTCGGTCTTCTCGTCATTGTGGCCGAAGCCGATGATGAGGAACTTGTCGCCGGAGGCGTCGCCCAGAGCCGGAACGGTGTCGGAACCGTTCATCAGGGTGTTGTAGTTGCTCATGCCGGTAAAGTCCTTGCTGGACGCGCCGGAGACAGCCAGATTGTAGACATCTGCGTTGAAGTAGTTCGCAATCTCCTCGCCGTAGCCCTCACGCGGCAGATAATAGCTGTCGTTGAAAGCGGAAACGGTGGAGTCACCGACGACCCAGATGGTCGCCTTGGTTGCCTCGGGCTGGCCCCATGCGGCACCGCGTGCGCCTGCATCGGTGGCGGCCAGACCCTCAGCGGTCAGCAGGAGCAGGCCGTGCATGTTGATGCTGCCGTCTGCGTTCCGGGTCGGAGCAATGGAAGTGTCGAGGCTCTCGAACCAGCTCTCCTTCACCGTGACGGTGTTGGTGGACTTGTTGTGGCTAGTCTGGGTTTCGGAATCCCAGTAGAAGTTGTTCGGGCCATAGACAGCGGTGCTGCTCTGGCTCTGGAGAGCCAGCTGCTCCTTGCCGTCGGTACCTTTGCGGAAAGAGATTACGCCGTCGGCGGCATAATCGGTCACAGCGGACTTGTTGCCGGTATAGAGGGCGATGTTATAGCCTTCGTTGTTGTAAGAGGTGGAGTTGTAGACCTTGACGTCCGGGCAGGAGTTGGAGTCGATGCCCTTGGCGGCATTGTCGTAGGAGATGGAGTTGATGAGCTTGTGGTTGCCGGGCAGATTGGTGCCGCCCATCTTGAAGCCGTTGCCGTTGCCTGCCTCGATGGTGACAGCGACATTGCTGAAGCTCAGGTTGCCGTCATCGTCGCAGGTGACAGTCGGGAACTGGAACGGCTGCTTCTTGACCGGCTCCGCGGCCAGCATCAGATAACCGTTCTTGTAGGCGACGCAGTTCTGGATGGTGACAGCACCGATGGAACCGGTCGCAGCTTTTGCGAAGAGATCCCAGCCGTCATCGGCGTTGTAGGCGGAGATGCAGCCGTCGAAGACATTGCCCTCGCCGGTGGTCAGCTTGGCGGCAAAGCCGTCGGCGTCTTCCATCGCGCGGTCTGCGTTGTTCATCGAGGTGCAGTTCTTGATGGTGTTGTGGCTGGGCCACAGAGCCTTGTTATCGGCGGACAGGCCCGAGACCTGCAGGCCGGTGTTGCCGTTGTTGTAGAAGTTCATCTGCTCGAGGACGCAGTAGCTGCCGGCCAGCTGCATACCCTTCGCGCCGTCTGCGGTGTTGGTGATGTTGACCTTGCTGATGTTCCAGTAGTTGCCCCAGACACTGAAACCGGTGCCGACGCCGCCGAAGTCCAGCGTTGCGTACTTGCCGTCGGTCGTCGTCACGGTGATGGGAGCTTCTGCAGTGCCGTCGCGGCCGCGCTCGACTTTCAGCTCGCCGGTCAGGTTGTAAGTACCGCTTGCCAGCTGGATGGTCTGGCCTGCTGCGGCGTAGTTCAGCGCGGTCTGCAGGTCGACTGCGTCTTCGGCACTGGTGCCGCCGTTGGCTGCGCTGCCGTTCGGGGTGACGACGATGACGCCGTTCGCGCCCAGAGCGCGGAGAGAGACCTTCTTCTCGATGGTGGCGGAATCGTAGCTGCTCAGCTTCTCGTACGCGCTGATGGCGTAGCTCTTGTCCGGGGTGAACTTGACCTTGAAGGTGGTATCGCCGGCCACAGCGTAACTCTTGGAGAAGGTCTCGCCTGCCTTGATGTCCACATCCTTGTCCACGACCACGCCGTTTGCGGAGACAGTCGCCTTGCCGTCGGCGTTGGCCTTGAACACCAGTTCATAGCTGTCACCGGTGCAGGTGGCCGGGCTGGTGATCTGGTAGACGGGGTCGACGTAGCTGGTGGGCTGGAGCGTCCACTCGGAAGCGTTCCACGCGCTCGTGGTGTAGGTGATGTTGGAGAAGGTCACGTTCATGCCGCGCGCCGCCGCAAAGCCCAGATAGGCTTTGTTGGCTTCCTGCACGGTCATGGGGTCGTCCAGCTCTGCGTACTTGGAGACGCTGGAAGCGGTGGTGTCCTTCGCCGGGATGTACAGGGTCGAAGAGCCGATGACGTCGCCGGTCGTGCCGTCGGCGTTGATGGCGTACTGGGTGGCGACGTAGCTGTTGCTGGTCTTGGCAAGGCTCACACGATAGGTGTCGCCCTGCTTGATGGCCTGCGAGCTGAACGCCGCGCGGTTGGACTTGACGTCGTTGGAAGCGGCCGTCTCGTTGGAGATGATGCCAGTGTAGCTGCGGATGCCCACAGCGTCCTTGATCTCAACACCGTCCAGAGGGAGCTTGGTGCCGGTGACAGAAATTTGATTCGAGAAATAGCTGCCGGAGCCGCTGATGCTGTCGCGCACCATGAGGGCGAAGCCCTCCTGACCGTCCGGAGCCGGGTTCACATAGTCGATGGTGACATCGGCCTGTAAATAGAAGTTCTGGGTGGTCGGGTCGATGGTGGTGTAGTAGAAGGACAGGCCGTCTGCCGGGGAGTCCGCGACGAACTTGCCGCCCTTCTTGTCGATGGTGCCATCATCTTTGATGGTGCAGGAGTTGAGGGTGACCTTGCCATTGATGTCCGCGCCATCTGCGATGGTGTTGACGTCTGCTGCGGTGGAGGTGCCGAAGGCTTTGAACTGCCAGTCGCCCGATGCGGAAGAAGACCCTTCCGCAAACGCGGCCAGCGGTGTCATGCCCAGAAGCATCGCGCCTGCCAGCAGTCCGGCCACGGTGCGCCGGATGCTTTGCTTTGCGTTTCTCATAGAAACTCTCCTTTTCCTGCCGCCCTGCCGGAAAGCACAATCTTTCCCGTCACAGCTGCGACACATTGTTGTATCTCAGTTTACATATTTCTCAGGATTTTACAAGATTTAATTGAATGTTCACAGTAATTTCGGCGTTCCGAATAAACTTTTTGGGATGTTTTTGGAAGAAACGCCGAAATTTGTCTGGGGGAAAGCAAAAGAAAAACCCGTTAATCCATCGCCTTAGCCTTCTGCAGCGCGGTGATGATGAGCGGAATGATAATGAGCTGGGCGATGATGCCGGGCAGAGCGGTCAACAGCGCGCCGGAGAGGAACGCTGAGAACGGGAAGCTGCTGCCGGACAGACCGGCCAGAACGAACCGGACAGCACCCCAGACCAGACGGCCGGAGACCATTGCGGTCAGCAGGGTGGCGTAGGTCATGGGCAGAGTGTGCTTGACCTTCCGGTACATCAGGCCGGAGACAAGGCCATAGGTGCCAAGCTCAAAAGCCATCGAGATGGCGATGGGGAACATCGGGGGCATCCCGAACAGAACCGAGCGGAGCAGCGGAGCGACAAAACCGACCACTAATCCCCACGGGCCGCCAAGGACGAAACCGCAGAGCAGGATTGGAAAGTGCATCGGACAGAGCATGTTGCCGATTTGAGGGATGTGGCCGGTGAACATCGGCAGGATAAAGGCCAGCGCAAGGAAAAGAGCGGCCAGAACGAGATCGCGTACCGGGGAAGTGGTCTTGGTGTTCATGAAAGTCCTCCTGAAATGGAATAGAAAGAGGGGTCTGCCGTCAGCGTGTATGCCAACAGCAGACCCCTTCATGGCGTCTGTTCAAACTACAAGCAAAAATGTTGTGGAAATGTAAACTGGACTTCAGTCCGACGCTCCGGCTTCCTGCCGGAATTCGTGAAAATTATAGCATTTAAATTGAGCCTTGTCAACGGAGAAAAAAGGCTGCATTTTCCACAAAAAGAACGTCATTTCCAATCAAATTTCCCCGGTGATGTACATTTTGCCGGAAGAAGCTTGACCTTTTTGCACAGAATAGATAATATAAACTTGACGAATCGTGCGCAGGACAAAAATCGCTCTGCACACGCACACATGCAAATTTCTGAGGTTCATACGGGAGGACCATCATGACAAATGCAGAAAAGCTTACCTTGGCAAAACACGCCTGCCATATCCGCATGGGCGTGATCGAGGGAACCCATAGCGCAAAGTGCGGTCATCCGGGCGGCAGTCTGGACATCGCCGAAGTGCTGAGCTACCTTTATTTTGTGGATATGAATGTTGACCCCAAAGATCCGCACAACGCAGACCGTGACCGTCTGGTTCTGTCCAAGGGCCACGCAGCACCGGCTCTGTACGCTGCTCTGGCGGAGCGTGGATTCTTCCCGGTCGAAGACCTGAAGACGCTGCGCAAGATCGGCAGCTACCTGCAGGGTCATCCCAACATGAACAGCACGCCGGGCGTGGATATGTCCACCGGCAGTCTGGGTCAGGGTGTCTCCGCTGCCTGCGGTATGGCTCTGGGCGCAAAGCTGTCCAATAAGCCGCTGAGCGTCTACACCATCGTCGGCGATGGCGAGGTGGAAGAGGGCGAGTGCTGGGAAGCATTCATGTTCGCTTCTCACTATAAGCTGTCCAACCTCTGCGTCATGCTCGACCGCAACCATCTGCAGATCGACGGCAATACCGAGACGGTCATGAACAGCGCACCGCTGGATGAGAAGATGAAGGCGTTCAACTTTAACGTCATCACCATCGACGGCCACGACTTCGACGCCATCGAGAATGCAATCAAGGCATTCCATGCAGAGACCGAGAAGCCCACCTGCATCATCCTTGATACCGTCAAGGGCAAGGGTGTCTCCTATATGACCAACTCTGTGGATTGGCACGGCAAAGGCCCCAACGACGACGAATATGCCGTCGCAATGCAGGAGCTGAACGCGGCCTACGCCAAGCTGGAAGAGGAGGACAAGTAAGATGGCAGATGTGAAAATGATCGCAACCCGTGAGAGCTATGGCAACACCCTGAAAGAGCTGGCCGCTGAGGGTCATGATAACCTCGTAGTTCTGGATGCAGACCTTGCCGCTGCGACCAAGACCGGCGTGTTCCGCAAGGCATACCCGAACCGCCACTTTGACTGCGGCATCGCTGAGGCCAATATGATGGGCGTCGCTGCCGGTCTGTCCACGATGGGCTATGTTCCCTTCGTTTCCAGCTTCGCAATGTTCGCCGCTGGCCGTGCCTTCGAGCAGATCCGCAACTCGATCGCCTATCCCCGTCTGAACGTCAAGATCGGTGCGACTCACGGCGGCATTTCCGTCGGTGAGGACGGCGCATCTCATCAGTGTTGTGAGGACTTTGCCCTCATGCGCAGCCTGCCCGGTATGACCATCATCTGCCCGGCGGATGATATCGAGGCTCGTGCCGCTGTCCGTGCCGCCTACGAAATGCAGGGTCCGGTCTACCTCCGCTTTGGCCGTCTGGCAGTTCCCGTCTTCCATGACCCGGCCAACTACCACTTTGAGATCGGCAAGGGCGAGCAGATCACGGAGGGCAACGATATCGCTATCATTGCTACCGGTCTGATGGTCAACGAAGCACGCAAGGCTGCCGAAGAGCTGGCTGCTGAAGGCATCCATGCCCGTGTCATCAATATCCACACCATCAAGCCGCTGGATGAAGAGATCATCCTCAAAGCGGCAAAAGAGTGCGGCAAGGTCGTCACCGCTGAGGAACACAGCGTCATCGGTGGTCTGGGCGAGGCTGTCTGCTCTCTGCTGAGCGAGAAGCTGCCCACTCCTGTTCGCCGTGTGGGTGTTCAGGATAAGTTCGGCTGCTCCGGCCCGGCTTGGGATCTACTCAAGCTGTACGGTCTGGATGCCGCAACTATCATCAAGACCGCTAAAGAGATGCTGAATAAGTAAGCTTTGACCTGAAACTTCAATAAAGAACTAAGAGGTTTCTTCTCTCTGTCGCCACGACAGAAGGAGGAAACCTCTTTTTGGTTGAAAATATGATATATTATACCTTAATATCCCTTAAAATAGTTCGTTGAAAAATTCCCGGTACACCTGCTGAAAGATCTGTTTCAGATGGGTGATCTCAGGCCGGGGGTCATCCCGGAGGGTGAGCAGGCAGGTATCCGGCATGGGCGAACTCATCTGCACCGGGTGATACCAGTCATCGGGGTAGACCGGGTACTTCATCGGGCTGATGAGCAGGCATTTTCCGGCCAGAAGGCTGGCGTAGACGGTTTCGTAAGTGTCTACCATCCGCCAGCGAGGTGCGGAATACGGCATCTCGGGCAGGCTGCGGAGATGTTCGGCTACCACGCCGAAAATAGGCTCACAGTAAATGAGCGTGTTGGAAAGGTCGGCTGGGAACAGCTCCCGGCGGTTTGCCAGCGGATGCTGTGGAGAAGCGACAAGATAACAGCTGTTCTTTACCAGCGGTGTTGCGTCGATCTCGGGCTGGAGTTTTGACAGCGGCAGGTAGACGGCAGCATCTGCTTCGGTCGTCAGAAAACGGTGGAGACTTCCCTGCACCGGTTCGGTACGGATCTCCAGCTCGTAACCCGGGAATTCGGTGTGGAGCCGCTCCATCAGGACGGGATAAATGGGGTCACGCTGCAATAAGACCAGCGGAAGATTCAGGATAAGGTGCTTCTGCCGGGCGTAAGGGCGTATCTCGTTCCGGGCGTTGAGGATATCCCGGTAGACATTCTGTGCGTGCGGCAGAAATGCCCGGCCTGCTTCGGTCAGGGCAACGCTGGTCGTGCTGCGATGGAACAGCGCAACGTCAAGTTCTTTCTCAAGACTTCGGATCTGGTAGCTCAGCGCAGGCTGGGTGCAGTACAGCTCCCGTGCTGCGCTGGAAAAGTTCAGCGTCCGGCTCACGGTCAGAAAACAGAGCAGCTGATGGTCGTTCATGGTAAAGCTCTCCTTTCTTTTTTAGTATACCACAGAACGAGTTGCTTATAAATATCTTTTATAAGACTGCTTAAGATTTTTTAATTCCCTTTTACTTCGTTATATTTTATACTAAGTGCGGCGCAGGTGATTTTCGGCCTGCAAACGTAAGAAGATCGCAAGGAAGAAAGAGAACACAAGGAGAACGCAGATGAATAAGATTTCCCGTAAGGGTTTCCTGAGAGTCGCTGCCGCTGCCGCAATGAGCGGTGTCACCGCCGGCGCACTGGCTGCCTGCAACGCTGCTTCCAGCAGCTCTACCGCCGCATCGAGCGGAGAGGCTCTGTACACTCCCGGTACTTACACAGGTACTGCTACCGGCATCGGTGAGGTCAAAGTTACGATGACCTTCAGCGAGACTGCCATCACCGAGGTCGTCGTGGATACCTCCAACGAGACCGAGAGCATCGGCGGCGTGGCTGCTCCTACCCTGCAGGAAGCTCTGATGGTTGCTCAGAGCGCAGAAGTGGACAACATTTCCGGCGCAACGGTCACCACCAACGCCGTCAAGGAAGCTGCTGCGGATTGTATCGCACAGGCAATGGGCGTCAAGACCGACGCTCCGGCTGAGGATACCAGTGCAGACGACGGCGATGACTGGCTGGGTGAAGAGCCGCAGGTCGAGGCAAGCGAGACGCAGGACTTCGATGTTGTTGTCATCGGTGCAGGTCTGTCCGGCATCTGCGCAGCCCGTGCTGCTGCCGAAGAGGGCGCAAAGGTCGCTATCGTCGAGAAGAGTTCTTCTTTCAACTGCCGCAGCGGTGAGTACGCTCTGCTGAACGGTTCCCTGAACAAGCGTTGGGGTCGTGAGAACATCGTCGATGAGGATGTTGTCGTTAACCGCCTGATGCGTGAATGCACCTACCGCAATAAGCGTTCCATCCTCAAAAAGTGGGCTTCTCACGCACACGAGGTTATGGACTGGTTCATCGAGGCATATCCCGAGCTGACCATCTGCGACACTACCCGTCAGGTCGTTACTCAGGAGCAGTTCGACAAGGGCATTCTGGTTCCTCTGGCATGGCCTCAGCCCGAGCATTACGATTACCGCAATGAGGAGTTCCCCACCTTCCCCTCCAGCATGGAGTTCCGTTCCTCCCGTAAAGACCAGCAGGGCTTTATCGTCGAGGCCAACCTGAACAAGGCTCTGGATGCAGGCGCAAAGACCTTCTATGGCTGCTTTGGCACCAAGCTGCTGAAGGACAGCGACGGCCGTGTGACCGGCGTCATCATCCGTGATGCGCAGAATGATAACAAGTACATCCAGCTGAACGCTTCCAAGGGTGTCATTCTGGCCACCGGCGATAACTCCGGCGACGAGAAGATTATGAAGCACTTTGCTCCGGAGATCGTCGAGAAGAAGATCGCCAATATGGGCGCAATGGGTATGCTGGGTGTTGACGTCGAGGGCAAGACGGTCGAGACCGGCGATGGCCTGCGCATGGGCGCATGGATCGGCGCAAAGGTTCAGGATCATCACGCTCCGATGACCCACCACATGGGCAGCGGCATGGGCGTTACCCCCTTCCTGCAGATCAACAAGCACGGCGACCGCTTCATGAATGAGTGCATCCCCGGCCAGCAGCTGGAAAACCAGATCGAACTGCAGCCCGAATGCACCTCCTTCCAGCTCTACGACTCCAAGTGGGGCGATGAGATCCCCTACATGCCGGCAAACCACGGCGGCCTGTGCTATATCATCCCCGAGGATGAGGACGAGTCCAACCCGAACTACTCTGACCGTCAGTATACCAAGACCAGCGCAAAGGCTGACGCATATCAGTTCAAGGCTGATACGCTGGAAGACCTGCTGGCCCAGTGCGGTTTTGAGGGCGAGGCTCTGGACAACGCTCTGGCATCCATCGAGCGTTACAACGAGCTGTGCAAGGCTGGCTCTGATGACGACTTCGGCAAGTCGGCAAGCCGGATGTTCGCTCTGGAGAATCCCCCGTACTACGCATGCCAGTGGGGTACCACTTCCATGCTGGTCTGCGTCGGCGGTCTGGAGAGCGACGAGAACTGCCACACCTTCACCGAGGAAGATCCTGCAAGCCCGGAGCGTGATATCATCAAGGGCCTGTATGTCTGCGGCAATGTGCAGGGTAGCCGCTATGCAGTTGAGTATCCGATCTGCATGCGTGGCATCAGCCACAGCCTCTGCGTCTACTATGGCTACATCGCCGGCAAGAACTGTGTTGCTGGCCTGTAATTGGTAAAATTTAAATAGCGATCCTCTGCCCGGAACGGTTCTTTCTTCCCATTCCGGGCTTTTTTGCGCTTTTGAATGAGATATGTGACACAGTTACAGAAAAACAGCCTCTTTTGGGGTATACTAATGCCATCACACAAAAATATGCTTCTGAATGGAGGATTTTGAATATGGCAGTCGTAACCATCACGAAAGACAACTTTAACGCAGAGGTTCTGCACGGCGAAAAGCCCGTCCTGCTGGACTTCTGGGCGACCTGGTGCGGCCCCTGCCGGATGCTCTCGCCCATCGTGGACGAGGTCGCCGAGGAGCGCAGTGATATCAAGGTCGGTAAGGTCAACGTGGACGAGCAGCCCGAGCTGGCCGCCGAATTCGGCGTCATGAGTATCCCTACTCTGCTGGTCTTCAAGGACGGCAAGCTGGTCAATCAGTCCGTCGGCGCACGCCCGAAGAGCGGCGTTCTGGCTCTGCTGGGGTAAACTGAATCACAACAAAACACCCTCTGTCTTTGCGGACAGAGGGTGTTTTCATTTGGTGGGAAAAGACCGCCGGGTGTCGCTGACGCCGGTAATGTAATTCATATCAACATCGTAAAATTTCGCAAGCTGGATGAGACACTCGACCGGCATTCGCACCTTTCCCTTTTCGTAGTCGGAGTAAGTCGTCTGGGCAACATGAATTGCCTTTGCAACCTGCGTCTGATTGAGGTCGTTGTCGTCGCGCAGCTCCTTGACACGCTCAATATATAACATCGTATCACCTCTTTGTAGAAAGTCTACAAAGTATGGGCTGCGCATCTTGATTTTTAACGGATATTCCGTTAAAACGAAAAGAGAAGACGCAGAGAAAATTTCTCTGTGGGAATGCGATGAAAATTAAAAAGAGCGTGTCAGAAATGAAATTGAAAAAACAATATCTGCGTGCGGTTTCCGGTGCGTTGGCGGCGTCGATCATGGCGGCGATGATCTTGACCTCCTGCGGCGGTACGACTCCGCCAGCAAGTTCCTCAAATCCGGCCAGCTCTTCCACGAACACCAGCCAGCCTAGCAGTTCAAGCTCTTCGAGTTCCAGCGATGCGTCCAGCAAGCCGGACCCGAACAAAGTGAACTGGACGTATGTGCAGAACGGTGCAAAGACAGTTACTCTGACCGGTTATGACTCGACCTGCAAAGAGCCCGACCGTGTGCTGACCCTGCCGAGTCAAATCGACGGCTATACTATAACGGAAATTTCAAGCAGTGCGTTCAGCGGTACTGCGATTTCGGAGCTGTCGCTTCCGGCCAGTGTCAAGACGATCGGGAAATCGGCGTTCTCCGGTACGGGTATCTCCTATCTCATCCTGCCGGAAGGTCTTACCGAAATCGAGAGCGGTACCTTTGGCGGTTGTGATAGTCTGCGCAGTGTTTATATCCCGGCGAGTGTGAAGTACATCGACAGCGATGCATTCAGCGTTGGCGTTGTTGGTGATGTATTCGGTGTGCCGCTGGAAACAGATCGACATTGCCACCGGAAATGATAAGCTGTCCTCGGCTGAGAAGCACTATAATACAAAGCCGACTGACCTGCACTTTTGATAAGAGCGGCTTTGTACGGCTAAAAAACAAAAGATCCTCCGCTGACCGAAAAAGTCAGTGGAGGAGCGTATAAACAAAAACAGGCCGTCCTTTGCGCAGCAAACGCAGAGGACGGCCTGTTTTATACGCTGGTCTTATTTTTCTTGGGGAACACAAACGGGTCATGGAGATAGACGGCGACCAGATATGCTGCCATGAAGCACCAGATGATGGGCTCACAGAGGATAACGGCGTTATATTCAAATTTCGGGATGAAGAAGATAACGAACACGATCTTACCCACGAACTCGATGACACTGGAAAAGAGGGGAAGGACTTTCTGACCGAGGCTCTGGAGAGCGTAACGGGTCGAGATAAGGACGCCCAGAACTGCGTAGAAAGGAGCATTCCAGAGCAGATACCGTGCGCCGTTTTCGAGGACGACTGGCTCACTGGAACCAGAGACGAACTGCACCATCCACTCGGCTCCGAAGCGCATCAGCAGGACAGCGCAGACGGCCACAATAACCGAGTAGATATAAATATCTCGCATTCCCTTCCGGACACGGTCGGGATGGTTTGCTCCACGGTTCTGGGAAACAAAGGTCGAACCGGCGGACGCCATTGCCAGAATCGGCATGTCAGTGACGCTGAACAGCTTCCGGGCAGCGGTATGGCCGGCAATGACGAGGGTTCCCAAGCCATTGATGCCGTACTGCAAAATGACAGAACCAGCCGAGACGATGCTGCTCATCAGACCCATCGAGATGCTCTGACTGAACAGCTCCCAGTATAGGTTTTTACCGACATTGAAATGTTCTTTTGCAGGCAGAAGGATGCGCGTTTTTTTGCAGACGTAGATAACGCAGAGAACGACCGAGACGCCCTGCGCAAGGACAGTTGCGACGGCGGCACCGGCTACACCCATCCCCATTCCGGCGATGAACAGAAGGTCAAGTGCCACGTTCAGCAGGGATGAGATGATAAGGAAGACCAGCGGCATCACACTGTTGCCAATGGCACGGAGCAGACCGGCACACAGGTTATAGGCAAACATGACGATGACGCCGAGGTCGATGATGAAGATGTAGCTGTACGCATCTTCCAGAATTTCAGCCGGGGTATCCAGCAGGACAAGAAGCGGATGCAGACCGAAAAATCCGGCCAGCGTGATGACAAGAGACGCGATCAGGCCGATGACAAGAGAACCGGCGACGGTCTTCTTCAGCAGTTCCTCGTCCTGCGCTCCATAGGAGCGTGCTGCGACGATGGCAAGACCGTTGCCGATACCGAGGCCGAAACCGACCAGAAGCTCGTAGATCGAACCGCAGGAGCCAATGGCAGCAAGGGCGGTATCGCCCAGCACATTTCCGACGATCATGGTATCCACGGTGTTGTAGAGCTGCTGGAACAGGTTTGAGACAAAAATCGGCAGCATGAAGACCAGCAGGCTCCGGACAATGGAGCCGTTCATCAGGTCAACGTTCTGATTGAAAAAGGATCTTTTTGTGGTTTGGGTCTGGGTCATAATTCCTCCGGGAAGTTCACTTGCAAAGGGCGACCCCTCAGCAATACCGAGGGATCGCCCTTTTGTCTGATTTGAAAAATGAAATTACAGTTCCTGCGTCTCGAAGCCGCTGCCGGTCAGCACTTCGACACTGGTAAAACCTGCTGCCTTGATCGCTGCGGCAGCTTCATCAAAGCCATACGTCAGGCTGGAAACATCGTGGGAGTCCGAGGTGATGATGACCTTGCCGCCCATCTTCTGCCACTCGCCCAGCAGCCATGCACCGGGATAGAAATCCTTGCGGTAGCCACGGTAGACGCCGCCGGTGTTGACCTCCAGCAGGCAGTCATTCTCTTTTGCAGCCTGCAGTGCTTTCAGAGCGGCTGCCTTGTACCGGGGAGCCTCTTCGTCAAAGAACTCGCCGTCGGCGTTCAGCTTCTTGATGAGGTCGATATGAGCCAGAATGTCGGGCTTGAGGGCTGCGACCTTCTCGACCTCGGCAAAATATGCTTCGACTGCGGCCAGAGCATCTCCGTCGAAATCGTCGTTGATGCAATCCCACAGGTCTTTCGGGCGGAAGTCGATCTCGTAATACTTGCCGGTCTTCTTGCCGTAGAGGTGGTGTGCGCTGCCGATCCAGTAATCGTAAGCCTCGTACTTGTCCTCGCTCAGCAGATCCCACTCGATGCCGCAGAGGATATCCACCTTGCCCTTGTACTCCGCTTTGAGTTTTGCGATGGTGGCTTTGTACTGTGCGGTGCGGCTGGGGCTCATGCAGTATTCCCGGTCACGCTGGGTATAGCTATGGCCTGTGAAGCCCAGAGTCGTCAACCCCTGCGCACAGGCAGCAGAGGCCATATCCTGTAAGGTATTTTTGCCGTCACACATTGTCGAGTGGCAATGAACGCTGGACTTCTTGTAATCTGCCATAGTTGAACTCACTGCATCCTTTCCTGTTTCACCTTGTGGTCGATGACATGGCGTTTTTCCAGTTCACGGGTGATATCCTCCACTGTGATTCCGGCCTGAACCATCAGCACCAGAACATGGTACGCCAAATCACTGATCTCATAGATCGTTTCCTCGTTGTCTTCTTTTTCGCCTGCGATGATGACTTCGGTGCATTCCTCGCCGACTTTCTTGAGAATTTTCTCCTTGCCCTTCTCGAAGAGGTAGGTCGTGTAGCTGCCCTCTTTCGGGTCGGTCTTGCGGCCTTTGATGAGGTCATACAGCCCCTGCCAGCTGAACTGCTTCAGCTCCGGCGAGACATACACCTCGTTGAAGAAGCAACTCTCGGCTCCGGTGTGGCAGGCCGGGCCGCTCTTGACGACCTCGACCACCAGAGCGTCCTTGTCGCAGTCGGCAGTGATGGACACGACCTTCTGCACATTGCCGCTCGTTTCGCCCTTGCGCCAGATCTCCTGACGGCTCCGGCTCCAGAATACCGTCCGACCCTCGGCGATGGTCAGTGCCAGCGTCTCAGCGTTCATGTAAGCGAGAGTCAGGACTTCTTTGGTATAGTGGTCCTGCACGATGGCAGGGATCAGGCCTTTTTCGTCAAATTTCAGTTCCATAAAAATTCTCCTCCCCCTCAAAAGGGGATACATACAGTTTATCCTAAACTCGGCGGAAACGCAAGAGGTTCACAGCCGCATTTCGATTCCATTTTGGTTCAAATATTCTTTCAGCTCCCGGATGGTGAGCAGCTTCTGATGGAAGATGCCTGCCGCAAGTCCGGCGTCAATGCCTTTGTGGTGGAACAGTTCGAGGAAATCTTCCTTTTTGCCTGCGCCGCCGCTGGCGATGATAGGCACATTGACCCGTGTCGCCACAGCGTCCAGCATCTCGAGGTCAAAACCGTTCCGGACGCCGTCGGTATCGATGCTGTTCAGGCAGACCTCTCCGGCACCGTGGTCGACCGCCCATGAGATCCAGTCCAGAGCGTCACGGCCGGTATTCTCCCGTCCGCCCTTGGCGAAGACCATAAATTTTCCGTCGACCCGTTTGACATCAGCGGAAAGGACAACGCACTGGTTGCCGTACCGCTGTGCCGCCGCCGGGATAAGGTCGGGATTCTTGAGCGCACCTGAGTTGACGCTGACCTTGTCCGCACCGCATTTCAGCACCCGGTCGAAATCTTCCAGTGTGTTGATGCCGCCGCCGACCGTCAGCGGAATAAAGATTTCGCTGGCGACTTTTGTCAGGATCTCCGTAAAAAGGGCACGTCCCTCAAAGCTGGCTGTAATATCATAGAATACCAGCTCGTCCGCACCGGCGGCGTTGTACATCCGCGCTATCTCCACCGGGTCGGCCACATCCTTGATGCCCTCAAAATTGGTTCCCTTGACGACCCGGCCATTCCGGACGTCAAGACAGGGAATGATGCGTTTCGTGATCATCGTTTTTTCCCTTCCGTTCAGTTCTGTACCAGCTCGACACAGCGTTTCAGGTCGAGGGCACCAGTGTACAGGCTCTTGCCCAGAATAGCGGCAGCAACGCCCATCTGCTCGAGTTCCAGCAGTTCGGACTCGTAGGAGATGCCGCCGCTGGCCGTGAATGCCATTCCCGGGACTTCGCTCACCAATTGACGGTAAAGTTTCAGGTTGGTTCCCTGCATGGCACCGTCGCAGGCAATGTCGGTATAGATGACTGTCGAACAACCGGCATCCGCCAGCCGTTTGCAGAAATCCACACCCTTTTCCCGACTGACTTCCTTCCAGCCGTGAATGGCAACGTAGCCGTCCTTTGCGTCCACGCCGACGGCGATTTTGTCGCCGTACTTTTTCAGCATCCGGGCGGTGAAATCAAAATCCGTCACGGCGACGCTGCCGAGGATGCAGCGGCCCACGCCCAGAGACAGGTATTTTTCAATCCGCTCTTCGGTGCGGATGCCGCCGCCGACCTCAATATACAGACCGCCCTGTTTTGCGAGAGCGGCAATGGTATCGTAGTTGGAGAGCGTTCCGTCCTTTGCACCGTCCAGATCGACAACGTGCAGATTCTTCGCACCGGCGTCCAGAAACGCCCGTGCCTGTGCGCAGGGGTCTTCGCCGTAGACGGTCATCCGGTCATAGTCGCCTTGAGTCAGGCGGACAACATGTCCGTCTCGCAGGTCAATTGCAGGAAACAGCTGCATGATTTATACCTCCGCAAATGCTTTCAGGATACGCAGGCCGGTGTCGCCGCTCTTCTCCGGATGGAATTGCGTGCCGTACACCTTTCCGGCCCGGACGACACCGGTGACCGGGATGGAATATTCGCTGACGGCCAGCGTGCTTTCGGCGCAGTTTTTGCCGTAGTAGCTATGGACGTAGTAGACGTACTCGCCCTCTTTGATGTACTTGAAGAGGGGGTCATCCTTCACGATATGAAGGGCGTTCCAGCCGATCTGCGGTACTTTCAGGCTCTTGTCGTTCAGGTCAGGTTCCAGCGGACAGACCTCGCCTTTGACAAAGCCCAGACCTTTATGTTCCCCATACTCATAGCTTTTCTCAAAGAGAAGCTGCATTCCGAGGCAGATACCCAGCAGCGGCTTTTTTTCAGCTTCTTCCTGAATGACTGAAACCAGCCCGGAGGCTTCCAGCTTTGCCATTGCGTCGCCGAAGGCTCCTACGCCGGGCAGGATGAGCCGGTCGGCTTTCCGGATGGTATCGGTGTCAGCGGTGACGATGGCTTCCAGACCCAGTTTTGCCAGACTGGAACGGAGGCTGAACAGGTTGCCGACTCTGTAATCAATGATCGCGATCATACCAGCAGTCCTTTCGTTGAGGGGATCTCGTCCGGGTGGGCGGCGTCGATCTTGACCGCTGCCGCCAGCGCACGGCCTGCACCTTTGAAGCAGGCTTCGAAGATGTGGTGGGTGTTCTCACCGGCGAACTGGACAAAGTGAATGGTGGCTTGCGCATTCCGGGCAAAACCCAGCCAGAACTCTTTCATGCACTCGACGTCAAAATCGCCGACCTTTTCGGTCTGGCAGTGGATATCCCAGTTCAGAGTGCAGCGGCCGGACAGGTCGACAGCACAGAGGACGAGGGCTTCATCCATCGGCAGATAGAAATTGCCATACCGCTGGATGCCGCGCTTTTCGCCCAGAACGGTATTGAACGCCTGCCCCAGCGCGATGCCGATATCCTCAGCGGTATGGTGGTAGTCCACCTCAACGTCGCCGTGGCAGGTGAGGACTAAATCGAACCGGCCATGCCGTGCGAACAGTTCCAGCATGTGGTTCAGAAAACCGCAGCCGGTGTCCACCTGATAGCGGCCGGTGCCGTCAAGGTTCAGATTCAACTCAATTTGTGTCTCATGGGTGTTTCGTGTGACGATTACTTCGCGCATGGCTCATTCCTCCAGAATCGCGTCCAGTGCCGCTAGCAGAGCCTGCATCTCTTCCGGTGTGCCGATGGTGATGCGCAGCCGGTTTGCGATGCGCGGCGCGTCGAAATGGCGGACAAGGATACCCTTTTCTTTCAGTTTCCGGTATAGCTCGCCGCCGTCTTTCTTGTCGCTCTCAGCGAACAGGAAATTCGACCGGCTTTCGGTGCAGACAAAACCCCGTTTTTCCAGCTCTTTCTTCGTCCACTGACGTGTCTCGATGATGGCCGAACGGGTCTTGTCGAAGTAGGCGGTGTCTTCCAGAGCGGCCTGTCCTGCTTTCAGGGTCAGGCGGTTGATGTTGTAGGGATTCAGACTGAACTTGACCCGGTTAAGGTCAGCAATGAGGTTTTCGTTTCCCATCGCAAGACCCAGACGTGCGCCGGCCAGCTGACGGGATTTCGAGAAGGTCTGGACGACCAGCAGGTTGTCGTATTTGTCAATAAGGGGTATGCAGCTCTCGCCGCCGAAATCCACATACGCTTCGTCGATGATGACGACATTGTTCGGGTTGGCTTTCAGGATACCTTCGATGGCACCCCGTGGAAGAGCCAGACCGGTAGGTGCGTTGGGATTAGCGATGACAATGGTCTCGTTTTTATTGTAGTAATCCGCCGGGTCAAGGGTAAAGTCTTCTTTCAGCGGAACGATATCGCTGGGAATGTTCATCAGGCCGCACCAGACGCCGTAACAGCCGTAGGTGATATCGGCATAGGCCAGCGGATGCTGTTCGTCGCAGAAAGCACGGATGGCGAAGAACAGGTTCTCGTCGCTGCCGTTGCCCGGCATGATTTGATTGGGTTTCAGTCCGAAGTGTTTCGCCGCTGTTTTCAGCAGGTCAGCGCAGGCCGGGTCAGAGTAGAGACGGAGCTTTTCTACTTCGGCCTTGTTGACAGCCTCGACCACCGCCGGAGAGGGCGGATAAGGGCTTTCGTTGGTGTTCAGCTTGATGTATTTCTGGTTCTGCGGCTGTTCGCCCGGCGTATAGGGCGTCACGCCTGCCAATCTGGGAGAAAGAAACTTGCTCATGATAGCACCCTCTTACTTGTCATACCGAATCGTTACGCTGCGAGCGTGTGCGTGCAGACCCTCCCGTTCGGCAAAGTCTGCGATACGGGGAGCGGCCTCCTGCAAAGCCTCCCGGGTGTAGTAAATAAAGCTGGACTTCTTCACGAAGTCGTCCACACCCAGAGGGCTGGAAAAACGTGCGGTGCCGCTGGTCGGCAGGGTGTGGTTCGGGCCGGCAAAGTAGTCGCCCAGAGCTTCCGGAACGTTTCGGCCGAGGAAGATGCTTCCGGCGTTCTTGATCTCGTTCAGGACGCTGAACGGGTCTTCCACGCAGACTTCCAGATGTTCCGGTGCGATGATGTTGCAGGCTTCGATGGCCTTGTGCAGGTCAGCGCAGACGATGATCTTGCCGTTATCGTCGACACTGGCACGGGCGATGGCTGCACGGGGCAGCTGAGGGATCTGAACTTCCAGTTCCGCCTGCACTGCCTTTGCCAGCTCTTCGCTGTCGGTCACGAGGACGGGGCTTGCAAGCTTGTCGTGTTCGGCCTGACTTAGCAGGTCGGCGGCGACCCATGCCGGGTTGCATCCGCCGTCTGCCAGAACCAGAATTTCACTGGGGCCGGCGATCATGTCGATGCCGACCTTGCCAAAGACCTTCCGTTTTGCAGTTGCAACGTAGATGTTGCCCGGGCCGACGATCTTATCGACTGCCGGGATGGTCTCGGTGCCGTAGGCCAGAGCGGCGACAGCCTGTGCGCCGCCGGTCTTGAAAATCTTCGTTACGCCTGCGGTGGCCGCTGCTGCGAGGATGACCGGATTTACCTTGCCGTCCTTGCCTGCCGGGGTCGTCATGACGATTTCAGACACACCTGCGACCTTGGCCGGAATGGCATCCATCAGGACGGTAGAAGGATATGCTGCTGTGCCGCCCGGTACATAGACACCAGCCTTTTCGATGGGAGTGTATTTCTGACCCAGCACGATGCCGGGCTTTTCGTTCGTCACAAAGTTCTTGTGGACCTGCTGGCGGTGAAAGGCTTCAATGTTTGCCGCCGCCTGACGCAGTGTCTCGAGGAAATATTCGTCCATCCCGGCAAAGGCCTCGTCAATCTCTTCCTGCGTGACCTGCAGGTTGTCGATCTTCGCACCGTCAAATTTCAGGGCGTACTCTTTCAGTGCTTCGTCGCCGCGTGCGCGGACGTCTGCAATGATGCTGTCCACCACATCCTCGACGTTCTTCTCGACACGGATGTCACGGTTCAGGATCTCTTCGGGTTTCAGGTCTTCAAATTGATACAGTCGAATCATTTTGCTTCCTCCTGTTCTTTCGATGCACCACGCAGCTTTTCGAGCATTTCATCCATCTCCCGGTGCTTGAACTGGTAGCTGGCTTTGTTAGCGATGAACCGTGCCGAGATGGGCATGAACTCAGTGACGACGCGCAGGCCGTTTTCCCGGAGAGTCGTTCCCGTCTCGACGATATCTACAATGACATCCGACAGACCGAGGATAGGAGCCAGTTCAATCGAGCCGTTCAGCTTGATGATGTCGATATCCCGGCCAATGGATGCGTAATAGTTCTTGGCGATGTTCACGAACTTGGTCGCCACCCGAACCGGGCGGCTGGGGTCGTCCTGATAATCAGCCGGAGCGGCGACGCACATCCGGCACTTGCCAAGGCCGGTGTCCAGCAGCTCGTAAACATCTGCCGAAGCCTCGGTCAGAATGTCCTTGCCGACGATGCCGACATCCGCCGCGCCATGCTCAACGTAAATGGCGACGTCACTTGGCTTGACGAGGAAGTACCGGATACCGGCTTCCGGGTTCTCGACCACCAGCTTCCGGGTGGCATTGTAGTCCTCCGGGCAGCCATAACCGATTTTTGCAAGCAGGTTGTAAACCTTATCACCGAGACGGCCTTTCGGCAGTGCAACGTTCAGCATGACCTTCTTGGTCTGCTGTTGCTGCACCGGCGGCAGCGGTGCGCTCAGGCGGTCTAACTCGTCAAGATAGACCGCGAAACCAATCGCACCGGCACCCGGCGTGAACTTCCGAATCAGCAGGTCATACCGGCCGCCCTTGAGCAGCGGACGAGGCAGGCTCTTGAGATAGCCTTGGAAAATCAGGCCGTTGTAATATTCCATCTCGCCTGCAAGAGTCAGGTCAAGACGGACGCTTCCGCCTGCGGCTTTCAGCGGTTCTGCCAGCGTGCGAAGCTCTTCGGCGGCGTTCCGCATCCGCTCGTTCCGGCAGAAAGCTTCTGCTTTCGGGAGAACGTCGGCGTAATTGCCGTTCAGGGAGAGCAGCTCCACCAGAACATCCGTTTCGGAGCGGTCCAGCCCGGCGGCTTCGGCCGCATTCCGGAGTTCGTGAGCGTTTTTTGCCCGGAGTTTTTCCAGCAGGAGGGGACGTACCTCTGCCGGAACATTCAGAGAATCCAGCAGGCCGAACAGATAGCCCATGTGACCGATCTCCAGCACCCATGAACTTCCCAGCAGTCCCAGCGATTGTGCCGCCAGACAAACGGCCTGCCGGACTTCTGCTTCGCCGACCGTTCCCAGCATCTCCAGACCCATCTGAGAGATCTCTTTAAAAGTATGGCTTTCTGCCGACGGACGGTAGACGTTTTCGTGGTAGTAGTAGCGGAGCGTCTCTCCTTTGGTCGGCTGCGCCGTCTTTGCGATGGAGAGGGTCACGTCCGGCTTGAGAGCCAGCAGACGACCATCTAAATCGGTGAACGTAATGACTTGCTCTGACGACAGGAAACTCCGGTTCTCCTGATATAGGCCGTATTCCTCGAACCGCCCCATGTGGTATTTGCGGTATCCGGTGTCTTCGTATAACGCCCGGAGCGCGAAAGATGCCCGTTCCTTGGGCTGTAAGCGTGAAAGTTCAAACTCCATTTTCCGTTTCCCCCGTCGGCCCTCCGGCCGTTTCCCTGACTGCGGACACAAAACCCGGTCACTTTCCCATACGAGATTCTGTGTTTATTTTACTTTATCTTGATAAAGTTGTAAAGCATGAAAGTGACGGTGTTTTCCGCTTCGCGCTCTTGTTTTTCTGTACGTTTCTCCAATCGTCCGTCGAGGAAAGACAGGCTGAATCATTATGGATCTCAAAAGCTTGAAAGGATAAAAGCAGAAAGACCCACGAAGAATCGAAAGATTCTTCGTGGGTCTTTGGTGCGCTCGAGGGAACTCGAATCCCTGGCCCTCTGATTAAAAGAGCCCACCGGGCAGGATACTCTGATTTTGAAGGTTTCGAGCTTACGCCATTTTTGCGCAAAGCATCGTGATTTTTTGCTCAGCAATTTCTGCACCATTTGTCGTATTTTGCAAGTCAGAGTACCCATTGCATCCCTTGAAACCGTGCAAAAACAGTGCAGAAACCGTGCACTTACTCTGGAACAAATGAAAAATTGATTTTTGATCCATGACTTGATGGCGATTTGAGTGACCGCAAAGGTAAATCTAATATACAGGAAGAAGAATGCCCACTCGTCTGAGGAAATTCTCAGGGGAGTGGGCAGTTCTGTGTAAACAGTTAATATAATTTCGATTATGATAATTTAGATTATACTATTTCCCGTAAACAGCATCTTCCTGAATCAAAATCAGATTCGGATTCTCCGCTGCCATCTCCACCAATCGATCTGTAAAGCCGCTCTTGGAAAACAGTCCGTACACGACCTCATAGCCCTTGAAAGCTGCTGCAAGCTCTTTGGACTGCCCCTTTTCCTGCAAAGCAGAGTAGACCGCTACATCCACAGGCTTCGCATGGTACTTGCACTCACCGAGGAACAGCCGTTTGTGCTGGTTGTCCACAGCCGCAACGTCAATCTCCGTGTCGCCCTCGTTATCATTGCGCCAATAAGAGCCAATACGAGAAGGCGCAAAGTCGATTTGACCCTTGCGGCACAGTTCCGCAAAGATGTCCCGGCAGATGCTCTCATAAGCGAACGCCACAAACTTTTGCTTGAAGTCTTTGCCCATCTCATCCAGCACGATTTGCTGATTGTCCAGTTCCAGCTCCCCCTTGAACGGGTACACATAGCGGAACCAGAAGCGAATGAAGTTGTCCGAAACATAATACAGGCTCTTCCGGGAGCGTTCCGGGTTCTTTTCGGTGATGGGAACATTCTTGGTGACAAAACCAAGGTCAATCAGCGTTTTCAGGTACGGCGTAATGGCTGATGTGTCCTGTTCCATTGTCATGCCTATTTTGCTCAGTTTGTGGTTGCCATCTGAGATTGCTTTCAGCACAGAGAAATAGTTGATGGGTGTTTGCACTTCCTCGTTGAGCAGGAAATCGGGTTCTTCATAGAGAAAACCGTTTTTCGACAGCACCACGCGCCGAATCTGCTCTACCAGCGGTTCATTCGTCTGGAAAAACTCCATATATTTCGGCACACCACCCGTGATGGCATACTGCTCCACTGCCTGCTCAAACGACAGGCTCTGCGCTGCATACACATCTGTAAATTGCAGCGGCATCAACCGAATCTGCGCCGTTCTGCGGCCATAGAGCGGACTATCGTATGCCAGTGCGTGTTTTTTCATCATGCTGATTAGGGATCCGCACAGAATCAGCATCACATTGTGGTCTTTCAGTACTTCATCCCATGCGTTTTGCAGGATGGACGGAAAATCCGGGTTTGTCTTGACCAGATATGGAAACTCATCAATGACAAGCACTTTTTTTTCGTCCGGGTGGTCATCTGCTACTACTTGAAACAAATCAAGCCAGTCGGTGAATGTAACCTTGCTGAGCATGGGATTCTTTGTTGTGCGGGAAAGTACCCCGGCAAACCGCTTCATGCTCTGGGCTTCGCTCTCTGTGGTTGCCAGAAAGTAGAATGCACGTTTATCCTTGATAAACTCTTTGATCAGCGTTGTTTTTCCAACACGCCGCCTGCCGTAAATCACTACAAAGCCGCTGCCACGCTCTAATTCTGCATCCAGCGTTGCCAGTTCGGATGTTCTGCCGATGAAATCCATGCCATTCACCTCTCATTTAATATAATTTGAATTATGATAATTTTAATTATATTATAGCCGTTTTGCGCAAGACCGTCAATAGAATGAAGCATCGAATTTTCAACATTCAATTCGTGCAATGTAGAAAACGCAGGGCTTTTTCCGTTTGCAGATTGAACCGATTTCAAAGAAACGGTATAATGATAGCAACGTAAATAATTGTTTGTCGAGCTTATTTTCTCGACACGCAGGAGGAACATACATGGTAACCGGAGAACTGAAAAACAAAATCGACAGCCTGTGGGAAATTTTCTGGACGGGCGGCCTGACGAATCCGCTGGACGTGATCGAACAGATGACCTATCTGATGTTCATTCATGACCTCGACGAAAGCGACAACACCCACGCCAAAGAAGCCGCCATGCTGGGTCTGCCCTACAAGAGCATCTTTGCAGGAGAGGTGCAGATCGGCGAGCGCACTGTGGACGGAGCACAGCTCAAATGGAGCGTTTTTCACGATTTTCCGGCAGGAAAAATGTACTCTACCATGCAGGAGATGGTATTCCCGTTCATCAAAAATCTGCACGGTGACAAGGATAGTGCATACGCCAAGTATATGGGCGATGCTATTTTCAAAGTGCCCACGCCGCTGATGCTGGATAAAATCGTGACCGCCATGGACGGAATGTATGAACAGGCTGCCCAGCTTTCCAACACCGACATTCGCGGCGACATCTACGAGTATTTGCTTTCCAAGCTGGCAACGGCGGGCGTCAACGGGCAGTTCCGCACACCGCGCCACATTATCCGCATGATGGTTGACCTGATGCAGCCCCGCGTTGATGATGTAATCTGCGACCCGGCCTGCGGCACGGCTGGCTTCCTTGTGGCCGCTGGCGAGTACCTGCGCGAAAACCGCAAGCAGGAAGTGTTCTTTAACCGCAAAAACAAAGACCACTACATGAATCACATGTTCCACGGCTTCGACATGGACCGCACCATGCTTCGTATCGGTGCCATGAACATGATGACCCACGGCGTGGACAACCCGTTTATCGAGTACCGCGACAGCCTGAGCGACCAGAACCCCGACAAGGACAAATACAGCCTGATTCTGGCCAATCCGCCGTTCAAGGGCAGTCTGGACTACGATATTGTTTCCACCGACCTGCTCAAGCTCTGCAAAACCAAAAAGACCGAACTGCTGTTTCTCGCACTGTTCCTGCGGATGCTGAAAGTCGGCGGACGCTGTGCCTGCATCGTCCCGGATGGTGTTCTGTTCGGCTCTTCCACGGCACATAAGGCGATTCGCAAGGAAATTATCGAGAACAACCGTCTGGAAGCCGTGATCTCCATGCCCTCCGGCGTGTTCAAGCCCTACGCAGGTGTTTCCACTGCCATTCTGATTTTCACCAAGACGGGCCACGGCGGCACGGATAACGTCTGGTTCTACGATATGAAAGCGGATGGCTTCTCTCTGGACGATAAACGCAGCCCGACCACGGAAAACGACATTCCCGATATTATTGCCCGTTTCCATAACCGGGAGACTGAAGCCACTCGCGAGCGCACGGAACAGAGCTTCTTTGTGCCGAAAGATGAGATCGCAGGCAACGACTATGATTTGTCCATCAACAAGTATAAAAAGACCGAGTATGTGCCTGTAGAGTATCCCTCCACGCAGGAGATCATGGCAGACCTGCATGAACTGGAAAGGGAAATCACCAAAGGTCTGGCGGAGTTGGAGGAAATGCTGTGATGGCGAAGTTTGATGAAGTGCTAAAGGATTGCACCAAATTAGGTACGAAAATTCCGACAAGTGAATATTTAGTGAATGGAAAGCATCCGATTATCGACCAAGGACAATCTGACATTGCAGGATATTGTAATTCCGAAGATGGATTGTTTAGAAATGTTCCAGCCATTGTGTTTGGTGACCACACAAGAATAGTAAAGTATATTGAAAAGCCCTGCTTTTTGGGTGCAGATGGTGTAAAACTTCTTTGTCCGGTTAGTAAAAACGCCAATTGTAAATATTTGTTTTATCAGCTTTCGCATGCAGATATTCCCAATACAGGATATAATAGACATTTCAAATGGGTAAAAGCGTTAGACTTCAAAATTCCATCAACCGATGAACAAAATCGTGTTGTTGAAGTACTGGATAATATAACCAGCTTGATTTTACTTCGTCAACGACAACTTACAAAACTGGATGAACTTGTCAAAGCTCGATTTGTGGAGATGTTTGGCGATATGTTACTAAACTACCTCGAATGGCCTGAAAAGTCACTGGAAAGTCTTGCAGATATTGTTTCAGGAATCACGAAAGGGCGTAAAACAACGGAAACTGAATTGATCGAAGTGCCGTATATGGCAGTTTCAAATGTAAAAAGCGGATATATCGACTGGACTACGGTTAAAACAATTTTGGCAACCAAGCAGGAAATTGAGCAGTATCGTTTGATGCCAGATGATATTTTAATGACTGAAGGCGGTGACCCTGACAAAGTAGGCCGTGGTGCTATTATCAAAAATCCATTAAAAGATTCCATTCATCAAAATCACATTTTCCGTGTGCGACTTGATGAGAGCGAACTTTTGCCCGCTTACTTTGCTGAATATCTGCAACATCAAAAAGCAAAGCGTTACTTTTTGGGTTGCGCCAAACAGACAACAGGTATTGCAAGTATCAATATGCGCCAGCTCAGAGCGTTACCCGTCTTAATTCCTCCGCTGCTCCTCCAAAACCAGTTTGCCGCCTTTGTGGAAGAGGTAGACAAACAAAAACAGAACGTACAGCAGAGCCTTGATAAGCTGGAACTTCTGAAAAATGCGCTGATGCAGGAATATTTTGGGTAAAACACTGTGCAACGGGCAGATTATGCGGTATAATAGTGAAAAAAGAGTGTGTGAGGTGAAGAATTATGGCCTTTCCAAAGCAAATAAAAGATATTGTTTATACATTGCTTCAAGAACCGACACTGGACAATTTTAGAGAATTTTTGAAAAGCCAAACAGGTGAACATAATGCAATTGATTTTAAAAGAGAATGGATTTGCAAAGACAAATTGGCAAAGTTGATGCTTGCATTGGCAAACTATGGCGGAGGTGTTGTAGTCTTTGGTGTGCAGGAAAATGATGATAAAACGTTTTCTTGTGAAGGCCTGCAAGAATTAAAAGCAAAAGAACAGGCTGAATCAGAAGTAAAGGCATATATTTCGACAAATCTTAAGTATGAGATATATGATTTTAGTTATCAGTCCTCAGAATATGATGCGCTTAACGGTAAAAAATTTCAAATGTTAGTTGTGGAGGATACTCCGGAGTTTTTGCCATTCATATCACATAAACAAAGTACAGATATAAAGAAAGCTGCAATTTATATTCGACGTGGAACTTCTGATGAATTGGTTGATGAACAGGAACTTGAAAATATTCTCAAACGAAGGAATCAACGTATATTTCCAGAAACCGGTAAGCCTCTCGAGCTGCAAGAACACATCAATCAACTTAAAACTCTTTATGATAATGTGGAACCAATTCGTATAACATATAGTAGAGCGAATTCATTCAAAATAGTAAAAGATGCAATAGATAGAATTACCATGGGAGAGAAAAAAGAAGAAAAAAATCCGCTGTATCCAGATGAATCATATGAGGAATTTATTGTAAATATGATTGGTTTGAAAAAGCAGAAAATCAAAAGAGTTTTGGATTTGAAATAACGTCATTTAAAACGCATTGTCATGTTCTCGTGATATGAAATGAGGTAGGGCTATGGAGCATTTTATTACAGGCATCCATATCAATGAAGTCCGGCATCTGAAAAATATTGAAATCAAACTGAATCCTAAGGAAAGACAGCACCTTATCCTGACTGGTAAAAATGGCTCTGGTAAAACTTCTGTGCTGCTAGCAATGAAAAATTATTTGCAGGCAATCAATGATGGTATGCTGAATACCATCAGTATTGACTATCCCAAAAGCGTTGAATACAATCAAAAAAGATATAATCAAGCAAAGAATGATGGTGAACGAATTCAAGCTCAGCGTGCAGTAGAAAGTTTTATTTCGTCAATAGATCGATACAGCCAGAGTCTCACAGTAGCATTTTCAAATGCGGCTGAATTAGATTTGCTTTATAAAAGCGGTGATTTTATCACGGCTTATTTTGCAGCTGATCGGACTTCAAAAATTCAGCGTGTTCATGGTGTAGAAGATGTAAAACTTGAAACGGACTATCCAATTGATTCAGAACCATCGAAAATGCTTCTCAAATATATGGTTCATCTTAAAACTCAGCAGGCTTATGCAAGAAACGAAGACGATTTGAAAACTGAAATCAAAATTGCAGAGTGGTTTTCTCGCTTCCGAGACGCCTTGAAAATCCTCTTGGATGATGATTCAATCAAGCTTCGTTACGATTACAAAAACTATAATTTTCTGATAGAGCAAAATGGGCGTAATCCATATAGCTTAGATGAATTGTCAGATGGCTATTCTGCAATTATCGGCATTGTTGCAGATTTGATCCTGCGCATGGATCGGAATTGGCTGTTAAAGGGTGAACTGAGCGAGTACGATGTGGAAGGCGTCGTCTTGATTGATGAGTTGGAAACACATCTTCACGTGGAATTACAGCGCAAGATTTTGCCGTTCCTGACAGAGTTTTTTCCCCGAATCCAGTTTGTCGTTACGACTCACTCTGCCTATATTTTGAATTCAATCAGCAATGCCTGCATCTATGATTTGGAAAAACAGGTTCAGTTTACAGATTTCTCTTCCTACACGGTGGACGATATCGCAGAGGGATATCTGGATGCAGAAGCATATTCGGAAGAAATGCAGAAAAAAGCAAACAGATATAAAGAATTATATGGGCGCACCGATCTTTCTGACGAAGAACGGGCGGAACGTGCAGAGCTTCGGGTAGAACTGAACGATGCAAAAGAAGTTCGGGAAAAAATCGAGGGAAAGAAGGTTTCCCCGAATGGTTAAGATAGAGCGGAAGGATACCCCAAAGGCAAGAGCGGCCATTGCATCACTGAAAGCTGAAAAAGCGAAACTTTCCGGAACATATAATACGCCGGAAGTAAACGATGCCCTTCAGGAAATGTTTGCTCACAAATGCTATCTTTGTGAGCAAAAAGGATTAAAATCCGTTCAGATTGAACATTTGAATCCGCATCGTGGAGATAAAGAATTAAAGTTTGATTGGAATAATCTTTTTCTAGCCTGCACGCATTGCAATAATATTAAAAATGATGGCTTTACCCCTATTTTGGACTGTACGCAAACGGCGATAGATGAAAAAATCAGCTTTCATCAAGAGGGCGGTGGGTATGAACCAATAAGACTGGAATTTACTGCATTGGATGATGAGACTGAAACACAGAATACAGCAAAATTGCTGCATGAGATTTATTATGGTTCTACACCTCAAAAAATTGCCGAAGCAAATATGATTCGGAAAGAAGTAGAGGAAGAACTTGATAAGTTTCAAAAACAGATCCGTGCCTATCAAGAATCCGATGGAGAAGATAAAAAAGATGCAGAATGTTTTCTTCGATTGAATTTAAAGTGGAACACACCATTTGCGGCGTTCAAACGATGGGTGATTAAAGAAAAATTTCCGGAATTGAAAAAATACTGTCAGTAGTACATGAAAGGAGCCTCCGTCATGACGAACTTTGATTTTCTGAAAGATGATCCGCAGTTTTCCGGTTTTGCGGATGCGGCGATTGCGGCAGAAAAGATATTTTCGATTGACACAGCGACTGCGGTTCTGGACTGCCGCCGCGCCATGGAATTTGCAGTCAAGTGGATGTATTCGGTGGACAGCTCCCTCGTCAAGCCGTGGGATGATAAGCTCGTCAGCCTGATGAGCACAGAAGAGTTTCACGACATTGTGGACGATGACTTATGGAGGCGAATGGACTTTATCCGCAAGCGCGGCAACGACGCGGCCCATGGAGGCCGCAGCATCAGCCGGGAACAGGCAGAGTTATGTCTTGAAAACCTGTTTCTATTCCTTGATTTCGTGGCATACTGCTACGGAACAAGCTATCAGGAAAAGAAATTCGATGCTGCCCTGCTCACACAGCAGCCTACCGCACCTGTCGCACAGCCCGCCCTGCCGGATGTAGATTTGGATGCACTCATCAAAGAAAACGCCGAACTTAAGGCGCAGCTGACCGCCCGCCGCGAAACGCAGCAGCCCACTTATGTACCCAAGCCGCTGGAACTTTCGGAGTACAAAACTCGAAAACTGTATATCGACTCTATGCTCACCGATGCCGGGTGGGTCGAGGGTAAAAACTGGGTCAACGAAGTTCCTTTGCCCGGTATGCCCAACAAGAGCGGCATCGGCTATGCAGATTATGTTCTATATGGTGATGATGGTCGTGCGCTGGCCGTGATTGAAGCAAAGCGCACCTGTAAGGATGTTGCCGTAGGCCGTCAGCAGGCAAAGCTGTATGCGGATATTCTCGAAAAGCAATTTGGCCGCCGCCCGGTGGTATTCCTGACGAACGGTTTCGACACCCGAATCGTGGACAATATCTATCCTGAACGCAAGGTTGCTTCCATTTATTCCAAGCGCGACCTTGAAAAGTGGTTCAACCTGCAAGCGATGCGCACCAGTCTTGCAAATGTGGATGTAAACAAAAACATTGCTGAGCGGTACTATCAGGAGGGTGCCATCAAAGCTGTTTGCGACAGTTTTGGCCGCAGGAACCGCAGGAAAGCCCTGCTCGTCATGGCAACAGGCTCCGGCAAGACTCGCACGGTCATTGCACTGGTCGATGTATTATTACAGCATGGCTGGGTCAAGAACGTGCTGTTTCTGGCTGACCGTAACAGCCTTGTGACGCAGGCAAAGCGCAGTTTTGTCAACCTCCTGCCGGAGCTTTCCGTGACGAATCTCTGCGAGGAAAAAGACAATTTTACGGCGCACTGTGTGTTCTCGACCTATCAGACCATGATGAACTGCATTGATTCCGTCCACGATGCGGAAGGCAAGCTGTTCACCTGTGGTCATTTCGATTTGATCATCTGCGACGAAGCACACCGCTCCATATACAATAAATACCGCGATATTTTCCACTATTTTGATGCTCCGCTGGTTGGCCTGACCGCCACACCCAAAGATGAAATCGACAAAAATACATACGAGATCTTCGACCTTGAAAATGGCGTTCCGACCTATGGCTATGAGCTGGCTCAAGCGGTCAAGGATGGCTTTCTTGTTGATTTCCTCTCAGTGGAGAGCGAAGTGAAGTTCATGAAGAAAGGCATCACCTACGATGAACTTTCGGACGAAGAACGAGAAGCCTACGAAAACACCTTTGAAGATGAAAACGGCAATCTGCCTGCAAGCATTGATGCGTCCGCTCTGAATGACTGGCTGTTCAACAAGGACACCATCCGGCAGGTCTTGAATGTCGTCATGCAGAACGCCTTGAAAATTGACTACGGCAGTAAAATTGGTAAGACGATTATTTTTGCCAAGAGTCACGACCACGCAGAGGAAATTCTTAAGGTGTTCAATCAGGAATATCCGCATTTGAACGGCTATGCCATGGTGATTGACAATCGGCTCAATTATGCGCAGAGTGCTATCGACGAATTTTCTGACCCAAATAAATTGCCACAGATTGCGATTTCGGTGGATATGCTGGACACTGGCATTGACGTGCCGGAGGTATTGAATCTGGTCTTTTTCAAAAAGGTTCTGAGCAAGGCAAAGTTTTGGCAGATGATCGGACGTGGTACGCGCCTGTGTCCGGGGCTTCTGGATGGTGAGAACAAGAAGGAGTTTTACATTTTTGACTTCTGCGGAAATTTTGAGTTTTTCCGCATGAACAAAGGAAACGCTACCCCGAACATGATTGCCGTTCAGGGCGCGATTTTCGGCTTGCAGTTTGAAATTGCGTATAAATTGCAGGATATGCAGTTCCAGACGGAAGAATTGAAAGCGTTCCGCGCTTCGCTGGTGGAGTACATGGCTGGTCAGGTGCAAGAACTGAACCGTGGCAATTTTGCAGTCAAACAGCATTTGAAGTATGTTGAACTGTACGCGGACAAGAACAGTTACAATGCTCTAACGTATGCAGACACCTTGATTGCCCGGGAGGAACTTGCACCCTTGATTGAGCCGGAGCCGGATGACCCGAAAGCACTCCGTTTTGATGCGTTGCTTTACGGCATTGAGTTGGCGTATCTTGCCGGGAAGCCGTATAATCGTGGCCGCAGTGAGCTGCTGAAAAAAGCAAAAGCGGTTGCGAGTGTGTCCAACATTCCAGAGATTGATCAGAAGCGCACATTGCTCGAAAAAATCATCCAGACAGATTATATCAAAAGTGCCGATGTGAACGAGTTTGAGCATATCCGAAAAGAGCTGCGCGACCTGATCAAGTACATTCCCATCGAGCGTGTACGGTATGATACGGATTTTTCCGATGAAATTCTTTCAACGGAATGGAAAGAAGCCGAGCTGGAAAACGATGATCTGAAAAATTATAAGGCAAAAGCCGAATATTATGTACGACAGCATCAAGACAACTCGGCCATTGCCAAATTGAAAGGCAACATCCCGCTCACTGTCGAGGATGTCAAAGAACTTGAAAAAATTCTTTGGAGTGAGGTCGGCACGAAAGAGGACTATGAAGCCGAATATGGCACAAAGCCTTTGGGAGAATTCGTGCGGGAAATCGTTGGCCTTGATATGGCTGCGGCGAAAGCTGCATTCTCGCAATATCTGGATGGTGCCAACCTCGACAGTCGACAGATTTACTTTGTCAACCAGATTGTCGAGTACATCGTGCATAATGGCATGATGAAAGACCTGTCGGTTTTGCAGGAGCCGCCATTCACAGATCAGGGAAGCATCGTAGAGGTCTTTACAGATTTGAGCGTCTGGCTTGGCATTCGCAAAACCATTGAGCAAGTTAACGCTAACGCAATCGCAGCATAATAGAATATCTTCCAAAACGGTAAGGTGGATTTTTGTCTGCTTTGCCGTTTTTCTTTTTGTCCCCCAATTGTGAAATTTTCAAAACTGTATTCCAAAACGGCCCTGCGGATTCCTATTAGTGTAAGAAGTCTTTCAAAAAAAAATTGAAAATCAGGTTGCCAAACACCCGTTTTAGAATGTTATAGGTATAGGGATACGTTAGAAAAGTGAATTTTCTTTGAACTCTCGCAAGACTCAGTTTAAAAACACCCCTTTAAGTTTGTATAGGGTGTAGGAACCGTTTTCAAGAATAGTCTTACTCGTATTTTTGAAAGTCCTCGACTTCTTACAAAACCACATTGTACCTTGACAACCGCATGATCGGCTGCAAGCCACTATGCTTTTTCGGAGAAGTGCCGCCATGATAAGAGCGTACCAAGAAGAAGCCATACGCTGGAAAAGATCGGGCAGGAACAGCTTGCGGGCAGACCGACACCGAAGAAGAACCGGGCAAGCTGGCAGAGAGGACTTCGCAAAGTCTTGTCTGTCAGGTTGTTCGGCGCAAGAGTGCAGAGAGCGCAGCTCTTTGCGCGGGTCAAGGGCGGCAGCCTTGCCCAGTGAATGTGATGCCCTGCGTCATATCCTACTGGGTATTATCTGGCGCATAGCAGGCGGCAGATTTGCAACTTCGCTGCACCGTGTTGCCCCTATCCCGCGCACGGCGTTCTCCGCGTGACCCAAGAAAGGAGAGATGGTCGCTGAAACTGACCCGACACAATGGCCGAGCCGGAAAACACGGCACTTACAATCCCAAGCACAATGACCGCAGTTTTGAAATCACCAACAGCGAGCATATCGACCCGGAGCGTGTCCAGCAAAATATCTATTGGGACTGCTACAATGGCATCCGTTCTGCCCTGCATTCCAAGAGTGAGGACAGTCTGGCCGACACCTTTGAAGAAGTCGAAAAGCTCTACTACAAACTGCATTACACCAACTTCACCGAAAAGCAGAATGAACGCAATGCCAAAATCCGGCACACCGAGCGAAACCGCTCCACCGAAGATTTACTTGCCAGCAAGAAAACCTGCCCCGAAGAAAGTATCTACCAGCTTGGAACGCTGGGAAGCCATGCTTCTCCCAAGGAACTTTTCCAAATCGCCACAGAATTTATGCGGTGAATCAGCTTGCATCTGGCTTTACCGCATCGCTTACAAAGCCGGAAATCAAAAAAACTGCAATCGAACAAATCAAAGAAACTGCTCGTCCGTCTGTTTTACAAAAGCTGCAGCAGCGGCAGGAAGAAATCAACCAGCGTGAGCGGACACGCGCCAAACCGAAGAAGCGCAGTCATGGCATGGAACTGTAAAGGAGGAAAATCTTCAAGAACAACAATCTGTTTCAAACTGTAAAACAGACCATCACCACCTGACAGGCCGCAGAAGCCTATGGATTTCAGCCCAACCGCAGCAACATGATTTGCTGCCCATTCCACGCAGACCGTAACCCAAGCATGAAAGTAGATTCCCGGTTTCATTGTTTTGGCTGTGGTGCGGATGGTGATGTAATCGACTTTACCGCAAAACTGTTTCAACTGTCCTTGCGGCAAGCGGCTTTTGTTCCGTCTGCGGTCTTGTGATTAGATTCAGTGCGTTTCTATGGTCAACCAGTGATTATAAAACCATCTGCTTACAATGGACGCTAATATAACGCCTACAACTTGGGCAATAATGTCGAGAATATCAAATGTCGCATACACAATAGGAAGCAGTTGGAAAAGTTCTGTGGCAACTGTTATAACAATTCCGTATAAGAGTGCTTTTCTTAAATTACCAGTGCTCAAAACTAGTGTGATTTCCAAAGCATACGCCCACAATAAATCTCCCAGCTGATTTTTCACAAAATATCCAAACCAGCTTTGAGGTCTAAACTCCCGATATGTAATGCTCCGCAACCAGCAAAATAAAGAACTCTGCCTTTCGGCAAAAGCAAACAGCCAATCTTGATGAATGAACATATATAGTGTCATTCCGCATATCAGTGGAAGAAATACGTTCATATACCAAAATACACCCGGATGTTTTTCAATGAAAACTTTCATTATTTAGCGAACTCTGCAAACAAGTAGATAGCTGTACACACAAAGAAAAGAATATAGCCAAACGTTGTATTGGCGTTACGAGTTTTAGTATCCTTTTGGGCAGTCTGCGCTTGCTGGGTCTGGGTAACATCATTGTACATTCCAACAATCATTGCTTGGTGAACGGTGTTATCGACTTTAACAAGGCTTGATGTACCGTCTTTCCAATGAATTTCAACCATAATTTCAGACTTGCTTATAGGCGCAACCGACGAACCTCGCGTTATAATTCCGTTGTTCGTTGAACGGTTTACTTCTGCAAGTTCTTTCACTTCTAACTTGTTGATATACCTTGTCCGTTGTCCGCAGATAACATAGGCACTCTTTCCTCCTACGGAAAGCATCACTTCTCCGCCTTCCATGCTACCAGCAAGAACTACATTTGTTGCCATTGTAACGTCCTCCTTCACAGTTTGGGGGTATCCATATCTTAATTGTACGCTTCATCAAGCCACTTGTCAACAAAACTATGCACTTTCAGATAATTTATTATCATCTTGTGTATAGTAAAGTAATTGCAGGGAGGCGAGAACATGATTTCGGACAACATCAAACGTCTAAGGGAAAATGCCGGACTTTCACAGTCCGCCCTTGCCCGAAAACTAGGAGTCACACGAGCCAGCGTCAACGCTTGGGAAATGGAACTCTCTGCACCAACGGCGCAATACCTTGTAGCCCTTGCACAGCTATTTCATACGACAACCGATGATATTTTAGGTCTTGAATCAGAAGAACAGATAGTTCTCCGTGACATGAACGAACAGGAGAAGCGGCTGGTCTATGACTTGGTTTCCTACATTGCCGCCCGAAAAGAAGCAGCGGGCTTCTCTGGTAAATCTAGCAAGAATAGTCCATCTGAAAAGAGCCCCGGCACAAAAGGCTCTGCTGTCAAGAAAAATTGATATCAAGATATGAAAAAAGGCTGCTGCACTGGCATTCGACCATCTGCAACAGCCTTCTATTCATTTTCAGATTGTATTTGTTCCGCTGGGCAGCTATGTTTCACTGGTAAGAAAAGACACTTAATAGCCCCTTTTCCTTTAGAACGCTGACAGGAACAACCCGCAAGCCTTTTTTGCATCTATCTGTGTAAGAGTAGAACTTCACGAACTTAAAGCAGTTTTCCAAAGAATCCTCATTTTCCTTCAACTTGCGAAAATGTACCATGTACAAGTTTCTATCAGCAGGACTTACTAAAATTAAGAAGTCGCATTGTGAATAATGATAGTAGCCCTCTCGTGTTTCTGTTTGACCTGTTTCCTTATCTTTTAGATAGAACACATCTTCAAAGGCAATGTTCTGTGTTTCCGCTAACCGGGTATCTAGCTTGACTTCAATCTTGCTTGTGCGTCCGTCTTTCTGCACAATAAAGTCAACGTCATTTTGGTAGTTATCTTGTTCTTCGCTCACATCCTGCACAGTATAGCCACGGTTTAACAGAAAGTTCTTTACAATCCGTTCTGCTGGTTTTCCTTACTTGTTCTTTAATACAAAGTAGCTGCTGTGCATCTGGCTTACCTCCGCTTGGCTGTCTTGGTGATAGCAGTACGCCGCTTTTTCTGCAATCCATCCAGTGCAGCATAGCTATCAAATTCTTCTCGCAAGTCGTTTGAATACAGGTTAGCATAGTGCTGCGTCATCGTCAAGGTACTATGTCCTAACACTCTTTGCAGCTTGAATACATTGCCGCCAGACATACACCAGTTCTTTACAAATGAGTGCCGCAACAGGTGAACACTGGTCTTTTCAACGCCACGACTACGATTATAGCGTGACTGACTGTGTTTCAGTGCGTTTGTAGATAACTGTTCATCATAGAAAGACGGGAACAGATACGCTGTTTCGTCTGCATCTTGCCGCCAAAGGGAGATGCACTTCTTCAAACAGCTTGCCAGTGCTTCCGACATTGGCAGCAGTTGAACGTGTTTATTCTTTAGATGTCTAAATGTAATCGTTCTATCATCAAAAGATATATCTTGCATCTGCATTTCACAGACCGTTGCTTCTCGTGCTGCTGTTCCCAAAATAAAGTTGATGATAGCCCAACTGCGCCAGACAACAAAACTGTCCTCACGTTTCGGCGGCTGAATCAGCGCACAAAGTTCTTCCTGTGTGTAAACATCCTTGATGGTTTCTTGTGCCTTTACCATCTTGATTTTGAACGGTGCTATTTCGTCCTGCTCCATGCACCAGTAAAGGAACACTTTCACCGAGCGGATATAGTGGTTGATACTGTTTGCTGTCATTCCGCTATCCGTCAAGTGGATAACATACCGCTTGAATCCTGCTTCATTCACGGCCAACTGCTCATCTGCTAAGAATTTCAAGAATCGTGTAATATCATACCGATAACCGTTCAACGTGGCCTCTGCTGTACCAGAATACTTCTTATCGTCCAAAAAATCTTGCTTTAGATTATCAAACCGGGCTGCATTTTTCTGAATCTTCTTCATTTTTTGTACCTCTGACCTCTAAATTTTTTGAAAAAATCATAGGTACAAGTCCAAAAATCCTATATAAAACAAAAAAGACGGCAAACCGTTTGTTTCAACGATTTATCGTCCTTTTGGTGCGCTCGAGGGAACTCGAATCCCTGGCCCTCTGATTAAAAGTCAGATGCTCTACCGGCTGAGCTACGAGCGCAAATCATAATAAAAGCACAGTATCACAATACTGCCGAATAATATTACCATATTTACAGGGAAAAAGCAAGGGGGTGAAGCAAAATTTCCTTGAAAGAAGCGAGAAAAGCGATTTTGGATGGGAACTTCCTCTTTACAAATGAAGTGAGAACCAGTACAATCAAGGCAGTTCCTTTTATCAGGAGCTGCGGAAAAACGCATAAAAAGAGCCGGATGCCGGGCGAATCAGGAATCGGCAGAAGGTTTTCGGAATATTGGAGGTTTTTTGGATGAAAATTTCTCGTCGCTCTGTTCTTCGCGCTTCGGGCCTGACGGCTGCACTGCTGGCTTTGACCGGCTGTACCGGCACAGGCAGCAGCTTTATCGGCGGCAATCTAAGCAGTCTGTTTCAGGGGCTGCTGGGTCAATCATCGTCCAGCTCTGCTTCCTCGGCAGCCAGCTCTGAAGCGGCAGCTTCTATGGCGGCGGACTCTGTTGCAGCCAGCTCGGAAGCAGCGGCTTCCTCTGTCGCCAGCTCTGCGGCGGCGGATTCTACCGTGGTATCTTCTCTGCCAGCTGGTGAACAGCTCGACCCGGGTTTCGGCGTCCTGCCCAACTATGACGCCGATGTGCTGACCGGTGAAGCCCGGCGCGGCAACGACCGGATGGTTGGCGTGATGATCAATAATATCAGCGCGTCGGAAAAGCAGAATGCCCGTCCGCAGCGCGGCCTGAGTTCGGCAGACCTGCTCATCGAGAGCAAGGTCGAAGGTGGAATCACTCGTTTCTGCGCCGTTTACCACAAGGCTTCGGAGATCCCGGAAGTCGGCCCGATCCGTTCCGGCCGTGACCAGTTCCTTCAGCTGCTGATGCCGTGGCAGGCAGTGTACTATCACGATGGTGAGAGCATTTTCTGCACACAGTTTGTCAATGTATATAAGTATTCTGACCTGAATATTGGCGGCAAAAGCTACTTCAATACGCCGGTCCACCCGTTCATTGCACACCGCAATAATCGCGACCGGAATGTTGCCTATGAACATACCGAGTTCACCTCCGGCAAGGAGATCTGTCAGGCAGCGGCAAATGCCAACATCAGCCTGAACTATCCGTATGAGGATACTTTCTTCCGGTTTACGGACTACCGCACCGAAGAAGTCAACAAGCTGAAAGACTGCCCGACGGCGACGAGCATCAACATTGTTCACTCTAACAGCTATAAAACATCCTTTACTTATAGTAACCGCACCAAGAACTATGAAATGCGGATGTACAGTCATCTCGCTAAAAAGTTCGAGGATACGGTGGATGAGCTGACGAACAAGCAGCTGACCTTTGACAATATTGTGGTCTGCTTTGCGTCCATTGCGGCCTATGCCGGCGATTCTCACGATGTGCAGGAAGTCAATTATGTTGTAGGCGGTGAGGCTTATCTGTTCACTTACGGCGGCGTACAGGTCGGCCGCTGGGAGAAACCGCATCCCACACAGCCGCTCAAGCTCTATGCTGACAATGGTGAAGAGATGAAGCTTAACCGTGGCAAGACCTATCTCGCTCTTGTGGATGACGATGAATGGTCAAATTTTAACTACCAGTAAAAAATCAGCCCGTCCAAAATATACAGAAAGAGGGGATCTGCATGATACGCCACTGGACCCGGGCGGCACTTTGCCTTCTGCTTTGCGCAGTGCTGCTGACGGGCTGCGACGCGCTTCCGTTTCTTCCGGAGGATGACAATGCTGAAAGCGTTGCGGCAGATCCCCTGACCGGGCAGGAATTGATTTGGCCCGGTCAAAGACCAACAGCAGTCGTCATTGAGAACGCCACCGGCAGCACGACCCAGTGGGGCATCGGCTCAGCGTCGGTCGTTCTCGAAGCGTTGACGGAGAAAAACCGTTCGACCAGCCTTTGTCTGGTATATCCGTCGGTCGGTTCCATGCCGCGAGTCGGCCCGGTGACGGCCGGACAGGATCTGTACTGGCGGCTGCTGGCCGGACAGCAGGTGATTCCGATCCAGCTGGGCGGAGGACAGTTCGATCAGAACTACCTCGATTATTATTCTATCCGGGCGGTAGATGTACTGGAAGCAGGCCGCAACGCCTTTTCCTGCATGGATACATGGAGCAATTCACCGCTCTGGTACACCAGCGGAGAGGCTGTTTCGGGCGTTCTGAGCAGCCTGAGTATCTCGCCGTCGCTGACAGAATCCCGGGTGACAAGCGGCGTGGCTTCTTCGGCGGAAAGCTCCAGTGAAACAGTCGAAGTCCTCAAGGTTCCGGCTCTTCTGCCGCAGGCAGTTGAGAGCAGGGTCCCAGATGCCTCAGCGCATGACGCGGCAGAGGTCTGGGTGATGTTTGACGAGAATAATGCGACAGGTTTCACCTACGACGAAAAAAGCGGCCAGTATAAAATGCTGCATGCGGATGGGAACGCGCAGCTGGATGCCAGCAGCAACAAGCAGGCGGCATTCGATAACCTGTTGATCCTGTTCAGCAGCTCAGACCTTCGGGATGATGGAAAAACGCTCGACTATGATCTGACAATGGGCGGCGGTGTCTGGCTGAATGGCGGACATCTCTGGACGCTGACATGGACGCAGGGCAGCGACACGACCTTTGCGTTCTATGATGCGGATGGTAAACCGCTGACCATTGAGGCTGGCTGCAGCTACATCGCCCTTGTTTCGAGCTTGACCGGGCAGGAGCTGCAGGTCACCGACTCCAATGGAGACAGCCTGCTGGCGGATTTGGAAGACTAAAATACAAGAAACCCTGAGTTTCCACAGAAAGGTGCGGAAAACTCAGGGTTTCACTTTTATATCTGCTTTTTTACAGGTCTACGACGGTTCCGATTTCGGCAGGGGTGGTGGGAACTGCGCCAAGCTGAACCTCATCCTCTGCCCGGCGGATGACGAAGCTGAGCGACTGTCCGGCAGCAAAGTCCGGGTGATAGCTCAGGACAAAAGTATCCCAGTTTTCTGGAACGGCGCAGAAGCAATGGAGCAAGGCTCCCTTGCCGCCTGCAAGGTTCAGGGTGAAGATGGATGCGTCGGCGGCGTTCTCGCCGTAAAGCGGAGCCGCAAAGCTGCCGACAGCGACGGTCTGACCGTTACAGGAAGCGGAGACGCCGGTGCCGAGACGGTACAGCTCTGGAAGCGTCTCGATCTCCCGGCTCTGGAGGTAGCTCGTGCCGACCGGCAGAGTCCGCGACGAGAGGTTTTCCACCGACAGATAGACCAGTACGCCATTCAGCTCCGGCGCAGGTGCATAGCCCAGCAGCTCGACAGCGGCTTTGCCGTCCAGCAGCGCAGGCTCACCTGCATAATTGACTTCCTGTGCCGCTGCGGAAACACCGGAGAGCAGAGCGGCAGCCAGACTGACCGCACCGGAACCGGCATATTTCAGGAACGAACGGCGAGACAGGGATTGAGACATCGGGGATTCCTCCTTGCGTCGGGAAATTTCGCAGAATAACTCTTTATACAATATAAAATTCAGGTCGTCCTGTCAAGAGCCTTGACCGGAATTTTACCCTGCCTTATTCGTAGTTCTCGTTTTCCTCAGCTTCCGCCTGACCGCGCAGAGTGTCGGCATAGCCAAAGGGAACAATATCGATGGCCTCTACCAGACGGTCACGCATCCAGAGCTGGACGTCGGTCTGGACGGTGTAACCGCAGCCCGGGTCGGCCATCCACTGCTCCGGATGACGGGAAGGCAGTGCGCGCTGGCTGAGCATACTCATGATGACGCCGCCGTGGGTCACGCAGGCAGCCTCGGTGACGTCCATCCGGATCATATATTCAAACAGCTTGAGCAGCGTCTCGGAGCAGCGTGCATGGAACTGTTCGGTCGGCTCTGCACCTTCCGGAACGAAACCGGAGCCCGGAGTGATCCACTTTTTGAAGTCCTCATCCTTGACAAGCTCTTTGACCGGGCGGTTCTCGAAGACGCCGAAACCGGCTTCGCGCAGATCATGCACCGAGAACTGGTGCTTCGCATTCGGGAAGAGGATGTTTGCCGTCTCAACGGCACGCATCAGGGGCGAAGAGAAAACGGTGTCTACCTGCGGATATTCAAAGCGTTCCTTCAGCTCATTCAGCTGTGCGCGGCCCTCGTCGCAGAGGGGAATGTCGGTGCCGCTGCCAATATAAAGACCCTGCAAATTGCCGGCAGTCATGCCGTGGCGGATCAGATGAAGTTTAAAGGTTTTCATGTTGCTACCTCGATCTTGGCAAAGTTTTGCGCTAAGTGCTGATTTTTTGCGCCGCCGCAAAAATGGATAAAACCTGTGCGGCACAAAATGTATGTTGTGTGCTCCCTAGTTTAGCATAGATATGGTGGAAGGGGCAAGTCTTTTGACAAAAATGACGAAAAACAACGAAAGTTTCCGTCACTTTTCTTGCTTTACAAATCGTTTTCCGTTGTGTATAATCAACATGCTGTAAACCGAGAATCATGGAAGTACCAATTTATCATATTTTGAGGAGCCAAATATCATGGAATTCAATCGGATCATCAAGCTGCTGCGCAAAGAGCGTGGCATCACGCAGAAACAGGCGGCGGAGGATCTGGGCGTTTCGCAGGCCCTGCTCTCCCATTACGAAAAAGGCATCCGCGAGTGCGGTCTGGATTTCGTTGTCCGGGTCGCTGATTATTACAATGTCTCCTGTGATTATCTGCTGGGCCGCTCAGCAGAGCGGAACGGTATGATGCTCACGGCGGAAGAACTGCCCAGTCCGGACAAGATGAAGGACGGCGTTTATCATGGCAGCGTCCTGCCGACTATGAATAAAAAGCTGATCTCCAACAGCCTGAATGTGCTGTACGCCAAGATCGCCGAGTGCAACAGCAAGGCTCTGACGACAGAGGTCAGCACCTACCTGATGATCGCTGTTGCGAAGATGTTCCGGATGCTTTATTCTGCGGATCCGCACAATGCGCCCAGCCTCTTCGGTATTGATGCGCACCGCTGGCCGGGTTATTCGGATGCGGTCATGCGGATGAGTGAGGCCAATGTGAACGCTCTGTTGGCAGGTGAGGATCTTCCGACCGGCGAAGGCGTCAAGGATCCGTCCTGCTTTGCCATGACGACCGAAAGCTTGACCCGAGAGTATCCGTTGTACACGCCAAGCCTCTTAAATTTGGTCAAAACCAGTGAAACTCGCGTTAAAGGGCTGAATCCTGAGCCGTGAGCCGACCTGTGAAACTAGTGTAAATTCTGCCCCGTTTCCCTTGCGCCGGGACGGAAAAGATGTTATAAACGAACCAGTGACACACAGACTGAAATGTTTTGTGACAAAAAGGAGGCAATCCCATGTCGAATAAAATTTCTCGCCGCACATTCCTCAAGGGTGCCGGTGTTTCTGCAGCTGCGGTAGGCGCGGCTGCGATGCTGGGCGGCTGTTCTATCACCAAGGCCGGTGCATCCGTCGAAGTCAAGGTCGGCGATAGAATCAGCAACTGGAACAATATGGCAGTCCAGTTGTCCAGTGTCTTCAATCTGCCTGCAACGCCGGATGTCGAGGGTTATGAGTATGTTGCCGTTCTGGTGACGGCAGCCAACCTGTCCACCGACAAGACCTACGCCATTGGTGCGCAGAATATCAAGGAGATCGATGCAGCCTATCCGCTGACCGATGAGGCGACCAAGGATGCGAATATCGTGGGCTATTTCCACGCTCTGTCTGCTGCGACTACCGACTTCTCCGCAGTCTGTGACGGTCAGGACGTGGAGAGCGGTGCTTACGTCAGCCTGTACGACAGCACGACCAAGACCTTCTCCGATTCGCCCAACATGCCTCCCCGTACCTCTGCCTATATCGAGCTGGTCTGCACCGTGCCGAAGGACTGGAAAGAGCTGACGGTCACCTATACCCCGACTTTCGTGGAGGATCGTACCCTGACCTTTATCCTGAAGTCCTCTGATATTGCGCAGAGCTGACCCCAAAACAACGAAGGGGGTGTTTCCCCCTAAGGAGGAACAACTACTATGTCTCTGGAACTTTCTCGCCGCTCGTTTATGAAGCTTTCCGCACTGACCGCTGTCACTGTCGCAGGTTCGAGTCTGCTGGGCGGCTGCTCAGATAGCAGCAGTACTCTGTATCCGTCCGGCGCATTTGGCAAGAAGCTGACCCTGATGGGCGAGTTCACCACTTCTGACCCGGCATATGATGCAAGCACGAACACTCTGACCTGCAATTTCAAGGCAAAATGCACCAGCAGCACGCCGCTGAGCATCCGCTCGAAGTTCTTTCAGGTCGAAGTCCTTCGCAATAAGACCACCACGGTCTATAATGATGAGAGCGTAGGCTGTACCCTGTCGCTGAGCCAGTCGAATTACTACCTGCAAAAGAACTCGGAGTTGAATACCGTCCTGACCCTGACCGGCGTCACCCTGCAGGAGGGCGATGTTGTCTCGGTCATGTACTTCCCTCGTCTCGAGTCCTCCAGCAACGGCAACGGTCAGGCTTACACCGACCTGCACGCCACCTGGAAAGCTACTTACAAGAACGGTGCGTTCGCATAATTCCGCTTTTTTGGTATTTCAGCCGTCCGGTATCCGCCGGGCGGCTTTTTGTATCCCAGTTTTAGGGCAAAGTTCTAATTTAAGGACGGCTTCTCCAACATGAACGCCCACCAGACCATCTACATCATCACGCCCGAGTACACCACCGGCAGCCAGATCATCCTGCGCGACAACCTTGCCCCGATGGTAAAGGGCAAGCACGTCCTGATTTTGGCGGCATCCATCACCACCGGTTACACGGCACAGGCTGCCATCGAAGCGGTCAACTATTACGGCGGCATGGTCGCCGGCCTGTCGGCGATCTTTGCAACGACGACCGAATGCCTCGGCATCCCGGTCACCTCGATCTTTGACCCGTCCAGCCTGCCCGACTACGCAAGCTATGATTCCCGTGAATGTCCGATGTGTAAAGCTGGTGCGCATATCGACGCACTGGTGAACAGCTTCGGCTATTCGGCACTCTAAAACATACGATTGAAATAAACCTCTCAGTCGAGCTTACGCTCGCCAGCTCCCCTATCAGGGGAGCCTTTGGCAAAACGAGAAAGCTTTTCTCATTGCCAAGGCCTCCCCTCAATAGGAGAGGTGGCATCGCGTCAGCGATGACGGAGAGGTTTTCTTTGTTATACAAGCTAATATTGACAATTTAAAATTACTAATATTGTAAATTAAAACTTGCACTCAGAGCAAAAACGCGCTATACTAAAACTGGAATTCCATTTTTTACCCGAAAGGGCAATGACGAAACGTGTATTGCAAGCAAAACAATACGCGCTATATTTCCTGTACGCTGCTTTTGGAAAGCGGCGGCAGACCATCGAAAAAGTGGAGGTTCCTGTTATGAATGAAGCTGTCAACAAGCGTTTTCTGCTCTATTTCCGTCTGATGCTGCTGGTCTGGATCTTGATCGCAAACGCGTTTTTCCACATCATTGATTTTGATTACAGCTGGCTGGTGTTCCTGAGTAACATCATGCTCTTCACCCTCGAGGGCGACATGAAAGACCGGTTTGTCACGGTCGAAGTGGGCGGACTGGTCGGTCTGGTCTTCACCGTCCTGATGATTCTGGGCATCACGGTGCTGACCCCGGTGGTCGGCGGCCTGCTGGGTCTGCTCATTTCGCTGGCGGTCGTGCTGTTCGTCCTCATCATCCTGCACCCCTACGCACCCAAGGTGTTGAATAATGTGGGCTTTGCCTACCTGACCATCGCCTGCATCGACGCAAAGACCTTCGCGGCCAACATGCCCCTTTTCTTTGGGGTGTTCATCGTCGGCTCGTTGGTCTTCAACGGCGTCAGCATCCTGCTGATGAAACCGGCGAAACTTCTGGCCGAAAAGAGCGTCGCACAGTCCGAAACCGCATAAGAAAACAAAAATAACACCCCGTAGAGTTTTGACGCTCTACGGGGTGTTGCTGTATCTGGGGTTATGCGGCGGTCACAGGCTCTTCAAGCCCGGCAGCAGTGCGGAGCTTATGCCGGAAGAGCTTGTTGAACAGCGAGATGCACCGGCCGATGCCGAGCATCGAAGCGATGGTGCCGACGCCGATGCCAAGGAGCGGATTCTCGAAGAAGAAGCCGCAGATGAGCGAGGTCGACACGTTCACGATGTCAAAATAGCTCTTGCAGACGCCCAGTTCCTTGCCGGTGCGCATCGACAGCGCGTGAACGATGCCGTCGGCCGGGTTCGGGATGAGGCCCATACCCACCGACATGGCGGCACCGAAAGTCCAGCACCCGGGTGAAGATCACGCTGACGACCAGCTGGAGCAGATCAAGCCACGTCCGGTTTTTGCCCTTGATGACGAACTGCGCCGCGATAAAGATCAGATAAGTGATAAGGGTGACGTTGCCGAAGGAGATGCCCGTACCCAGACTGATGGTATGGGCGATAGAGGTGACGGCGGATGCACCGAGACCGGTCTTGGTGTTCAGGGTCAGACCCAGTGCGAGGATGAGCAGACCGGCGAGATAGATGATCCAGCGCGTCACAAGCTGCTTGGTTTTGGTCTGCTGCACAGTGTGCGCCTCCGATTAACCGAGGTCGGCACCGTTGGAAGCGATGACCTGCTTATACCAGTAGAAGCTGTCCTTGCGGCTGCGTACGAGGGTGCCGTTGCCGTCGTTGTCCTTGTCGACATAGATGAAGCCGTAACGCTTCTTCATCTCGCCGGTGGAAGCGGACACGATGTCGATGGGACCCCACATGGTGTAGCCCAGCAGCGGCAGACCATCCTCGTTGACGGCCTTTTCCATCTCGACGATGTGCTTGCGCATGTAGTCGATGCGGTACGGGTCGTGGATGGAGCCGTCGGCCTCGACCTTATCGACAGCACCCAGACCGTTCTCGACGATGAAGAGCGGCTTCTGGTAGCGGTCGTACAGGGTGTTCAGAGTCACGCGCAGGCCGACCGGGTCGATCTGCCAGCCCCACTCGCTTGCGGAGAGGTACGGGTTCTGGAGCGACATGATGGCGGCGTTGCCCGGCTTCTTGTACTTCTCGATGGTCTCGGGGTCTTCCGAGGTGGTGCGAGAAGAATAGTAGCTGAAGCTGATGAAATCGACGGCACCGGCCTTGATCTGTGCGAGGTCGTCTTCGGTGCAGTCGAGCTTGATGCCTGCGCGCTCCATCCGCTTCCATGCCCAGACGGGATAGGCCCCACGTGCCTGTGCGTCGATGAAGAAGTAGTTGTCGCGGTCGGCCTCCATTGCGGCATAAACATCGTTGGGATTGCAGGTGAAGGGGTAATACTGACCAGCAGCCAGCATACAGCCGACCATCGAGCCGGGCATCAGCTTGTGAGCCAGCTGAACGGCCTTTGCGCTGGCGACCAGCTCATAGTGGGCGGCACGGTACTTGACCTCTTCGGGATTTTCACCCTCCTCAAACAGGATGCCTGCGCCCATGAACGGCATATGGAGCAGCATGTTGATCTCATTGAAGGTCAGCCAGTACTTGACTTTTCCGGCGTAACGGGTAAAGATGGCGGTGCAGTATTTCAGGTAGGCGTCGATCATCCGACGGTCTTTCCAGCCGCCATACTTCTTGATGAGGGCGATGGGAGTGTCAAAATGGCAGATGGTGATGAGCGGCTCGATGCCGTACTTCAGGCACTCGTCGATCATTTCCTCATAGAACTTCAGACCCTCTTCGTTGGGGGTGTCATCGTCGCCGTTGGGCAGGATGCGAGTCCATGCGATCGAGAAACGGTAGCACTTGAAGCCCATCTCCGCAAACAGCTTGATGTCCTCTTTGAAGTGATGGTACATATCGATGGCCTCATGTGCCGGGTACTGGTGCTGACCGTCACATTCCAGCATCTTTACAAGGCCGCGGCTGACCGGCATCCGGTCTTTGCCAAAGGGGATGACGTCGACGGTGGACAGACCCTTGCCGCCCTCCTGCCAGCCGCCTTCGCACTGGTTCGCGGCGGTTGCACCACCCCATAAAAAGCCTTTCGGAAATGCATTTGCCATAAATTTTCTCCTTCCTTCGCTTGAGTGATTTTTCACTTACTCAAATAGTAGCATAAAATCCGGGCAATGTAAATTCAAGAAACGAATTGCAAGCGGTGAAAAACTGTGTTATCCTTGCATCAGACGAATCCAGAAAGGATGGAAAAAACGATGGCGAATAAGACTGTATGGATCACGGGAGCAAGTTCCGGCATCGGGCAGGAATTTGCCCGGCGGTATGCAAAGCTGGGATTCCGGCTCATCCTGACCGCACGGCGGAAAGGCCGGTTGGAACACCTTGCGGCAGAACTGCTGAGCCAGTACAACACACCCAGCCGCATCCTGACCGCAGACCTTGCACAGGAGGCGGAATGCGACCGGCTGTGCGCTGAAATGGAGAGCGAACGGGTGGATATCTTCATCAACAATGCCGGTTTCGGCGTCTGCGGCAGTTTCCTCGAGACGGACACCGAAAAGGAACTCTCGATGGCAAAGGTGAATGTTCTCGCCATGCACCGGCTGTTTAAGTTCGCAGTGAAAAAGATGGAAACGCAGGGATTTGGCACGGTGCTGAATGTGGCATCCTCGGCCGGACTTCTGCCCGGCGGCCCATATATGGCTGGATACTACGCCACCAAAGCCTATGTTGTCAGCCTGACGCGCGGCGTTGCCGAGGAGCTGAAAGAGCAGCACAGCCCGGTCTATGTCTGCGCTCTCTGCCCCGGCCCGGTCAATACCGAGTTCAATGACCGTGCTGGTGTGGTCTTCGCCCTGAAAGGCATTTCGCCGCAGCTCTGCGTCGAGGAGACCATGCGTGGGATGCTGCACGGCAAGACCATCATCGTGCCGTCGGCCCTGATGCGTGTGGCGACGGCGGCGCAGCGGTTCGTTCCGATGCCGGTGCTGATGCCCATCATGGCACATCAGCAGAAAAAGAAGCTAGGCTGAATCCTGTCCTTGACAGAGAGAACAAAGGATGTTACGCTAAAAACAGAATCCAACATAAAAAAGGAGAATCGTTTATGAAGATCGCTCTTATCAACGAAAACAGTCAGGCCGCAAAGAACGGCATCATTGAGGCCGCTCTGAAAAAGGTCGTCGAGCCGATGGGTCACGAGGTCGTCAACTACGGCATGTATGCTGCCGGCGACAAGGCACAGCTGACCTATGTCCAGTGCGGCATTTTGGCAGCCATCCTGCTGAACAGCGGTGCAGCGGACTATGTTATCACCGGCTGCGGCACTGGCGAGGGCGCAATGCTGGCCCTCAACAGCTTTCCGGGCGTCATCTGCGGCCATGTGGAAGACCCGGTGGATGCGTATACCTTCGCACATGTCAACGACGGCAACGCAGTTGCAATGCCCTTTGCGAAGGGCTTCGGCTGGGGTGGTGAGCTGAACCTCGAGTACTGCTTCGAGAAGCTGTTCGGTTTCGGCCACGGTCAGGGCTACCCGAAGGAGCGTGTTGAGCCGGAGCAGCGGAACAAGAAGATCCTCGACGGCGTTCGTGCTGCGACCTTCAAGCCCCTCATCGAGTGCCTGAAGAGCATCGACCAGGATCTGCTGAAGGGTGCTATTGCAGGTGAGAAGTTCAGCGAACTGTTCTTTGCATCCTGCAAGGATGAGGAGCTGGCTGCTTATATCAAGAGCCTGCTGGCCTAAATAAAACACAAGGAGAACGGGCTTCATGAGCGCGCTGTACCACTTCAATGAGACGATATCCTCGGCACTGGAACTGTTTCTGGAATCGGCGGTGCCGCTGATCGCCGCCATTGCGGAGGTCGTCGGCCTGATCATTATCGTTACCAGTCTGGCACGGGCCAGTTACCATTACCTGCGAGTGACGCTGTTCCGTGACAGCTACGACTTCCACCACGAGATGAGCAGCGGTCTGACGACCGCCCTCGAGTTCCTGATGTCGGCGGAGATCGCCCGGACTTTCCTGCTGCCGAGCTTGCAGTCAGTGGTGCCGCTGGCGGCGACATTCGCCCTCCGTGCCCTGATGAGCCTGCTACTCCATGTCGAGATGAGGGCATCCCGGGAGGAACACCACGGGGAGGAAAAGAAAAATTGACTTTTGTCTCCAAATTTTTGGCGTCTTGATTTTTTTAGAATTGTATAAAACGTCAAAATTAAGCTTTTCCTCTTGACACTTTGCCCAAACCGCTCTATACTCGTGCCATCGAAAGCAAAGACGCTCACGGATGCAAGTCCGCTGAGCGTCTTTTTTTGTTTTCGGGGGCAGACTGACCCCTGTCGTTCAGTCATTGGTTCCGGAGGAGATAGAGGGCTTCCGGAACTGGATTTCAGCGATGATTCGCAATAGAGGACGAGACATCGCGAGGGTACGCCCGTCGGTTCTGGCAGATCGGCGGAACACATCTGGGGAGGTATGAGGGATCATGTTTAACTCCGTAAACACCTGTTGGACGCTGGTGGCAGCGTTCCTGGTCTACTTTATGCAGGCTGGTTTTGCCCTGTGTGAAGCAGGCTTTACCCGTGCGAAGAACACGGGCAACATTTTGATGAAGAATATGATGGACTTTTGCATCGGCACCCCTTGCTACTGGCTCATCGGTTTCGGCCTGATGTTCGGCGGTACGGGTGCGCTGATTGGCGGTTTTGACCCGTTCATTCAGGGAGATTATTCCCATTTGGGTCTGGACATTCCGCTGTGGGTCTACATCGTATTCCAGACCGTCTTCTGCGCAACGGCTGCGACCATCGTTTCCGGTTCGATGGCCGAGCGCACCAACTTCAAAGCTTACTGCGTTTACTCCGCAGCCATCTCGCTGGTGGTTTATCCCATCTGCGGCCACTGGATGTGGGGCGGCGGCTGGCTCCAGAGCATGGGATTCCATGACTTTGCAGGTTCCGCAGCTGTCCATAACGTCGGCGGCATCATCGCTCTGCTGGGTGCAGCTCTGCTCGGACCCCGTATCGGCAAGTACGACAAGGACGGCAATCCTTACGCTATTCCCGGTCACAACCTGACCGCCGGTGCGCTGGGCGTCTTCATCCTCTGGTTCTGCTGGTTCGGTTTCAACGGCGGCTCTTCTCTGTCACTGTCCACCGATGAGGCTATGACCATGACCGGCTTGGTCTGCTTCAACACCAACCTTGCCGCTGCGGTCGCTACCTGTGTGACCATGCTCTTTACTTGGAAGCGTTACGGCAAGCCCGATGTCTCGATGACTCTGAACGGCTCTCTGGCCGGTCTGGTCGCTATCACTGCAGGCTGCGATACCGTTTCTCCGTTCGGCGCATTTATCATCGGCTTTGTAGCCGGTTTCCTCGTTGTCCTGAGCGTCGAATTCTTCGATAAGATCGCCAAGGTCGATGACCCTGTTGGTGCTGTCTCTGTCCACTTTGCGAACGGTGTCTGGGGCACCATTGCAGTTGGCTTGTTCTCCAACGGCAGCAACACCGAATACGCCGGCCTGTTCTATGGCGGCGGCCTCGGTCAGCTGGGCATCCAGCTGCTGGGTCTGGTAGCCGTTGACGCTTACGTTCTGGTCGTGATGTTCATCATCTTTAAGATCATCGACAAGACCATCGGCCTGCGTGTTCCGGCTGAGGTCGAGATCGATGGTCTGGATATCCACGAACATGGTCTGGCATCCGCTTACGCTGGTTTCTCCATCTCCGACGCCAACGCAGCGGCTATGTCTCCCAACGAAAACACCGACCTCGGTGAGGACGATGTGACAAAGGCTTCTTCCAAGCAGATCGACGCAGCAGTTCCCGTGATGCGTGAACCCTCGCCGGTCATTCATGACGGCGTGTATGATACCGGTATGCACAAGGTGTCTATCATCGCCAAACTGAGCAAGTTCGACCAACTCAAGACCGCCCTGAACGATCTGGGCGTGACCGGCATGACCGTTACGCAGGTCATGGGCTGCGGCATCCAGAAGGGCACCAGCGAGAAATACCGTGGTGTTCCGGTGGATTCGACCCTGCTGCCCAAGATCAAGGTCGAGGTCATTGTCTCCAAGATCTCGGTCGACTCGGTGGTCGATGCTGCCAAGAAAGCTCTGTATACCGGTCATATCGGCGATGGCAAGATTTTCGTCTACAATGTGACCCGGGTCGTCAAGATCCGTACCGGCGAAGAGGACTTCGCCGCACTTCAGGACGTGGAGTGATTCCAACTGCTGTCTCGCTTGTCATAGCGTGACGATAAATGTTCTCCTTTTTCTTCTTTTTCCTTTTTTCTGATCCGAACAGCAATTCTCGAAAGCCCTGCTCCTTCCGCACAAGGGAGCAGGGCTTTTGACGTTTCTTGACATCCTTTTTCGGGTATGATATGCTGAACGGCGTTGATTTTTGAAAAAACTCTGATAGGAAGGTTTCAGAATGCAGGAACAGGTAAAATCTTATTTCCGGGCAGTCCGGACAACGGCGGAGATCCTCTTCAAGTGGCTTCTTCTGGCCGTTCCGACGGGTCTGCTCTGCGGTGTCATCGGTACGGCATTCCATCTTGCTGTGGAATCGGTGACCGAACTTCGTGGGGAGCATGGCTGGCTCCTCTGGCTGCTGCCGCTGGCAGGTCTTGCCATTGTCGCTCTCTATAAGGTGACGAAATGCGAGGGCGTCGGCACAAATAACGTCCTTCGTGCGGTACAAAGCGGAGAACCGGTCAGCCCGTGGCTGGTTCCGGCTATCTTCCTTGGCACGGTGCTGACCCACCTCTGCGGCGGTTCTGCCGGACGGGAAGGCGCAGCCCTTCAAATGGGCGGCAGCATCGGCTGGAATGTGGCAAAGCTGCTCCATCTCGACAAATACGACCGTCGGACGGCAACGGCCTGCGGCATGGCGGCGTTCTTCTCGGCGTTGTTTGGTACGCCGCTTGCAGCGACCCTTTTCGCAATGATGGTCGTGGATGTCGGTGTGGTGTTCAGCGTGACCTTTGTGCCGGGCTTTGCGGCGGCACTCATCGCTTACGGTGTCTCGACCCTCTGCGGCATTGCGCCCACCGGTTTTACCATCACGGCACCGGAACTGACTCTCGTGACGGCTCTGAAGGTGGCGGTGCTGGGTGTCCTCTGCGCCGTTGTGACCCGGATGTTCTGCGCTCTGCTCCACTTCACCGAGCATGAGATCCCGAAACATCTGCCGAATCCATGGATTCGGGCTGTGGTCGGCGGCGTTGCGGTCGTGGCTCTTTCTTATTTAATGGGCGTTGGCCGCTACAATGGTGCCGGTATGGGGGTCATCTCGGCGGCAGTCGAGCAGGGCGAGGCTCTGCCTTGGGATTTTATCTGCAAGATGCTCCTGACCGCGATCACGCTGGCGTCGGGTTTCAAGGGCGGTGAGGTCGTGCCGAGTTTCTATGTTGGAGCGACCTTCGGCTGCGTGGTTGGCCCATTGCTGGGGCTTCCGGCCGGTTTTGCCGGTGCGGTGGGTCTGATCGCTGTTTTTGGCGGTGCGACCAATACCCTGATCCCCTCCCTGCTGCTGGCTTATGAGTTGTTCGGCGGTGTCGGGCTGGAACTCATTGCGCTGGGCTGCGGCATCTGCTATATGCTCTCGGGTCATCATGGCCTGTACAGCAGCCAGACCTTTGTCACCGAAAAGCTCCATTCGGAGTACACTATCCGTTGGAGACAACGGCTGCGGAAAAACCGGGAGCATTCTTCGGTATGATGAAATTTCCAGCTGTGAGAGCTTGATTTTTTCCTGCCATCGTGCTACAATCAGCGTAGTTTCATCCTGTGGAAAACGATGACACGGACAAGGGAGCTTCGCTGGGAACAGCGCAGAGAGAGCCGCCGCCTTTTTGAACCGAAGGCGTGCTGTGAGCGGCTTGTTGTGTGCGGAACTCCTACCACCGTGGAGTGCAGAGGCGAACCTCTGCCGGGTGCGCCCGTTACAGCACAGCGAGTGGCGTACAAGATGCGCAATTCGGGTGGAACCGTGGAACGTTCTGAGAAAATCACAGACGCTTCATCCCGTGTGAATTTACGGGATGGAGCGTCTTTTTTGTTGGAACAATGGATAAAAGGAGCATTATTATGAAGATCATCTATAAAGATGGTACCGTTGCGGAATGTCCGCAAGACCAGGAGCTGCATGTCATCCGTCATACGGCTGCTCATATCATGGCACAGGCCATCAAGCGTCTGTATCCGCAGGCAGACTTTGCTTTCGGCCCGGCCACCGAGAACGGCTTCTATTATGACGTTGACCTCGGCGACACCAAACTGACCGATGAAGACCTTGCCAATATCGAAAAAGAGATGCGCAAGATCACCAAAGAGAACCTCGCCATCAAGCCCTTCATCCTGCCCCGTGCAGAGGCTGTCAAGCTGATGGAGGAGCGTCAGGAGCATTACAAGATCGAGCACATGGCAGATCTGGCCGACGAGACCGAGTTCAGCTTCTATCAGCAGGGCGAGTACGTCGATATGTGCATCGGACCCCACCTGACCTACACCAAGGCTCTGAAGGCATTTAAAATTACCCAGCAGTCCGGCGCATATTGGAAAAACGACAAGGAAAACAAGATGCTGACCCGTATCAACGGCGTCGCTTTCCACAATCAGGAAGAGCTGGACGCATGGGAGAAGGAGCAGCAGGAGGCTCGTGAGCGCGATCACCGCAAGATCGGCAAGGAGATGGGCCTGTTCATGACTGACGACCTCGTTGGCCGTGGTCTGCCGATGTTCCTGCCTGCTGGCTACACCGTCTGGCAGGAGCTGGAGAACTATATCAAGGAGAAGGAGCGCGCACGCGGCTACCTGCACGTTATGACTCCCTGCATCGGCACCGTCAACCTCTACAAGACTTCCGGTCACTGGGATCACTATCGTGAGAATATGTTCCCCCCGATGGAGATGGAGGGTGAGAGCTACGTTCTGCGCCCGATGAACTGCCCCCACCACATGATGATTTACGCAAACCGTCCGCACTCCTATCGTGACCTGCCCATGCGCATCGGTGAGATCGCTCACGACTTCCGTTATGAGTCCTCCGGTACCCTGAAGGGTATCGAGCGCGGCCGTCACTTCTGCCAGAACGACGCTCACCTGTTCTGCACTCCGGAGCAGATCAAGAGCGAGGTCGCAGACGTCTGCAACCTGATTTTTGAGACCTACAAGGACTTCAACATCACCGATTACCGCTGCGTCCTGTCTCTGCGTGACCCGGCGGATAAGAAGAAGTATCACGATGATGACGCAATGTGGAATCATGCAGAGAACGCTCTGCGTGAGGTTCTGACCGAGCTGGGCATCCACTTCACCGAGGAGATTGGCGAGGCTGCGTTCTACGGCCCGAAGCTGGACGTCAACGTCAAGCCGGCTGTCGGCGCAGAGTACACCCTGTCCACCTGCCAGCTGGACTTCTGCCTGCCGGCAAAGTTCCACCTGACCTATGTGGACAAGGACGGCACCGAGAAGACTCCTGTCGTTCTGCACCGTGCAATTCTGGGCTCTCTGGATCGCTTCATGGCTTACCTCATCGAGGAGACCAAGGGCAAGTTCCCCACCTGGCTGGCACCGGTTCAGGTCAAAGTCCTGCCTGTCTCTGAGAAGACCCTCGAGTATTCTCAGGAGATCACCGAAAAGCTGGTCGAGGCTGGCGTCCGTGTCGCTCTGGACGACGACAACCAGAAGATCGGCTATAAGATCCGTGCCGCTCAGCAGGTCGACCGTGTGCCGTATATGCTGGTTCTGGGCGCAAAAGAGGCCGAGGCTGGCAATGTCTCCGTCCGTGACCGCAAGGGCGAGACCACCACGATGGGCGTTGATGAGTTCATCGAGAAGGTCACTTCTGAGATCAAGAACCGCAGCCTGTAAGCTGTAATAGAACGTAGAAATGCCGCTTTCCGAAAAATTGGAAGGCGGCATTTTTTGCTATTTCAGCCGGTCGGCGGCTTTGGGCTGCAGGCCTTTTTCTTCGAGGGCGTGCTGTTTCGCGAACTCGATGACCTGTTCGGCGGTTGGGGAATGGATGGCCTCGGGCAGGTAGGCCAGATAGATATACCGATGATAGGCGTCCTGCTGTAAGGGGCGGAGAACAGTTCCCTCAGTGTGCATCTGGATGTGGTCGGTACTGATGAGCAGGCCGACTCCATCCGCAACCATTCGGAGCAGGACAGAATCTTCATTGGAGGAACCGCGCACGATGGGCGTAATGTGATAATGGTCGAAGATGCGCTGAATAAGAGAAGAGTAGATGGGTTCGGCGTTGAAGACCATCGCCCGGTTCCGGAGCTGCTCCGGCTCGACGGTATCGCAGGCGGCCAGAGGGTCATCGGCAGGCATGGCGACCACGAAAGGCAGTTCCAGCACCGGGATGAAAGCGATATCCCGGGCGGAAGCCGAGTAGCTGCAAAAAACCATGTCATACCGGCGTTTCCGCAGGTCGTTCAGGAGACTTTCGGTCTGGGAAACATTGATGTCCAGACGGGAACGGTTTTCCGAAAAAGCATCCAGCAAATAAGAATGGAATGGATTTTTTCCTAAAAATGGGGTGATGCAGCCCACCGAAAGCACCTCAGTGTGGTTGGAAAATTTCTGCATTGCGCCTACACCCAGTTCCAGTACCGTGAGCGACTGCTCCACATATTCCAGAAAGACTCGCCCGGCATGGGTCAGGGCAATATTCCGCCCCTGCTTGGAAAAAAGCTCGACATCCAGTTCTTCTTCCAATAATGCAATGGCACGGCTCAGGGTCGGCTGCGCAATATACAGTGTGTCAGCGGCTCGGCCATAGTGTTCAGTGTGTGCCAGCTCACGGAAATACCGAAGCTGATTCATCGTCATGGCAGTCTGTCTCCCTTCTGAAAAGCAGTATAACAGGACTCATAGCGGTTTGCTATGGGTTCGCTAGAAAAGTTCTTATTGTTCACAGATATTTCACTCGTTAAAATATTGTTGAACGAAGTCCGCTAAAAATGCCAAAACGGAGGTAAATGGAAAATGAAGAAGAAAGTTATCGCTCTTCTGCTGGCAGTATCCATGATGCTGACCCTGATGAGCGGCTGCGGTGCGTCCAGCAAATCGCAGGACACCGCAGCAAGCGGCAGCGTGGCAGGTACCTACGAGGGTACTGCCGCAGGCCGCAACGGTGACATCAAAGTCGCCGTCACACTGGACGAAAACGGCACCATCACCGATATCGAGGTGAAGGAGCAGTCCGAGACGGAGGGCGTCGGTACTCCGGCGTTTGATAAGCTCATCCCCAAGATGGTCGAGGGCAATACCGTTGCCGTTGATGCAATGGCGACCGCTACCATCACCAGCGAGGGCCTCATTGAGGCTGTCAAGAATGCTCTGACCGCCGCAGGCGTGGATCTGGCAAACTACCAGACCAAGACCGAGGCACAGAAGGGCGAGGATACGACCTATGATGTCGACGTCGCGATCGTCGGTGCAGGCGGCGCAGGCATGGCGGCAGCAGCCAGCGCATCTGAGGCAGGCGCAAGCGTCCTCGTGCTGGAAAAGACCGCTTCCATCGGCGGCAACACCAAGCTGGGCGAAGGCACCTACAACTCCGCTGACCCCGAGCGTCAGAAGAACCTGACCATGAACGATTCCAACCGTGCCGAAGTCGAAGAAGCTTTGAGCGTCAAGACGGATGATCCTGAGTATCAGGCTCTGCTGGACGATGTCCGTGCAGATTATGAGGCATGGGAGAAGAACGACGGCAAGACCCTGTTCGACAGCGTCAACTGGCACGCTCTCCAGACCTACATCGGCGGCGGCAGCATTGATAACATCTCTCTGATCCGCACCTACGCTGAAAAGGCTCCCGAGACCCTGACTTGGCTGGAGGACACCATCGGCGTTCCCTTCAAGAGCGATTACATCTTTATGGCAATCGGCGGCAAGTGGGCGCGCGGTCATCAGGTCGACCTCGTTGCTGCTACTGGTTCCGAGGGCGACAACGGCGGCCGTGTCTACATCGACAAGCTGTCCGAGTACGCAACCGCACGCGGCGCACAGATCGAGACCAACGCAAAGGTCGTTTCCCTGCTGGTCGACGATAACGGCAATGTCTCCGGCTGTGAGGCTGAGCGCAGCGACGGCAGCAAGATCACAGTTCACGCAAAGAGCGTCATCCTGACGACCGGCGGTTATGCCGCAAACAGCGACCTCGTCCTGAAGTACAGCAATGGTGCCATTACTACCAAGCTCACCAGCTGCGCAACTTCCAGCACCGGCGACGGTCTGGCTCTGGCAGAAAATGTGGGCGCAAATCTCGCAAACCTCGACCAGATCCAGGTCCATCCGCTGGGCGATCCCATCAATGACTGCGGCTGCGTCAGTGAGTTCGTCGGCAACTGGCTGAGTGCGACCGAATACATGTTCGTCAACAAAGAAGGCAAGCGTTTCATCAACGAGGACAACACCCGTTACGCTATCAGCATGGCAGAGCTGGCACAGACCGATGGCGAGATGTGGCTGATCGTCGACAGCAGCGCGATCGCAGGCGACGATTCCCGTACTGCTCAGATCGAGAGTCTGCTGGCCGACGGCCACTCCGTCAAGGCTGACACGCTGGAAGAGCTGGCCGAGAAGATCGGCGTCGATGCAGATACCCTGAAAGCCACCGTTGAGACATATAACGCCGGTATGCTGGCAGGCAAGGATGAGTTCGGCAAGGCCGCAAGTGCGGATTCTGTCATCGAGCAGGGCCCCTTCTACGCAAGCCTGCGCACCCCGACCGTTCACTACACGATGGGCGGCATCTCCATCAACGGCAACACCGAGGTTCTGGGCAAGGACGGCAATACCGTCGCAAACCTCTATGCCGCAGGTGAGGTCGCAACCGGCATCCATGGCAACAACCGTCTGGGCGGCAACGCATACCCCGATATCATGACCTTTGGTCGTATCGCCGGTGAGCAGGCCGCAGCAAACGCCGCAAAGTAATCACCATCTCTATCCGGAGAATCGCATAAGGCTCTTGGAGCTATAGAAAATCACCGTCTTCTCAAGCGAGAGGACGGTGATTTTTTGTGCTGGCAGATATTATAAGATAAAGCAGGCAGAAAATCACGCCCGTCTCATGTACAGGAGCGGATAAGGATTTCCCTCTTCGTCGAGGTCTGTCCGCTTGTAAGTCACGAAACCCAGATGCTCGTAAAAGCCGACGGCCTGCGGATTCTGTTCGTTAACGGTGACTTCCTGAATATCATAGTTCTCGATCCCGCACTGGATGAGCTGCTTCCCGATGCCCTTTCCACGTTCGGTCGGAGAAATAAAAAGCATCTCCAGACGGGAGTTTTCAACTCCCATAAAGGCGATGGGTTCCCCGGTATCGTTTTCGGCAATGAGCAGGTGTTTAACACCTATCAATGCCTGCGGAACGTACTCCTTGATCTGCAGCACTTCCGCATCGGAAAGAAAATGATGCGTCGCCCGGACGGAGGCTTCCCAGATTTTCAGCAATACTTCTAAAACCGGCTTCCGGTCTTGCAGTTCGTAAATTTTCATGTTCGTTTTTTCCCGTAAGTTGATTTGTTGAGGGGAGCAGATTACTCCGGACATTTACAATACTTCTTCATGATTTTCAGGTTGGTCGATTCGACCATCCCGAAGCCGCCATAAAAGCGGCGGTGATGTTCATCGTCGGGGCAAATCAGCTCGATGAGGGATGCGTCACGCTCCTGCACACGCTTTTCGACTTCCGAGAGAAGCTGTTTTCCATAGCCTTTGTTCTGATATTCCGCAAAAATCAGAATCTCCTCAAGCTCATAAAATGCGCGGTCATCGAATTCCACAATGAACCCGATTGCAATGCCGGTCGGACGGCCTTTGTCGTCCTTCTGGACGAGGCAGAGGGAGTTTTCAATCGTCAGCATCTGATGGATTCGCCGGTATGCCTTTTCGTAAGTCCAGAAACCGTCTGCATGGTTGTTGTAATAATCCATGTAGAGCTTTGCGATTTCCTCTACATGCGCTTCGGTCATGGTTTCGTAGTTCAATGTCTCACTCCTTTTTGTTTGAGTTTATGAATGGAGTATACCATATTCCAGAAAGAAGAACCACAGCCGTTTATTCCCCTTGCCGGCCGACCCATGCACGAAGGGCAAAGCGGAGGGCGGCGAAAAGAAGCCCGGCCACGACCCAGATGACCCAGCTGGTTTTCCACGAGTCGCACCAGAAGCTGTATCTGAGGTAGATGGCGGTCACGACGCACCAGTACGCGCCGGAGAACCAGCCGATTTTCCGGGTCATCATCTTTTCGTGGGTGGTGTAGTCCTCAAACTGTAAAAGCTTGTTGAAGCTGTCCTGCACCATTTCGGCACGAATGAAGAACTGCACCGCTACCGTGATAGTAACAATCATTAGCATATTTTTCGGTTGACAACCACCAATTGCGGCTGGAAATCTGTCAACTGACAGTTGCAGATACGAAAAAACGCTCGTACCAGACCAAAATCCGGTGCGAGCGTTATCTTATTCTTTGATATATTGCTTGTCCGCCTGTGGAATGTCGTCCGAGATGAATCGGTGAACCTCCATGTGCAGATTGTACTTTTCTCGGAGCTGTGCAATGGTCGCCATCATGGGTGTGGCATGGTGACAATCAATCGCTTCCTGATTTTCCCAGCTGTCGATCAGCAAAACGGTTTCGGGGCGTTCTGCAGGATAAAAATATTCGTACTGAAGATTGCCCGGTTCATTCCGTATGGCGGCGACGGTACCGCTTGCAGTCATTTCATCTGCAAATTTTCGTGCTGCGCCGTTTTCACCAGAATAATAGATGTTTACAGTTAAGCTCATAAGACGTAGCCTCCCTTAATTTCAGCACAATAGGTTATTTCAGCAGATTGTCGTTATCGAAATAGTCGATGCGCATAGACTTGCGGACATCGGCGAGGGTGGCGGCGGCGGTCTTCTCCGCGACGGCACTGCCCTGCTTCAGGATCTCGACGACCTCGGGCAGACGCTGCTCCCACTCCTTGCGGCGAGTGCGGATGGGCTCCAGCTCGGCCTGCATGACGGCGTTCAGGAACTTCTTGACTTTCACATCACCCAGACCGCCGCGCTGATAGTGCGCCTTCAGCTCGTCGAGGTTCTGATACTCAGGCAGGAACTCCGCAAAATGCTCCGGACGGCTGAATGCGTCCAGATAGGTAAAGACCGGGTTGCCCTCGACCTTGCCCGGATCCTGCACGCGCAGGTGGTCGGGGTCGGTGTACATGGACATGATCTTCTTCTTGATGTCTTCCGGTTCATCAGACAGGTAGATGCAGTTGCCGAGAGACTTGCTCATCTTGGCCTTGCCGTCGATGCCGGGCAGACGCAGGCAGGCCTGATTCTGGGGCAGAAGAATTTCCGGCTCGGTCAGGGTCTCGCCGTAGACGGAGTTGAACTTATGGACGATCTCACGGCACTGCTCGACCATCGGCATCTGATCCTCACCGGCCGGAACCGTGGTGGCGCGGAAAGCAGTGATGTCAGCGGCCTGACTGATGGGGTAGCAGAAGAAGCCCACCGGGATGCTCGTCTCGAAGTTGCGCATCTGGATCTCGGCCTTGACGGTCGGGTTACGCTGGAGACGGGAGACGGTGACGAGGTTCATATAATAGAAGCTCAGCTCGGTCAGCTCCGGAACCATCGACTGGATGAAGATGTGAGACTTCTCGGGGTCGATGCCGCAGGCCAGATAGTCCAGTGCGACCTGCAGGATGTTCTGACGGACTTTTTCCGGGTTGTCGGCGTTGTCGGTCAGAGCCTGCGCATCGGCGATCATGATATAGATCTCATCGAACTCGCCGGAATTCTGGAGACGGACACGCTCCTTCAAAGAGCCAACATAGTGGCCAACATGCAGACGGCCGGTAGGACGGTCGCCAGTCAGAATGATTTGCTTCATTGGTATTCTCCTTACTCTGCCAAAGCCTCCCACGGGGAAGCTGGACGCCGGTCGGCGGCCTGAGAGGTTTGTTTTTATGATAAGTATATCCCGGGGCGGTTTCGCTGTCAACAAAACAACCGAAACAAAAGAAAAAAGCGATGGAAAATTTCCATCGCTTTACTGGCGCCTCTTGCCTGACTCGAACAGGCGACACCCTGATTAACAGTCAGGTGCTCTAACCGACTGAGCTAAAGAGGCATCTATATAAAACGGCCAAATGACCGTTTTACTACTCAAAAATGGTGACCCGTACCGGAATCGAACCGATGTTAAAGGCGTGAGAGGCCTCTGTCTTAACCGCTTGACCAACGGGCCATACGTCCATTTTGCATCGGGTTGTTTGCTCCCGACTCGCTTATTCTAGCATAGAGTCTGTCTTTTGTCAACAGGAAATTTCAAATTTTTCAAAAAAAGTTTCTGGGCGGCTCAGAACCAGCTCCGGGCGCGGCTTTTGGCGGCACCGAGAAAGACGTTCAGATAGACAGCGATGATGTTCTCCGCTTCGCCCAGTTCCATCTGCTGACGCTGCGGCAGGCCGCTGAGCTGACCCTGATAGATGCAGCGCAGTTCCGGCAGGGAGGCGTAATCGTTCGGGTGCATCAGGGTGCTGTGCTTGGGCAGGTCGAGAGAGCCGCTTTTTTGCAGAACTTCGCTGACGAATTGGGAGCAGAAGTAGTGCCGACGCCGTTTCCACCGGATGTGAAGGGCGCAGAGCAGCAATCCCAGCGAGTTGAACCGGTACAGATCGCCATGCGCCATCATGTGGTCTGCCCGGCGGCGAGCCCGGATATAGGCTTCGTCTGAGACTTCCAGTGCGTAGAGGGCGCAGGGAATGTCTTCCCGAAGGCGGAAAACACCGCGGTTCAGGTATTCCTTGCTCGGCCCGGCCGGAAACATGGTATAACCGTTCTTCCGTGTAGAACTGTATAAAGTATTCAGGTCTTCATCAAATGCGAGGGAAATGTGGGTATACTGCGCCTTGGTGATGTGGTAGACCAGATTTGACAGCAGGGTTCCGGAACGGGTGAGAAAAATGTAAAGCGTTTTCATGCAGGATCCTTTTATGTAACAGGTACGGCCCTGCACAGTGCAGAACCAAAATGGTAAAAAGCAGATAAACCGCTCAATGCGGTACTTCTAAGTATATCATAGAGAAAGGATCTTTGCCAGTGGAATACCACGAAAAATCGGTGAAAAAGCCTTAAAAGTTCAAAAGGCTTGACATTTCAAATAGCGTACGCTATGATGTACATAGAAAGGGGCGATTTCACATGACAACGACAAACGTCACAAATTTCCGGAAGAACGCGTTCCAGTTTGTAGAACAGACCATTAAATATAATGAGCCAGTCAACATCAGCACGAAAGACGGTAATGCCGTTCTTCTGAGCGAAGAAGATTACAGCGGAATCATGGAAACGCTGTATCTCGTGTCCGCTCCGGGGATGCGCGAGAAACTGATGGACGGCATGAAAGAGCCGCTGGAAGGCTGCCTGAGTGAAGAGGAAATCGACTGGTAACGGACATGTACAAAATCGTTTATACAAAAACAGCGGCGAAGGATGTGCCGAAACTGAAAAGTGCGCATCTGGCGGATAAGGCGAAGGCGTTGATCGAGATTATCCGGAACGACCCATATCAGGTGCCGCCGCCCTATGAAAAGCTGGTCGGTGATTTGAACGGTGCGTACAGCCGACGAATCAACATCCAGCATCGGCTGGTGTATCAGGTCTATGAGGCGGAGCAGGCCATCAAGATTCTGAGCCTGTGGACACATTATGAGCGGTAACGCACTTTATTTTCAGAGAGTCTGAGCAGTCAGGCTCTCTTTTTGTTTTTGACGTTGTATCCCTGATTGCCAAAATTTTATCAAAGCTGTGATTTTTGGAGCTTATCCTTATTTTTCGTTTGCCAAAAGCCCGGATTTTTTCATGAAGTTACTGCAATCGACTAAGAATCTTAATGAAATTTGTTGCTTTTACAAGAACGAAACGCTCCTCTTGGTTGATTTTGGTTGAAATTCATGTATAATGATATACAGGAGAATACGCATCTGGTATTTCTTCATTGCCTGTACAGAGCCCTTTGGCTGAGGGTACTGTACCTTAAAAGGTATGATGATCTGAACGAAAGAAGAGGTATATCTATCATGGCTAAGTTGGATCTGAGCAAATATGGCATTACCGGCACGACGGAGATCGTGTATAATCCTTCTTATGAGCAGCTGTTCGAGGAAGAGACCAAGCCTGAGCTGGAAGGCTACGAGAAGGGCCAGGTCAGTGAGCTGGGTGCGGTCAACGTCATGACCGGCATCTACACCGGCCGTTCCCCCAAGGATAAGTTCATCGTCATGGACGAGAACTCCAAGGACACCGTGTGGTGGACTTCCGACGAGTACAAGAACGACAACCATCCTGCTTCTCAGGAAGCATGGAATGCCGTGAAGGAGATCGCTAAGAAGGAGCTGTCCAACAAGCGTCTGTATGTCGTGGATGCGTTCTGTGGCGCAAACAAGGACACCCGTATGGCCGTCCGCTTCATCATGGAAGTGGCATGGCAGGCACACTTCGTCACCAACATGTTCATCAAGCCCACCGCTGAGGAGCTGGAGAACTTCGAGCCTGATTTCGTCGTCTACAACGCTTCCAAGGCTAAGGTCGAGAACTACAAGGAGCTGGGTCTGAACTCTGAGACGGCTGTCATGTTCAACATCACCAGCCACGAGCAGGTCATCGTCAACACCTGGTACGGCGGCGAGATGAAGAAGGGCTTGTTCTCCATGATGAACTACTTCCTGCCGCTGAAGGGCATGGCTTCCATGCACTGCTCTGCCAACACCGATATGGACGGCAAGAACACTGCCATCTTCTTCGGTCTGTCCGGCACCGGCAAGACCACCCTGTCCACCGACCCGAAGCGTCTGCTGATCGGCGATGACGAGCATGGCTGGGATGACAACGGCGTCTTCAACTTCGAGGGCGGCTGCTACGCAAAGGTCATCAATCTGGATAAGGATTCCGAGCCGGATATCTACAACGCTATCAAGCGCAACGCTCTGCTGGAGAATGTCACTCTGGACGAGAACGGCAAGATCGACTTCGCAGATAAGAGCGTGACCGAGAACACCCGTGTCTCCTACCCCATCGACCACATCAAGAACATTGTTCGCCCGATCTCTTCTGCACCTGCTGCAAAGAACGTCATCTTCCTGTCTGCTGACGCATTCGGCGTTCTGCCCCCGGTCTCTATCCTGACCCCGGAGCAGACCCAGTACTACTTCCTGTCCGGCTTTACCGCAAAGCTGGCAGGCACTGAGCGCGGCATCACCGAGCCCACCCCGACCTTCTCCGCTTGCTTCGGTCAGGCATTCCTCGAGCTGCACCCCACCAAGTACGCTGAGGAGCTGGTCAAGAAGATGCAGAAGAGCGGCGCAAAGGCTTATCTGGTCAACACTGGCTGGAATGGCACCGGCAAGCGCATCTCCATCAAGGATACCCGTGGCATCATCGACGCTATCCTGAGCGGTGCCATCAACGAGGCTCCCACCAAGAAGATCCCCTACTTCGACTTTGAGGTTCCCACCGAGCTGCCCGGAGTTGATCCTGCAATTCTGGATCCTCGCGATACTTATGCTGATGCTTCCCAGTGGGAAGAGAAGGCAAAAGATCTGGCTGGCCGCTTCATCAAGAACTTCGCAAAGTACGAAGGCAACGAGCATGGCAAGGCTCTGGTTTCCGCAGGTCCTCAGCTGTAAGCGCGGACAGCAAGGCGTTTGAGAAACCTTTTGTTCAGAATATAAGATAAACCAAAGCGGCTCTCACCACCCGGATGATGGTGAGAGCTGCTTTTTTGTGTCTGAAATCCAGCGGAATGACGTAGGTAAACGAATCGTCGATTGTACTTTTCCACGGCTTATGCTAGGATTGTGGAAAAGGAGGCGGATGAAATGGAAGCAAAAACCTTCGGTGCGTTTTTAGCACGGATGAGGAAAGAACAGAATATGACGCAGGCAGAGCTTGCGGAGCAGCTCCATGTGACGGATAAGGCGGTTTCTCGCTGGGAACGGGGCGTTGGGCTGCCGGATGTAAATCTTCTGGAACCACTTGCGCAGGCGTTAGGGCTTTCGCTGGCCGATTTGATGCACTGCCATGACCCGGAAAACCCAGAGCTGGAACAGGCGACTCTTGAGGATTTCCTGACGATGCTTCGGTGGCAGAGAACGCTGGACTGGCGGTCTGTCCGGCTGGCGATGTTCTGGCTGAGCGTGTTTTTCGGGGTCTGCGGCCTGCTTCTCTGCCCGGAGAAAATCGTAGTCCAGTGGCGTATCCATAACGCAGAGATGTTCCCATCGAATGAGATGCTGTCGATTGTGACGTTTCCTCTTCTGGTCGTGGGTGAGTTCTTTGCGCTGGAACTCTGGAATATGTACGAGCAGTTCGGGCTGTTCCGCAGATGGGGTGAGAAAAACGCAGTTATCACCCGGTCGCTGATGTATGGTTCGCCTTTTATGCGCTGTATAAAGATAGGGTTTGACTTCTTTTTCTTCTTTACCTGCGGCTTTGTGATCCCGGCGATGGAGTTTGTCTTTATTCTGGCGAATCGAAGGTTTTGATTGAAAAAAGCACAGAACCAACCAGCTCAAAATCAGTTGTGTTTCTGTGCTTTTTGTGCTATCCTATATCTATCGCTGGAAACAGCGATGAAGGCACTGCACCAAAACGCAGGCGGCTAGGACTTTTACCGGTAACATTGTCTTGGGTTTTTCCCTGCATGATACCGGGAGGTCGATTTTTTGCAAGTTATAAATCCTCCCAAATGCTCTATGCAGAAGGGAGGGATGTCCAATGAGTTCGATGGAAGTTTTGACATTGGTGACCGTTCTGATTTCACTGCTCGCGCTGATGGTCAGCGTTGTAAGTGTGACGTTTACGATTACATGGACGATTTCCCACGATAAAAAGGACAATGACAAAACAAAAAAGTAACCGCCTCAACCTCGAAAACTGAGCGGTTACTTTTTGTTCCGTATCGGTAAGAGGCCAGCCGTTTGTAGTCAGTGCCTTTTCCTATCCTCAGTATAGAAGAAACACTGCGATTTGTCAAGCAAAATCAGCCGATGTTTTGTGCTTTATAAAACAGAAAAATGTAAAATCCAAATTGTTCAATCTCTGTTCAATCTTTTTTCGGAAAAGGCGTTATAATAAAATAGAGAAAGTTCCCACTGGGAGCCATCAAACGGAAAAGGGAGAGCGGAAATGAAAGCGGAACTTGATTTTCTAGATTTTCTTCAGCGGCTGCATTCGCCGGTATTGGATGATATCATGTGCTTTATCACCAAACTGGGTAATGCCGGAATGGTCTGGATCGCTGTATGCGCAGCACTGTTTATTTATCCGAAGACCCGGCGGTGCAGTCTGGCGGTCGGGCTTGCGCTGATATTTGACGCTATCCTCTGCAACGTCATTCTGAAACCGGCATTCTGCCGGGTGCGGCCCTGCGATGTGAACAATGTTGTCAGTTTGCTCATCCCACATCCGAGCGACTACTCTTTCCCGTCCGGACATACGGCGGCGTCCTTTGCGGTCGTGTCAGCACTGTTTTTTGCAGGCGAACAGAAGCTCTGCCTTTCGTCACTGGTGCTGGCCGGACTTATCGCCTTTTCCCGGATGTATCTCTATGTCCACTACCCGACTGATATTCTGGGCGGTGTGCTGGTTGGCTGGGTGTCCGGTGTGGTCGGAAACTGGGCGGTAAAAGCGATTTTCAGAATGACGATACATTCATAAACATAAAAATCAAAAACAGAACGCTCTCCCGCTTTTCCACGGGAGAGCGTTCTGTTTTGCAGTGATGCAGTGAAGAAGAAAATGAAAAAGAGAATCGCTTAGTTTTTGGCGGCTTCGCCTTCCGGGAAGATGACCTTGTTCACGAAGAAGAAAATCACCATCGAGATGCCGCCGTTGAGTAAGGTGGTGCCGATGTTGTAGATGAAGTCCGGCACCAGCAGACCAGCCACAGCGACCCAGACGCAGTTGATGGAATTGACGATGCAGGTGATGACGCAGAAGGCTGCGATATACCAGCCGATCTGTTTGGCGAGGTTGCCTTTGCTGCGGAACACAAAGTTGCGCTGGATGGGGAAGTTGATGCACTCACCGATGACCATTGCGACCATGTAGGCACAGAAATAAGGCAGGCCGCCGTGTGCTGCGTCATAGCCGAGGATGTTCCATTTGAATGTCTCGCCGAAAAGGGTCACGTCGACGCCCGGCCAGCCGAAATCGACCACCGGCAGACTTTTAAAGGCCGACGGTAGAAATTGGAGAAGCAGGTATTTGAAAACCGTGATAAGGTTCGAGACGATGACGAACATGCCGCCCTCCCGTACCCATTTTGCCGCAGCTGGATGCTTGGCCGAAAAATCGTTCCAGAAATTCACAGACATTCCTCCTCGTTACACTTCGTTCAGACGGCGTTCCATCTGCCCGTTGAGAATGATATTTTTGATCAGCTCGTAGATGACCCGGAGCAGGCCGATCACCCAGAAGCCTTTCAGCTCCCAGACGGTGCCGTCCACCATTCCCATACTGACTCCGCCGTTCGTCATCTTGGCGAGGGCACGGAGGGGCATGTTGTACTGGAACAGGATGTTCAGGTCGGGTTTACCCTTCTGGAAACTCCGTTTCAGCAGGACGGTCAGCACCGCCCAGACCAGCCAGCCCAGCGGACTCCGGCCATGATTCAGCTCGCCGAGGGTCATATTCCGGTCGATTTTGATCTTGTCTTCCGGGATGTCATGGCTCAGCAAAGCGGCAAACTCCTCGTCAGTGACGTGAAGGATATCGCCGGTCTGGTAGTGGACGAGAGCCAGTCCTGCGACCGGGTTTTCTGCGCCGGTGCCGTTGACGAGAACAGTTGCCTTGAGCCGGATGTCCTCGCAGGATGCACCCACCCGGATCTCGTAGCTGCCGCCCTCGATCTCCCAACGGTTCGTCTTGACGTTCCAGTAGCGGAAGGCTTTGTCGTCCAGCGGAATCGTCACGGTCTTGCTTTCGCCGGGTGCAAGCCGGACTTTCGCAAAGCCTTTCAGCTCCTGAGGAGGCCGGAAGATTTTTGCGTCCGGCTTTGCGACGTACAGCTGAACCGTTTCCGCACCGGCGCGGCTGCCGGTGTTTTTGACTGTGAGGGTCACGCCCTGAGCAGATGCTTTCAGGTCACTGTAAGCGAAGGTAGTGTAGCTCAGGCCGTAGCCAAAGGGAAATGCCACCGGTACGCCTGCGGTCTGGTAATAACGGTAGCCAACGTACAGTCCTTCCCGGTACTCCACCGTGCGGCCGTCGCCTGCGAAGTTGTCCTTTGCAGGGGTCTCGGTGTAGGCGTTCGCCCACGTTTCCGCCAGCTTTCCGCAGGGGCAGAGCTTGCCGGTCAGGACGTCCAGCATCGCACCTGCGCCGGCCTGACCGCCCAAGGCACCGTATACCAAGGAACGGCAGCTCTTCAGCCACGGCGTTTCGAGGGATGCGCCTGCGCTCAGCAGGACGACCACATTCGGATTGACGGAAGAGATGGCGTCCAGCAGCTCGAGCTGGTTTGCGGCAAGCTCCATGTCGGCACGATCCATGCCTTCGCTCTCTTTGATCTCATCCAGACCAAGGCAGAGCAGAACAACATTCGCCTTTTTTGCCAGCGCAACAGCCTCAGCTTTCTTGGCGGCGTCCGGTTTGCCCTGCCGGTCGAAACCAGTGGCAAAGCCGACGCTTTTCAGGCCGCTTACGTCCAGATGTTCCAGCAGAGAATCCACTTTAATAGAGTTGACCGCGCTCGAACCGGCTCCCTGATACCGGGGCGTCTCAGCAAAATTGCCGATGACGGCAACGCTTTCGCCTACGGTGAGCGGCAGCAGATCGCCGTCGTTCTTGAGTAGGACGATGCTCTCAGCGGCGGCACGGCGTGCCAGCGCATGGTGAGCGTCGGCGTCAAAGGTCTTGGGTGCCTGCTCCACAGCCTTATGAGTGGTGAAGATCAGTTCCAGCACCTCGTCCAGCCGGGCGTCCACGTCGGATTCGCTGACCTTGCCGCTCTTCACAGCGTCGATCAGCTCCCGGATGGAGCCGTTGCCCGGGCAGGGCATTTCCAGCGCAGAACCGTTTTTCACGCCCAGTGCGTGGTCGTTGGAGCCGCCCCAGTCGGTGACGACCATGCCGTCAAATCCCCAGTCCTTCCGCAGGATGTCCATCAGTAGATGCCGGTTCTCGTTGGCGTAGGTGCCGTTGATGAGGTTGTAGGAGGACATGATGGTTTTGGGATGGGCTTCTTTCACGACCATCTCAAAGCCGGTCAGGTACAGCTCTCGCAGGGTGCGCTCGTCCACGATGGAGTCCGACGCCATCCGGCGGAGTTCCTGACTGTTAACGGCAAAGTGTTTCGGACAGGCGGAGATGCCGTTTTTCTGGATGCCTCGCACATACCCGGCGGCCATTTTGCCCGAGAGATAGGGGTCTTCGGAGAAATACTCGAAGTTGCGGCCGCAGAGAGGGCTGCGCTTGATGTTCAGGCCGGGGCCGAGCAGAACGGCGACTTCCTGCGCTGCGGCTTCCTCGCCCAGAGCCTCGCCGATCTCCTCAGCCAGCTCGGTATCCCAGCTGCAGGCGACGGTGGCCGACGGCGGAAAGCAGGTTGCCGGCACCGAGGGATTCAGGCCGAGGTGGTCGGCGGCACCGGCCTGCTTGCGCACACCGTTCGGGCCGTCGGACAGGGTAATGGACGGGATACCTTTGCTCGAAAAAGCCCGGGTAGAGAAGGTTCCGCCGCCGGACAGCAGGGCGCATTTCTGCTCCAAGTTTAATTTTTGGATGATATCTGCGTGTTTCATGGACTGCTCCTGATAACAAAGAAAGGGGGCAGGCGTTGGCCTGCCGCCCTTCGGGTTTATGCTTTTACTTTTTTCTGCTTACGAAAGAGAGTAATGACGCCAATAATCAAGATTAGACCGACAACTGCATCACCAGCAATCAGGGCTTTCTGCCAGCCAGCCAGACCATATTTGATGGTAACGCCGGAAGCGATGCCCTGCATGGCATTGCTGTTCACGACCATATAGAGGACATTGTGAGCGGCCTTGCGCATAGCGTTCAGTGCGGTAGCAGAAGTGTTGTCCGTCAGGGAACCGTCTGCGAAAGTATTCAGCAGCAGGTCATTGCCAGCGCGCAGACCTTCATCGGCATCCATGTAAGCACTACCGCCGTAATAGTCTGAAACGACCGCACCCTCAAATCCCCATTCGTTGCGGAGAATCTGAGTCATCAGACCATAAGTTGCACCGGACCATTTAGTACCAATACGGTTGTAAGAACTCATGATACCGGTACAGGCATTGATTTCGCGAGTGGTAGATAGACCGGTCGCATCATCGTTGTAAGTGATGGTAGCGGTTGCTTCTTTTACGCAGATTTCGTAGGGTCGCAGATAAATCTCGCGGATAGCCTGTTCGTTTGCCCAGGTTGCAATGCCGTTTCGACCATTCTCTTTGTCGTTTAAAGCAAAATGTTTGATATAGCTGTAAGTACCAAGCTGCATTGCGCCGGAAATCTCAGCAGCAGCGACTTTACCGCTGATAAGACCATCCTCGGAAGCATACTCATAGTTACGGCCTGCGAAGGCACTGCGGTGGGTATTGACTGCCGGAGCATACCAGCCATTAAAGCCGTTGTTCAGACCTTCCTCACCAATGATCAGGCCAACCTGATATGCGAGATCGGTATTCCAAGTAGCAGCCAACAATTCTTCTGCGGGGAAACCTGTGCAAATGGCATCTCCGCCACTCTTAGAGACCCAAGTAGACCAACCCATCGGGCCATCATAGTCCAGAGTTGCAGGCTTGCCAACACTGAGCATTTCAGCGGTGTTGAAACCTGCGTTTGCCAGCATGGGAGCAACTTCGTTCATATCCAGCTCGTCCAGAAGTAGATTCCAACGCTCATCGTTATAATCAACGCCGCGCATGTCAATCAGAGAAAGACCATTCTGGGCTTTGGTAGTGGGAGCTTCAGAAGTATAGACCTTGCTGCCTTCATTGTTACCGAGAATTTCATCAGATTCTTCGGAGAAAGTGGTCTCGAGTGCAGCCTTGACAGCAGCACTTGCTTCAATGTCCGCAGCCGTGGGAGCGGTGGGGAAGGTGCCTGCAAAGTCAGAACGGCTCATGTTCAGCGGAGAACCTTCCACGGGGGTATCCGTAAATGCAGAGGAAACATTGTCAAACTGGTTAACGGCGGTCACTTTATCGCTTTCGCGCTTGTTGTCACCATTGTAAATTTCTTCGCTCAAGGTGTGAGTATAGCACTTGGAAGCATCAGCGGAGTCAATAGAAGCCCAGCTGTGAGCATTTTCGCTCAGATAGAAGGTATAGTCGCCTGCGTCCAGAACATAGCAGCCGTTGTTCTTATAGTCATAGCTTGCCAAATCATCTTTCTGGACAGTCAAAGTCAGAGTCTGGCTCTCACCGGGAGCGAGCAGGTCAGTCTTTGCATAAGCGACCAGAATGACCTTGGCTTTCTCGATGCCGCCAGCGGTATAGGGAGCTTCGGCATACAGTTCAACGACCTGTTTGCCACTGTAAGTGTCACCGGTATTGGTAACTTTCACAGGGAAGGTGAAGGTATCATTCTCAAAAGAAGGAGTGTCTTCAAATTCCATATCAAAAGTGGTGTAGCTCAGGCCATAGCCAAAGGGATACTGAACAGCCTTATCGTAATCAAAGTTGGCGTAGTTGCCGTTCTGAGCTTCGGCAGCAGCGGTTTCATAGTAGCGATAGCCGACATAAATTCCTTCTTCGTACTGGTTGAAGCAGCCGGACTCATAGCCGCCAATCGAACCGTCAACGTTAGAGTAATAGATGTTGTCGAAGTTGACATAGCTGGGATCCTTCGTCAGGTCATAGACATAAGTATCAACGGTGTGACCACTGGGTGTAACTGTGCCGTCGAGAACACCAGCAACACCGATTGCACCCTGATCGCCAACGCAGGAAACCCACAGAGCAGCGTCGATGCCATAAGCAGCATCATTCAGGAAACCAAGCTCCATTGCGTTTGCAGTGTTCAGAACAACGATGATCTTATCAAAAATACCAGCGTCTTTCTGTGTTTTGACATATTCAAGCATCTCCTGCTCGATGCTGTTCAGTTCCAGATAATGTTTGCTCTTATCCTCTTCACGAGTAGCGTAGTCGCTCATATCGGTCGGAAGGTCGCAGCCCTCACCGCCGACACGACCGATCATGACGATAGCAGCACCATTATAAGAGGTAAAGCTGTCAGCAAGGTCTGCCGGATAATCCTGAACAGGTACTTCTGCAATGATATCGTTAACGAACATTGCGGTACCCATTGAGGAAATGAAACCACGGCCAGTGTAAGAAACCGGCATAGAACCCATACCGGTCTGCATCGTTACATTTATCGACATTGTAGAAATCGAATGGTTTTTATAAAAATCGAACAGAGTTGGATTGATAGAAAAGCCTTCATTTTCCAGAGCGGTTTTATAATCGACAGGGGTGCTTTCAGTTGCGGCACTGCCTGCACCGGTGTAGATGGGATCGACGCTGGTGCGTCCGAACAGAGAAACCGCTTTTTCACTGTCAGACAGAGGCAGTGCATTGTTTTCGTTCTTCAGCAGAACAATGCCTTCAGATTCGACCTGAGCAGCAAGTTGCTTTGCGGCTTCTTCCATTTCAGCAGGGCTGTTGTATGCCGAGGTGTAGTAAGCGGAATTCAGGTTGCTGTCGGATTTTTCAATGGTGAGTTCACCTTTGCCAAAGTACATATTCATTACAGTTGACAAAGGGCCGGTCAAAACGATGTTTACGACAATCGCAATAACCAGCAAAAGGGCTAGCAGGACGCGCGGAAGAACGCCGTTCTGCTTCTTCTGTTTGTTCATGAGTTTTCCTCCTTTTTCCTAAAGTGCCATGAACATTCGGGTCGTTCCCGGATTGTGTGGTTATTGTATCACGTCTTCATAGTTTCGACACAAAATTTTCCTAACCTGTCGTTTTCAGAGCATAATCTGCAAAAGTTTCAAAAAGGTTTCGAAATTTTATGGTATTATTACTGAAAAATCCGCCCGGAACTTTGTGCATCCTGCCAAACAAAAAACGGCAGGGCTTCCCTGCCGTGAACGTTATTCGCTTTTCGGGAGGGGCAGAAGCACCCGGAGGGTACACCAGTTCGATTCCCAGTGCATCGTCATGCTGCCGCCGTGCTGCTGGGCGGTGGTCTGCACGCTCTTGAGGTCGGAACTCCCGGCGGAACCCTTTCCAGGCAGGCCGTCGGCATCCAGAACCAGCGGCGTCTCGCAGTAATGCTCGAACCGGAGCATGGCGAAACCGTTCTGGGTATAGATGGCAACTTTGATGAGCCGCTTTTCCGGGTCGGGCTGAGTCAGCACCGATGCCATAGCATTATCCAGCGCGACGCCGACGATGGTGCAAAGCTCCCGGGTCGTCAGAAAGCCCAGCATCCGGCCATCCGCAACACTCGTCATGTTGATGTCCTTCTGTTGGCAGTCCATGCTTTTGGCGGTTAAAATCGTGTCCAGCACCGGGTTTCCGGTCTTGTTCTCGGCCTCGTACTGCCGGATGTTGCTCTCGATGGCGGCAAGGGCGGCGTTCTGCTTGGCCTGATCGCGCTCTTCCCGGATGGTCGCCAGCTGGATTTTCAGCTCATGATACCGCCGGTTGATGAGGTTGATGCCCTCTTTGCTCCGTTTGTACTGTTCGTACTGGCGGTGAAGTACATCGTCCATCGCCGCAAGCTCGCTGTGAAGAGCTTCTTCCCGGAGCTGCTCATGCTGAACGGTCAAAATCAGCACGCCGGAGAAATCCACCAGTGTCCGGATGTAGAACATGCTCATGGTGGCTTCGCCATCCTGCAAAAAGCTCAGATTGCTGACGGCAAAAGCGGTCAGAGCCAGCGTTGCGGCGATGAGGGTCGCGTTAACGCCGATTTCCAGATGTCCGGCAGGCCGTGGGCGGCTGCACTGAAGATAGTACATCAGGCTGAACAGCACGCCATACACGACGACGAGAAGCAGCACCGAAGCGAGGTTTCCGGCACTGCGGTCGGGCCAGAGGGCGCAATGCACCTGCCATTCGACGCTGGCCGCAAGCTCAGCCAGAATGAACGCCCGGGCGCAGTGATACCCAGTCTCCAACAAGGTAATGCTCCGGGTCGTCCATAAATAAAGATAGGACAACGCGATGGCGCACAGCATACAGGGGATCCAGAGCATCTGCGGCACGCAGCCGGTCAGCTCAAGAAAGACCGACAGCACGACCACCCAGACCACTGTAACGGAGATGGTAGTGCGCTTGCCAAAGCGCGGCGTCAGGCCATAGGTATAGAGCAGGGTTGCCAGACACTCGGCCAGTGCGGTATAAAACCGTGGAATATCGGGCAGCGCAGTCACATCCCCTCACCTCCGATGTAGTCGGTCAGGGTGGCAAGGAAGGTCTTTCGCTTCGGGCGGCTGATCTGAAGCTCAAACGGCCCGACCTCGACCACATTCTGCTGAACAGAACGCACCTGCGCCAGATTGACAAGATATCCGCTGTTGCACCGAGCAAATGGCCGGGCGGACAGCTTTTCTTCAAAGGTCTTGAGGGAACCGGGCGAGGAGAAATCGCCCTCTTCGGTGTAAAAATGCACCCGGTGGCCTTCACTCTCAAGGTAGTAAATGGCGGAAGCATCCAGCCGCCGCAGGCCGCCGTCCACCGGGACAGCCAGATAATGCCGCGTCCGCTTCTCGATCCGGGTCACGGCCTTTTGAAGCTGCTGCGAAAAGGCAAAATACGGTACCGGTTTCAGCACATAATCCAATGCGCCCACCGCATAGCCTTTGATGGCGTACTGCGCCATGTTGGTGATGAAGATCAGCACCACGTCGCTGTCCAGCGCACGGACACGCTCGGCGGTGGACATGCCATCCAGATGCTTCATCTCTACATCAAGGAAAATGATGTCGTAGACCGGGCGGTATTCGTCCAGAAGGTCAAGTCCGTCCGGGAAGACAGTGACCTCAAATTCTGTTCCGTACTGCCGGGTATGCCGCTGAACATAGTCTGTCAGCTGCTCACGCACGATATCATCATCTTCCACGATCGCAACTCGTATCACAGCGGCACCTCCCCTTTGAAGCAATCGTCAAAGCTATTATACACCAATCAAAGCAGCTCTTTCAATGCCGCTTTCTCCTGCTCTGCCAGCTCAGGAACCGAAGAACGGAAGAGCGAGTCATACCGATACAACGCCCAGCCGCCGACATTCTGATTCCGCAGATCAGTGACTTGTTGTGCCAGTGCATTTCCTGTCGACCATTGACTCAGACTGTCCTCGTTCGCTCCGCCGTCACCGACACCGATGCGATACGCACCCAGTCCGAAATACAGAGCAACATCCGCTGAGCGCGACATGGACAGCCATTCGGGAATGATGTGGTCGAACCCGAACCGAGTGCTTCCAGATTGCAGGGTGTAACCATAGCCCCAGTAGACCTGCGGACAGAGATAGTCCACCACGGCATTTTCGCCCTCAGCGGTCAGCCAGCTGTAAACATCGCTGTACTGGGTGTTCAGGTCATTGTCCGGGTTGCCCTGCGGACTGATACCGAACCGAAGCGTCGGGTCAGCGGCTTTCACGACGTCATGGACGGACTTCACCAGCCGGGTGACATTCTCACGCCGCCATGCGGCCAAATCGCCTGCACCGGATGCAGCAAACTGCGCCGCATCCAGACTGAAATCGGTCGTGGGGTAAAAATAGTCGTCGAAATGGATGCCGTCCAGCGGATAGTTCTGTACCAGTTCCGCTACGCCCTGCGCAACGTAATCGGCTGCTTCCGGAATAGCCGGATTTAAGTACAGACCCTCGCCGACCTCACAGACCCACTCCGGGTGGGTGTAAATGAGGTTGGAATCCGCAAAATTCGGCGGAACATTGGCCGAACTGCGGAGACGGTATGGATTGACCCAGCCTTCCAGCGAAAGTCCACGGCTATGAGCTTCGGTGATGAGAACATCCAACGGGTCAAATCTCGGTGCCTGCCCCTGCACGCCGGTGCAGAGGTGGCTCCACGGGTAGAGACTGCTGGGATAAAGGGCATCCCCGAAAGGCCGCACCTGCACAAGAACGGTGTTCAGCCTCAGCGAAGCGCAGTTGTCCATGAGGGCGGCGGCATCTGCCCGGAATGTGTCCTCTGAGGAAAAATCCATTCCGGCGAACTCGAGATAGCTTACCCAGACCGCACGCCACTCACCGGATGGCAGAGCCGGATTGGGTGAAGCAGGAGTGTCAGGATTTGGGGTCGATTCCACTTCCACAGGCAGGTGCAACCGGTCGTGGAGCAGAACACCGCCCACGCCGCAGGCTGCAACGCCCAGCCCGGCCAGAAATACCCGTCGGGAAAATCGTTTTTTGTATCGTCCGGTCTTTTTTACCTGACGCTGGCTCATGCGTCATCCCTCTGCTTGTAGAGGGTCAGTGCGGCCCAGCCGCGCGCACAGGCCAGCAGCACCCAGAGCAGATTCGTCCAGAAGCTCAGAGCCTCCATTCCGGCGTAACGAGTCAACAGGAGGAACATCAGGTGGAACACTTCGGCCGCGCCGACCAGCTGGAGCTGCCGCTGGATGGGTTCGCCGCGCTGGTATTCCATCGCCAGCAGCGCAGGCCAGACCAGCGCAGAAGCGACATACGCAGCCCAGCCGTTGATAACGTAACTGAACATCAGTACGATGAAGATGCCAAAGTAGTTCCGCTTTTCCCTGGCAGGCGCACCCTTTTCGGCGGCCAGAAACAGCACCGTGATGCCGGTGATGCAGAAAGCGACCATCTCGAGGAAGGAAAAGTCCATGCCGCCCAGAACGGCGAAACCGTTCAGCATCGAAGCCGCTGCTGCGACCAGAAGGAAAAAGTACCATGTTTTACGGGTGAATTTCAGTTTCATTGCGGATCCTCCTGCCTGCGGCAGGCGCAGGCCATCAAAATTTTGGAATATTTCAAATATTATAACACAATTTCCGGCAGGTTGTGTTACAATAAGAAAAACTTGCATCAAAACGCATCCGGGAGGACACGCATGAGTTCTGTTATTTCCATTATCATTCTGGTGGGTGTTATCGGCCTGATCATGTACCTGCTCAGCAGCCGGGAGAATAAACGCCGCAGCCAGTACGGGCCATCCGGCCTGAGCGAGTTCCGCACCGACCTTCCGCTGGACGACTGCTTTGACCGGCTGGATGAACATCACGAGGACGATGTTTTTGCCTACGAGTGCCGCCGGGAGAACGACGGCGGATTCCTGCTCCACCTGACCCTGCATCAGCCGACCCAGCAGCCGCTGGATACCTTATATACTTTACGCCTTGACCCGGGCCGACAGACCATCGTGACCCTCATCTTCATCCGGGAGGCTTTCGGCTACAAAGAGCCGCTTTTCCCACAGGAGATGCTGGATGAGTTCCTGCTGCAGAAGCTGGACGCTCACCGCACCAAATAAAAATCCCGAAAAACACTTTTCATTTCTGTGATTTTTTGGTATACTATCAGTTACAGCGGTTTTGTTCCAAGACCGCATAAACGGGCCAGTAGCTCAGCTGGTCAGAGCTGGCGGCTCATAACCGCTTGGTCGCGGGTTCAAGTCCTGCCTGGCCCATACATAAAAGAAAAAGGAGTTGTCTCGCAAGGTTGTCTTGTGCAGCAGCTCCTTTTTTGATAAAAGGGAGCGTGAGACGATGAAAAACAAAACACCTCCGTTTGAGATCAACGAAACGATGCTTTCGGATGTTGTCAAAATCAGTGAGCTGGTTGGAAAGGTCGGTTCGACGGTCAACATGTCGGCAAGCCCGACTCTTCGTCGGCAGAATCGTATCAAGACGATTTACTCTTCACTAGCGATCGAACAGAATACGCTGTCTCTGGAGCAAGTAACGGCAGTGCTTTCAGGCAAAAGAGTTCTCGCTCCGCCGAAAGACATCGCGGAAGTGAAAAACGCGTATGAAATTTACGACCATCTGAATCAGCTGAATCCCTATTCGGTTGAGGATTTGTTATCGGCACACCTCGTGATGATGCGAGGGCTTATCGAGGAAGCAGGCGAATTTCGTTCCCGACCAGTCGGCGTGGTGGACAGCGAGGGGAATATTCTGCATTTTGGTACACTTCCGCAGTATGTTCCGTCTCTGGTGGAACAGCTGATGGATTGGACACAAAGCAGTCCACTTCCGATGTTGATAAAAAGCTGTGTGTTCCACTATGAGTTTGAGGTCATCCATCCGTTTTCGGATGGGAATGGCCGGATGGGAAGACTGTGGCATACGCTGTTGCTTTCACAGTGGAATCCATTGTTTGCATGGCTTCCGGTCGAATCCATCATCCACGACCATCAACAGGAATACTATGACGCGATCAACCTTTCTAACGCAGAAGGAGAAGGTACAGCATTTATCGAGTTTATGCTTGGTGTTATTAAAGAAGCGTTGGAAGAAGTAAGCGAAGACCGGTAACAAACAACAAAAGTTTATTTGGCTGCTGTGTGAGGAAACTCGTGCGGCAGTTTTTGTTTTTTGCCTGCTGTTAAAAATTTCCAGCAATACCCTATTTTGACAAACATTGCATCCGGGAAGCGTAAAATGAAGCTGTACCGGATAGCTCCTGAACAAAATGTGTTCGGCTGCATGGATTCCGGGGACGGAACCGTGCGGCCGTTTTTGTTTGACCGGTGCGGCGGCATCCAGCAAATCACGAGAAAAAGGAGGGCTTACCCGATGAAAGGCAAACATGCAAAAGATGCAGTGGCAGAACAAAAATACGCAAGACGACTGTTCGCACTCTGCTTTGCGGTGGTCTTCCTGTGCAGCTGTCTGCTGCCGGTCTTCGCGTCCGGGCCGCTGCTGAACGAACCGCCGGTAGAGAGTGTGGAGGCGGCTGTCGACATCGAAGAAACCGAAGCGGACAGCGTTGCGGAGGAAGAACCAGCAGACAGCATCCCGGCGGAACTGCCGGACAGCACGGAAGGAAGACCGGCAGAATCCGAAGCGGTATCTGAGGAGACATCGACCAGTATAAAGGATAAGATGGAAGACATTCCGGCAGAACCACAGGTGGACGAGCTTCCGGATGAAAGTGTTTCCGAAGAATTACCGGATGAAGTCTTTTGGGAAGATACGGCTGCTTTCGGTGCGGTTTCCGATGCCGCGGCTTTTGCGGTGGACGCTTACACCAGCAAACCTCGCTCGACGGACTTCACCTTCTCGGTCGAGAATGCCGAAGTGGTCTATGTTCACTATGATTCCCAGATCAGCGCGGAAGAGGCCGGAAATCTGGAATTTGAGCCGGTGACCGGCTCCTTCACGACAGACTGGGATCACAGTTACGATAACTATTGGATCTTCTTTGTGAAACCGGACGAAAACTACATGGTGACGGGCATCGGTGCCTCGGGATATGATGTCAGCTACCGGAACGATATTTACAGCATCAACGGCAGTTACAGCAATATTAAAACCTATCCGGGCATTGCAGCTCTGGTGGAGCGTGCGAAAGCATTGGGCTATGTCGGCATGTTTGGATACAGCCGTAACGCAACGGATAATACTTCGTTTACAAGTGCGGACGTCACTGTGACGGGCGAGCAGCCGCCCATCACAGTGGAAGCCGTCAGTGACAAGACCGAGAATGTCCGGCCGGATGATGCGCTGACCTTTACGGTCACCATCACGCCGGGTCGCACGGCAGGAACCAGCAGCACCGGCTACACCGGTCGGGAAACGGTGGAGGATGTCACTATCAAGAGCCTTATCATCAACGGCGTCGATTACAAGGACAGCTGCACGCCGCTGGTGGCAAACGGAGACGGTACTTATACGACGACCATTCCCTATACGGCCACACGGACGGACTGCAACGCCGGACTTGTCCGGCTGGAAGTCACCGCTTCGGTGGATTACAAAGTGAAGCTGAACACCAGAGATGCCAATGAAGCGACCGTGGATACCGATGCGACGATTGAAAGCTCTGCAAGCGTGGAATGCCTCATTGCGCCCAAGAGTCAGGTGCGGTATGTGACGACCATTGAGGACGCACCGGGGAGCTATCCGGAAGAACTCGATGAATACCCCACTGACAGCAATACCTATTACGAGGGAGAGCTTGTCACGGTGGACACGACCTACCCGGGCAAAACCGTTGTGGATGCCGAAAACGGCGGCGTCTGGACGTTTGACGGCTGGTATCTTGGCGAGGACAAGGTGACGGAAGCCGAAATGACCCAGAGCGGACTTGTTTTTGAGGGCGTCTGGCGGTTCAAAAAGACGACCAGCTCGTTCAAGGTGGAAAAATCCGTCCGCGGCAATATGGCTGACCCCGACCAGAAGTTCTCGTTCAATGTTACCGTCCGGGATGCGGATGGAAATCCTCTGAAATTCCAGCTGGACGGTGTTCTGGAAAACGGAACGGCTTATTTCACCCTGAAAGACGGTGAGGAGATCCCTCTGACGAGTGTCCCGACGGGTGCAACTGTCATCATTACCGAGACGGATGCGGAGGGCTACCGGGTCAACGCGATGCTGGACACCGAATATCTGAATCTCAACTGGCAGGATGACGGCGGCAGCTTTACCTTTACAGTAGCACAGCCCAGCATCCAGACCCTCTCAGCAGAAAATGGAGACATCGGCCTTGTTCTGCTGAGCGCAGCGAACAATGGTGAGCTGACGGAGGGAAGTGTCGTGACCGTCATCAACAAAAAAGAACTTCCGGTTCCGACGGGTGTAGCGATGGATACAGCTCCCTATCTGCTCCTCTTCACCCTGACGGGTGCAGGTGCAGGGCGGTTCCTGCTGCGGAAATGCCGGCTTGAGGACGAAAAATGAGGAGGACAAAATGGAAAAGGAACTGCGTTCGGCTCCGGCAGGCACTTTCCGGGAGCGGATAAAGCTTCTGTACGAGCGGATGAACGCTTCGCGGAACTGGCGTGATTTCTGGAACCTCCTGTTCCGTGTGGCGGTTCTGGCAGTCATTGCATGGGTTCTGTGCGGCTGGGTCTTCCTGCTGACTCAGGCATCCGGAAACAGCATGTTTCCGGCGGTAAAAGCCGGTGATCTTCTCATCGGCTACCGGCTGCAAAAGACCTATGCCAAAAACGATATCGTCCTCTATGAGGAAGACGGAAAGCTCTGCGTCGGCCGGGTGGTCGGCCGGGCGAACGACCTCATCAGCATGGACGACGGCGGAACGCTGATGGTCAACGGTTCCGTGCAGGACGGAGAGATCCTATATCCCACTTATGTTAGGGAAGGGTTGGAATATCCCTACACCGTGCCGGAGGGCTGCGTGTTCATCCTTGGCGACTATCGGACACAGGCGACGGACAGCCGTGATTTCGGGCCAGTGGCTTTGACACAGGTCAAAGCAAAGGTCATCACTCTACTGCGGCGGCGTGGCTTGTAAATAAAGACAACTTTCAGGGAGGAATTACGATGAAACTGAAAAACACATTTGCAGGAGTTCTGGCAGTCTCAATGATGGCGTCTATGGCGGTACCTGCCTTTGCGACGTCTCCGTCTTTCAGCGATGACCCCATCACAGGCCCTCTCGAGCTGACAAAGATCTATGACGTTCTGAAAGGCACTGCCCCGGCAGAAGACCTTCAGTTCAAGGTGACCTACTGGAAATCGGAGAAGGTCGTCAGCGGAGGCATCGACAACAACATTCCCACCGACTCTCTGATCTACAATGCTGACTTTACGGAGGGCGGAACCGAAGACGGTCTGGCACTGGGCCAGCACAAGAAAACGTTCAGCATCGACCTGCAGCACGATCTTGGCATCAATAAGGTCGGCAAGTATTACTTCAAGGTTCAGGAGATCCCGGGCGATATGGCAAGCGTGAGCTATGATTCTGACGTCCGTGTTCTGGTCGTCTCGGCAGTGAACAAGGTGGACGATGACGGAAAGCTGCTGGATGGTCTGGATTACTACGCTGCCCTGTACGAGATGGGAAGTGACGGAGAGCTGGGCGGCAAGATCTCCGGCGGCGAAGCCTTCGAGAACAAGTACGGCAAGGACGACTGCGACCACGACAACGTGTTCAATATCGACCTGAGCAAGGAAGTCCGGGGACGGTTCGCTGACCGTGACGAGGAATTCAATTTCAACATCGTCTTTACGCCGGAAGCTGGCAAGAATGCGGATGACTACTACGGCGCAACTGTCGTCAAGAACGGCCAGAGCGAGACATGGGAAATCGACGGCACCACGGAGCATCATGTCACCCTGAAGCACGGCGATACCTTCACCATCGAGAACCTTCCCAAGGGCGTTACTTACACCGTGACCGAGGACTTCTCCGATGCTGATTGGAGTACCACAGCGGACGGTGAAGACGGCACGACCACGACCGGTACCATCACGGCGGATAAGGACATTGATTACGTCAATAAACACAACGGTGTGCCTGACACCGGCGTTATCCTCGACAATGCTCCTTACTTTGTCCTGCTGAGCGTCGTTATGGCCGGTTCGACCGTCCTGTTCATCCAGAAACGCCGCCGCACCGAGGAATGATGTTTCCCGAAGAACAATAACACGCATCTGCTCAGAAAAGCCTTGAAACGATAGGAGGTGGGCTGTATCAACTGGCAGCGGATGGTACTGAGAGCAGCCGACTTTCTCATCAGCGCAGTCGTTGTTCTCTGCCTTATCACAGCAGGAGCCTATTCCGCATACGCGTTGTGGGATAATGCTCAGATCTATGCGGCGGTGGACGACGTACAGTCGGAACTTCTCCCGTTCAAACCAGCCGCAGATGCCGACAATGGCGCGTCCTTTGAAGAGCTGATGGCTATAAACCCGGATGTCCGGGGCTGGCTGACGCTGGATGGGACCGCCATCGACTACCCTGTTTTACAGGGAGAAACCAATTTCACCTATATCAATACCGATGTCTACGGAGAGTTTGCCCTCTCAGGAAGCATCTTTCTGGATTCGGACTGCGACGGCGGCTTCCGTGACCCCTATTCCCTGTTGTACGGTCATCACATGGAAAACAGCAGGATGTTCGGCGATCTCGACCGGTACAAGGATGAGACGTTCTTCGGCGAGAACATGACCGGCACCCTGATCTTACCTGACCGTACCTACCAGCTTGAAACCATCGCCTGTCTGCTGGTCCCGGCGTCCGAAGAGGCCGTCTTCGAGACCCGGCAGTGGAGTCAGAATCTGAACGGCCTGCTGGACTTTGCGCAGTCGAATGCCCTGAACTGGAATGAAGAGGCTGTCCAGAGGTGCCGGGAGGATAATGGGACCCAGATCCTGGCGATGTCCACCTGCTCGGCAGAGTTTACCGATGCACGAACCGTTCTTCTGGCATGGATGAAGCCATCCGAGCCGGAAGCGTAAAGGAGGGGATGAAATGAAGTTCCGAAGATTCGCGGCAGCGTTGCTGATGGCGGCTCTCTGCCTGAGCGTCTGCCTGCCTGCCGGTTTTGCGGCTGGCTATGCCGTGACCCTGAGACTGGGCGTTGAGGTACGGTGTACCGGTACATCCATCCCTGCCGAGACGTTTCAGCTGGAACTCACTGCACAGGACGACGAGCCCATGCCGGCGGACGTCGCCCCGGGTGATACTGTGGTGATCCTTGCCGCCAATCATGGCCGGGAACCCGTCACAGCATATTTTCCGGAGATCACTTTTACCCATCCGGGTTATTACTACTACACCGTGAAGCAGGTCTCCGGCAGCAATGCGAACGCAGACTATGACGAGACGGTGTACTATCTCAAGATTCAGGTCGTCAACGACGGCGACGCTCTGCGCACTGATGTGATGGCGTTCACTTCGCCGGAGATGCCGGCGGACCAGAAGCAGAGTGAAATCAGCTTTATCAACCGCTACGGCGGAGAAAAGCCGGAGATCCCACCGTACCACCCACCGATCATCATTCCGATTATTATTCCGGTGAAGCCTGTCACCCCGGCGACTCCGCCGAGCCCGGAGACTCCGGCGGAAACACCGACCGTGACCCCGGAAGAGCCTCCAACGGAAACAGCGACAACTGAACCGGAACCGACCCCGGCGGAAACGATTCCTCTTGCACAGGAGATTCCCGTTGAACGGCTCATTCAGACCGGACAGAACAATTGGCCGATACCGGTATTAACCGGAGGCGGTGCATCCCTCATTGGATTTGGTATCCTTTTGACGCGACGTGAAAAGAGAAAGGACAAAAATGCGTAACTCCCTTGGAAAACTCTGCATCATGGCAGGCGTTCTCCTGCTTCTGGCAGCCATCAGTATCTTCGGACGCAACCGGTATGAGGACGCTCACGCCGGAGCCGAAGCACAGGCCGCCGTACAGGAGCTGGAAGAGAAAGTGATGGAACTCAGCACAGCTGAGACGCCCTCGGATACAGCAGACCCGGACAGCGAAGAGCCGCAGAGTGCGGAACTTCCGGTGACTCTGCTGGACGGCTATGAATATATCGGCGTGCTGTCCATTCCCTCTCTTGACCTCCGGCTTCCGGTCATGAGCAGCTGGAGCTACCCAAAACTGAAACTCTCGCCCTGCCGGGCCTCCGGCTCTTCCCGTGCCGATGACTTGGTGATCGCAGCGCACAATTACGAGTCGCATTTCGGGAAGCTGGGAAACCTGTCGGTGGGAGATAGTGTGGAGTTTACCGACATGGATGGAGTGGTGAATCACTATAGGGCAGTGAAAACGGATATCCTGGAGCCGACCGATGTAGATGCAGTGGAACACAGTGGTTATCCGCTGACCCTCTACACCTGCACCTACGGCGGCAAGACCCGGATCGTCGTTTTCTGTGAGCGTGCAGAGAGCGGCACTGCAGGCTGAATCTGCTCCCAAGCATCCCGTGCCGGAACCGTCCCGGCACGGGATGCTTCTGCGCATAATCGAATCTTGTGATTCATATACTTTCTCCAGAGAAATCAAACTTTGGGTGGGAGGCATGGGTCTATGTTTGTGGTAACATTGAATCAGACGAGCCTGAAAAAGTTCGGGCTGGGCGTGGCCTGCTGCGCGCTGGTGGTGTTCAGCGCGGTGCTGGGACGGTACATCAGCACCCGGACGACGCCGGCATCGGCCAGCGTAAATAAGATCGAGAGTGCGCAGGATATCCAGACATGGTTCACCGGCTACGGTCTGGATGTGGACGGCGCGACCATCACCGCCGATAAGGTCAAGATCCCCCGGAAATGGGATGACAGTTTCTCCGCGTTCAATGGAGTCATCCAGCAGAGTGGAATGGATCTGAGCCGCTACAAGGGCAAAACGGTGGAAAAATGGACCGCACTCATCCCGGCAGCCAGCAAAGGCGAAGCCAGCAGCTATGGGGTGCTGCTGGTCTACCGGAAAAAGGCAGTCGGGGCGTATCTGCTTGAGAAACCCTCCGGCATCGTCACCGGACTGAAAGACGCCCAGACCACAATGGCCGAGCAGGAACAGGCGGAGGAAGTTTCGGGTGAGGATTACAGCGGCGACTGGGGCGAACGCCATGATGAGGAGCTGAGTGCCTCTGAACAGGCACAGGAAACTTCCGGAGAAGATTATAGCGGCGACTGGGGAGAACGGCACGACGGAGAGCTGGGAGCCGAGGGTCAGAGCCAGCAGACTTCCGGTGAGCCGGAAACGATACCGGAGCAGCAGGTGCAGTACACCGATCTGCCGCTGGATGCGGAAGGATACCCGGTCGAGTGAAAAATCAACGCAGGAATGTTATGTTGTATCCTACTAACCCGTCGTCAGTTTGGACGAAAAATAATATCAACCTCGAAAAAATGTGTGCTCTTTGCATTTTTGCTGTATAATTATGTTCAATTGTAACAAAAAAATCGTTAAAAAATCGGCGATATGAAACGGTGAAAAAATCTCCAAACAGGTTTATAATAATAGTAATACATCCAGCGGCAAAAAATTTTGCGGCCGCACCCGGAGCGGCAGAGGCCGTCCGGCAAGGGATGAAGTAAGGAGAAAATGATCATGAAGGAATTCCAGTATACCGTTAAGGATGCCTGCGGCATCCATGCTCGTCCGGCAGGTCTGCTCGTCAAGGTCGCTAAGGGCTTTGCAAGCACCGCTACTCTCGAGAAAGAGGGCAAGACCTGCGACCTGCGCAAGCTGATGGCTCTGATGGGTATGGGCGTCAAGCAGGGCGACACCATCACCATCAAGGTCGAGGGTGACGACGAAGCAGCAGCTGCTGAGGCGATCCAGAAGTTCCTGACCGAGAACGTCTGATCCGCGAGATTAACGTAAAGCGAAGTCCTCGTGGGGAAACTGACCTGCGAGGACTTTTTCAGTTCGAGTTTAGTTCAAGATGAGAAGGAGAATTTGCGATGCGAGTAGGCACCGGTAAAAGCATTCTGAACGGAATCGCAATTGGCAAACTGAAGATCTACAAGAAAAAAGATACCACCATCTCGACGGCAGAGGTAGCAGATACCGCTGCGGAGATCGCTCGTTTTGAGGAAGCCCGTGAAAAGGCCATTGAGCAGCAGACTGCTCTGTATGAGAAAGCACTGGCCGAGGCCGGCGAGGACATCGCCGAAGTGTTCAATATCCATGCCATGATGCTGGATGATGACGATTTTGTGGACGCCATCAAGGAGATCATCAACGGCCAGAAGAAGTGCGCTGAGTACGCCATCAAGACCGCCGGCGACAATCAGGCCGCTGTTTTTGCTGCAATGGATGACCCTTATCTACAGGCACGCAGTGCGGACGTTATTGACATTGCGCAGGCTATGCTGGACATCCTGCAGGGCGTCGATAACGCCAGCCTGCAGGGTACTGAGCCGAGCATCCTCGTCGCTGAGGATCTGGCACCCTCTGAGACCGTCCGGATGGACAAGAGCCTGCTGCTGGGCTTCATCACCCGGGAAGGCAGCTCCAACAGCCATACCGCGATTCTGGCACGCAGCATGAACATCCCTGCCCTTATCCAGTGCAAGGATATTCAGGATGACTGGGATGGCAAGATGGCAGTCGTCGACGGCTACAACGCCTGCGTTTATGTCGACCCGACTCCCGACCTGCTCAAGAGCCTGAAAAAGCGTCAGCAGGAAGACCAGAAAAAGCAGGCTCTGTTGCAGGAGCTGAAGGGCAAGACCAACACCACCCTCGATGGCAAGACCATCAACGTTTTCGCCAATATCGGCGGTATGAGCGATGTGGGTGCTGTCCAGCAGAACGATGCCGGCGGCGTCGGCCTGTTCCGCACGGAGTTCGTTTATCTGAACTGTAAGGACTTCCCGACGGAAGAGTACCAGTTCGAGGCTTACAAGCAGGTCCTCGAAAGTCTGGCACCCAAGAAGGTGGTCGTCCGTACCTGCGATATCGGCGCGGATAAGACTGTCGACTACATGAAGCTCGACCATGAGGAGAACCCGGCTCTGGGCTACCGTGCGATCCGCATCTGCCTGACCCGGAAGGATTTCTTCAAGACGCAGCTCCGCGCTCTGCTCCGTGCTTCCGCTTTTGGCAACATGAGCATCATGTTCCCGATGATCACCAGCCTGCGCGAGCTGCAGGACGCAAAAGCAACGCTGGAAGAGTGCCGTCAGGAGCTGCATGCTGAGGGCGTGAAGTTCGATGAGAAGATCGAGGTCGGCACCATGATCGAGACTCCGGCTGCTGTCATGATCGCGGATGATCTGGCTGCGGAGTGCGATTTCTTCTCCATCGGCACCAACGACCTGACCCAGTATACCTGTGCGCTCGACCGCCAGAACGCAAAGCTGGAGCCGTTCTTCAATCCGCATCATCCGGCTGTCCTGCGTGAGATCCAGATGACCATCGACGCAGGCCACCGTCACGGCATCTGGGTCGGCATCTGCGGCGAACTGGGTGCAGATACCGCCCTGACCGAGACCTTCCTGCGGATGGGCGTGGACGAGCTGTCCATGAATGCAAAGAGCATCCTGCCGGTTCGTAAGATCATCCGCAGCATCGATCTGAGCAAGCCCTCGGATAAGAACGTCTGAGTCGTTTCAGGCTGAAAAACCAAAAAACAGTCAGCCCCCGGTGAGATGAAATCTTCTCACCGGGGGTTTTGCATACCCGAAAATTTGAAAAGGTGCTTTAAAAGGATACATCGAGATGCTATACTGAAACCATGTCACTTAAAAAGGAGTGATCTGTATGACGCAGTTTCTGATAAAACATTTCGTCAAAAATTTCAAAGAGGTCAAAGACCCGGCTGTCCGCACAGCTTACGGCAATCTGGCAAGTATGGTCGGCATGGCCTGCAACCTTCTTCTCTGTCTCGGCAAGCTGACAGTGGGCACTCTGTTCGGTTCCATCGCGATTCTGGCCGACGCATTGAACAACCTGTCTGACGCTTCTTCCAATGTCGTCAGCCTGATCGGTTTCCGTCTGGCGGCAAAAGCTCCAGATGAAAAACATCCCTACGGCCACGCCCGGTATGAGTATCTGGCCGGTCTGGTCGTCAGTGTGACGATCCTTGGCATCGGTTTCTCCCTGCTAAAAGAGTCTGCCGTAAAGGTCATCCACCCGACCGAAGTGACTTTCAGCTGGCTGAGCGTCGGCGTGCTGGCAGCGTCCATTCTGGTAAAGTTCTGGATGAGCGGCTTCAACCGCACCATTGGACAGACTATCGGCTCGGAAACGCTGATGGCGACCGCTGCCGACAGCCGGAACGACGTTCTGACGACCGGTGCAGTTCTGGTGGCAACAGTCCTTTGCAGCGTCACAGGTTGGGCAAGACTGGACGGCCTGATGGGTCTTGGCGTGGCTGGATTCATCCTCTGGTCGGGCTGGGGTCTTGTCATGGATACTCTCAGTCCGCTGCTGGGCGAAAGCCCCTCGCCGGAGCTGGTGGAGCATATCGAGCGGAAAGTCATGAGCTATCCGGGCGTTCTGGGCGTCCATGACCTGATGATCCACGACTACGGCCCGGGACATCAGTTTGCATCTCTGCACATTGAGTTCCCGGCGGAGTCTGATCCGCTGGCAGCGCATGATGTCATCGACAATATCGAGAATGATTTCCTGAAAAACGACAATCTGCAGGTCACCATCCACTATGACCCCATCGTGACATCGAATGCCGAAGTGGGCATCCTGCGGAGCCGCCTGAACGAAAAAGCCCGTCAGCTCGACCCACAGCTCTCTGTTCATGACCTGCGGATCGTGCCCGGCGATACCCATACCAATGTTCTGTTCGATCTGGCATTCCCGGCAGGTTATACCGGCGACAAAGACCTGATGCTGGCAAAAATGTGCCAATTCGTCACGGAGCAGGATCCGAAATACAGCTGTGTCGTGAAAGTGGAGCAGAGCTATACGTCCGCTCCGCTTGGAAAATAAATCTTGGGGGAAAGTACTATGCTGAACGAAACCTACCGTGCCATGCTCAACAACAAGAGCGTTATCCGAGAGACCTTCATGTACGGCAAACAGCGTGCCGCCCAGATCGGCTATGAGAATGTCTTTGATTACTCGCTGGGCAACCCCAGTGTTCCCTGTCCGGCGGAGTTCACCAACGCAATGGAAGACCTGCTGAAAAACGGCGACCCGGTCGACCTGCACGGCTACTGCCCCAGTCAGGGCGACCCGGGTTTCCGGACTGCGGTTGCGGCGCACCTGACCAGGACTTTCGGCCTGCCCTATGAGCAGAAGCATATCTTCCCGACCACCGGTGCGGCCGGTGCGATTGCTCATGCCATTCGTGCTGTGACAAAGCCCGGTGACGAGGTGCTGACCTTTGCCCCTTACTTTCCGGAATATGGCCCCTATGTGGCAGGCACCGGCGCAGCTCTGAAAGTCGTTCCGCCACAGGCACCGGCATTCCAGCCCAATCTGGACGCCTTTGAAGAGATGCTGACTCCGAATGTGACCTGCGTCCTCATCAATACGCCCAACAACCCCACCGGCGTGGTCTATTCGGCAGAGATGCTCACCCGAATGGCGGACATCCTGACCGCAAAGAGCAAAGAGTTCGGTCACAACATCTTCCTTGTCAGCGATGAACCTTACCGTGATATCGCTTTCGACGGCAAAAAAGTTCCCTATCCGGCGGAGTTCTACCTCCACACCCTGACCTGTTTCTCTTTCTCCAAGAGCCTGAGCCTGCCCGGTGAACGTCTGGGCTATGTGGCAGTCCGCCCGGGCTGTGAGGGCGAAGATGTATTGGTGGATATGATGTCGCAGATCTCCCGTTTCACCGGCCATAACTGCCCTCCCAGCATCATTCAACGTGCTGTTGGCCGCTGCTTGGATGTTACGAGCGATTTGTCCGTTTACGAGAAGAATATGAATCTGCTGTACGACAAATTGACTGCCCTCGGTTTTGAGGTCGAGCGGCCCGGCGGCACCTTCTATATCTTCCCGAAAGCCCTCGAGGAAGACGCAAATGCTTTCTGCATGAAAGCCCGGGAATTCGACCTGCTGCTGGTGCCGAGCGATACCTTTGGAGTGAAAGGCTATGTCCGTCTGGCTTACTGTATCGACACCGAAAAGGTGGAGCGCAGCCTGCCTGCCCTCGAAAAGCTGGCAGCAGCTTACAGGAAGTAAACCTCTCAGTCTGCGTTGCAGACAGCTCTCCTGACCGGAGAGCTTTTTATAAGAACAGGAGGCACCGAGATGAATCATCCGCTTCCGGAATATCCCCGTCCGGCTGTGCGCCGTGACAGCTATGAAAATCTCAACGGCCCGTGGCAGTATGCCATCACAAAGGCAGCGCAGCACCCTGAAAAGTGGGATGGAAGCATCACCGTTCCCTATTCGCCGGAGTCAAAAGCGTCGGGTGTCAGCCGGACGCTTCAGCCCGGCGACATGGAAGCCGTCTGGGGCGTGGTTCGCGCCGTCGGCGTGTGTATCGCCGAAGAATTCAACGCCGACGGTGTCGACCCGGACGGCTGCGGCGGAACCATGAGCTTCCTCATCATGGATCAGTATTTCCAGCCGTGGAGTCCGGACAGCCCGTTCCTGTATGACCTGACACTGAAAGTCGGCGAAGATCTAGTCCACAGCTATTTTGCGATGCGAAAATGGAGCTGCGAAGCGGACGCAAAGGGAATCATGCGCTTCTGCCTGAACGATAAGCCCATCCTGCTGAACGGCCTGCTCGATCAGGGCTACTGGCCGGACGGCCTGTATACGCCGCCCTCGCCGCCGAGTTCGCGAGGGTGACAGGAAAAGAATAATGGCAAGACCCGTCTGGGCAGTTCTCAAATGCAGACACAGGAGAGCCGCCTGAACGGGTCTTGTTTTGTCGAAGGGCCGAAGTTTGACGGGCTTTTTCGGGCATAAATCCGAAAATTTCGCGGAAGGTTGACAGAAGTGTGAAAAAAGAATATAGTTGCCTTAATGAATGAGCAGACAGGGGTTCTGCTCAGAAAAATCAGGGAGGTCGTAATCATGAAAAAGTTCTCGAAACTCATCGCTCTCGCACTGGCCTGCGTGCTGGCTCTGACAATGTTGACGGCGTGCGGCGGAAACACGGTGAAGAGGGAAGATCAGATTCTTGGAGTTATGAACGAGGTACGGAAAGAGCATAAGCTTGATCCGGTACAGGTGAACTCGGAACTGTCAAAGTATGCTGAAGCTTTGACTCAGGGTGACAGTAAGGTTCGCCAGATTTCGATTGATGGAGTAAACTATACGGTGTATCCGTTTATTTACCGGAGTACTCCGGGAAAAATTGTAGAGCTTGACACATTTAAGAAAAATTTTGAACAGGGCGTTCAAATGTATTTGGATGGAGACACCAAAAGGAGTACGTCCTTCATTGGCAACCCGAACATGAAGTATGTTGGTATTTACGATAAGATTGAAAATAATCAGGAAATTTTTGGTATCGTTGTAGCGTTTCCTGAAGGTGCAAAGCCATGGAATTAAAAGTGATATGAAACTTAATATTGCTTGAGTGAATAGAGGTCAAGTCTAGATAAACAACACCGCCGCCCGATTTTATGCCGGGCGGCGGTGCTATTTTGTCTGCAAAAATCAGTTATCAGCTATTGGTGCTGTTATTGACGATCTTCTTTGCAGGGAGCTTATTCATAGCGGAGGAATCGAGGTTATGGCTGAGGGATGCGCCGTATTCAGCCAGAGAATCCTGCAGCTCGGAGGACTTCATATCGACCAGAGCCTGAGAGCGGAGGGCATCCAGAGTGGACATCTGGAGGGGGTCAAGGCGGACGGTCATCATCATGGCGAGGGTCGAATACTGAACGGCAGCAGCTTCGCCGACCTGCAGATTGCGGATGGTGTCGGCGGAACCGTCCTCAGTGAAAGAGGTGTCGAGGTCGCTGTCAGACAGCAGGCCGGTAGAGAAGTTTGCATCCGCCGGGTCGTCGGTGGTGGCGGTGACATCGTAGATGTCGGGCAGAACTGCAGTCACAGCGGACTGGAACGCGCTCTGCTGAGCGGCGGCAGTGGCCGGACGGGTGGCGTTGTAGCTGTCCGCCGCACCCTGTGCCAGCTCCAGCATCAGAGCCTTCTGGTCGTCATCGGCAAACGCATAGGTGGAGCTGTTGTACAGCGGAATCGCGACGTAGTTGATGTAGTAAAGGTCGTTCTCGATGTAATCGGTCAGGTCAGCGTCCGAAACGGGGGTCTCACCGTTTTCACCGTAGACCATGTCCATCAGGGCATTGCTCTTGAGCAGGATGCGCTCGAACCGCTTGATGGTCTCGAGGCCGATGCCGTTGGCCTTGTAGGTGTCGCCGTATTGGTCCATCAGCTGCTCGGCGTAGCTGTCGGCCTGCGCTTCCTCGGCTTCGGTCAGCTGGCCGCCCAGTTCATTGTAACGGGTCTCAATGGCGGCGTAAGTCTCGAGGTTCTTGAGGGTCTGCTCGGCAACGTAATCGCTGACGACAGCGGTCTCTTCGGCGTCCGTGTCGACGGTGATGGTCTCTTTCAGGAAAGACTTGACTTTGGAAGCGTCCTGATCGCTGGATGCGAGGTCGGCGGCTTTCTGGTAAGCGTCGAACTGCGCCAGCAGATACAGGCCGGAGGTGATCTCACAGTCACCGATGGCGCCGACGGTGTCGGGCGTGGAGATGACACAGCCTGCCAGACCGACGGTCAGTGCCAGTGCGCAGAGCAGCGCAAGGATTCGTTTTTTCATGTTGTACTCCTATGATGTTATTTTTTGGGAGAGGCAGGCTCTGCCTGGATCTCTGCCATCGCTTTGAGGATGCTTTGCAGCAGCTCAAGCGGTTTTTCGTTGGTTTGGAGAGTGACGGACAGATAGGGTTTGGTACCGGTCCCGGCAGTTACCCGGCCATTGAAGGCCACCAGCAGCCCCCGGATCATGCTGAGTTCCAGTGTCTCGACCTGAAGCAGGATGGTGTCCTTCTTCTGGGTGACTTCGTACACGCCGACTTCGGCGGCCTGCACACGGACAAGGGAGACGTTGACAAGGTCGCTGACCGACGGCGGAGGATCGCCGTAGCGGTCAATGAGTTCGTCCAGAACGTCGGCTGCGTCCTCGGGCGTCTGAATGGCGGCAATGCGCTTGTAGGCCTCGATGCGGCCCGGGCCGTCTGCAATATACTTTTCGGGGATAAAAGCGTCCACACGCAGGTCGACAAGGCATTCACTCTTGTCACGCTGGACGGGTTCGCCCTTGGCACGGGCAATGGCCTGATTCAGCATTTTCACATAGAGGTCGTAGCCGACCGCTTCCATATGTCCATGCTGACTGTGGCCTAACAGACTGCCTGCGCCGCGAATTTGTAAGTCACGCATGGCGATGCGGAAACCGGAACCGAACGCCGTGAACTCCCGGATGGCGGACAGACGCTTCTGCGCAATGTCCGAAAGCGTCTTATCCCTCCGGAAGGTGAAGTAGGCGTAGGCTTTGCGTCCGCTCCGTCCGACGCGGCCGCGGATCTGATACAGCTGCGCCAGACCCATCCGGTCAGCATCCTCGATGATAAGCGTATTGCAGTTCCGGACGTCGATGCCGGTTTCAATCAGGGTCGTGCAGACCAGAATATCAATTTCGCCGTTCAGCAGGTGCTGCCAGACCGGGTTTAACTCTTCTTCGGTCATCTTGCCGTGAGCGATGCCGACCCGTGCGCCGGGAACCATCTGGCTGACATGGGCGGCGGTGGACTCGATGTTGTCGACCCGGTTGTGCAGGTAGTAGACCTGACCGCCTCGAGCCAGCTCTTTCTTCATGGCCTCGGCGAGGATGACGTCGTTGTATTCGAGAACAAATGTCTCCACCGGCTGACGCTCAAAAGGTGGCTGCTCAATGGTAGACAGGTCACGGATGCCGCTCATCGCCATGTTCAGGGTACGGGGAATGGGAGTTGCCGAAAGGGTCAGCATGTCCACCCCGATGAAGTTCTCTTTCAGCTTCTCTTTGTGCTTGACGCCGAACCGTTGTTCCTCGTCGATGATGACAAGGCCGAGGTCGTGGAAGCGGACGTCCTTGGAGAGCAGGCGGTGGGTGCCGACAACGACATCCACACTTCCGGCCTGCAGGTCGCGAAGCGTTTCTTTCTGCTGTTTGGCGGTGCGGAAACGGGACATCATTTCACAGCGGACAGGGAAAGCCTCCATACGGGAAAGAATGGTGTTGTAGTGCTGCCATGCCAGCAGGGTCGTCGGGGCGAGAATAGCACACTGTTTGCCGCCCATAACGCACTTGAATGCGGCACGAAGAGCAACTTCGGTTTTGCCGACGCCGACATCGCCGCAGAGCAGACGATCCATCGGCCAAGGCTTTTCCATGTCTTTTTTGATCTCGGAGGTGGCGTTGAGCTGGTCATCTGTTTCGTCGTACTCGAACCGGGTCTCAAAATCGCTCTGCCAGTCGCCGTCCGGCGGAAAAGCGTAACCCTTGGCCTGCCGACGGCGTGCGTACAGCTCGATAAGCTCCTGCGCCATCTCCTCAGTGGCCTTTTTGACCTTGGCACGGGTGCGCTGCCATTCCGCGCCGCCCAGCTTTGCCAGCTTGACTTTTTCTTCGTCGCCGGGTGCAGTGTACCGGCTGAGCAGGTCAAGCTGAGTGACCGGCACATACAGGACGTCCGAACCGGAATATTGGATTTTCAGATAGTCCTTTGTGGCTCCCTGTACTTCCAGACGCTGGATACCGGCGTACATGCCGATGCCGTGGCTCTGATGAACGACATAATCACCGGGTTTGATGTCCGAAAGGCTGGACAGGACGTTTTTGCTCTTTTTCTTCTTCTTGGATTCAGCGGCTTCGTCCAGACCGTGACGCCGTGACGAAAGGACGGCTGCATGAGCGAAGGGAAAGGTACAGCCTGCGGTCAGGTGGCCGGGCAGGATCTGTACCAGACCTTTGGTTGGTCGGACATCCCGGCTCAGGCTGACGGTATAACCCTTATCGGCAAGGTCACGGGTCAGAGCGGCGGCTCCCTTGGGCGTACCGGCAAAGAGTGCGACCGCATAGCCCTGTTCAATGAGAGGGTCAAGGTCTTCCCGCAAAGACGCAAGGTCGCCGCCCCAGTTGGGAGCCGCAAATGCTTCGGCGTTGATGAGGTCTTTCAGCTTGAACTCGTTCATGCCGCGCAGGAAGTTCTCACACAGCAGGGTGCTGTACTTCCCGGCGTCGATTACGAGGTCGTCCATCGTCTGGTACAGAACATCTAAACCCGGGCAGAGAACGCCCTCTTCCAGCAGGCCGGTCAGCTCCTCACTGCGGCGGAACTCAGTCGCTTTCTGTGCGTCACGGATGCCGCCAACCTCGTCGAGGATGAAGACTGGGTCGGTCAGATGGTCGAGCAGTGTCGCAGGCTGGGGATAGCGCAGGCCGTAGTACTTGTCCATCGCCTCCGGCATCAGCCCGGAATCCAGCTGTGACAGGTCGGCTTCCATCGCCTTTTCGAGGGCTTCGCGCCGTTTGCCGCGAGCCTTTTTTTGCGCGGCACGCAGAGCCTCGGCCGTCTCGACGGTATCGCCGAACAGGACCTCACGAGCCGGGGAAAGATAAATTTTCTCGAGTGAGCTGTCTCGCCGCTGGGTCAGCAGGTCGAAAGAGGATAGCGAGTCAATCTCGTCATCCCAGTATTCGACACGGGCAGGCTGTTTCATGTCGGGGGCGTAGATATCCACGATATCGCCCCGGACACTGAACTGTCCCGGGCCGTCGACCTGACTGCGCCGGACGTATCCGGCGGCAAAGAGCCGGGAGACCAGCGATTCCCGGTTGTAGACCATGCCGGGCTTCAGGGTTAGAGTGTTTTTGCGAAACTCGTCCTGCGGCACGGTGTACTGGAGCAGGGCTTCGGCAGGAACGCAGACCGCCTGAATTCGGCCGCCTGCCAGACCGCCCAGCACCGACAGACGCCGGTATTCATATTCACGGCCTGCACCTTCGACGGGGCGAAGCATGAAATCCCGGGGCGGAAAGACCGCCGCCGACAGGCCGAGGGCTTTCAGGTCGTCGGCAAAGTGGGTCGCTTCCGCTTCGCCGGGCGTCACGATGCAGAGGACGCGCCCGGTATCCTTTTGCAGGGCGGCATACAGCAGCGCACGGCCAGCCGGAGGCAGGCCGAACAGCGCAGCCGGCCCCGGCATGGAAAGGCTGGCGGTGATCTTCTGGTATTCCGGTGTGTTTTTCAGAAGTGCTTTATACATGGTATTTCCCTCCTCTCTGCTGTCAGATGGCTGATTTTTCGCAAAACGAAAAATCAGCCATTATATTTGCTTTGAGCCATGCCGAGTTTGCCGTCCATGATGAGATTTGCGGCGGTCTCGATGTCGGAATAGCGGTCGGTAATGGCTTTCATGTCCTCAGCCGGGAATTTGCCCAGTACCCAGTCGGCGAGGTCATAGTCCGGACGGGGCTTTGCGCCGACGCCGATCCGGATACGGGGGAAGTTCTCACCGCCCAGCCGGGCAATGATGCTCTTCAGGCCGTTGTGTCCGCCTGCCGAGCCGGAAGGTCGGATACGGAGTTTGCCGGGATTCTGGGTGATGTCGTCACAGAGGACGATCACATGGTCTGCCGGAATTTTGAAGAACCCGGCCAGCGGCGCAATGGAGTCGCCCGAAAGGTTCATATAGGTCAGCGGCTTGAGCAGGACGACCTTGTGGCCGTTTACCTCGCCCTGACCCCAGAGCCCCTGAAATTTGGTCTTGCTGACTGAGATGCTCCACATATCGGCCAGAGCATCCAGTGCGGCAAAGCCTGCATTGTGACGGGTGCCGTCGTATTTTGGCTCCGGATTGCCCAGACCGGCAATGAGCCAGATGTCATTTGTATTCATAGTTTCCAATTGCCTTTTCTGTTATGATTTTGCGGATTTGACAGAGTGGTTTTTGTAGCAGCTTTTTATTATAACATGCGTGCGCGCAAAAAGATATACATTTTAAGCGAAAAACGCTGCCCGGCGGAAAAGAAGCGTCAAAAAACCGCCGCACAGGACGATGTGCGGCGGTCAGATGATGCAGGAAAACAAGGAAATTACTTGCCCTGTTCGTCTTCCAGTTTCTTCTTTTTGGCGATGTAGGCTTCCATCTTCGGTTCAGCCCAGCCCTCAAGGTTGGTCTGACGCTCCCGGGCGATGCCCAGAGCGGCGGCCGGTACGTCTTTGGTGATGGTGCTGCCTGCGGCAGTGTAAGCACCATCGCCGACCTTGACCGGAGCGACAAGGTTGGTATTGCAGCCGATGAAGCAGTAGTCGCCGATGGTGGTGCGGAACTTATTTTTGCCGTCGTAGTTGCAGGTGACGGTGCCGCAGCCGAAGTTACAGTACTTGCCAACGTCGCTGTCGCCGATGTAGGTCAGATGGCTGACTGTGTTACCACGGGCGAAGTTGGAATTCTTGGTCTCCACATAGGCACCCAGATGTACGCCGTAATCGGTAACGGTGTTGACCCGGACATGGGTAAAGGGGCCGATGTTGTTGTGAGGGCCGAGGTGGGAGCCATAGACCTGACTGGCGTTTACGGTAGTCCCCTCGTCGATGGTGCTGTCCTCAATGAGACTGTTCGGGCCGATGACGCAGCCTGCGCCGATGACCGTCTTGCCGCGCAGAATGGCGCCGGACAGGATCTTTGCGCCCGGAGCGATGACGACATCTTCGCCGATCTCAACGGTGCGGCTCTCGATGATAACGCCGTTGGCAATGTGGCGCAGCAGAACTTCTTCGCGTTTTGCTTCGGCAGCGTCCAGCAGGGCACGGGCGGCAGTGAGTTTCGGATCCATGAAAAAAGGCCTCCTCTAAGATCGCTGATGGCAGCTCTGGGAAGGAATTGCCAGAACAGAACATTCCTCTCCGGAGAAACAGAGCCAGAAAAGCGATGCAACAAATTTATTGGATAGATAGTTGTATCCAAGATTCGGGAGTTTTACGTCAAAAAATGAAAAACCTCTCGAAATCTTTCCCATTTTATATTACCGAAAAACTTAGTAAAATGCAAGGGATTGCACAAAATTTATCAAACAAATTCGGTATTTTGCCCGGTGGCAAGCGAGGGATTTTCTGGTATAATAATTGAGCATTCACATCACAAATGTTCATCGTGTCCGGAAACGGAGCGAACGATGAGACCGCCGGTGCAAAGACCGGAGGCCACAATTGGGAGGTAAACAACGCATGAGCAAAAAGTATCTGTACTACTTCAGCGAGGGCAACGAAGCCTTCGGTGGCGACAAGACCACCATGAAGAATATCCTGGGCGGCAAAGGCGCAGGTCTGGCAGAGATGACTGCAGCCGGCATGCCGGTTCCGCAGGGCTTTACCATTACCACTGAGGCCTGCACACAGTATTATGCAGATGGTCGCCAGATCAACGATGAGATCACCGCTGATATCTTCGAGCATGTTAAAGGTCTGGAGAAGATCACCGGCAAGACCTTCGGCGACAACCAGAACCCCCTGCTGGTCTCCGTCCGTTCCGGCGCACGTCAGTCCATGCCCGGTATGATGGACACCATCCTGAATCTGGGTCTGAACGACGAGGCTGTTGAGGGTCTGGCAAAGAAGACCAACAACCCCCGTTTCGCATATGACTGCTATCGCCGTTTCGTTCAGATGTTCGCAGATGTCGTTATGATGGTTCCGAAGAGCCTGTTCGAGGTCGAGATCGACAAGATGAAGGAAGCAAAGGGCGTCAAGAACGACGTTGACCTGACTGCTGACGACCTGAAGGAACTGGTCGGCACCTTCAAGAAGATCTATGAGGACAACGAGGGCAAGCCGTTCCCCCAGGATCCTCGTGATCAGCTGATCGAGGCTGTCAAGGCTGTCTTCCGTAGCTGGGATAACCCCCGTGCAAACGTTTATCGTAAGATGAACGAGATTCCCTACGAGTGGGGCACTGCTGTCAATGTTCAGCAGATGGCATTCGGTAACTCCGGCGACCGTTCCGGCACCGGCGTTGCATTCACTCGTGACCCTGCTACCGGCGCAAAGAAGCTGATGGGCGAGTACCTGATCAACGCTCAGGGCGAGGACGTTGTTGCTGGTGTCCGTACACCGTCTCCCATCAGCCACCTGCATGAGCAGATGCCTGAGGTCTACGACCAGTTCGTTGACATCGCTACCCGTCTGGAGAACTACTTCCGTGATATGCAGGATATGGAGTTCACCATCGAGGATGGCCACCTGTACATGCTGCAGACCCGTAACGGCAAGCGTACCGCTCAGGCTGCTCTGCAGATCGCATGTGATCTGGTCGACGAGGGCATGATCACCGAGCGTGAAGCTGTCCTGCGTGTTGAGCCCAAGCAGCTGGATACCCTGCTGCATCCCCAGTTCGACGCTGCTGCTCTGAAGGCAGCTGAGGTCGTCGGCAAGGGTCTGGCAGCTTCTCCCGGTTCTGCATGCGGTCAGATCGTCTTCACTGCTGAGGAAGCAGAGGAGAAGGTCAAGTCCGGCGAGATGAAGAAGGTCGTTCTGGTTCGTCTGGAGACCTCTCCCGAGGATATCGTCGGTATGCAGGTTTCTCAGGGCATCCTGACCGTCCGCGGCGGCATGACCAGCCACGCAGCCGTTGTTGCTCGTGGTATGGGCACCTGCTGTGTCTCTGGCTGCGGCAACGACAACGATGTTAAGATCGACGAGGAAGCTAAGACCTTCGAGATCAACGGTCACAAGTTCGTCGAGGGCGACTGGATCTCCATCGACGGTTCTACCGGTAACATCTACGGCGAGCAGATCGCAACTGTCGCCGCTACCGGCAACAAGAACTTCAACCGCTTCATGGGCTGGGCAGATGCCGCTCGTGAGCTGCTGGTCATGACCAACGCAGATAACCCCCGTGACGCACAGCAGGCAGTTGATCTGGGTGCTGAGGGTATCGGCCTGTGCCGTACCGAGCATATGTTCTTCGCAGAAGACCGTATCGCAGCTGTCCGTGAGATGATCTGCGCACGTACCGTTGAGGAGCGCAAGACCGCTCTGGCAAAGGTCGAGCCGTTTCAGGAGACAGACTTCACCGCGATGTACCGCATCATGGGTGACCGTCCGATGACCATCCGTTATTTGGATCCGCCTCTGCACGAGTTCCTGCCCACCAAGGCTGAGGACATCGCAGCTCTGGCAAAGGATATGGGCATGACCGCTGAAGAGCTGAACAACGTCGTTGTCAGCCTGCACGAGTTCAACCCGATGATGGGTCACCGTGGCTGCCGTCTGGCTGTCACCTATCCGGAGATCGCTGAGATGCAGACCAACGCAGTTATCAAGGCTGCTCTGAAGGTTTCTGCTGAGACCGGCAAGATGATCACTCCGCACATCATGGTTCCTCTGGTAGGCGAGGTCAAGGAGCTGAAGTACGTCAAGGATGTCATCGTTGCTACCGCTGACAAGCTAATCGCTGAGGCTGGTGTCGACATGAAGTATCAGGTCGGCACCATGATCGAGATCCCTCGTGCAGCTCTGACCGCTGGTGATATCGCTAAGGAGGCTGAGTTCTTCAGCTTCGGCACCAACGACCTGACCCAGATGACCTTTGGCTTCAGCCGTGATGATGCCGCTAAGTTCTTGGGCGCATACTACGAGAAGAAGATCTACGAGAGCGATCCGTTCCAGCACCTCGACCAGATCGGTGTTGGCAAGCTGATCAAGATGGCTGCTCATGATGGCCGTGAGACTCGTCCCGACCTGGGTCTGGGCATCTGCGGTGAGCATGGCGGCGATCCCTCCAGCGTCGAGTTCTGCCACAATGTTGGTCTGGACTACGTCAGCTGCTCTCCCTTCCGTGTGCCTATCGCACGTTTGGCCGCTGCCCAGGCTGCTATTAAAAAACCGAGAGCGAAGTGATTTTACGACGATTCTCCGTTAATAATCGAGCATAAAATAAGGCTCACCGTCAATTTGGCGGTGAGCCTTATTTGTTTGTTCATCTGGACGATGGATTGTGTTTAATACCGAAGCACGGAGAATGTGCATCACAGATACACCTCCACGATCAGGTCTGTCCATGCTGCGCGGCGGAACTGATGGGGCATTTTGTTGGCTTCACGATAACGCTTGGCAGTTTCAAAGTCGATGGTAAAGGCCAGAATGGGGCTATCCGTTACGGCCATTAAGTTGGCGCGTTCGTCTTTGGCTTTCCTGCGGCCAGTATTCAATTTCCAGCGATATGCGTAGTCACCGATAGGAGTGACGACTTCTACAAACTGGTCAATGAGTTCGGGAGCAAGGCAAGCACCGTGGACATCAACTTTTTGCTCAAGAAAATCGCGGATAGCTTTCATATTAGCCGAAATGCCCTGTGCTTCAGGAATGGGAGCAATGGTTTGTAGCTCATTTTCCAGATGGGCAATTTCATCATCGGCCTGTTTGCAGAGGGCTTGATATTCATCGCGTTCCAACTCGCCATCTGCCCGCATAGCACCGTAATTGAGTTTGCGCTTTTTGATTTTCTCAATTTTGCTTTGAATGGGGGCGGCAGACATGGCGTTAGCAGAACGACTGTTCTGGCAGGATTCAAGCATTTGACAGGCACGGAGAATTGCTTTGTTTTGGTCGCCCCAGACCTTTTCAAAAACCTTTTTTGCCATCAATTCAAGTTTCCATTCGGGAACGGAAATAGCATTGCAGCTAAGCTGATCGGATAAGTTGTGTTCCTTAACGAAAGAACGAGTGGGATTGACAGTACGCATATTGCATTGATAACCAAAGACGGGCGTACCATCTTTTAGTTTGCGCCAGTTAAAGATGCGGTACGAAGAACCACAGCGGCAGCGAAGTTTTGCGACCCACAAATTTTTAGTAGTCCTAGCTCCCTTCTTCCTGCGTCATGCCGTTTGCCTTGCGCAGCTGTTGAATACGTTTACGAGTTGCATAAGAATAAAAGTACATAAGCCAGCCCTCCGACCACGGAGTAATGCAGCCACAGGCCACACCACAGGGTTAGAGCGCGAGAATACAGTCGGCGGCGAATCGCAACTTGGCTGCCGGGGCTGGGTTCATACTCAATCAATCTTCTTTTCATAATTCTTCGTCCTTTCGTTGTCGATTATGGCAATGTGGGCGGAGCATGGAAAATGTACGGTACATATTCCATGATAGAGAAAAAAGTCTCTATATTATATAGGACAAAAAAGAGGAAAAAGTTAGGGTTGAAGCTCAAAAGCTGAATAAGTTGCATCTTTCTCGAAGTGTAGTTAAAGCGGTTTTAATACATTCAGAAACACTTCCTACCGATACTCCTTCGCTATTCGCTATATCCTGCATGGAAAGTCCAAGGTAATAATAGCCATAGCACCGATGCGCCTGCTTGGGAGATAATGTCTGAATTTCCCGATTGATGTGCCGGAGATGCTGCTTGCGCTCAACAACATCGGCTGGAGTTTGTGTAAGGCAATGAGCGCACTGTTCCGCTACAAAATCCGGGTCATCCAGTGAGTGATACGCATGATAACGGCTGACCTATTTAGCAAAAGCATCCTCTTTGTGCTTCATATCCAAGAAAAACTGGTGGATTTCTTCCGATACTTCTACAAAAAGATCTTCCGGGTGTGCAGTTGGATAATGTTCTTTTAAGTTGATAGTCGGCATAGTTTTCCTCAAATTCGGTTGGGTTGCTGGCGAAATCGAATAAAGGGGAACGCAAGCGTTCTTATTGGATTTCCTGCTCCAATTCATCAAACAGTGGACAGGAGAAAAATTTCCCAAGTGTGATTCCAAGGCCATCGCAAAGTTTCTTGATCGTTGTGATGGAAACTCTCTGGCGAGTCGGGTCAAGCATACTATACACCGTAGATGGAGTAACTCCAGAAAGAGTTGCAAGTTCATTCGGGCGGATTCCCCGCTGGTCGCAAAGCTGCTCAAATCGCTTTGCAACGGCATCTTTTACCGTCATATTGATTTTCACCTCAATATGATAGTATCGGAAGTATTATATCTTCGTGTACGCACTTGCGTATATTTAATAAAAGAATTATGATAAAAGTGTCATACGCACCTGCGTAATTGGCCAAGGTTTACAAAAGAAAAACGGTATCCTCCATTGCTTTAATGGAAGATACCGTGCGTTCGACAGTCTTGTAATTTTTACGAGTCTATTCTACCATTGAATTGCCCTCTCGTAAAGAGGTTTCGGCATTATTTCGTACCCCCCCCCCGAGAATTTTCGTCGATATAGTCAATCTTTTTGTGATTTGTTGTCCAATTTGTTCAGAAAATCAGCTACAAATTCAAATTCCACGTTATTAGTGGTCAATAAGGTGTCAGCAGGAGGCTTTGTATGGCAAGACGCGGTGAGAACATTCGGAAACGCAGCGATGGACGTTGGGAAGGCCGATATATCAAGGGCCGTTCCACCGATGGAAAGCCTCTTTGGGGCTATGTATATGGGGCAACCTATACAGAGGTACGGGAAATCTCTGTTCGCAAAAAAGCAGAATATGGCATTTATAACCTGAGTAACACGGAAATCACCTTTTCAGCAATTTCGGAACAATGGCTCTATTCTGTCCGGCAGAGCGTAAAAGAATCGACATTTTCGCACTACCAGTATACCCTGCGGCATTATCTTCTGCCCGTCTTTGGAAATTTCAAGGTGAGTACACTGGACGAGAAAATTTTAGAGCAGGGGCTTCTTGAGGTCATCACACCGACCGGAGGAAAACAAAAGCCTTTGGGTGCAGCAATGGCGCAGGAATGTTTGTCGATGCTGCGGCGCATTTGTAAATATGCGGCACATTTCCATCTGATTCGTCCTCTGGAAATTTCGGTAAAGCTGCCGCAAAAGAAGTCCAAAACACCGCTGCCATTTACCTTAGAAGAGCAAAAGAAATTACAGGCTTTCGTAATGGATTCACCTACACCCCGGAAAATTGGCCTATTGTTAGGATTTCAGCTGGGGCTGCGTATTGGCGAAATTTGTGGATTGAAGTGGGGAGATTTTGACTTATCGGCAGGCATCGTGACGATTCAGCGGACAGTCAATCGAATTTCCTGCGGAGATGGACACACAAAAGTCGTTGTGCAGTCTCCCAAGACGGAAAAATCCAATCGTGAAATTCCCCTTCCCAAATCATTGGTTCGAGTTCTAAAGCAACTGTCCAAAAATTTCAGCAGTGAAACATGGTTTCTTTCTGGAAATGAAGAAAAACCAGTCGAACCTCGATGCTACCGTAAAAGTATTCATGGCTATTTGAAGAAAGCCAGTGTTCATCAAGCCCACCCTCATATGCTTCGTCATACCTTCGCAACGACCTGCTTGCAGGCTCACTGTGACATTAAAACTCTGAGTGAACTTCTCGGCCATACAAATGCGGCCATCACATTAAAGCGGTACGTCCACTCTGACATGGGGCGCAAGCGGAAGGAAATAAATCGCATCTTCCAATAACGGCTATAAAGGGGCATTCATGGTCGAGTCCTCGCAAAAGCAGCGATAAAACGAAGCATATCAATCCACTTCTTCTATTAAAGCAATGGGAGATACCCCTTAATTGCGGAGGGGGTGGTTGGTGTGGCGTTTCGACTATTTGAGCACAACGCAAAAGCATACAAAGCTGCACTGGCCGAGATGGAACAATACGGCAAAGCCGCAATCATCCATCCGACAGGTACGGGCAAAAGCTATATTGCCTTCAAGCTGATTGCAGATCATCCAGATGCCGTTGTACTCTGGATCTCGCCAAGCGAATACATTTTCAAAATTCAAATTGAAGGTTTGAAGAAGAATGATCCGGACTTTCCGCTGGAAAACGTTCACTTCTTTACTTATGCAAAACTGATGTGCTGCACCGAAGCGCAGCTCGCACAAATTGCGGAACTTCAACCTTCCTATATTATTTTAGACGAATTCCACCGCGTGGGTGCTGAATGCTGGGGCGAAAGTACGGTGGCTTTGTTAAAGTTATGTCCAAATGCCAAGTTACTTGGACTGACGGCAACAAACGTCCGGTATTTGGACAATAATCGCGATATGGCCGAAGAGCTTTTTGACGGGCATGTTGCGAGCGAGATGACCCTTGGCGAGGCAATCGTCAGGGGTATTTTGCCTACCCCGAAATATGTGACGACCGTTTATCAGTACCAGAAAGCTCTTGCAAAGTACCAGACGCGAGTGGACAATCTGCGAATCCACGGGATTCAGGATGTGAACCAGAAACTTCTGGATGAGCTGCGCCGTGCGTTGGAGCAGGCAGACGGTCTTGGTCTCATCTTCCAACATCATATCACGCAGACCAGTGGAAAATACATCGTATTCTGCGCAAACAAGGAGTACATGGACGAAATGATTTCCCATGTGCCGGAATGGTTTGCAAAAGTGAACCCGGACGTGGCGGTATACGAAGCGTATTCAGACGACCCGAATACCGACAAAGCATTTGCTGATTTTAAGTCAGATAAAAGCAACCGTCTAAAGCTGCTGTTTTGCATTGATATGCTCAACGAGGGCGTTCATGTGGACGGCATTTCTGGCGTTATTTTGTTCCGGCCTACCATTTCACCCATCATTTACAAGCAGCAGATTGGCCGTGCCTTGACCGCATCAAGAGCGTGCCTGTAAGCAGAAAAAGTTGTCGGCGGATCAGATTGCACGGCTGGAAACGATTGGAATGTGCTGGGGCAGTCGCTATGACTGTCAATGGAATGAGAGCTATCAGGCGGCAAAACGCTATTTTGGGGCGAACGGAAACCTTGATGTCCCGGTGGCTTATATTTCGCCAGAGGGCTATGCCCTTGGAAAATGGGTGCGGCGGCAGCAGTATGCGCGTCGAAATCCAGAGAAGAGTAATGCAATTTTGTCTCCGCAGCGCATTGTATTGTTGGATGCCATCGGAATGCAGTGGGAGAAGCCGGATTCATGGCAACATCGATACAAGCTGGCGCAGGGATATAAGAAAGAATATGGAAATCTGGATATTCCAGCGAAATACAAGACTGCGGATGGTATCTGGCTGGGTCGATGGGTGTACGAGCAGAAACGGTTGCTGCAAAGTGGGTCGGAAAAGTTAAGCAAAAAGCAAAAAGAACAATTAAAGGAGTTATTGGGGTACTATGTCAAAATTTCAGCATGACGTGATGTTGCGAGTTGTAAAGGTATTGGATGTTTTAATGATCGAAATTCCCTTTGCAATGTGTTGGTTCTTGTATTATTCAAATCAAGTCTACGCGAAGTTTTCGTGGAAAGGCAATCTGACGATCATAGCATTGTTTTTTGTCTTGTACATTGTGCTGGGCAAAGTATATGATGCCTTTTTGATGTCAATGCAGCGGATATCGGAGCTGGTCTACGGACAAATTCTTGCGGCAATGGCAACAGACGGCATTTTGTACATTGTAATTTGCCTGATGGCTGCAAAGCTGTGCAATCTGTGGCCGGGAATTGCGGCAATTGTCGGCCAGCTTGTAATGGCGGCGTTTTGGGCGATTTTTGCACGTAAATGGTACTACAAAGTGTTCCCACCACAGAGAACAGCAGTCATTTATGATGAACGTCATGGCATGGAGGAGCTCATCAACGAATATGGCCTCGACCAGAAATATGATGTGCAGATGACTTTGAGCGTAGAAGAATGTCTTGCAGATTTGAGCCAGCTGGATGGGTTGCAGACGGTTTTTGTGAGTGGCGTCCACAGTCACGAGCGCAATATCATTCTGAAATATTGCGTCGGTCAGGGCATCAACATGTTTGTGATTCCTCGTGTGGGCGATGTCATTATGAGCGGAGCGTGGCCGATGCACATGTTCCATTTGCCGATGCTGCGTGTTGGTCGCTATATGGCAAGCCCGGAATATTTGTTCATCAAGCGAGCGATGGACATCGTTATTTCGCTGTTTGCACTGATTATTCTCAGTCCGATTTTCCTGATTACTGCAATTGCGGTCAAGTCCGATGGAGGTCCGGCCTTCTATAAGCAGATTCGTTTGACAAAGGATGGAAAGCAGTTTGCAATCTTAAAATTCCGCTCCATGCGAGTAGACGCCGAAAAAGACGGTGTGGCACGTCTTTCTACGGGAGATAAGGATGACCGTATTACAAAAGTCGGCCATATCATCCGTGCTTGCCGTCTGGACGAGTTGCCGCAGCTTTTGAATATCCTCAAGGGAGATTTGTCTATTGTCGGCCCACGCCCGGAACGTCCGGAAATTGCAGCCCAGTACTGCAAAGAAATGCCGGAGTTTGCGCTGCGCTTGCAGGCAAAAGCTGGTCTGACGGGTTATGCGCAGGTGTACGGCAAGTATAACACCACTCCCTATGACAAATTGCAGATGGATTTGATGTATATTGCCCATCCGAGCTTGGTGGAAGATTTGAAGATTATGTTTGCAACGGTGAAAATCCTGTTTATGCCTGAAAGCACCGAGGGCGTCAGTGAGGGTCAGACCACGGCTATGAGCGGCGAAAACCATTGATTTACCGCGATTTTTGCCGATTTCGGGGGTCTGAAAATTGACACTTTCCCAGAATGTGCTGTCTGGAATAAACTCAAGGACTTCCATAGCGATATGAGTGATTTTCGGGCATAAAAACATGGATTCTTGTGGTGAG
>CAVBWT010000002.1:0-142710 GCA_963599235.1 Lawsonibacter asaccharolyticus | reverse complement strand
CAAAATGAACAGAAATCTTTCTGAATTTTTGTAGAATTTAATGGTTGACTTCTGAAACCGGAAAGAAGAGCAGAATGTAAAAATTTTTCTTGCTTTTTACGTTGGTTTCTGTTATACTAGCTCTGCTACCGCGACACGGGGTCGGGAGTATGCCCGATGACGGGAGTACCGCGTTCCCACTTCTGTGCCGACGGCAAATAAATTTTATAAAAGAGGTACTGTTGCTATGAACAAGCAGGAAGTTATGGCCAAAGTCGCTCTGACCGAGAAGGACACTGGCTCCCCCGAAGTTCAGGTCGCTCTGCTGACCGCTCACATCAATGAGCTGAACGAGCATCTGAAGAAGAACCCGAACGATCACCACAGCCGCCGTGGTCTGATGAAGATGGTTGGCCGTCGCCGCAATCTGCTGGCCTACCTCCAGAAGAAGGACGTCGAGCGTTACCGTGCGCTGATCGCAACTCTGGGTCTGCGTAAGTAATAGAAAGCTGAGGGCAGGTACCGCTTAGGTGCCTGCCCTTTGCTCTTTTTTCAGAACAAAAGGCCGCTGCTGCGTGTTGCAGCAGTAAATCGAACGCCTGTGCTGTGCAAAGGGTGGGTACGGACGCTGGATTTATTGCTCTGATGCGCGGCGGATAGCCTCTTGGAAGAATATAAACCCATAAGAAGGACAAAGGAGGCAATTTCTATGGCAATCGAATTCGGTTCCCGTAAAGAGACCTTTGAGAATTTCAAGGTCTACGAGACCCAGCTGGCAGGCCGCCCGTTCAAGGCGGAAATGGGCAAGATGTGCGGTCTGTCCAATGCCAGCGCACTCATCCGTTATGGCGAGACCTGCGTGATGTGCAATGTCGTCATGAGCCCCAAGCCCCGTGAAGGCGTCGATTTCTTCCCCCTGAACGTGGAGTATGAGGAAAAGCTCTACGCCGCAGGCCGCATCCCCGGCAGCTTTATGCGCCGTGAGGGCCGCCCCGGTGAGCGCGCCATCCTGACCAGCCGCGTCGTCGACCGCCCCATGCGCCCACTGTTCCCGAAGGAGATGCGGAACGATGTCTGCATCACCATGACCGTCATGAGCCTTGACCCGGATTGCAGCCCCGAGATCGCCGGTATGATCGGTGCGTCTCTGGTGACTGCTGTTTCGGAGATCCCATGGAACGGCCCCATCGGCGGCGTTCAGGTCGGTCTGGTCGATGGCGAGATCGTCATCAACCCGACTCAGGCACAGCGTCAGAAGAGCGACCTCGCCCTGACCGTTGCCGCTACCATGGATAAGATCGTCATGATCGAGGCCGGTGCGAACGAAGTCGACGAGGACACCATGCTCAACGCCATCAAAGCGGCGCATGTCGAGATCAAGAAGATCATCGAGTTCATCAACGGCATCGTCGCCGAGCGCGGCAAGCCGAAGATCGACTTCCAGGTGGTCGGTCTGGATATGGACGTCTTCCATGCCATCAAGGAGAAGTATCTGGACGACTTCAAGGCAGCGATGGACACCGACGACAAGAACGTTCGTGACGCCGCTCTGCTGCCCATTATGGACAAGATCGCGGCAGAGTATCCCGATATGACCGAGGCTGACCTCGACCTCGTCAGCTACAAGATGCAGAAGTATGTCGTCCGTCGCTGGCTTCTCGATGAGGGCAAGCGTGTCGATGGCCGCGGCATCAATGAGATCCGTCCTCTGGCTGCCGAAGTCGGCATTCTGCCCCGTGTTCACGGCTCCGGCATGTTCACGCGCGGCCAGACTCAGGTTTTGACTACCTGCACGCTGGGCGGCACCAAGGACAACCAGCTGATGGATGATTTGACCGACGAGCAGACCAAGCGTTACATCCACCACTACAATTTCCCCCCGTATTCTGTCGGTGAGGCTCGCGCACCGCGCAGCCCCGGCCGCCGCGAGATCGGCCACGGCGCACTGGCAGAGCGCGCTCTGATCCCCGTTCTGCCCTCGCTGGAAGAGTTCCCCTACACCATCCGCTGCGTGTCCGAGGTTCTCAGCTCCAACGGTTCCACCTCGCAGGCTTCCATCTGCGGCTCTACGCTGGCTCTGATGGATGCCGGTGTTCCCATCAAGGCACCCGTTGCCGGCATCTCCTGCGGCCTTATCACTGAGGGCGACCGCTGGATGACCATGCTGGACATTCAGGGTGTTGAGGACTTCCACGGCGATATGGACTTCAAGGTCGGCGGCACCCGGAAGGGTATCACTGCCATCCAGATGGATATCAAGATCGACGGTCTGACCTACGACATCATCGCAGATGCCTTCGAGAAGTGCCGCAAGGGCCGTCTGTACATCCTCGACGAGATCATCAAGCCGGTCATCGCCGAGCCTCGCAAGGAACTGAGCCGCTGGGCTCCCAAGATGTTCAGCATGATGATCCCCACCGATAAGATCAAGGATGTTATCGGCAAGGGTGGCAAGGTCATTCAGGACATCTGCGCAAACTGCAACTGCAAGATCGACGTGCAGGAGGACGGCCATGTCTTCGTCTCCGCAGTGGATCAGGAGGATGCAAAGCGCGCTATCTTTACCATCAAGACCATCGTGGAAGATCCCGAGATCGGCGCAATTTACAAGGGCAAAGTCACCCGTCTGATGAACTTTGGCGCATTCGTTGAGATCGCACCGGGCAAGGAAGGTCTTGTCCACATCTCCAAGCTGGACACTAAGCGTGTTGAGCGCGTGGAAGATGTTGTCGCTGTGGGCGACGCTATCGTTGTCAAGGTCACCGATATCGACCAGCAGGGTCGTATCAACCTGAGCCGCCGCGACGCCATCCTCGCTCTTGAAGCAAAGAAGAACGCACAGCAGCAGTAATTTTGAGGCTGGCGCAATAGCATAAGAACAAGATCCCACTCGTTCCGCTTTTGGAATGGGTGGGATTTTTTATGTTGTGCGTATCGGCGGACGGAATGGGAGTCCTTTTGTTTTGCCCCAAAGTATGTTACAATAGAGCCATCAAACTGCAACGGAGGAAAGGCTATGCTGAAACGTTTGCGCAAAAAACATCCCATCGGGTACTGTGTGGGAGCCGAAGTGATTTTTCTGGGTGTGATGATGATCGCCTCGTTCATTCTGACGCTGGGGATCGTGCTTTTCTGTGATGACCTGTCGGGCGTCGAGGAGTATCTGCTGACAGCTCTGCAGGAGCTGGCAGGCGTAGCAGTGGCTGTCGTTCTGCTGAAAAAGACCGGAGAGCTTGAGCTTTTGTGGCGGCGAGGAAGCGGCTTTCTGAATGGTTTGCTGGTCGGCATGTATCCCATCGTTATCATCGGAAACAGCGCGTTCAGCAAGCTGCTCGATACGCCGGATGTCCCCCTGCGCGATGGCTGGCGCATCGCCTGCTTCTTTATCGGAATGTCGCTGGTAGGCGTGGCGGAGGAATTCCTCTTCCGGGCGGTCATCGGGCAGACTCTGTTGGAACACTTCGGCACGACGCAGGCCGGTATCTGGAAAGCCTGCATCGTCTCCGGCCTGCTTTTCGGTGCGGCGCATCTGACGAACCTGCTCGCGAGTGAGCCCTTCGGTGTACTGATGCAGTGTGTGTTTGCGGCGTCGCTGGGCACCCTGCTCACTGCCGTCTACTACCGCACCGGCAATATCTGGGTCACGGTCTTCATCCACGCAGCGATGGATATTGCTTCGATGCTCACCGGCGGCTTGTACGGCACCGAAAATGTCGTTGATACCGTCAGCGGCTACGACGCATCCATGCTCTTCTCGGTCGTTATCTACCTCGTTCCTACATTCTTCCTGCTCCGGAAAAAGAAGCTCGGCGAGGTCCGGCTCTATTTCGGGAAAGACGTTGTGACGGAATAACTATCACGATAAAACGCCGTGCTTCGGGATGAGGCACGGCGTTTGGTTTTACTTATTCATAATCAATCGGCAAAGTCGGCAGGCCATTGAGGTCGAGGCCGGCGGTATGACCGGCGATGTACTGATAGTAGCCCTGCGCAGCGATCATGGCACCATTATCACCGCAGAACTTGAGTTCGGGCAGGTAGACCTTCGCACCGAGCTTCTGGGCACCGTCGTTGACGAGCTGACGCAGGCGGCCATTGGCAGCGACGCCGCCAGCCAGACAGACCTGTTTTGCGCAGGTATCGGTAGCGGCGAGGAGGAGCTTTTCGGCGAGGATACCGGCAATGCGCTCCTGAAAGCTTGCGGCGAGGTCAGGCACATTGACCTCAGTGCCCTTCATCTGTGCCTGATTCACTTCGTTCAGAACGGCAGTTTTGAGCCCGGAGAAGCTGACATTGTATTTGCCTTCCACATGGGGCACCGGCAGGCGGTAAGCCTTTGGGTTGCCGGTCTTGGCGGCGTTTGCAACGCTCGGGCCGCCGGGATAGGGAAGACCCAGCGTCCGCGCCACTTTGTCGAACGCCTCGCCTGCGGCATCATCGACGGTATGGCCGAGGATGTGATAATGGGTGTAGTCCAGCACTTCAACAATGTGGCTGTGTCCGCCCGACGCCACAAGGCAGAGAAAAGGCGGCTTCAGCTCCGGATGGGTCAGATAAAGAGCGGCGATGTGACCGCGCAGATGATGCACCGGGACCAGCGGCTTGTTTGCGGAGTAAGCCAGACCTTTGGCGAAATTGACGCCCACCAGCACCGCACCGATCAGTCCGGGCGCAAAGGTGACAGCGACAGCATCCACGTCGTCGATAGTTTTGCCTGCATCCAGCAGAGCCTTTTTGACGGTGGCACTGATGAACTCGCAGTGACGGCGGCTTGCGATCTCGGGAACGACACCGCCGTAAAGTGCCTGTTCCTTGACGCTGGTCGAGATGACGTTGCTCAGCAGATTTCTGCCGTCCTCGACCAGTGCTGCGGCGGTCTCGTCGCAGGTGGATTCGATACCTAAGATGATCATTTTAGTGAGCCTCCAGCCAGTTTTTGCCCTCGTGGACTTCGGTACTCAGCGGAACAGCGTATTGCACGCAGCCTTCCATCTCTTCGCGCAGGATGGCAGCAGCCTTTTCCGCTTCGGCCTCGGGTGCTTCAACAATGAGTTCGTCGTGGACAGTCAGGATGAGACGGCTCTCCATCTTTTCATCACGGAGACGCCGCCAGACCCGGACCATTGCCAGCTTGATGACGTCGGCGGCAGTTCCCTGAATGGGCGTGTTGCGTGCCATTCGCTCACCACTTGCCCGGATGTTCCGGTTGGAGCTTGCCAGCTCCGGCAGGGAGCGGCGGCGGCCGAACAGAGTGGAGACATAGCCGCACTCTTTTGCGTCGGCGATGGTCTTATCCATGTAACCGCTGACCTTCGGGAAGGCGGCGAGGTAGTTCTTGAGGAATGCGTCGGCTTCCTTGACCGATACGCCGATGTCCTTGGACAGGCTGTATGCGCCCTTGCCGTACATGATGCCGAAGTTGATGGCCTTTGCGGAAGAGCGGAGACGGGGCGTGACCTGTTCCGTGGGCAGGTTATAAATTTTGGCGGCAGTGCTGCGGTGGATATCCTCACCACTCTTGAACGCCTGCTGCATGTGTTCATCGCCGGTGATGTGGGCGAGGATGCGCAGCTCGATCTGGCTGTAGTCGGCGTCCACCAGCACACAACCGGGTCTCGCGATAAAGTATGCCCGGAGCTGGCTTCCCAGCTCGGTGCGGATGGGGATATTCTGCAGGTTGGGATTATCCGAGGAGAGTCGTCCGGTGCGTGCTTCGGTCTGATTGAACCGGGTATGGATGCGTCCATCCGGGGCGATGACTTTCAGCAGACCCTCGACGTAGGTCGAATTGAGCTTCTGGTAGGCACGGTACTGTAAGATGTCCTCCACCAGCGGATAATCACGCAGGTTTTCCAGCGTCTCGGCGTCGGTCGACCAGCCGCGCTGGGTCTTTTTACCGTGGGGCAGACCGAGGGTATCGAAGAGCATCTCACCCAGCTGCTTGGGGCTATTGGGGTTGAAGCTGGTGCTTCCTGTTTCCATCTGGATACGAGACAATACCTGTTCCAGTTCGGAGCGCATCCGGACGCCAAACTCCTCGATGCCGCCCTTGTCGACCAGAATGCCGGTACGGGTCATGTCAGCCAACACCTGCGCTAACGGGAATTCGATCTCATTATAGAGAGCATCCTCATTCCGCGCGGTGATCTCCGCTTTCATTTTAGCAAACAGGTCTGCCAGCGAACCGGCATCCGGCCATTCAGACGAGGAGAATGCCGGTTCTGCCCGGTATGCTGTTTCCAGCTCACCGACCTGATACTTGGACGCCGAAGCATCCAGCAGATAGGCGGCCAGCTTGCCATCCCAGACGATGCTGCTGCCCCAGCCGTCCGCCGCCATTGCACGGGCGTAAAGGGGGGCAGAGTCGAAGACGTCCAGCGTGACATCCGGATTATCGAGCAGACGAGTAAAGTCGCTCTCTTCCAGCGGATAGATGGTCTTGTCCTGCACAGCGTACCATGCTTCCGGCTGGGTGATGACGTTTCGAGTTCCCTGCTTGCCCATCACGGCAGGACGAGCGGCCAGCAGATAGTGGCCGGTGGGCTTTTCGGGCAGGGTCGCCACGGACGCTTCTTCCACAGGAGCTGCCTCCGGGTCAGGTGCCGGTGCTACGCCGTCCAGACCGAACCGAGGGATGAGGGAGTGGATTTCCAGCTCCTGCAGCAGCCGGACAGCGGCAGCCTTGTCGCCCTCGCCCACTTTATAAGCACCCTCCTCGGTGTCGATGGGGGCGTCGGTGCGGATGGTGCCGAGGGTGTGGCTCAGTTCCGCATCTGCCTTGCACTCGATGAGGTGTTCGCGCTGCTTTGGCTTGATGATGGGGTCGTCAATGTTGGCGTAGACGTTTTCCAGCGTGCCGAATTTCTGGACGAGGTTCAGGGCGGTCTTTTCGCCGATGCCCTTGACGCCCGGGATGTTGTCCGAAGTATCACCCATCAGGCTCTTGACCTCGATGAGCTGCTTCGGCTCGACGCCGTATTTTTCGTGGATGGCGTCCACGTCCATCGTCACGGTCTTGCTCCTGCCCATGACGGTCGCCGCCAGAAGCACGGTGGTGCTTTCGCTGACGAGCTGTAAGCTGTCCCGGTCTCCGGTGGCGAGGAAGCAATCGTCCTTCCGGGCGTTGCAGGCCGCTGCCAGTGTTCCCAGAATGTCGTCGGCCTCCCAGCCTTCCGCTGTGACCTCCCGATAGCCCAGATCGGCCAGCAGCTCCTTCAGCACCGGCATCTGCTGTGCCAGTTCCTCGGGCATCCCGTGGCGAGTGGCCTTGTAGCCGTCGTACATCTTGTGCCGGAAGGTCGGCGCGCGCAGGTCGAACGCAATGGCGACCTCGTCGGGCTGGGTGTCCTTCAACAGGGAGAGCAGGATATTCAAAAAGCCGTAAATGGCGTTGGTGTAGCGGCCGTCCTTGGTGGTCAGCAGCTTGATGCCAAAGAACGCTCGGTTGGCGATGCTGTTGCCGTCGATGACCAGTAAACGCATGGTTCGTAGTCCTCCATTCGATAATTTCACAAATTATAGTATAGCACAAAAGTCGGACAAGCAAAAGAGCCGCTGTACAGCGGCTCTTCGCTTTATTCCACGATTTGAATTGCATTCACGGGACATGTCTGAGCGGCCTCAACAGCCTGAGGAACGGTATCGGGCGGAAGTTCCTCGGGAATGGCGACGGCGAGCGTTCCCTCCATCGTGAACACCTCGGGGCAGATGCCGGCGCACTGGGTGCAGCCGATGCAAAGGTCAGGGTCAACAAAGGCTTTCATGCAAACTCCTCCTGTCTGGATCAGCGTTGCGGATAGTTTTGGCCGTCTGAATGCGAAATATACCTATGCTTTTGGGCGCAAGTATGATACAATAAAAAGAGTTTCAGGAGGGTAAAACGATGAACATTCAGATCTTTGGCACAAGTAAGTGTTTCGATACCAAAAAAGCGCAGCGGTATTTCAAGGAACGGGGCATCAGATTCCAGATGATCGACCTCAAGGAAAAAGAGATGAGCCGGGGCGAGTTCGACAATGTTGCCCGTGCGCTGGGCGGCTGGGAAAAGCTGGTGAATCCGGATGCAAAGGACAAGCAGACGCTGGCTCTGCTGGACGCCCTCATCGACTGGCAGAAAGAGGACAAGCTCTTCGAGAATCAGCAGCTGTTCAAAACGCCTGTCGTCCGGAACGGTCGTCAGGCGACCGTGGGATACCAGCCCGACATCTGGAAGACGTGGGAATAACTCCGGCTTTCACAAAAAATCCACGGGCGGAATTTTGCGTCCGGAAGCGATTTGTGTTATACTAAACATTGGGGCATAACGCTCCCATAAAACGAATTCTTGGAGACGATGAATCTTATGAAAACCTATATGACTCCAGAAGAACATGCCCGGCATCACCGCCGCCGTGCGCGTCAGGCGTTGGGCGTTGTCATCGCGCTGCTTGTTATCATCGGTATGGTAACTGTCGTCCGTGCAGGCATCAGCGTCGTGACAAACCTCTTCGACGATACCCGGCAGAAAGAAGAATATGAGGACAAGCTGGAAGATCTTGTCATGTTCGACCCACTGCCATTTGACGGCATCGAGAACATCGACGACCTGACTTTGCGTGAAGCGGCTGTCTGGGGCTGCGTATACAGCATTCAGGATACGCAGGGCGGCTTTGACAACTACAACACAGACCCCGACACCGAGCAGCTGCTTCTGCCGTCGGTCGATGTGGATGCTTATCTTGCAAAGCTGGTCGGCCCCAGCTTCAAGATGACCCACAAGACGTTTGAGATGGAAGATATGACCGTCGAGTTCGACGAAGCAAGCCAGTGCTACAAGATCCCTGTCACCGGTACGGTCGGCAGCTACCGTGCGGTCGTCACCAAACTGTTCAAAAAGGGCGGCCAGCTCCATGTCACTGTGGGTTACATCCCGACCCAGAGTTCGGATGACACCATCTTGTCTACCGCTTCGGATGTGCCGACCAAGTATATGGACTATCTGTTCACTCGTCAGAGCGGCAGCTGGTATCTCACCGGTCTGACCGACAGTGAGACAAAACCGGCCGTTTCGGATTCGTCTGCATCGTCCAATGAGCCGGAACCGCTGACTGAAAGCGATGTGCAGGACGCCATCCTTGCCACCGGCGGTGATTCTGCCGCTGAGAGCGACGCCGCTTCTCAGGATGCAGAGTCCACGGATGCAGATGAGACGGCAGATTCCGCAGGATCTTCTTCGGAGAGCGCGGCAGCCTAAGAAGTAAAAATCAGGAAGTTCAAACGGTCTGAGTCCTGTATCGTGCAGGACTTGGGCCGTTTCACTTTTTGCGATGCGTCTTTATTTTTTATTTTATAAAAACGAAGTCACATCCTTGTCGTTCGGGGATGGCTGTGTTAAACTGAGATAAACTGGAGATCTGCGCCCAAAGGCGCAAAACTGGGAGGACAGAAATTTGAAGCGTTCAACATTTATCCGCGGTACGACGGCGTTCATGCTGTCGGCTGCACTGTTTGGCGAAACGATACCGCTGGTGTCTGCAGAGCCGCCGGAGGAGTCGGCTGCCGCCGCAACGACCATTGGAGGGGCGAATACTGCGCTTGTCCCGATGGAAGAAGAAAACTGCCTGTCATGGCTGTTTGGTTCGAGCAGTACGATCACCATGCCCTATCTGAACATCAAGGGACAGGGACTGAAAATGAACGTCACCTTAGACCTTATAGATTGTCTGGTCGGCATCACCTATGCCGAGCTGGGGTCTATCGGCAGCTTTGTCAGTGCGGCGGCGGCACAGCAGGCATGGAAAGCCCAGGCCGTCGCGATCCATTCGTATCTGGAGTACCATAAACAGTATGGCTCTTCGGCAAATGCCCTGATCTATACCCCGGTCGATAAGATCCCGTCCACGGCGCGTTCGGCCATCAAAGAGGCGGTGGAGCCGGTCAAGAATGAGATCATGACCTGTAATGGCGGCGTCATTGACGCTGTATGGTCGGCCAGTGCAGGCTACAACACCCAGACCGGAAAATACGGCACCTGTGCGAGCCAGAACGCATGGGGAACGGAAGTGCCGTATTTACAGAGCGTTGAAAGCCCTTACGAAGAACTGTACCACAACAAAATGCGGCGTGTCATCGGAAAAGACTATACATATATCGAATACAATGACAGCCGCACCGGACAGCCCTATCAGAGTGCAGACACGACCCACAAGGATCTGGGTGGTTTTGTCCAGTACAATACCTTTGTCTCCAATGGCCGGAACTATCGTTATATCAGCCAGTTCGTCAGCTCCCGGTATTGCTTTGATCTTGGCGCGGACACCAACGGAACGCCGACCATGACTTACTATGGCTTCGGCCACGGCGTCGGGATGAGCCAGTGTGGAGCCGTGGGCTATGCTGCCGAAAAGGGATGGAACTATAAAAAGATCCTGAAACACTACTATAAAGGGGTCTCCATCAGCAAAACGAAGAGCGGCGGACTGTTCGGCTGGCTGTTTGGCGGCTGAGAAAAATCATACGCTGGAAAGCGAAAGAAAATCCGGAAAACCGCTTCTCAAATGGGTTTGGATTTGGTATACTATACACGTTTGTAAAAAGTTGATGGTGGAGTATTGTCCATCGGAGTGGAGAATCGAAATGCAGTTGGATAAGGAAAAGAAACTCAAGCAGGAGCAGGAACGCTGCCGCGTGCTGGCCCGGCAGGTCGCCCGGGAGCTTGCACCCAAGACGGTGAAGCTGATGGGAGAAAACAAGCTTCTGGAAGAGGCTCTGAAAGAGGAAAAGTTCATGTTTGCGGCGGAGGATGAGACGCCGGAGCTTTTCGTCATCGTGGAACCGGAAGCCGCAGAACTGCCGCAGTTCGAGAGTGCAAAGGTGCTGCTGTATGGCACCCATGCGGATGATGTGGCATCCTGTGCGAAAAAGCTGGCGGAACAGGGAATGTACCGCAATTTCCGCTGGAAGTGGCATGACCGGGCGATGGCCAGCGCACTGTTCTGCGCACAGGCGGAAGCACCCGAGGCAGCGGAGATGGTGAGCGGCTACGAACAGGAGTTCGCGTATCTGCATGACCAGACCCTCCGTGCGGAACGGGTCAGCACCGAGACGGTGGCGACCATTGAGCGTCTGCGCAGCGACCTTGCCCTCAGCCGCAGCCACGAGCAGCAGCTGGAAACGACCCTGAACAATGTTACCAGCTCGACCTTCTGGAAAATGACATGGCCGATGCGGTATGTCGTCAGCAAGAGCCGCCAGATCTGGCATACCTTCCCTCTGTTCGTCTTCTTCACGACCCTGCATCAGATCGGTATCTCCGGCGTTATGGAACAGGCAAAGGCACGCCGGGAATACGGAAAGCTCTTCCCGGGCAAAGTCATGCCGGCTGACCGGTTCGCAACGCCGGAACTGCTGGTGAAGCAGGCTGGAAACCAGCCCGACGGCCCGAAGATCAGCATCGTGGTGCCGCTCTACAACACGCCGCAGAACTTCCTTGAGGAACTGCTGGATTCCGTCCAGAATCAGACTTACCGCAACTGGGAACTCTGTATGGTGGATGCCGGTCAGGATGAGAATGTGGCCCGTATCGTCAAGGCACGCGCCCGAACGGATGAGCGTATCCGCTACCAGAAACTGGCCGAGAACGAGGGCATTGCAGGCAACACCAACCACGGTTTCGAGATGGTGCAGGGAGACTATATCGCGCTCCTCGACCATGACGATATCCTGCATCCCTGCGCACTCTGGTATGTGGCAAAAGCCGTTGCTGAGCAGGGCGCAGACTTCGTTTACACCGACGAAGTGACGTTCGAGGGCAATATCGACCACCTGACCGTCTACCACTTCAAGCCGGACTACATGCTGGACAACCTCCGCTCCAATAACTATATCTGCCACCTGAGCGTCTTTAAGACCAGCCTGCTGGCAAAGGTCGGCGGCGGTGAGCGTGCCGAGTACAACGGCAGTCAGGATTACGACCTTTATCTCCGCCTGACCGAACAGGCAGAAAAGGTCGTCCATATTCCGCATCTGCTCTACTACTGGCGTTCCAGCCCCACCAGCGTGGCAAGCAATATCTCGGCGAAGCTCTACTGTCTGGAAGCAGCGGTCAAGGCTCTGTATGCCCACTATGAGCGTGTGGGCGTGCCGGTGGACGCTGTTACCATGATCCCCAACACCCCGGGCTTTTATAAGACCGATTACACCATCACCAAGCCCGGCAGGGTGAGCGTCCTCATCCCCACCTGCGACCATGTCGATGACCTCGAGACCTGCATCGAGTCCATCTATGACCGGACGACCTACTCGGATTTTGAGGTCATCCTCATTGAGAACAACAGCAAAGACCCCGAGACCTTCCGCACCTATGAGCGGATGCAGAAAGAGCATCCGGACAACCTCAAAGTTGTCACATGGGAGGGCAAGGGCTTCAATTACAGCGCACTGAACAACTTCGGCGAAAAGTACGCCACCGGCGAGTATATCCTTCTACTCAACAACGATACCGAGGTCATCACTCCGAAATGGCTGGAAGAGATGGTCATGTACGCGCAGCAGGAGCGTGTCGGCTGTGTCGGCGTCAAACTGCTGTATCCGGATGATACCATCCAGCACGCAGGCATTGGTTTCGGCTTCCTGACGCTGGCAGGCCACATGCACAAGAATTTCCCGGCAGGCCATCCCGGTTATATGGGACGTCTGGTCTATGCACAGGACGTCTATGCTGTCACCGCAGCCTGCTTGATGGTGCGAAAAGATGTTTATGAGCAGGTGGGCGGCCTCGACGAGAGCTTTGCCGTCGCCTTCAACGATGTGGATTTCTGTGTCCGCGTCCGTGAGGCTGGTTACACCAACGTCTTCACTCCGTTCGCGCAGCTCTACCACTACGAGAGCAAGAGCCGCGGTCTGGACGAAAACCCCGAGAAGCGGAAGCGTTTCGTCTCTGAGGTGGAGCGGTTCCAGAAACGCTGGAAGGCACAGCTGGAAGCAGGCGACCCCTGCATGAACCCGAACTTCGACCTGATGAAGGAGGACTTCACCTTCGACGTCAAGCCGCTGGAATAAGCGAACTGATTCAACGAAAAGAGGTACACCCGTGGAGTTATCCGCATGTATCGTGACTTATAACTGCTGCGAAGAGGCCGTCCGCGCGGCGCAGACGATTTTAGAATATACCCGGCGGCATTCGCTGACCCTCTATCTGGTAGACAACGCCAGTCCGGACGGGAGTGGTAAGCGTCTGAAAAAGGCGGCGGAGGACGGCACGCTCGCCTGTGCGGAGAACCAGCAGGTGAACGTCATCAGCCGAGAGACGAACGGCGGTTTCGGCACTGGACACAACACCGTTCTGCCGATGCTGAAAAGCGATTATCATTTCATCCTGAATCCGGATATCCAGCTGACGGCAGATACCCTCAGTGACCTTGCCGACTGGATGGAACAGCACCCGGATGTGGTGATGGCAAGACCGAATCTTCGTTTTCCGGATGGACGGGAACAGCGGCTCCCACTCCGGAGATGCAGTCTCCGCCCGATGGTCTACCGGCAGCTGTCCTTCCTGAAATTCCTCGAGAAGGATAACGAGAAGTATCTTATGGCCGACAAAGACCTGTCGCAGCCCACTGAAATTGAGTTCTGTACCGGCAGCTTCTCGGCGGTGCGGACAAAGGAGTTCAGGGAGGTGGGCGGCTTCGACGAGAAATACTTCATGTACGTCGAGGATGCCGACCTGACCCAGAAGATGCGCACTACCGGCAAAGCCTATCTCGTGCCGCAGTATACCGCCATCCACGCATGGCACCGGGCGGCGCACCGCAGCCTGAGACCCTGTCTCTGGCAGGTCGGCAGCCTGATGCGCTACTTTGCGAAGTGGGGCTTTAAATTCTGATATCTAAACGGCTTTTGCAGAAAATTTTCCGCGAAGGCCGTTCTTTTCTTGCTTTTTTTTGATTTTGATAGTAAAATAAAGTGTAAAACTATCTCAACCTGCCCGGATGAGGCGGAAACAGAGCGTTTTACCCAACTGTGTTGACAGCGGACGCAGCTCCGCTTTGAATTAAGCTGCACAACTTTTTTCTCAACAATTAAAGGAGTGCGCAAAAATGAAAGGTATTATTCTGGCCGGCGGTGCCGGCACCCGGCTTTATCCGTTGACGATGGTCACCAGCAAGCAGCTGCTGCCCGTCTACGATAAGCCTATGATCTACTATCCTCTGTCTACCCTGATGCTGGCAGGCATTCAGGATATCCTGATCATCTCGACCCCGACCGATACGCCTCGTTTCGAGGCTCTGCTGGGCGATGGCAGCCAGTACGGTATCCATCTCCAGTATAAAGTTCAGCCCTCTCCGGACGGCCTGGCACAGGCTTTCATTCTGGGTGAAGAGTTCATCGGCGACGACTGCTGCGCCATGATTCTGGGCGACAACATCTTCTATGGCAACGGTTTCTCCAAGATCCTGAAGACCGCTGCTTCCAACGCAGAGAACAAGGGTCGCTGCACCGTCTTCGGCTACTATGTCTCTGACCCGGAGCGTTTCGGCATCGTTGAGTTCGACAAGGACGGCAAGGTGCTGAGCGTCGAGGAGAAGCCCCAGAACCCGAAGTCCAACTACGCTATCACCGGCCTGTACTTCTACAACAAGGAAGTCGTTGAGATGGCAAAGCAGGTCAAGCCTTCCGCCCGTGGTGAGCTGGAGATCACGACCCTGAACGATATGTACCTCAAGAAGGGCGAACTGGATGTTCAGCTGCTGGGCCGCGGTTTTGCATGGCTGGACACCGGCACGATGGACAGCCTCGTTGAGGCAGCAGATTTTGTCCAGATGATCGAGAAGCGTCAGGGCATCAAGATCAGCGCACCGGAGGAAATCGCCTTCAAGTATGGCTGGATCGACCGTGACACCCTGCTGGAAAGCGCAGCTCGCTACGGCAAGAGCCCCTATGGTCAGCACCTGAAGAACGTTGCTGACGGCAAACTGAAATACTAATCGAAAGAGGCATCCTATGAAAATCATTGTTACAGGCTGCAAGGGTCAGCTGGGTACCGAGATCATCAAGCAGCTGCGTGAGGGCAAGAGCGAGATCGGCGCAATCCCCGAAAAGCTACTGAACGCGACCGTTATCCCGGTCGATCTGGCCGAGCTGGACATCTCCAACTATAAGATGGTGGATGAGTTCATCCGCCGTCAGCGTCCGGATGTCATTATCAACTGCGCTGCGTTCACCAACGTGGACGGCTGCGAGGTCAACCACGACGCTGCATTCAAGGCAAACGCCCTCGGCCCGCGCAACCTTGCACAGGCTGCGGAAAAGACCGGCGCACGTCTGGTGCATGTCTCGACCGATTATGTTTTCTCCGGCCGTGAGAACGGCGGTGTCGCACAGGACGAGGCCACCATTCCCGACCCCATCAGTGCTTATGGTTCCACCAAGCTGATGGGCGAGAAGTATGTCGAGCAGTTCTGCCACCGTCACTTCATCGTCCGCACGGCATGGCTGTACAGCTACTACGGTAAGAACTTCGTCAAGACCATCGTCAACGCTGGCCGCAAGTTCGGCAAGCTGGAAGTCGTCAACGACCAGCGCGGCAACCCGACCAACGCAGTCGATCTGGCACACGAGCTCCTTCAGCTCTGCGTGACCCACGAGTACGGCCTGTATCACTGCACCGGCGAGGGCATCTGCTCCTGGTATGATTTCGCTTCTGAGATCATCCGTCTGTCCGGCGTGGATGCAACGATCGCTCCCTGCACCAGCGAGGAGTACAAGACCAAGCACCCGGACAGTGCCGACCGCCCGAAGTGGAGCGCACTGGACAACCGGATGCTCCGTTGCACCGTTGGCAACGATGTCCGCCTCTGGCAGGACGCTCTCAAGTGCTTCTTTGAGCATTGGGATGGCGACAATGGAATGAAATAACAAAGAGAAATATTGAGGATATATAAAAGATGAAAACCTATCTTATCACTGGCTGCGCCGGCTTTATCGGCTCCAACTTTGTCCACTATATGCTGAAAAAGTACCCCGAGATCCTGCTCGTCAACCTCGACAAGCTGACCTACGCAGGCAACCTCGAGAACCTGAAGGACGTTGAGGGCGACCCTCGCCACGTCTTCGTTCAGGGCGATATCTGCGACAAGGAGCTGGTCGAGGGCCTGTTCGCAAAGTATGATTTCGATTATGTCATCAACTTTGCCGCTGAGAGCCACGTTGACCGCTCCATCAAGAACCCGGAGATTTTCGTCCAGAGCAACGTCATGGGCACTGTGAACCTGCTCCAGCGTGCAAAGGAAGCATGGTACGATGCAGACGCCAAGACCTGGAAAGAGGGCAAGAAGTACGTTCAGGTCTCGACCGATGAGGTCTACGGCGCACTGGGTGCTGAGGGCTACTTCATGGAGACCACTCCGCTCTGCCCCCACAGCCCGTACTCCGCTTCCAAGGCAAGCGCAGATATGTTTGTCAAGGCATTCCACGATACCTACGGTATGCCCATCAACATTACTCGCTGCTCCAACAACTACGGCCCCTATCAGTTCCCTGAGAAGCTGATCCCCCTGATGATCAACAACGTCAAGCATCACAAACAGCTGCCTGTCTATGGCGACGGTATGCAGATCCGCGACTGGCTGTATGTTGAGGATCACTGCAAGGCCATCGACATGGTCACCAACGGCGGCAAGATCGGCGAGGTCTATAACGTCGGCGGCCACAACGAGCGTCCGAACATCTTCATCGTCAAGACCATCATCAGCCAGCTGCATGACCGTCTGCAGGATGAGGGTATCAGCGAAGACCTCATCAAGCACGTTGCTGACCGTCTGGGTCATGACCGCCGCTACGGTATCGACCCCACCAAGATCAAGAACGATCTGGGCTGGTACCCCGAGACTCCGTTCGAGAAGGGCATCGTCCTGACCATCGACTGGTACCTCAACCACGAGGAGTGGATGGAGCATATCACCAGCGGCAACTACCAGAAATACTATGAGGAAATGTACAAGAACAAGTAATCGTTCCTGAACATTCCGATACGATAAAAACCAGCTCCTGCTTGGGTTATCCCGGCAGGAGCTGGTTTTGTTATATGTGAGGTTATTCGTTTTATAACAGAGCTTGGACTTTCATGATACAGCTTTGGGTGTGAGCCAACGTTTTACGGTTTCGAGGTCGAAGCCACTCACTTTTGCGATTTGCTCAATCGAAATGCCCTGTGCATAAAAGCCTTTGGCCATTCGAATGGCCTGTTCTTCACGACCCTCTTCACGACCTTCTGCGAGACTTTCGATTCTTAGGTCTTCCATTGCTTTACACATTTCGCTCACTCCTCTCGGGTTTTCTTTCAGATATCGGGTCTTTTCAGCCAATATGGGAAAATTCATGTTGGAAGCATCCGTACAGTTGAAGTCATGCATCAGCTTGCCGATGTCGGAATCATCGCGGTATTCGCCGTTGACATACAGGATATGCGCGCCATCGTCAAAAGGCCGATTCAACGTCCGGTTCATGTTCTGAATCCAGTATATTGGCTCTCCGGCTTTATAATAGTCTTTTTCGGTGATAAAAATCACGTAAGTGTCCGGCAGTTCTTTATAGTCCTGTTTTTCGTCGAGATTTTCGACGTCCATCACGCTGGAATGATACCTTGCGCGATGAGGGTCGGCACCGTTGTCGGCGCGCTGAACCTCGATATCGTACTTCTTGCCGGTGCTGTCGGTAGCATAGGCGTCCAGACAAATCGACCTTGCACCGGTGACACGTTTCATGTCGGCCTGTGTCTCACAGGTCGTCAGCACCAAGTCTGGCTTTCCTGTGATGATACGAAGCACAAACTGTGCCAGCGGCAGATTTTCCTTGAACAGGCCACGCATGAACGTGTCGTCAATCGGACGGAAATTCCGCAGACGCTGAAGGTCTTCCTGATGACGGCGTTCTTTTTTCTGTGCGTCAGTTTCTGGCATGTATGACACCTCCTGTTCTCTTTGATGCTATTTTATCATAGAGAAGTCATTTTATCAAGGAAATTCTCTTTTAAGGAAAGAGGGTAGAGGAATAAAAGTAAACCAGCTCCTGCTTGGGATATCCCGGCAGGAGCTGGTTTTTTACTTATCTGATAGTATGGAGGTGATTTAGCCCAGGCTGACGCCCATACGACGGGCGGCGGTGAGCAGCTCGCAGTTTTCGGGGACGTTCCGGGTCTTACCGGCGATATCGCTGAGGCGGTTCTGGGTGACATGACCGTTCACCATGGCGACGGTCACGCCGTAACGCTCGATCTCGACCAGCTTTGCGGCGTAGCTGCCGAACTCAGTCGCCAGAACGCGGTCGTATGCGCTGGGGCTGCCGCCGCGCTGCATGTGACCCGGGATGCAGACACGGGTCTCCATGCCGGTCTTCTTCTGGATGGCGGCGGCGATGCGGTTGGTGGCGGTGACGCCGTAACCGGCCTCGGTACGTTTTGCCATCCACTCTTTCCGCTTCATCTTGGCTTCCTCGACGTTGAACGCACCCTCGGCGACGGCGAGGATGGAGAAGTTGGAACCCTTCTTTGCGCGGCGTTCGACGGCCTCACAGACGTGGTCGATGTCGTAGGGCATCTCGGGCAGCAGGATGATGTCCGCGCCGCCTGCAATGCCTGCGTAGAGGGTCAGCCAGCCGGCCTTATTGCCCATCAGCTCGATGCACATCACGCGGCTGTGGCTGCCTGCGGTGGTGTGGATGCGGTCGATGACGTCGGTGGCGATGTCAACGGCGGTATGGAAGCCGAAAGTCACATCGGTGCCGTAGATATCGTTGTCGATGGTCTTGGGCAGGCCGATGATGTTCAGACCTTCCTGCGAGAGGAGGTTTGCGGTCTTGTGGGTGCCGTTGCCGCCCAGACAGAGCAGACAGTCGAGCTTGGCGTCCTTGTAGGTCTTCTTCATGGCAGCCACTTTGTCGATCTTGTCCTCTTCGACCACGCGCATCATCTTAAAGGGGGTGCGCTTTGTGCCGAGAATCGTGCCGCCCAGAGTCAGGATGCCGCGGAAATCATCCTCGGTCATCTCTTTGTAGTCGCCGGTGATGAGGCCATGATAGCCGTTCAGGATGCCGACGATCTCCACATTGTCGCCCATACGGGCATACAATGCCTTTGCCACGCCGCGGATGGTCGCGTTCAGACCCGGGCAGTCGCCGCCGGAAGTCAGGATACCAACACGTTTTTTCATCTTAAAATCCCTCATTTCCTAAGATTTCCCACGCAAAGCGCGTAGTTGAAGATACTATTAGAGTATTCCCAAAGCAGGCAGGTGTCAAGAGCAGGAAGCAAAAAAGAACGTCCGGATGCAGACTATTTTCTTCAGGCGGCAGGGAAACGGGCATCTGAAAAAACTGGACAAAAAATTTTGAAAAAAGTGTTGACAATCGGCACGGAGGGTAGTATAATATCCCCTGTCAGCAGCGAACAACAAACAAACGAAAGCTCCTGACAAACAAAATATTGGGGATTTGCATAGTGGTAGTGCGGTAGACTCTGACTCTACTTGTGGGAGTTCGATTCTCTCATCCCCAACCAGACCGCAGCCGAAAAAGCTGCGGTATCTTTTCGGGGCATAGCGCAGTTGGTAGCGCGCTTCGTTCGGGACGAAGAGGCCGTGGGTTCAAATCCCGCTGCTCCGACCAAAAGAACCAGTACACATTTGTGTGCTGGTTCTTTTTTTGCTTCCGGTGGTAAAAAGAAAGGTGTCTGCATTTTTTCAACCGATGTGGCAAAATTATATAAAATCGCAAAAATGACCTTGTTTACCTGAAAATCTTTCTAACTGTCTGTGCAGGAAAAACGCTATGATAAATATATCACAAATGAATTGACTTCGGCCGGAGATGGCACAACGGCTGGGTCAAAAAGCACGGAAAAGGAGATTTTTTATGGCATCTGAAAACAAGACAGCCCTGCGTCCTTTCGGTATGAAGGACAAGCTGGGCTATATGTTCGGCGATTTCGGCAACGACTTCACCTTCATCCTCTCGTCCATGTTCCTGATGAAGTTCTACACCGACGTTATGGGCGTTTCTGCCGCTGTGGTCGGTATGGTCATGATGGCCGCTCGTATCGTGGACGCTTTCACCGACATCACGATGGGGCAGATCGTTGACCGCTGCAAGCCCACCAAGGACGGCAAGTTCCGCCCGTGGCTCAAGCGGATGTGCGGCCCGGTGGCTATCGCATCCTTCCTGATCTTCCAGTCCGGTCTGTCCGGAATGCCTTACGGCTTCAAGGTCGCATGGCTGGCAGTCACTTACATCCTGTGGGGCTCCATCTTCTATACTGCCGTCAACATTCCTTACGGTTCCATGGCATCGGCTGTCTCGCCTGAATCCAAGGACCGTGCAGAGCTGTCTACCTGGCGTACCATTGGTTCCAGCCTTGCAAGCCTTGTCATTGGCGTTGGCACCCCGATGATCGCTTATGTCACCGTGGATGGCAAGACGATGATCTCCGGCTCTCGTATGACCATCATTGCCGGCGTGTTCTCCGTTTGCGCTATCATCTGCTACCTGCTCTGCTTCAACATGGTGCAGGAGCGTGTCCAGCTCACCACCAAGAACGACAAGCTGGACTTCGGCAAGCTGATCAAGAGCGTCGCAACCAACCGTTCCCTGATGGGCATCATTGCAGCCGCACTGATGCTGCTGCTCTCTCAGCTGACGATGAGCGGCATGAGCAGCTATGTTTACCCCAACTACTACGGCAGTGCCGCTGCACAGTCCGTGTCCAGTCTGGTTGGTATGCTCGGCACCCTGCTGATCTGCGCACCGACTGCTGTTAAGATCTCTCAGAAGATCGGCAAGAAGGAGCTTTCCACCATCGCAGCGATCGGCGGTGCGGCATCTTACCTCATCTGCTTTATCGTTCGTCCCTCTAACCCGTTCGTCTATGTTGCATTTGCAGCCATTGCCACCATCTGCATGGGTTATTTCAACACCGTTGTCTGGGCAATGATCACCGACGTTATTGATGATACGGAAGTCCGCACCGGCGTGCGTGAGGACGGCACCGTTTACTCCGTCTATTCCTTCGCTCGTAAGCTTGGTCAGGCAATCTCCTCCGGTCTGGTGGGCGGCCTGCTGTCCATGGTCGGCTACACCGAGGCAACTGCATTCGATCCTGCAGTTACCAGCAAAATTTTCAACCTTTCCTGCCTCGCACCGTTCGTTGGCTTCGTGCTTTTGGCACTGATCCTGATCTTCCTCTACCCGTTGAACAAGTCCAAGGTCGAGGAGAACGTTGCAACGCTGGCTGCACGCCGTGAGGGTCACTCGAACAACTAACCATCTCTCCTAATTTTATTTTCTTCTTTACACTCTGGCCGTGAGAGCGGTCGAACAGGACACTCTGCCGGGAGAAATCCCGACGGAGTTCTTGTTTTATCAGAACAAATATGGTATCTTGAGTCAGCGTATCCACGCAGGACGGAGGCTTTTTTATGCAGATCGACGCTTTGAAGACCCTGACACGGGTCGCGGCGATGTTCAATATCCAGACCAGTCTCGTCAAACCGCCTTTTGACGGACTGGACCAATTCGATTATGGCCTGCGCAAGGCTCTTGACCCGGAATTTGACTGGCAGGAATTCGGATATACCCTTTTGAGGCATACGCCGGAGCATACGCTGCTGTCTGCCGAGGGTACGTTTGGACTGAAGTATTTTCTGTTCCGGGTTCCGGATGAGAAAAACGCCGTGTTCATGGTCGGCTCGTGGACGTCCGGCCCCCGGAGCGAGGAATCCCGGCAGTGGTCGAAAAAGCATCTGGGAGCCGCCGGAGACGCTGCCGTGCAGGAATACTATAATGGTATCCGTGTCCTTTCCAACAGTGACTTTGCGGCGGCGATCTATGCGATCGTGTCGGTCATCATCGAGGAGGACGAGCTGGAAGTCCGGGAGGTCAAGGAGTTCCTGCCGTTCATCTTCAAACCGGATATCCGGTATTTTACCGAGCCGAGCTTTGAACAGGATATCCCGGTCGCTATGGTCGAGCAGCGTTACGAGATAGAGAACCAGATGCTTCGGGAAGTCTCGAACGGAAACGCAGTCGAAGCGGTGAAGTGTATGCAGCAGTTTGGCCGCTTTTCCTTTGGCAACCGTTTTGTCGGAACGCTGTACCGGGTGAAGAGCCAGTTCATCATTATGAATACCCTGCTGCGGAAAGCAATCGAAAAGAGCGACGTCCACCCGTTCTATGTGGATAAGATTTCTTCCCATTATGCAAAGAATATTGAGGAACTGGCGGATATCGAGGATGTCTTTGGGTTCTCAACGCAGATGATCAAGGATTACTGTGCCTATGTCCGCCGCTATTCGCTGAAAGGCTATTCCGCTACCGTGCAGAAGGTCATCAACCATATCAACCTGAATATTTCGGAGCCGCACACCTTAAAGAGCCTTGCTGCCCTGTGCAATATCAGCCCGTCGTATCTGTCGGCACTGTTCAAACAGGAGACTGGAACGACCCTCATCGACTATATCAACACCCAGCGCGTCAAGCGTGCGGCTCATCTGCTGGAAACCAGCAGCCGCTCGGTGGCGGACATTGCGGAGGAAATGGGCATTCTGGATGTGAACTACTTCGCGAAAATTTTCAAGCGGACATTCGGCGTTACCCCTACCCGATACCGCCGGGAGCATAAGAAACGGTAAGGACAGGATTTATAAAAATCTTACGGTTTTATCATAAAAATGTTCTATCAGTTTTTGGGACAGCTATGTTAAAATAATGACAACGAAAATTCGCGGCAATTCAAATTGACAGGAGAATCTATCATGCGAAAAATCATTTCTTTGAACGAGAACTGGACCCTGACCTTCCCAAAGGGAGAGCGTCCGGCAGAACACGTTACCCTGCCCCACACCTGGAACGCTGTGGACGGCATGGACGGCAACGGTAAGTATCTGCGCACCACCGGTGTGTACAGCCGCACCTTTACCAAGCCCGAACAGCCGCTGGCTGGCGGCCGGGTGTATGTCGAGGTTCTGGCTGCTGCTCTGGACGCCACTGTCAAGGTGAACGGCACTGTCGCTACCACCCATGAGGGCGGTTTCTCCATCTTCCGCGCCGACATCACCGACCTGTGCAAGGATGGCGAGAACGAGCTGACCATCGAGGTCAGCAATGAGGACACCCCGTCCATGTACCCGGCTTCCGCAGACTTTACTTTCTACGGCGGCCTGTACCGCGGCGTCAACCTCATCAGCGTGCCGAACGCTCACTTTGATCTGGACTACTACGGCGGCCCCGGCATCAAGGTCACCCCGAAGCCCACGGAGGACGGCGGCGCAAACTTTGAGATCGAGAGCTTTGTCACCAATCCCGATGAGCATCTGACCGTCATGTACAGCATCGAAGATCCGTATGGCTGCGAGGTCGCTTCTGCTGTCCGTCCGGCTGACAATACTGCTGTTACCATCTATGTTCCGGATGCTGAGCTGTGGAGCATGGACGAGCCGAACCTGTATACCGTGGTCGCACGTCTGCAGCGCAACAACGAAGCCTGCGACGACCTGTATGTGAACGTCGGCGTCCGCAGCTATACCGTCACTCCCGACGGCGGCTTCTCCATCAACGGCGAGCCGACTCCGCTGCGCGGTGTTTCCCGTCATCAGGACAAGCTCTACAAGGGCAACGCTCTGACGGCAGAAGACCACTATCAGGATGCGCAGATCATCAAGGAGCTGGGTGCAAACACCATCCGTCTGGCGCACTATCAGCATAGCCAGGACTTCTACGATGCCTGCGATGAGCTGGGCTTCGCAGTCTGGGCTGAGATCCCCTTCATCAGCGTGTTCAAGTCCGGCAAGGATGCGCACGAGCATTGCCGCCGTGAGCTGACCGAGCTGATCGTCCAGAACTACAACCATCCGTCCATCATGTTCTGGGGCATCTCCAATGAGATCCTGATCGGCGGCATTTCTCAGGAGCTGGTGGATGCTCACCACGATCTGGAAAAGCTCTGCAAGGAACTCGACCCGACCCGTCTGTCCACCATCGCACATGTTTCCAACACACCTACCACTGGCCCCATGCACCGCATCACCGACGTGGAGAGCTACAACCACTACTTCGGCTGGTACGGCGGCAAGATCGAGGACAACGACCCGTGGCTGGATAAGTTCCATGCGGAGAACCCGGATATCTGCCTTGGCATCTCCGAGTACGGCTGCGAGGGCATCATCAACTGGCACAGCAACACGCCGCAGTGCAAGGACTATACGGAAGAGTATCAGGCACTGTATCACGAGCATATGGCACAGGTCTTCGAGGATTGTCCCTGGATCTGGGCGAGCCATGTCTGGAATATGTTCGACTTCGGCTGCGCAGCCCGCAACGAGGGCGGCGTAGCAGGCCGCAACAACAAGGGTCTGGTCACCATTGACCGCAAGACCCGTAAGGACAGCTTCTATGTCTATCAGGCATATTGGAGCAAGGAGCCGATGGTCCACATCGCAGGCCGCCGTCATGCACAGCGTGCCGGTGAGACCACCGAAGTGAAGGTCTACTCCAATCAGGACAGCGTGACCCTGTACTGCAACGGCAAGGAAGTCGGTATGCTGAACGCTCACCGTGTGTTCAAGTTCAACGTGGCACTGGACGAGGGATTCAATACTCTGGTGGCCGTGGCTGGTTCCATGAAGGACAGCATCACCCTCGAGAAGGTGGACAGGGAGCCGGAGTGCTACACGCTGCCCGAGTTCAACGAGCGTCAGGAGGGTGTTGCCAACTGGTTCAAGCAGATGGGCGACCTCGACCTGAAGGCTCCGATGGAGTTCCCCGAGGGCTATTACAGCGTCCATGACACCATGGAGGAGATCGCCAAGAACGAGGAAGCAATGGCGATCACCTCTAAGGCTGTCAAGCTGGCAACCAACTTCGACATCAAGCCCGGCATCGGCATGTGGGATATGATGAAGAAGATGACCCCGGAACACATGACTCAGATGGTCTCCGGTATGCCGGATGGCTTTATTGAGAGCCTGAACGCACAGCTCATCAAGATCAAAAAGTAAAAAGTAAATAAAGAATATGAGACCCGGCAGAGCAGACGCTTTGCCGGGTCTCTTTTTGTTGATACAGTTATTCGGGAGCCTTCATGCTCTCGACCATGCTGATCCGCTTGACATGGCGGCGCATGATGAGGCAGACGGCGAAGTTGAAGACCATCGTCAGGGCAACACTGATGAGATAGCTGCGCGGAGCGATGGAGCGGATGAACATCATACGATCCATCTCGATGGTGCGGACGATGAACTGGTGGAGCGGCACGCCCAGACCCAGACCGACCAGCGAGCCGATGAAGGCCAGCAGGTCGATCTCCCGGAAGATGTACCGGTAGACCTCTTTGTCGTAGAAGCCGAGGACTTTGATGGTCGCCAGCTCCTTTTTGCGCTCGGCGAGGTTGACCGAGATGAGGTTATACAGGACGACGGCGGCCAGCGCACCGGCGCAGATGATGACAAGGCCGACGACATAGTTCAGGCAGCCGATGAGGTTGGAGAGCATCCCGGTGGTGTCGGCGGTGAAGGTCACGCTGGAAATGTAGTTGCAGGCCAGCAGCTTGGCGCGGAGAGCATCGGTGTCATCCGTCGTCTCGCAGGAGGTCTGCCCGAAGACGGTGTTCCATTCCAGCGGCGTGGAGCCGAGGTAGGCGTTGAAGTTCTCCTGCGACAGGTAGAGCCGGGCGTAGATGTAGTTCTCAGTGATGCCGGTCAGGGTCAGTTCCAGCCGTCCGCCGGACGGGGTGTCCACCCAGAAATGGTCGCCCACCGACAGACCCAGCTGAGCGGCGGTCTTTTCGGTCAGGATGGCACTGTCCGGGCCAAAGGAGACGGCGTGGCGGCCTTTCCGGGTGCGGAAGGTGTTGTACTTGGTCATGAGGCTGTCGTCCTCCGCAGCGACCAGAGAGACAGTCTCGGCGGTGTTGTCGGCGTTGTAGACCGAAACGGACTTGGTGTAGAACTTGCCCCAGCTCTTGACCTCGCTGCTGGAATCCAGCACATCCGCAAGGCCGTTCTCGGTGGTGAGAGCTTTCTCGCTGCTCAGGGAGATGGTGAGGTCGTTGTGGGTCAGCTCAGAGGACTGTTTATCCACGATGGGGAGCAGAGAGTCCTGAATACCGAAGCCGATGAGGAGCAGAGCCGTGCAGCCTGCCACGCCCAGAACGGTCATGAAGAAGCGTTTCTTGTACCGGAAAAGATTCCGGGCGGTGGTCTTCTGGGAGAAGGACATCCGCTTCCAGAGCGGCGTGATGTACTCGAGCAGGATGCGCTTTCCGGCCACCGGAGCGCGCGGCAGAAGCAAGGAAGCGGTCTTCTCATGCAGGGAGGAACGGCAGGCGAGAAGGGTCGTCAGGCCGATGACCGCCGAGCTGATGAGCAGGCTTGCCGCTGCCATGCCGGGATAGAAGGCAAGCTGGAAGGTGGGAACGTCGAAAATCATCCCGAACGCATTCCAGATGATGATGGGGAAGACGGTAAAACCTACCGCCATGCCTGCAAAACTGCCGAGGATGCTGGCGGAAAGGGCATAGAAGAGGTACTTTGCGGCAATTTGGCCGTTGGAGTAACCCAGAGCCTTGAGGGTGCCCATCTGCAGGCGGTTCTCATCCACCATACGGGTCATGGTGGTGGACGCCACCAGAGCTGCCACGAGGAAGAAGAACACCGGGAAGACCCGGGCAATGGCGGTCATACGGTCGGTGTACTGCTCAAAGGTGACAAAGCTCATGGTGCTGGTGCGGTCGAGGACGTACCACTCACCGTTCTGGATGTCGCTGATTTGTTCTTCGGCATCGGTGATCTGTTTCAGGCCGTCGGCAAGCTGCTGTTCCGCGTCGGCTTTCTGCGTCTCGTACTCGGCACGGGAGTCGGCGAGCTTCTGCACGCCGGAGTTGTACTCTTCCCAGCCGGAATCGAGTTTTGCCCGGGCGTCTTCGAGCTGCTGTTGTGCGGCGGCAAAGGCAGAATAGGCGGTCGCTGTGCCGGTGTTCATCGAGAGCTGACCCTGCATCAGGGCGAGCTTCATCCTTCGCAGAGCGGCCTTTGCTTCGGTCGCAAGAGCTTCGTTGGAGAGAGTGGGCGAGGAGATGAGCCCCTGCGCGTACATCTGCTGCTTTCCGGCATCGAGCTGCTGCTGGTAGCCGTCCAGCTGGTTCTTGATGCTGTCGTATCCCTCCTGTGCCTTGGTGAGGGCATCCCGGAGGTCGACATAGTCCTCGTCTTCCGGTTCGGCTTCGTCGAGGGCTTTCTGGGCGTTGTCCAGAGCAGTCTGGGCGTAGCCGAGGAGGGGCTGAGCGACTTTCTGGACGTTGACGAGCAATTCGATCTGCTGGAGCTGATCCTCAAACTCCAACACCTGTTCCTGACTGGTGAGGAGCTGGTCGGCACCGCTCTGCATGGTGTCGGGAAGAGCCGCCTGCTGTTGAGCGAGCTGCTCTTTGCCGGAGGCGTATTCGGCTTCGCCCTGTTCCAGCTGGGCTTTGGCGGAATCCAGCTGCGCCTGCGCCTCGTTGAGCTGACGCTCTGCATCGGCGAACTGGGCTTCCGCTTCGGCCTTTTTGTCGTTGTAGGTCTGCTTGGCTTCGCCCAGCTTGGCGTTTGCGTCGTCGATGAGCTGTGCCCGGCGTGTCACACACTGAGCATCGCTGATGGCGGTCAGCCGGTCGGCCACGGTATCGACGGCCTGCTGATATTCGCTTGAGAAATTATCATACAGACCGGCGTTTTCTGCCTTGATATAACAGACTGTGTAGTAATCAGCTGTCAAATCGCCGTCCGGAACGAACAGAATAACGTCCAGTGTGCCGTCACCGGCGGTGGTAGATTCAGCGTCGGTGGAAAAATGGGTCGGGTCCTGCACGTTGCCGACAACGGTATATTTTTTGCATTTTAAACCGTCGGTATCGTCCGGAACGGTCAGGGTGGTGCCCAGCTCGATGGCGTCGGCGTATCCGAGGACATGGACGACACATTCGTCGTCGGCTTCGGGCATCCGGCCATTCCGGAGGATGAGACGGTTCATGTTCTCCTCGGCGTCGGCGTCCGGGTCGGCAGGAAGCTGCTGGATGCGGACGACGGCAGGCTCATCGTTGTTCGACCATTGCGCCGTGGTATCCAGATACTTCACCGGCTGGACGGCTTCGACGCCCTTGGTGGAGCGGATGGCGGAGATGTCGTCCTCGGACAGACCCAGCGTGGACAGCACCCGGATGTCGAAGACGTTCTGCTGGACATAGTATTTCTGGGCGGCGGTGCGCATACTGGGCGCGATGCTGACAAGGCCGGTGAGCATCATGACGCCCAGCAGGACGATGCCGAACAGGGAGACGACCCGGCTCATGCTGCCTTTCATCTCCCGGAGGATATTTTTACGATAACTTTTCCGCACTGTAATCACCACTCGATCTGTTCCACAGGGATGGGATGGGCGTTGACCTGATTCGAGACGATCTGGCCGCTCCGCACCTGAATGATGCGGTCGGCCATGCCGGTGAGGGCCGTGTTGTGGGTGATGACGATGACGGTGCGTCCCGTCTCCCGGCAGGTCTTCTGGAGCAGGGACAGCACCTGTTTGCCGGTCTTGTAGTCCAGCGCACCGGTCGGCTCGTCGCAGAGCAGAAGCTTCGGGTTCTTGGCGAGGGCACGGGCGATGGAGACGCGCTGCTGTTCACCGCCGGAAAGCTGTGCCGGGAAGTTGTTCAGACGTTCGCCCAATCCCACCTGACGCAGCGTCTCGGCCGGGTCCAACGGGTCACGGCAAATTTCACTGGCAAGCTCGACATTTTCGAGAGCCGTGAGGTTCTGTACGAGGTTGTAGAACTGGAACACGAAGCCCACGTCGTACCGGCGGTAGGTCGTCAGCTCCCGTTCGGTGAAGTGGCTGACGTTCTGGCCGTCCAGCCAGACATTTCCCTCGTCGCAGGTGTCCATACCGCCGAGGATGTTCAGCAGGGTGGTTTTGCCTGCGCCGGACGGCCCGACGATGATGCAGAACTCGCCCTTGTCGACATAAAAGTTCAGATGGTCGGCTGCGGCGATCTTCACGCTGCCGGTCTGATAGTATTTGGAAACACCTTCAAACTCAACAAAATGCTCCATAGTGTGCCTCCTTCGGTGATGTTTTTCCAACTCTATCATAGCATAATCCTGCGTGGCTGCGCCAGTAGCCAGAGGGCAAATTTGCAAAATCTTAAAAAATGGCCGCCCAACAAAAGCTGGGCGGCCAAAACAATTGTCAGTGCATAATCAGCTGATTCCGAATTCTTTCATTAACTTAATGCGATAATCCTCATTTTCCGAGGCCTTTTTAGCGTCTTCAATACGGTTCTGGTCAAACAGCTTTTTCATCAAAAGAGCAACCTTGATTTCACCCCGGTTTTCCACTTTATCAAGCACATCACACATATTGCGTGGGCCTCCTTTCCGGTCATCAGCAGTGGTATTGTATGCTTCCTCAAAGCGATTATCATTCGTCATGATGCTCAGCAGTTGAAGCGTTTCCTGCACATGGGTCAATTCCTGCGAACTTGGAATATAGTCGCCATTTTCCTGTTTCTGTACAAAATAATCCGCAACCACCTTGAAATCACTCTGGAACTGATCGACCTGCTCACGGGTCAAAGCGGCATATTCGGGTCAGAAGCGGTCTGGTTCTCGAAGCCGATACAGGCGACCCGGATGTTCCCATTCTTCCAGCGTTTGGCGACATCCCGTTCGATCTCGTGAATCCTGCCGTCTGCTTTATAATAGGAACGCGGAGCCTGATCTTCCAGTTCATCCGCTGACAAGACCTGCCTGCCGTTGAAGAGCAGCACATTTACGATGTCCGAAAAGACATCGTTATAGGATTCAAGAATCTTTTCGGATGTGTCCTTTTGCGCCATGCCGTCACCTTCTTTCTTTTTTATTATAGTAACATAACCGCGTTGATTTTTCAAGAACAGCAAAAAGAAAACGGAAGCCGTTTCGGGCTTCCGTTTTCCGTCCAAGGGAAAATTATTTGGGAAACACTATCGCCGAGGGAAATCAGGCGGTAGCGGCGGCAAATGCGTCTGCAAACTTCTCGTAGTCTGCGGTGGTATAAGCGTCCTCGCTGGTCTCCCAGTTGACATACTTATAGTTGCAAGGGCCGAACATTGCGTTGATCTTGCTGTACTCGTTGACATGGGTCAGGCACCAGCGGACATCGTAGTAGCAGGGAACGGCCAGAGAGTGGTTGATCATGTAAGCTTCGGCCTTTGCGAATGCCTCATAACGGGCATCGGTGTCATCGACGACGGCGTTTGCCTCGTTGACGAGGTCGGTGAACTCCTCATAAGAGGCGACCAGATCCTTCTGATAATCCTCGGGAGCGTCAGCGACGATGGGGATGTTGGAATAAGCGACAGCGTAGTAAGCGTTGTCGTCGTGCAGGATCTCCTGACCGACGAAGTTGACCGGGTCACCGAAGTCTGCGCCCCAGCCGTTGATGACGAAAGCGTGCATCTTCGGGGTACGGACTTCCTTCGCGAAGGAAGAAACGTAAGTGCGCAGGTCGAGCTGGATAAAGTCCTCGCCGAAGCTGTCGATGAAGCACTGCTTCAGAACCGTTGCGTTATCCTGAGCAACGGTGTTGCCGGCAACGAAGTAGAACGGGGGCTTGACCGGGAAGGTAACGCCGACGGCGGTCAGCTCCTCAATGGCCTTGTCTCTCAGAGCCTTGATGGAATCCTCAGAAGAGTCACGCAGGTGAACCATCGTCTCACCGTCGTAAGCGTACTTCTCGCCGTCGATGCCCAGCTCCTTAGCGACCAGAGAGGTGTAATCCTCGCCCTTGGAGTTGTAGCAGACACCCTTCATGGTGTAGAAGTTGTTCTCGCACTTCAGGGGGTTGATCTTGTTGAAGCGTGCGTAATAGGGGATCAGGTTGATGCCCTCCTGGAAGCAGCGGCGGAAGCTCTCGTTGGCAATGGCCTTGTTCCAGTTCTCGTTGGGGGTGCCGTCCTCGTTCAGGCAGTAGTAGTTGAAGTGGAAGTCGTAAGCGTACTTGGTCGGACGCTTCTCGCAGAGCTGCTGGTTGTACTCGTTGCTGGGGTCTGCCTGAATGGTGGTCAGGGTGCTTTCGCTCAGCTCCAGCTCATCCAGCTCACGGTTCTGATACAGCTGATAGCCGACGGTCAGGTCGGAGATCATATTGACGGTGACACGGTCGAAACGGGTCACACTGTCAGCGTCATAGTAGTTGGGGTTGGGAACATAGCTCTTGGTGTTGTCCTGCACGAACTCCTCGATGAGGTAAGGGCCGCAGCTCCACATCTGATCGTAAGTCACGCCACGGAAACCGTCGATGCCCAGCTCGTCGACCAGAGCCGGAGGCGCCGGGTAGCAGCAGACGTAGCTTGCGACTGTGTCGAAGTAGGGGCAGGGATTCATGCAGGTGAAGACCAGCGTATAATCATCCGGAGCCTCGATGCCGACACCGGCAGCCAGCATATCCTCATAGGTCAGGGCATAGGCTGCGTCGTTGTCCAGAGCGTCGGTCTTGTTGTAGTAATCGGCTGCGCCGACCACGGTGGTGGAAGGCATGGAGGTGTTGGCCGCCTCGTTCTTCTTTGCGTTCAGAACCCACTCGAAACCAACGAGGAAATCCTTGGAGGTCAGGTGGTCTTTCACTTCGCCGTTGATATCGACCCAGTCGACGTCATCACGCAGATGGAACGTCCAGACCGAAGCGTCATCGTTGTGTTCCCAGCTCTTGGCGATAGCCGGAGCGACTTTGCCGTAGCAGTCGAAGCTCAGCAGACCGTCCCACAGGTTGGTGACGACGTTGAAGTTGGTCGCCAGCTGGCCGTACAGCATGTTCCAGCTCTCGATCTCACGGCCGGAAGTCTCGTAGGTAACGAGTTCCTTCAGGCTATTGCCGGAAGCGGCTGCACTGGAAGAAGCCGATGCGCTGGCCGATGCGGAACCTGCCGTGCTGGAAGAGCCGCCGCCGCAGGCAACCAGCAGACCGGCTGCGCCGACGACGCCTGCGCCCTTGAGGAAGCTCCGGCGGTTGATGGTACGGTTCTCGAAGTCGATGTTCATGTTCTTTCCCTCCTAAAGTTCTGAAGGGCTCTGTGGGCGTGTGACCCGGTGCATCCTGTTCCTGTTTCCCTCAGGAACCTCCCAATAGATACAAAAAAGACGCAGAAACAGATTTTTATTGTCTGTATCTGCGCCTTTGCAGAACCCTTTCGGTGACTGCATTTTAACACGGTGAAGTGCGAATGTCAAGAAAGCCGAAGGGTTTTAAAGACTGAAAATATTAAGTTTTATGCTTTGCTGAAATGAAGAAACTTCATTTTTGTAAGCAAAAGTCCTATTATCAGCCCTGAGAAGCCTGATCGAAAGCCTTTGCGAATGCCTCGTACTGGACGGTGGTGTAAGCCTCTTCGCTGGTCTCCCAGTTGACAGCCTTGTAGTTGCAGGGACCATACATTGCGTTGATCTTGCTGTACTCGTTGGCGTGGGTCAGGCACCAGGAAACATCATAAACAGTCGGGCAGGTCAGGTTGTTCTCAATGAAGTAAGCCTCTGCCTTCGCGAATGCGGCGTAACGTGCATCGGTATCGTCGACGATCGCCTTAGCCTCGTTGACCATATCGGTGAACTGCTGGAACTCGCTGACCAGCTCGGTCTGGTAGTCAGCCGGGTTCTCGGAGACAGCCTTGATGTTGGTCAGGTTGACGCTGTAATAAGCGTTGTCGTCCTGCAGGACTTCCTGAGTCAGGAAGTTGACCGGGTCACCGAAGTCTGCGCCCCAGCCCATGTGGATGAAGCTCTGCTGCTGCGGAGCAACGATCTCCTTCATGACGGAGGAAACGTAGGTGTCGATGTCCAGAACGATGAAGTCATCGCCGAAGCTGTCGGTGAAGCACTGCTTCAGGACGGTTGCGGTGTCCAGAGCGGTGGTGTTGCCAGCGATGATGTGGTAGTGGCAGTGGACGGGGAAGGTGACGCCGATCGCGGTCAGCTCGTCCATAGCCTGCTGCTTCAGGTCGTCGATGCCGCTGCCGCTGCGCAGACGGATCATGGTCTTGCCATCGTAGGACTCACCGTCGATGCCCATCTCCTTAGCGACCAGAGTGGTGTAATCGGTGCCGTCGGAGGTGTAGCACAGACCCTTCATGGTGAAGAAGTCGTTCTCGCACTTCAGGGGGTTGATCTTGTTGTAGCGAGCGTAGAAGCTGGTCAGGTCGAGACCCTTGTAGAAGCACTGACGGAATGCAGTGTTGGCGATCGCCTTGTTCCAGTTGTCATCCGGGGTGCCGTCCTCGTTGTTGCGCTGATAGTTGAAGATGAAGCAGTAGCTGTACTTCTTAGCGCGCTTCTCGCAGAGCTGGCTGTAATACTCGCTGTTGGTGTCAGCGGTGATGGTGGTCAGGGTGCTTTCGCCCAGATCGACCTCGTCCAGCTCGCGGTTCTGATACAGCTGGAAGCTGATGGAACCATCGGAGATGATGGTGATGGTCAGACGCTCGAAACGGCTGACGTTGGCTGCATCGTAGTAGTTGGGGTTGGGAACATAGCTCTTGGTATTGCCCTGAATGTACTCCTCAACGAGGTAGGGGCCGCAGTACCACATGTTGGTGTAATCGCAGCCGCGGAAGCCCTCGATGCCCAGCTCGTTGATCAGATCCTCAGAAGCCGGATAGAAGCTGTTGTAAGCAGCAACGGTGTCGAAGTAGGGGCAGGGATTGGGGCAGGTGAAGACCAGAGTGTAGTCGTCCGGTGCCTCAACGCCGATGCCGAAGCTCAGCATATCCTCATAGGTCAGGTCGGCAGCAGCGTCGCCCAGCTCCTTGGTATGCTCATAGTACTCGGCAGCACCCACGACGTTGTCGTTGGGCATGGAGGTGTTGTTTGCCTCGTTCTTGTAGGCGTTCATGACCCACTCGAAGCCGACCAGAAAGTCCTTGCTGGTGATGTGACCCTTGACCTCGCCGTTGACGTCGACCCAGTCGACATCGTCACGCAGGTGGAAGGTCCAGACGGTGGAGTCCTCGTTGGTCTCCCAGCTGGAAGCGATGGCCGGAACGACTTTGCCGTAGCAGTCGAAGCTCAGCAGACCATCCCACAGGTTGGTGACGACGTTTGCGTCCGAAGCCTGCTGGCTGTACAGCATGTTCCAGTTCTCGATCTCACGGTTGGAGCTTTCCCAGCTGATGAACTCGGTCAGCGGAGTGCCGCCAGTGGTGTTGGGAGCAGATGCAGCACCGGAAGCGGAAGAGCTTGCGGTAGAGCTGCTATTATCGGACTTGCCGCCGCAGGCAGCCAGCAGGCCAGCTGCGCCGACGACGCCGGCGCCCTTCAGGAAAGAGCGGCGGTCAAGCTTATGAGATTCAAAATTGATGCTCATTGGGGTTTTCCTCCTGACACAGAAAAACGCTTCTGTGTCCTTTTTTCTTGATTCTTCGTGTGTTGTATCTGACTGTTGTGTTCGCGGCTCATGCACAAGTTGGGCTCAAAAGTCAGACCACTGGGTATTCTAGCACCCGAAAGAAAAGAAGTCAAACCCGGAATGGCTGGAATCGGAAACCGGAAGCCCCACCTTACTTCTTAAAAAATAAGCTTTTTGCGATGAACACTTTTCTTTTCAAAAGACTGTGCGCCGGAAACGGACAGCGAAACTTCCGAAAGGAAAGCGGAACCGGGAAAATGGGGAGTGTCAGGTATTCAAAAAGTTTCAACTGAATTTGGGCAAGTTGCCGGAAATTGACCGCTGGAACCGGAAAACCTTCCTCCGGGAGTGAAAGCCCTTGGCTTTTCGGGGATAAAAGAGTATACTGGGAGCAAGAGAAAACCTCTCCGTCGTTCCTTCGGAACGCTACCTCTCCTACGAGGAGAGGCCTTGGCAAAATCGTAAGGCTTTATCTTTTCGCCAGAGGCTCCCCTATCAGGGGAGCTGGCTGCGAAGCAGACTGAGAGGTTGACATTATTATGAAAAGGAGAGCAAAGCGATGCAGGCAACGATCCAGAACGAATATTTGACCCTGACGGTGGACACCCACGGTGCCGAGGCCGTCAGCCTGAAGAATACGGCAGGCGAGGAACTGCTCTGGCAGGCAGACCCGGAGGTCTGGAAACGCCATGCGCCCATCCTGTTCCCATGGACGGGCAAACTGCCCGGCGGCACCTTCTCCCATGAAGGTAAGACCTACAAGGGCGGTCAGCATGGCTTCGCCCGGGATGTGGAACACACCCTGCTCAAGGCCGAGGGCGATACCATCCAGCTGGAACTGCGTCCGGATGATGCGATGAAGGCTGAGCGGTTCCCCTTTGACTTTGTGCTGGTCAGCACCTTCAAGCTGGACGGCAAGACGGTGCATCACACCCTGACCGTCAAGAACCCCGGTGATACCGAGCTGCGGTTCGGCATCGGCTACCATCCGGCGTTCAAGATCCCGTTCGATGCCGACCACACCACCGAGGATTACGAGTTCCGGTTCGACCAGCCCGAAAGCCCGATGATTCTGGACGCCCGTCCGAACGGCCTGCTGAGCGGCAAATGCGGCTATGTCTGGAAGAACCAGCAGACCATCCCTCTGACTGATGACCTGTTCGACAACGACAGCTTCTGCATGGCCGGACTCCGCACCAAGACCCTCGGCATCTACGAGAAGGACACCGGAAAGAGCATCGTCTGCAACGTGGCGGGTTATCCGTATTCCCTCATCTGGAGCGCGCCTGCAAAACCGGTGCGGTTCGTCTGCATCGAGCCGTGGCAGTCCCTGCCCGGTGCCGAGGTCGACCCTCAGGAGTGGAACGAGCGTGCTGCCGCCGCCTGCCTCAAGCCCGGCGAGGAGTATTCCACTACCCTCAGTACCACCTTTGAGCGGTAAAAAAGCCTCCCTTGACAAAGGTCATGGGAGACTCTATAATAAGTAATAGAAAAGGTGCTGTCTCGCAATGGGTCAGCTCCCTTCCCTGACAATCGTTAGTAAAAAGTTAACGACCGCTTGAGCTGGAACTGTAGGCGGTCGTTACTTTTTGTCCTGAGAATAATGTTTCGCGTTTGAACCGTCACAAAACAACAATTTATGCCGACCAAACGTTTTCGAGCGATGGAGCATCGCCATTTTGCAGAGATTTTGAAAATTCAACGAGCTGCTGTATTTTACGGCGGCTTTTCTTTTTACCTGAATTTATACTTCAAGCATAAATCAATACGGAATCAACTCTCTGGCTCTCAAAAAGTGCGCACTGTTGTTCCGCCTGTTTTCGTGGTAGAGTGGAGAAAAAAAGATTCCACTGCCGAATCTCAAGAGAACAGGAGGATTTTTATGTACGAAACCTATTCTGACCGGGCACTGCTGGCCGAGAACGAGAACTTCCGGGAATATTGTCACCTGCTGGAAACGGCCAGAGATGATGAACTGCTCTGCGATTACGCCGCTGTCCTCATCCATAGCCTGCCCGAAGTCGAACACGATTATCTGTTCAGCCTGATGAAAAGTCAGCTCTACGACCGCAAAATGTCGGTTGGACGGGTGGACAGCTGGTACACCGAAGCGATGCAGCGGTTCGACCGTGACAATCAGAAATTCATCGCCCATGCCTACGACGAGTACATTCACCGGGACGCCGCCAACCGGAAGGAAAAGGCGGCGAAAAAGGCAGACATCCAGCAGACGAAGCGACCCCGTATCCGCCCGGCCAGCAGCTTCGCACCTGAAAAGGCAGCGTATCTCATCGAGCCATATCTGCCCCGGGGGATGCTGTCGATTTTGGGCGGCGTGTCGGCGGCTGGCAAGACCTCGCTTGCGCTGGACATCGCGGCGGCGGTGTCGTCCGGGCGGAAGCTGCCCTTCGACTTTTCCAACAGCGGAGAGCGTGAGCCGCAGAACGTCTTCTATCTGACCGCCGAGAACGACCCGAACAAAGTCCTGCGCCCCCGTTCCGAAGCGATGGGAGCCGACCTCGAACACCTGTACTTTCAGGAAGGAGCCAACCTGAGCATGAGCGACCCGGAGCTGTTCAAACTCTGCCGGGAGTACCGGCCTGCGCTGCTGGTATTCGACCCCATCCAGAGCTTTCTGGGGCCGGGCGTCCAGATGAACCGTGCCGAGCAGGTGCGCCCCCTGATGGACAAACTCATTGCGGAAGCGAAGGAACTGGACATGGCGGTGCTGCTCATCTCCCACATGTCGAAACCCGGCCCGGGCGTATGCTCCGCCCTTGACCGCCTGCTGGGAAGCAGTGATTTCCGCAACTCTGCCCGAAGCATCCTCATCGCCGGAGCCGCCCCGGATACGAACGGACTGCGTGTCTTCGCCCACGGCAAGAACAGCCTCGGCGAGCCGGGCGAAAGCCAGCTCTATCACATCGAACCTTCCGGCGTCGTGGCCTACGACGGCTCCTCAGACCTCTCCGCCGACCGCATCATCAACGCCGCGCCCGAAGCTCGCCGTACCCGTCCGGCCGCCACCCTCAATGACGCTGTTCAGGCTCTTGATAAGCTGGTCGGCTTCGTCGGGTGGGTGGAGCGGTCAAGCGTTTGGAAGTTATCCGCAGAGCGTGGCTTTTCAGACGCAACACTTCGCAGAGCAAAGGCTGTCCTCGGGTTAAAGGTTCTGCGTTTGGGAATGCAGCCGAACCAGAAAATATTCTGGTACCGGGGCGATATGAGTGAAGATGCCATCCGTGCTGATATTTTAGGTCAGCATGAGCAGCTTCCTTTAAAGCCGAATCCCCAAAAGCGCAAAACGCATCACAGCCGTCATATTGACGGATGTGGAAGCTTTGCTGATATTATTACTAGTTGATTTATTTGATGGATGTGAATAAAAAGAACGTATATATGATTCTTCTTCACATCCATCTTATTTGGCGGATGTGAGCGGTTATCTGACGGGTGTGGGCTGTCTTTCTCACATCCGTCATTTAACAGTTGGTATCATAGTGTTATCTGACGGTTGTGCCTGTATAACAAAACGACCGCCCAGCTTTCACCGGGCGGCCATGCGATTAGAATGATTATAATATTATAATAAGGTATTGCGGCAGGCAGAGGAAGGCTTACAGCTCCTTGATCGCCTTCTTGATGCGCTCAGCGGCGAGCTTGGTCTTTTCAGCGTCGCCGAAAGCAGTCAGGCGGAAGTAGCCTTCGCCGCACTCACCGAAGCCAACGCCCGGGGTGCCGACGACGCCGCAGGTGTTCAGGAGCCAGTCGAAGAACTCCCAGCTCTTCATGTTGCCGGGGCAGCGCAGCCAGATGTACGGGCTGTTCTTACCGCCGCAGTACCAGACGCCGCACTCATCCAGAGCGTCAGCGATGACTTTCGCGTTCCGGCGGTAGTAGTCGAGGTTCTGCTGAATCTCCTTCATGCCGCTCTCGGTAAAGACCGCAGCAGCCGCACGCTGAACGATGTAGGGAACACCGTTGAACTTGGTGGTCTGGCGGCGGAGCCACAGCTTGTTCAGGCTCATGCCCTCGCGCTCCAGCTCTTTCGGAACGACGGTGTAGCCGCAGCGCGTGCCGGTAAAGCCTGCAATCTTGGAGAAGGAGCAGATCTCAATCGCACACTCCCGTGCGCCCTCGATCTCAAAGATGCTCCGTGCCAGCGCACCGTCCGAGATGAAGCACTCGTAGGCTGCGTCGTACAGGATGATGGCGTTGTTCTTCTTGGCGTAGGCGACCCACTCCTTCAGCTGCTCACGGGTGTAAGCGGCACCGGTGGGGTTGTTGGGGCTGCAGATGTAGATGACGTCAGCCTTGACGTTCTCATCCGGCATACCCAGAAAGCCGTTCTCCTGACTGGTGCGACCATAAATAATTTTGCGGCCGTCGGTCACGTTGTCGTCCACATAGGTGGGGTAGACGGGGTCCGGAACCAGAACGGTGTTGTCCACGTCGAACAGACCCAGCACGTTGGCGAGGTCGCTCTTTGCGCCGTCGGAGATGAAGATCTCATCCTCGTCGATCTTGGTGTTCCGGGATGCGTAGTAGCCCTGAATGGCCTGCTTCAGGAAGGGATAGCCCTGCTCGGGGCCGTAACCGTGGAAGCCCTCTTTGGTGCCCATCTCGTCGGCAGCGGCGTGCATGGCGTCAACAACGCACTTTGCCAGCGGCTGGGTCACGTCGCCGATGCCCAGACGGATGATCTCCTTCTCCGGGTGTGCCTCCTGATAAGCAGCGACCTTGTGGGCGATGTCCACGAACAGGTAGCTGGCCTTCAGCTCGTTGTAATGTTTGTTCATCTTCATGGTAACTTTCCCTCACTTTTTATAATTATGATGTTTAAACTTCCGCTACACCCTCACAGACCGTCTCAGCAGGGCCGGTCATGAGGATATTGTTTCCGGGCAGGAGCCGGATGACCAGTTCACCGCCCCGAAGGGTCACATAGACGTCCTCTCCCCGGGGGCAGACGCCCAGCTCGGTCAGAGCCGCCACCGTTGCGCAGGTGCCGGTGCCGCAGGCGAATGTCTCGCCGCTGCCTCGCTCCCAGACACGCATTTTCAGGTGGGTGGGGTCGGTCACGGCCACGAACTCGGTGTTGACCCGTTCCGGGAAGTTGGGATGGTTTTCAAAATCCGGGCCGATGTCTTCCAGCCGCAGGCTGTCCACCTCGGGAACGATGGTGACGCAATGGGGATTTCCCACGTTGATGCAGGTCACCTTCCACGTTTTGCCCTTCACGTCCAGCGGAACGTCCACCAGCGGAGCGTCGCCCATGTTGGCGGCAGGCAGGTCGGCAGGCAGGGTGCTGTAATGCCCCATCTCCACCTGCCAGCAGTTGTTTCCCTGATACCGGACGGTCTTGCAGCCGCTCTCGGTGTCGATGCGCAGGACGGGTTTATCAGCGCATTCCGGCGCATGCTCCCGGAGCCACTGCGCCACACAGCGGATACCGTTGCCGCACATCTTACCTTCGCTGCCGTCGGCGTTGAAGATGCGCATCCGTCCGTCCGCGCCCTCCGTCACCGATGCGCAGATGCAGATGATGCCGTCGGCTCCAATGGAAAAATGCCGTGCCGAAAGCTTTACGGCAAGGTCGGAAATGTTCTCCGGCACACCGGACGTCCGGCAGTCCAGATAGATATAGTCGTTCGCACAGCCGTGCATTTTAGTAAATGATAACTTCATAGCAGTCAGTCCCCCAAAACTCTTCTCTATTATGATAAGAACCAAACGGGATTCTGTCAAGCGAAAAAGTGCCATTGGGGAATATTTTCCGGTTAAAAATTCTCCGGAAGTCAGCCAGATTGCAAAACAGGGCTTGACAACAGGCAGGGCTTGGGATATAAAGAAAAGGAAGAACTTTGTGTGCGGCGGAACGTCAGAGCGGCGTTTCCGGCAGAAGGGGTTCTCCCTCGCTCTGGCAGCGGCACAGGTTTGGAACATACAGCATAAAAAGGAGAGCGCACAATGGATACGTTTGAAAAGATTCGCGCACTGCTGGCGGAGCAGCTGGACATTGACCCTGCGAAGATCACGATGGAGAGCGATATCATGAGCGATTTCGAGGCTGACAGTCTGGACGTCGTCGACATGGTGATGACCCTTGAGGACGAGTTCGGCGTCGAGGTGCCGGATGACGCCATCGAGAATCTGCGCACGGTAGGCGACGTAGTAAACTTTGTGGAGAGCCACCAGAACGGCTGATTTTTAACATCGCAGGAAGCTCCACACAACGGTTTTGCATTCGGCAGGACCGGGGTGGAGCTTTTAATATGGGTTCGTGCGGAACGGAAACTGCGCAGATGCGCATAAAGGCGTTTGGCGCACGGCCTTAGGAGGATAAAATTAAAATGGCAAAAGACAACAAGAAGCTTGTGCAGGCGATCACCAGTCAGGAAGAAAACTTCGCACAGTGGTATACCGACATCTGCGTCAAGGCAGAGCTGGTCGAGTATTCCAGCGTCAAGGGTTTCATCATCCTGCGCCCCTATGGTCAGGCCATCTGGGAACTCATCCAGAAGGATATGGACGCCCGGTTCAAGGCCACCGGCCACGAGAACGTGGCAATGCCCGTTCTGATCCCCGAGAGCCTGCTGCAGAAGGAAGGCGAGCTGGTCAATGGCTTCGCACCGGAGGTGGCGTGGGTCACGATGGGCGGTTCGGATAAGCTGGAAGAGCGTCTGGCAGTCCGTCCCACCAGCGAGACCATGTTCTGCGACCACTGGTCCCGTGTGCTGCACAGCTACCGTGAGCTGCCCATGAAGTATAACCAGTGGTGCAGCGTCGTCCGCTGGGAGAAGACCACCCGTCCCTTCCTGCGCAGCCGTGAGTTCTGGTGGCAGGAAGGCCACACCATCCACGAGACTGCGGCGGAGGCTGAGGCAGAGACCCAGCAGCAGCTGAACTGCTACGCTTCCGTCTGCGAGGACGATCTGGCTATCCCTGTTGTCAAGGGCCGCAAGACCGATAAGGAGAAGTTTGCAGGCGCAGAGGCTACCTACACCATCGAGGCGATGATGAAGGACGGCAAGGCTCTGCAGAGCGGCACCAGCCATTACTTCGGCGATAAGTTCAGCAAGGCTTATGACGTGACCTTCACCGGTCGTGATAACCAGCTGCATCACCCGTTCCAGACCAGCTGGGGCGCGTCCACCCGTCTGGTCGGTGCCATCATCATGACCCACGGCGACGACGACGGCCTCATCCTGCCCCCGGCAGTGGCTCCCATTCAGGTCGTGGTCGTTCCCATCGCTGCCCACAAGCCCGGCGTCTCCGAGAAGGCTGCTGAGCTGGCAGAGAAGATCTCCAAGTATGCCCGTGTCAAGCTGGACGACAGCGACAACGCGCCCGGCTGGAAGTTCTCTCAGTGGGAGATGAAGGGCGTGCCTCTGCGCCTTGAGATCGGCCCCAAGGATTTGGAGAAGAATCAGTGTGTTCTGGTCCGCCGTGATACCCGTGAGAAGGTCTTCGTCTCTCTGGACGAGCTGGAAACTGCTATCCCGGCACAGCTGGAAGCTCTGCGTAAAGACCTGTACGAGCGTGCCCTCAAGAACCGTGAGGAGCGCACCTGGTCTGCCACCACCATGGAGGAAGTCAAGGCTCTGGCAAAGGCAAACACCGGCTACATCAAGACCATGTGGTGCGGCGACCTTGCCTGCGAGATGAAGATGAAGGAAGAGGCTGGCTTGTCCAGCCGCTGCATGCCCTTCGAGCAGGAGCATCTCAGCGATGTCTGCCCCTGCTGCGGCAAGCCTGCTAAGACCATGGTCTATTGGGGCGTAGCGTACTAAGAAACACTGCGTCTCGGTTTGAGATGACCGGAGTCTTCGCTGAAAATCCCATAAAATAAGACCTCCCGGAGATGCTGTTTGATAACGGCAGTCTCTCCGGGAGGTCTGTTGTTTTGGGAATATTATTCTCAGGACAAAAAGTAACGACCGCCAACAGTTGTGCAGACTCATGCGGTCAATCTTTTTGATTGCATAGGGTATGGGAGCTGACCCATTGCAGGACAGCACCTTTTCTATTACTTATTATGGAGTCTCCCCGGATGTTTGTCAGGGGAGACGAACACCATAAAAGCCTTACTCCTTCGGGTCGGTCAGGAGTTCCTTGATACTGGGGACCACGCCGCCGAGGTTCTGGAGGTCGGAGGGGATGATGAGCTTGGTAGCCTTGCCGTTGGCGACCTTTGCCAGTGCTTCAAGGCTGCGGAGTGCCAGAACCTTATCGTTCGGCATCGCCTCGTTCAGGAGGCGGATGGCGTCCGCGTTGGCCTTCTGGACGGCAAGGATCGCCTGTGCTTCGCCCTCGGCCTCGAGGATGCGCTGCTGCTTGACGGCGTCGGCGCGGAGGATGGCGGCTTCCTTTTCGCCCTCGGCAGCGGTGATGGCAGCCTGCTTCTCACCGTCGGCCTTCAGGATGACCGCACGCTTCTCACGCTCGGCCTTCATCTGCTTTTCCATCGCTTCCTGGATTTCGCGCGGAGGGATGATGTTCTTGACCTCGACACGGTTGACCTTGATGCCCCATTTGTCCGTTGCTTCGTCCAGAATAGCGGTGATCTTGCCGTTGATGACGTCACGGCTGGTCAGGGTGTGGTCGAGTTCCATCTCGCCGATGATGTTGCGCAGGGTGGTCGCCGACAGGCTCTCGATGGCCGAGATGGGCTGGTTGACGCCGTAGGTGTAGAGCTTGGCGTCCATCACCTGAAAGAAGACCACCGTGTCGATCTGCATCGTGACATTATCCCGGGTGATGACCGGCTGGGGAGGGAAGTCCGCAACCTGCTCTTTCAGGCTGACTTTCTTCGCAACACGCTCCACGAACGGAATTTTGACGTGCAGGCCGGCCGTCCATGTGGCGGAATAACTGCCCAGACGCTCGATGACGTAGACCATCGACTGCGGCACGATGACGATGTTGGTGACGACGATGAGCAGGACGACAATGACAAGCGCAAGAATGACGAAAAACGTAACCATGAAAACGCTCCTTTGTCAGTGGGTGGATGTTTCGGTCAGGACAGGCTCTACGATGAGCAGGGTGCTGTGGATCTCGCAGACACGGCAGTTTTCGCCCGGTGCCAGCGTATCGCCCGGCGTGGCGCAGCGCGCGTTCCAGTCCACACCGTCCAGCCGGACACGTCCGGTCGTCTCAGCAGAGACGGGGGTCAGGACAGTGGCTTCCCGGCCAAGGTTCCGGTCGCCGTTGGTGGCGGTATGCCGTACCCGGAGCCGGTTCGCTAATGGCCGGAAGGCCAGCAGGCTGAGGGCGCTTACGATGACGAAGACCGCCGCCTGCACCCGGAACGAGCTGAACAGCAGGCAGCTGAGCAACGCCGCCGCACTGCCGACGGCAAACCAGACGGAGGTCATGTTAAAGGTCATTCCCTCCAGAAACAGGAACCCTACGGCTGCGATGAGCCAGAAGATGGGGTCGATGGACATCAGAACTCCCTCCTTTTCAATGGGTGTACCCTTATTATAAGACAGCTACCCGGGAGCAGGTCAAGAGTTTTTTGATGAACCGTTGCGCAGGCTACGAAACACCGTACCCTTCCGGAAAAATCAGGTGCCGAAGTAGGAGAAGTGCATGTAATCGTGGTTGCCGGTGGTGGAAGGCGTAGTGTAACCAGCCCATGCGTCGCCGCCCCACGACCAGCCGTGCGCCTCAAAGATGCGGACGACAGAACCGTCCTCCGGGATGGAGTAAACGCTCTGGCTGGGGTCCCAGAAGGAGCCGACCACGACATTGCCGTAGCGGATCTGATAATTCTCGTTGGCGTTGATGTCAATAGCGCAGCCCGGGTTGTGTTCGCTGGAAGAGGTGTCGCCGCGCCAGCTGTAACCGCCCACGCTGTTGATGGGGAACTGCTCGGGGTCGTTGTAAATTTCAGTGAAAATTTGAACGACCTCGTCCGCAAGAGCAGAATTGATCCAGATGGTCGCAGTGGAGGAGACTTTCTTGTCGCCATTCATCTTCCAGACCGGGAAGGTGACCCGTGTCATGTGAGCAGCGGCCTCATCCTTGGAAGCGTAACCGTAGGCGGCATCCGCACTGCCGAAGACTCTGGACCACTTGGCGTCGTTGGAGCCGGGCAGGTTGTACCAGAAGCCCTCGTTCTGGAACTCCTCGTAGGTCACCATATCCCAGTAATACCAACGGGAGAACTCGTTGTACAGCTGGTAGGAGCCGCTCACCGTCTGGATGGTCTGGGCGTTGCCGTCGCCCCAGTCGGCATCCGCAACGAGCCGGTCGCCGTCCATCCGGAGCAGCAGGTTGACGTAATCGCCGGGGGTCGGCACCGACTGGATGTTGAAGAACCAGTGACTGCCGGTGCTGTCTTTGATGTAGATATAGATGGGTTCCCGGATGACTGAAGCCGCAAGGGTGACTTCCTGCTCACCGCCTGCCGCCAGCGTGTAGCCAGTGATGAGCGGATTTGCGGTGTCATAGGAGTCGCCCCAGTCGGTCGTCGTGGCCTTGGTCGACACGATGGAAGCGGTGATGTCACGTCCAGTCTGATTATACAGCCGTACCGGAATGGTGCGGACAAAGGGGAGAGAAGGGGTGCCGGGTGTTGACGACTGGCAGCCGGTCAGCAGCAGACAGAACAGAAAAGCGGCGGCGAAGAAAACTTTGAAACGTCCTGTTGTTTTGTTCATGATGTCCTCCTGTACTATCAAATATAATCGTAATAACTGTGGTTCGGGTTATGTCCCACCTCCTCAACAACGATGGTAAAGCCCATCGGGTTCACTTCGGTATGTTTGCCGCTTGCCAGCGGTTCGACAATGATATGCTCCGTGCGGTTGACGATGATCTCCGCTGTCTCAAAGTCACCCACACGCTGATAGTGCAGGATGCCGCCCTCGGCACGCAGGATGCGCAGCTCGCCGGTGTTGAAGGCTTCGCAGCTGTGGCGGAGTGCCGCCAGCTGTGCCAGTACCGGGCGCAGACGCTCCTCGTGGGTATCCCAGCGGTAGAACGCACGGTTGAAGGGGTCACGGTAGCCCTGCATCCCGATCTCGTCGCCGTAGTACAGGCAGGGAACACCGGGCAGGGTGTAGATGATGGCATAGGCCATTTTCAGCTTGAGCAGACCTTCCTCGTAGGCGTCGCCGGTCACACAGCGTCCGCTCTGCCACTCCCGGCCACGGCCATTGGCAGGCTCGTCAGCGATGACGGTCAGAGCGCGCTCGGTGTCGTGGGTAGACAGGAAGTTCAGAGCCGTGTTCAGAGCCGGTGCCGGGTAATGCTCGCAAATTTGCATGATCTCTTCGGATGCCTGCTCTGCGGACTTGCCCTTCACGAAGTCCAGCACGGCGTTCTTGAAGGGGTAGTTCATCACGCTGTCCAGACCTTTTCCCAGCAGGTAGCTGCGGCGGTGGCCGAAGCCGAACTTGGTAGTCGCGTCCTCCCAGACCTCGCCCAGCAGGAACTTGTCCGAGCCGACACGCTTGACGGCGGTGCGGATCTTCTCAATGAAGCTGTCGGGCAGCTCGTCGGCAACATCCAGACGGAAACCGGCGGCACCACGGCGGAGCCATGTGTCGATGACGCCGCCCTCGCCGGTGATGAAATCGACGTAGGAAGGCGTTTCCTCGTTGACTTCGGGCAGGGTCTCGAAGCCCCACCAGCTGCGGTATCCGCCCTTGAACTGAGGGCCGAACTCGTACCAGCTGCGGTAGGGAGAATTCGTGTCACGGTAAGCACCGCAGTTGTCACCGTACCGGCCTTCCCGGTTGAAGTATTTGCTGTCCGAACCGGTGTGGCTGAATACGCCGTCCAGCACGATGCCGATGCCGTACTTCTTTGCCTCTTTGCAGAGGGTCTCGAAGTCCTCGTTGGTGCCCAGCAGAGGGTCGACGTTGAGGTAGTCGGCGGTGTTGTACCGGTGATTGGAGTGCGCCTCAAAGATGGGGTTCAGGTAGAGATAGTCGATGCCCATCTCGTGCAGGTAGGGCAGCTTGTACTGGATGCCTTTCAGGTCGCCGCCGAAGTAGTCCTCGTTCAGGTGACCGCCCGTCTCGTTGGGCTGCCAGAAGGGTTCGGCGTGCTTGTCGGCCTGATACAGCCGGTCAGGAAAAGGCATGGGCTTGTTCTCGATGCCCTCGCAGAAGCGGTCGGGGAAAATTTGGTAGAACACCTTGCCCTTGATGTCAGCCGGGGTCTGGAAGCTGGGCTCGTAGACCGTCAGCTGCCAGCTCTGGCCGTCCTGCCAGCTGAGGACGCCGCAGTTGTCGGGGCCTCGCACGATGCGGCGGAAATCGGTGTAGAGGTCGAAGTAATAGAAGTATAAGCCCACGTCGCCGAGGGTCAGTTCGATGGAAAAATGGTTCTGATAGGGGGTCTGACCCTCAAAATTCATCCGGTAATGCACCGGTACATCGTATTTGCCCTCTTTCTGGATGACAAGATGAGGGTCGACATAGCCCATCGACTCCGGGATGCAGAGGGAGAGCTTGACCGTTTCGCCGGCACGGATGGCACCGAAAGGCTGCTTGAAGCTGGGGTCGTAACTATTGAACAGACAAGACACGTTGGGTCGTTCCTTTCTTAAAAAAGGGGCAGTTGCGTTATAAACCTCTCAGCCGAGCTTACGCTCGCCAGCTCCCCTGATAGGGGAGCCTTTGGCAAAATGGGAAAGTTATCCTCTTTGCCAAGGCCTCTCCTCAGTAGGAGAGGTGGCATCGCGCAGCGATGACGGAGAGGTTGGATGCGTTACGCAACGGCCCCTCAATAGTATTTATTTAAAAATTACTTGTTGCTGCCGGAAACGACGGGTGCGTACCAGATATCACGAGCGTAATCCAGAACGGCACGGTCTGCGCTGAAGATGCCGCTGTTCGCGATGTTCTTCAGGCTCATCTGTGCCCACTTCTCACGGTCGGCATACAGACGCTGCAGGTCAGCCTGCGCACGGCGGTAATCCTTGAAGTCTGCCATGACCATGTACGGGTCGCTGGTGCGCAGGTTCTCGGTGACTTCGTGGAAGTTCTCGCCGTTCCAGCCGCGCTCCAAGAAGTTCAGAGCGGCATTTGCCACATCGTTGCCCATGATGAAGGCGTTGGGATGATAACCGACCTGCTTCAGGTTGTTGACCTCGGGAGTCAGCATACCGAAGATCAGCTCGTTCTCCTTGCCGGCTGCGTCTGCGATCTCGACGTTTGCGCCGTCCAGAGTGCCCAGCGTGATGGCGCCGTTCAGCATGAACTTCATGTTGCCGGTACCGGAAGCCTCGGTGCCTGCCAGAGAGATCTGCTCGGAGACTTCAGCCGCCGGCATCAGATGCTCGCTCAGGGAGACGCAGTACTCTTCCAGATAGACGACACGCAGCTTGTCACGGACAGCCGGGTCATTGTTGATGAGGTCGCCCAGCTTGCAGATCATCCGGATCATCTGCTTTGCCATGTAGTAGCCGGGAGCAGCCTTTGCGCCGAAGATGTAGGTCTTGGGGATGAAGTCGGCGTTGGGGTTCTCCTTCAGGTACAGGTACTGTGCAGCGATGTTCAGAGCGTTCAGGTGCTGACGCTTGTACTCGTGCATACGCTTGACCTGACAGTCGAAGATGGAGTTCGGGTCGATGACCTGACCGGTGCTCTTGGACAGGTAGTTTGCGAAGTTCTTCTTGTTGTCCAGCTTGATCTCGTTCAGCTTCTTCAGAACGGTCTTGTCCTCAGCGTACTTGTTCAGCTTGCTCAGGTCGGAAGCATCGTGCTTGTAGCCGTCGCCGATGGTCTCATCCAGCAGCTTGCACAGCTCCGGGTTGGAAGCCAGCAGCCAGCGGCGGTATGCGATGCCGTTGGTGACGTTCTTGAATGCCTTGGGCTTGAACAGGTAGTAGTCGTGGAAGACGCTCTCCTTGATGATCTCGCTGTGCAGCTTGGAAACACCGTTGATGCTGTTTGCGGTGTAAGCGCAGATGTTTGCCATGCGCACCTGATTGTCGCCGATCAGTGCCATGTAGTCGATCTTGCCCTGATCGCCGGGGAATGCCTTCTCCAGCTCGATACGGGCGCGGCGGTCCATCTCGACCACGATCTGATAGATACGGGGCAGGGTCATCTTGAAGATGTCGACGTTCCACTTCTCCAGAGCTTCGGCCATGACGGTGTGGTTGGTGTAGGAGAAGACCTTCTGGCAGATGTCGAATGCCTTATCCCAGTCGAAGCCGCACTCGTCCAGCAGGATGCGCATCATCTCGGGGATGGCCAGAGTCGGGTGGGTATCGTTCAGCTGGATAGCGACCTTGTCGGGCAGATTCTCCAGCGTTGCGTAGCTGGACAGGTGGTTCTGCACGATGTCGCCGATAGAAGCAGCAGACAGGAAGTACTGCTGACGCAGGCGGAGGATCTTGCCCTCAACGTGGTTGTCGTTGGGGTACAGGACTTTGGAGATCAGCTCTGCGTTGGCGTTCTTGCTCATCGCAGTGTTGTAGTTGCCCAGAGAGAAGCTGGACATATCGAAGTCCGGAGCCTTTGCCTGCCACAGGCGCAGCTTTGCGACGCCCTGTCCGTCATAGCCCTGAACATACATATCGGAAGGAACAGCCATGACGCTGTTGTAGTTGGTGTGCTGGATGTAGTGGAAGCCGTTGTCCCAGTTCTCGTGGATCTCGCCGTCAAAGCGGACTTCCACAGCCTGATCCGGGTGGCTCTTCAGCCAGACCTGACCGCCGGGCAGCCAGTTGTCGGCACGCTCCTGCTGCCAGCCGTCGACGATCTTCTGCTTGAAGATGCCGTACTCGTACAGGATGGAGTAGCCGGTGCCGCAGACGCCGGTGGTAGCCATGCCGTCCAGATAGCAGGCAGCCAGACGACCCAGACCGCCGTTGCCCAGACCTGCGTCCGGCTCTTCCTCGTAGATGCCCTCGATGTTGATGTCAGCGTCTGCCAGAACTTTCTGCGCAACATCGTTCAGACCCAGATTGAACAGGCTCATCTTCAGGCTGCGGCCCATCAGGAACTCCATGCAGAGGTAGTAGACCTGCTTGGTGCCAGTGCCAACGGCCTTGGACTGGAACTTCTTGTGGTTCTCACTCATCATCTGGCGGCAGATCAGTGCCAGGGCACGATAGATCTGCTGCTTGGAAGCAACGTTCAGGTCAACGCCGTACTCGCTGGTCAGCTTGTCCTGAAGAATTTTCGCAAATTCCTTCGTAGTCATAATTGAACTCCTTATCCGTATTTACGCGTTCGTCATTAGTCGTTCGTCATTAGTTCTTGCGGCGGCAAGGCCCGTCTCCTCTATAAAATCATTTCGGTGGCCTATCACACAACAACGCCATTATTATAGTCTGTTTTGCTACCGATTGCAAGAAAAAGAACCTATTTTTGCCGTTACCACCATTTTTATGGTTAAGTTTCTGACAAATCTGCCAAAAATTCAAAAATAGCACTTTTTCTCGAGGACTATTTATATTATAATAAGAGTTGGTGGAGCAGCCGTTTGCGCCCGGAACACGCCAAAAGGCCGGGTAATTCGGCAGGAAACTCTATACAACACGTTTCCGACAGGCAAAAGCCGCCGCCGACCCATTGCGAATAGCCGGATTTGTGGGAGTAAAACGCCGGAAAATGGCACGATTTCCCGGAAATACCGGTGCGAGTTTCAAATGCCGGGGTGGAGCTGCCATGCGAATGAGGATAAAAGTGAGGACAGAATGGTAAACAAAGTGAGAGTGACCATCGCAGGCGCGCCGTATGCCATCGCTACGACCGACTCCGAATCTTATATTACCTCTCTGGCAAAAAAGCTGGATGAGGATATCACCAAGCTGCTGGACGACAACGTGAACCTTTCGGTGACGAAGGCCGCTGTCTTCTGCGCGATGGACTATCTGGACGAGTACCGCAAGAGCGCGGGCAGCGCGGAGAAGATGCGCAGTCAGATCCAGGATTACATCGCCGATGCGGCACGGGCGAAAATTTCCGAAGATAAGACAAAAACAGAAAATGAAATGCTCGAACGCGAGAATGCCGCCCTCCGGGAACAGCTGGCCCGGATGAAAGCGAAAGCGGCCGCCAAAGAGAAGGCGGAGGAAGCGCGGGCCGCTGACACGCCGCAGGAAGAAAACGAGAGCGAGACCACAGGAGAAAATGATGTCGAAGATTGAGATATTAGCCCCCGTAGGCAGTGAAGAGATGCTGAGAGCCGCCGTGTTCAGCGGTGCCGACGCGGTCTATCTGGGCTTTTCGGGCTTCAACGCCCGGACAGGCGCCGGGAATTTTGACGCCGACAGCCTGAAAGAAGCCGTCCGGTTCTGCCATGCCCGTGGCGTGGCCGTCCATGTGGCTCTGAACACCACCGTTTACGGCGGCGAGCTGGCTTCGCTGGCTGACGCTGTCCGTGCCGTTGCCGCCAGCGGTGCCGATGCGGTCATCTGTCAGGATCTAGCGGTAGCAACTCTGATTCAGAAAATCGCGCCCGACCTGCCACGTCACGGCTCTACCCAGATGAGCGTCCATACGTTACAGGGCGCATTGGAGCTGAAAGACCTCGGCTTCACCCGGGTGGTTCTGGCTCGTGAGCTGAGCCTGCCGGAGGTCGAGTACATCACCAGAAACTGCGGCATCGAGACCGAGTGCTTTATCCACGGTGCGCTCTGCATGAGCATGAGCGGCCAGTGCTATATGTCGGCCTTTCTGGGCGGACGGAGCGGCAACCGCGGCTCCTGCGCCGGCCCCTGCCGCCTGCCGTTTGAAGCAAATCCTCTCCCGGAGGGCAAGCCCGGCCGTCTGCATCACCTGTCGCTGAAGGATAACTCCTCCATCGACAAGCTGGACAAATTGCAGGCACTCGGCGTAGCGTCGGCCAAAATCGAAGGTCGTCTCCGCACGCCGGAGTATGTCGCCGCCGCCGTCAGTGCTTGTCTGGCAGGACGGGAAGGCCGTGCCTATGACCGTGACCTGCTGAAAAACGCATTCAGCCGTTCGGGATTCACCTCGGGCTATCTGGATGGAAAGATCGACGGCACCATGTTCGGCGTCCGGAGTGAAGCCGACGCAGAGCTGACGAAAAAGACCCTGCCTGCCCTGCGTGAACTCTACCGCCGGGAGCGTTCCCGTGTGCCGGTGAAGTTCAAGCTGGAGATCGAAGAGGGCGGCGAGAAGCTGACCGTTACCGACGGCGTGAACAAAGCCTTCGCTTACGGCGATGCGGAACCGCAGCCTGCCCGTACCGACCCCACCGAGGGCATCCGCCGCAGCCTTGCCAAGACCGGAGGCACTCCCTTTGAGGCGGAAGAAATTACGGTCGAGATGGACGGCGGCCCGTGGTTCATCTCGGGCAGTGCCGTGAATGAACTGCGCCGGGAAGCACTGGATGCCCTGCTGAAAAAGCGCGACGTCCTGCATCCCTACAAGACCAATGACGTCACTCTGCCCGAACTGCCGGTTCGCACCCTGCCCAAGCACCGCACCCTCCGTGCCCGGTTCGAGAAGTGGGAGCAGGTGCCGGAACGTTCCCTGAGCGGCGTGGAATATGTCATCCTGCCCATTGCGCAGGCCGACCGGGTTCCCCGTGAGTGGCGGAGCAAGACCATCCTCGAGCTGCCCCGTGCCATGTTCGGCAAGCTGGAAGAGGATACTGCTCGCCGCATCGCCGCTACGCAGGAGCAGGGCTTTGCCGGTTACGAAGTCGGCAACATCGCTCACCTTCGTCTCTGCCGTGGTCTGCCGTTGTCGGGCGGTTTCGGCCTGAATGTCACCAATAACCTTGCGGCGCAGTTCTACGCGGAGCAGGGTCTGAATTCCATCCTGATCCTGCCCGAGGTCAAGGACAGCGATATTTCGACCATTGCGCCTACGGTCAATGGCAAGCCTGTGCCGACTGGCGTCATCATTTACGGCCATATGCCGCTGATGCTGACCCGTGCCTGCCCCTTGCAGAACATCCACGACTGCGCCCACTGCGACAAGACCGGTGAGCTGACCGACCGCAAGGCGAAAAAGTTCCCGGTGCGGTGCGGTTTGGGTGTGCGCACCATCTATAATCCGGTCCCCATCTATATGGGCGATAAGCCGGGCGCACTGACGGTCGACTACGGCGTGGCTTACTTCACGCTGGAATCCCGGGAGGAGGCTGCTGCCATTCTGGACAGTATCCGTCAGCACGCACCCTTTGAAGGCGATTTCACAAGAGGATTGTACTTTAAGGGAACGAATTGACCTCTCAGTCGCCTGCGGTGCCAGCTCCCCTGATAGGGGAGCCTTTGGCAAAGAGGAAAAGTTTCTGGTTCTGCCAAGGCCTCTCCTACAAGGAGAGGTGGCATTGCGAAGCAATGACGGAGAGGTTGTATAAGAGCTATCTACTATAATAAGTAAAAGAGGACAAAAAATGGAACCCATCACGGTAAAGTATAAAGTTCTGGACGAACGGGCAAAAGTGCCTGCATACGCGACGGCAGGAGCCGCCGCTGCCGACCTCTGCGCAGTGCTGGACGCACCGCTGACTGTCGAGCCGATGCAGCGTGTTCTGGTGCCGACCGGCCTTGCCATCGAGCTGCCGGGCGCGCACAGCGTCGCTCTGGTCTACGCACGCAGCGGCCTGTCCATCAAACACGGCCTCTGCATGGCGAACGGCGTCGGCGTCGTGGACAGCGATTATCGCGGCGAGCTGAAAGTCCCGATGGTGAACCTCGGCACCGAAGCCTATACCATCCAGCCCGGTGAGCGTGTGGCGCAGCTCTGCATCGCGCCAGTCTACACGGCCGCCTTTGTTCCGGCAGAGAGCCTCAACGACACGGCTCGTGGTGAGGGCGGATTTGGCTCGACGGGGAAGTGACCCTCTCAGTCAATGCCTTGCATTGCCAGCTCCCCCGGAGGGGGAGCCATTGGCATGTCGGGCGGGTTCCGGCGCAAAACGGAAACAGGATGGCCCTGCGGTTCAGGGCAGAAGGATAATTCATGAAGTCTAAACTGATTTTAGCCTCCGGCAGTCCGCGCCGGAAGGAGCTTCTGAGCTTGTATACGACCGATTTTACGGTCTGTGTCAGCGCGTTTGATGAGGACGCTGTGACCGCAGATACCCCGGCGGAGCTGGTCGAAAAGCTGGCACGGGGCAAATGCCTGACCGTCTCGGCAGAGCATCCGGGCGAAGTGGTGCTGGGCTGCGATACCGTTGTGGATGTGGGCGGCGAGGTCTTTGGCAAGCCCCACAGCGTCGAGGACGCCAAACGGATGCTCCGCGCCCTCTCGGGTGCGACCCATGAGGTGCATACCGGCGTCTGCGTCTCGGACGGCGCCCACACCGAGAGCTTTGTGGACAGCTGTAAAGTGACCTTCTTCCCCATCTCAGAGGAAGAGATCGACGCTTATACCGCCACAAAAGAACCCTACGATAAGGCCGGCGCCTACGCCATTCAGAGCCGGGCAGCCCTCTGGCTGGACCGCATCGAGGGCGACTACTATACCATCATGGGACTGCCGGTCAGCCGGGTCGTCCGCCTGCTGGAACGGTTTTGAACGTCGAAAGATGAAAAATACCGGAAAAACTTCTCAAAACGCTTGAGAAAAGAGAGGGTTACGGCTATAATAATAGACGTGTTATTCTGCCGTGAGGTCAAATAAGTGACCCGGTGTTTTGGAATAGACTTTTTGGAACGAGATTAAGGAGAGAGCTTCAGTATGAGTTTTTTTTCAAAGGATGTAGGCATTGATCTGGGTACCGCCAATACCCTCGTTTATATGAAGGGCAAGGGCATCATCATGCGTGAGCCGTCGGTCGTCGCAGTCGACACCAAGACCGACGAAGTCCGCTGCGTCGGCGGCGAGGCAAAGGCGGTCATTGGCCGTACTCCCGGCAGCATCGTTGCTGTCCGCCCCCTGAAGGACGGTGTTATCGCTGACTTCGATATTACCGCAAACATGCTCGAGAATTTCCTCAAGAAAGCCTGCGGCAACAGCATGTTCTCCCGTCCGCGCGTCGTCATCTGCATTCCGTCGGGCGTCACCGAGGTCGAGCGTCGTGCCGTCCGTGAAGCGACCATGAAGGCCGGCGCACGTCAGGTCTCCGTCATCGAGGAGCCGATGGCAGCTGCGATCGGTGCGGGCCTGCCCATCAGCGAGCCGACCGGCAGCATGGTCGTCGATATCGGCGGCGGCACGGCAGAGATCGCTGTCATCTCTCTGGGCGGCATCGTCGCTTCCCGGAGTGTCCGGATGGCGGGCGACATGTTCGATCAGGCGATCATTGCTTTCATCAAGCGGAAGTATAACCTGCTCATCGGTGAGCGCACCGCAGAGCAGATCAAGATCGAGATCGGCTCCGCTTTCCCGATGGATCCCGAGATGACGATGGAGATCAAGGGTCGCAACCTCGTTGACGGTCTGCCCAAGAACATCGTCATTCACTCCGAGGATATCCGCGAGGCTCTGCTGGAGTGTCTGGTGAAGATCACTACCGCCATCAAGGAGACGCTGGAGCGCACTCCGCCGGAACTGAGCGCGGATATCATCGACCACGGCATCACCCTGACCGGCGGCGGCGCACTGCTCCGCGGTCTGGATCAGCTCATCGAGAGCGAGACCGGCATCGATGTTCATGTTGCCGAAGATCCGCTGGACTGCGTTGCCAAGGGTGCGGGCGCAGTGCTCGACCATGTGGATGTCCTGCACGAGGTGCTGGATACCGACGGCGGCCACATGTAATTCAGAGGTGCGGATGGCGCAGGCTATCCGCCCTTTTTGTAATTGGAGGAGAACGAGTTGAAAGACTTTTTCGAGACCTGGAAATTCAAGATTTTGATCATCGTGGCCGTTTTCCTCGTGGGCATCATGGCGTATGCCGGTGCGAACGGGCGTCTGACCGCAGCTCCGCAGGAGCTGCTCAGCGTCGTGGCGGCGCCGTTCCAGAAGGCGGCGGCTGTCGTCAGCAGTGGGGTCTCCACCATCTGGGAAAAGTATACCATGATCGACGACGTCATCGCCGAGAATGAGGAGCTTTCCAAGGAGAACGCTGAGCTTCGGAACCAGATGGTCGACTATGACCGCATCAAGGCTGAAAACGAAGCGTATAAAGCCCTGACGAATATACAGCAGCAGAGGCCGGAGATGACCTATGTTTCGTCTTTCGTCATTGGCCGCGACCCTCTGGATTCCTTCTGGGGGTTCACCCTCGATAAGGGGACGCTGGACGGCGTTGCCATCAACGATACCATTGTCAGTGACGAGGGCTATCTGCTGGGCATGGTGACCGAGGCCGACCTTACCAGCTGCAAGGTCATGACCATCCTGCATCCGAACTTCAATGCCGCCGGCGTCGTTTCCCGTACCCGGGAGAACGGCCTCATCACCGGCAGCTCGGATTATGCGGCAGATGGACTCTGCCTGTTGACGAATCTTTCCAAAGCGACCATGACCGAGAAAAACGATCAGGTCATCACCACGGGTCTGGGCGGCGTTTTCCCATCGGATGTGCTGGTGGGCGTTGTGCAGGAGCTGATCCCCGAGGACAGCGGCAAGTCCATGATGGCAGTCATCAAGCCCGGCGCAGACCCCAGAACCGTAAAACACGTCTTTATTATTACTAATAGTTGAGAGTTTGGAGGGAAAAGCCCATGGAATCACGCCGCAAGCGCAGCCGCAGCCAGCTGTTCAAGTGGGGCAGCTATCTGCTGCTGATGCTGCTGTGTACCGTCCTCCAGACCACGCCGGGGCTGTTCCAGTTCGGGGCGGCAAAACCCCTCTGGCTCCTGCCGCTGGCGTTGGCTGTGGCGGTCTTTGAGGGTGAGTTCGCCGGTGCGCTGTTCGGTGTGGTCTGCGGCCTGATGTGGGATTACACGGCCGGACGCACCGTCGGTATGCTGGCACTGGAACTGATGATCCTCTGCTTTCTGGTCTCGGCGGTCATGCAGCTTTATTTCAAAGCCTCGGTGCCCAACTTCCTGCTTTTGGGCGGATCGTGCGCCCTGACGGTGCTGACGCTGGACTGGCTGTTTTTCTACTATATGCCGGGTTACAGCGATGTGCTGGGACGGTATCTCCGGGTCGTTCTGCCCTCGCTGGCAATGACCCTCCCGGTCTGCTGGCTGACCTTCCGTTGGGCAGAGCGCATCAGCGAAGAATTCAAGATCGACAACGGTGTGGCCTGATCCGCCATGCCGGAAGGAGAATGAATGAACTCGAACGAACACAAAACGGTGACGCGCCGGATGATGGCTCTTATCGCGATCGGCGCGGCTTTGATGGGGCTGTATGTCATGCGCCTCATCTTTCTGCAGCTGGTAAACGGCGACAGCTTCAAGTCGCGTGCTACCAACACCACCGATTATAACTTCACGGTCACGGCGGCGCGCGGCGATATTGTAGACAGTGCCGGCCGCCGCATCGCCACCAGCGTCACCGGGTACAATATCGTCCTGAACAAACTGCTGATGGGCGGCGAAGACCTCGACGGGATGCTTCAGCGCATCGTGGAACTGCTGGAAGCCAACGGCGAAAGCTGGAACGATAACCTTTTCATCAGTGAGCCGGATGCTTCCGGCAATTATTCCTTCACGGCAGCGGCAGACAACACCAGCGAGCAGAAAGCTCTTGCCGTCATGAAGGAGAATATGGGTCTGCAGCAGTATGCCACCGCAAATGACGTGATGGAAAAGCTGGTGGAGGACTATAAGCTGGAAGATTATCCTGCTCACTGGCAGCGTGTGCTGGGCGGCATCCATTATGAGATGCAGCTGCAGGTATTCTCGAATGTCAACAACTTTGTCATGGCCGAAAACGTCAGCGATAGGACCGTTGCGACCATCAAGGAAAACAGTCTTTCTCTGCCGGGCGTAGAGATCGTTGAAACTTCTACCCGTAGTTATGGCCGCGGCGATATCCTGCCCCATGTGCTGGGTCGTGTGGGTAAAATTACCGCCGAACGCTGGAAGGTGACGGACGAAAACGGTCAGGTAACTTATCCGCTCCGGGATAAGGGATATAATATGAACGACATCCTCGGTGTGTCGGGTCTGGAATCCGCCTTCGAGGATGAACTGCGCGGCAAAGACGGTGTTGAGACCATCACCCGGAACTCGGACGGCGTTATCGTCAGCACAGCCATGACGACAGTGCCAGAACCGGGTCATACCGTTCAGCTGACGGTGGATTCGGCGTTCCAGCAAGCGGTCGATAAAGCACTGGCGCAAAACATCGCCCTCATCAACCGGACGTATGACTCCAACGTCAACGCCGGTGCGGTGGTCGTCCTCAGCACCAAGGATGGAAGTGTCCTCGCTTCCTCCAACTACCCGACCTTTAACCAGAAACTTTACTCGACAAAGTACAGCGAGTATAGTGCAGACCCGAATCTGCCGCTTTATAACCGCGCTCTGCTGGGTCTGTATACGCCCGGCTCGACCTACAAACCGTCGGTCGCCATCGCCGGACTCGATACCGGCCTCATCAATCAGGATTCGACCGTTTACTGCGACGGTGTGTACAACTACTTCAGGGATTATCACCCCAAGTGTACCCGACATGGTCACAGTGGAAATATCGACGTCGTGACCGCTATCAAATGGAGCTGCAACATCTTCTTCTACGATGTGGGCCGCCGCCTGACAAGTGATGTCTATGATGCTTATGCCTACAAACTGGGTCTGGGTCAGCGGACGGGCGTTGAAGTCGGCGAGGCTCTCGGCCACCTGACGACCAAGAACGATTCCAACTACACCGAGTCACTGGAAGTTCAGGCCGCAATCGGTCAGGGCAATACCACCGTTACGCCGGTGCAGCTGGCGACCTATGCGGCGACCATTGCCAACCGCGGCACCCGTTACCGCACCCACTTCGTCAAGTCCATCCTCGACTCCAATACCGGCAAGGTCATCGAGGAGACCCAGCCGGAAGTCATGGATGTCGTTGAGGATAAGAACCAGACGTTCGACCTCGTCAAGCAGGGAATGATCGGCGTTGCACAGACCATTCCGGCTCTGGCAAGCTACCCATACACCATCGCCTGCAAGACCGGTTCCCCTCAGCGCAGTGAGAGCTACTACGTCGGCAATACCCGGAAGTATTACACCAACGCGACCATGATCGCTTTCGGCCCGGCGGAAAATCCGGAAATTGCCATCGGCATCGTCCTCGAGTACGGCGGAGCGGGCGCACGCACCGGCAACCTTGTTGCTGATATCTTCAACGCCTACTTTGCCTATAAGAACGGCACCCTGACCCTCGATGATGAGGTTCTGGATGACGGCACCGGCACTGCCGAGAGTGGAACGACAGACGGCAGCGCGGCGGACGCCACGACGGACGGCACAGCAGATAATGCTGCGGATACTGCTGAAAATGCCGCCGCAGACGCTGATACAACTGCTGGGGATGCCGCTCCCACCGAGCAGGCTGCTGCGCAGACTCCGGAAACTCAGACGACCCCCGAACAGTAAGAGCAGGGCGGAGACAAAAAATAAATTACCGAAAATTGGAAAAGACGGGCGATAGCTCGAGAGTTTTCCACAACCGAAGGGCATGATTTTGAAAAAAATCGGTACTTTTGGCTAAAAACGGTTGTAAAATGAGACAAACTGTGATAGTATGATAAATGTAAGGAATTGCCCTGTAAAGAATTGGGCGAAAAAAGGAGAGGTTGACCGATGACCATTGCACTGATTGCGCATGACTCCAAAAAAGAGCTGATGGTTCAGTTCTGTACGGCGTACTGCCGGATTTTGAGCCAGCATAAGTTGGTAGCCACCGGTACGACCGGTAAGATGGTCGCAGAGGCGACGGGTCTGCAGGTGCAGCGGTTTCTGGCCGGTGTGCAGGGCGGCGACCAGCAGATCGCTTCCCGTATCGCATGCAACGAGGTCGACCTGCTGCTGTTCTTCCGTGACCCCATCAACGCAAAGCCCAGCGAGCCGAATGAGATGACCCTGCTGCGCCTGTGTGATGTCCACAATATCCCGATGGCGACCAATATCGCTACCGCCGAAGTCCTGATCCACGGCCTTGAGCGCGGCGACCTCGACTGGCGCGATATCGTTCATCCCCAGTAACCCTCTCAGTCTGCTTCGCAGACAGCTTCCCCAGAGGGGGAGCCTTTGGCAAGCCGGTACAGTTTGCAGAAACTGAGCAAAGTTTGACATAAGATACAACAAGATAGCCCTGCTGTTTTGGTTCAGATACTTCTGAGTCAATTCAGCAGGGCTGTTTTTTATGTTCTGTTTAATAAAATATGCTATCGTAGATGCCGTGAATCAAGACGACAAGGCCTACGCTTTTATGGGCGATGTTCTCTTTTTCGTTCTGCTCAGACTTGCCCGACACGCCAGTGGCTCTCCCTTTGGGAGAGCTGGCACCGTAGGTGACTGAGAGGGTTACTCTTTCGCTGCTTTTACCAAAACATACGCCAACAAAAGTCCAGCCGGTGCGCTGACCCATGTGGACATCCAGAAGCCGTTGAAGCCCACCAGCGGCACCAGAATGACACAGCAGAGCAGGTTCAGCCCGATTTGGCTAAGGTTGGAAGCGAGATAGAACCCCATCTTCTGGGCACCGCGCAGCCGGGCTTCGAGCAGGTGCTTTTGTGTCACAAAGAGATAACTCACCGACTCAAACGCCAGCATGACGGCACCGTAATGAGCGGCATCCGTGTCAGTGGTGAAGAGCCGCAGCAGGGGCTGACGGAGCAGGATGCAGACTGCAACGACGAACACCGAGTACACGAACAGGATGCGCCGCCCCTCCCGTAAACCGGTCTGCACCCGGTCAGGCTGGCTGGCGGCAGTGTTCTGCGCAATGAAGAAGACGACCGACTGGACAAAGCCGTAAACCGGCATCATCAGCAGGCTGGACACCTTGGACGCGCAGGAAAAACCGGCGATGGCGGCGACGCCCAGCCCACCCAGAAGGCTCTGCTTGACGAGAGTAATGATGGTTCCGCTGGCCTGCTGAAGGGAGTTGGGCGCAGCCAGAACAAAAATCTTTCTGGCATACTCCGCCCGGAGCATATCGAACCGGAACCGTTCGTCGAGGTCATGCTTGTGCAGATAGAATAACATGTACAAAACGCCCACGACCTGCGAAAATGCCGTTGCCGCTGCTGCGCCTGCCACCCCAAAGGGGACGACCAGTACAAGGTCAAGCAGGACGTTCAGCACTGAGGTGAAGATGACGACCCGGAGCGGCGTGCTGGAATTGCCGCAGCCCATCACCATCTGTTTGGAAAGGTCGTAGGGCATCAGGAATGGCAGACCCACCAGATACACACGCCCGTACAGAACCGCCTCGTCTAAAATTTCTGCCGGGGTCTGGATGAGCTGGAGCAGGCCGGGCAGAAAGACGAAGCCCAGTCCGGTCAGCACCAAGGCCATGACCTCGTCCACAAACAGCAGATTGTAGAGCAGCTGGCTCATCTCCGACCGGGAAGCCGTGGGTTTGTTGGCGGCGACCAGAAGTCCGCCGCCCAGCTCCATGCCGCCCGAGATGAAGAGAAAGATCATCAGGACGGTGGAAGCGTTCGAGACAGCCGCCAGCGCGTCGGCGTCCAGCTTCAGGCCGATGATCATGGTGTCGGCTACGGTGTAGAGCTGCGTCGCGAGCATACTCAGGACGATGGGCAGAGCGTACCGCAGCAGCGCAGGCCGCACCGCTCCCGAAAGCAGCGAATTGTTTTGTTCTTGCGTAAAGATCACCCCTCTTGAAAAGATGATTCTATTGTATCTGTCTTTATAAGAACCGTCAATAAATAAACAGTATGACTATACTTTTCTGCAACTGAAAAATCCCAAAAGTGAAAAAATCCCTCTTGACTTTATGGCAATAAAGTGTATAATGCAATCAAACCGATGAGGCGGAAGAGAATCTGCACAGCGCATCTACTAGAGAGTCCGGAGGATGGAAACGGACGACAGCGGAGCAGAAATTCGTGGGCCGCCGAGGGTCGGGCGAACGGGAAAGATTCCTTAGTAGCTTGGGACGGAAGCCTCCGTTACAGGGCAGGGGAGTGTTGGCTCTCCGTGAGGGGCTCTGCCGGAATGAATGCAGAGCAAACAAGGTGGCACCGCAGAATCGTATTTTACCGATCCTGTCCTTGTGGATAACACACAGGGACGGGTCGTTTTGTTATTGGAGAACCCGTTCCGCAAGTGGAGTGGGTTCTTTTATTTTTGCCGCCCACTTCAGGGAAAGGAGTACCGCTATGAAAACCATGAACATGATCTCTCGCCGCAGCTTCCTGAAGGCTACCGTCGCAGCCGCTGCTGTCTCCGCACTGGGTCTGACCGGATGCGGCGGTTCCGCTTCCAGCAGTACGGCGTCTTCGGCAGCATCCAGCACTGCTGCTTCCAGCGCGGCAGCTTCGGAGGCAGGTAAGACCTTCAAGGTCGGCATCGTCAACTATGTCGACCACGCTTCCCTGAATCAGATCGTCGAGTCCGTCGAGAGCCGTCTGGATGAGGTCGGCAAGGAGAAGGGCGTCACCTTCGATTACGCGGATTACTACGCAAATGCACAGGCAGACCAGACCAACCTGAACCAGATCGGCGCAGACCTCGTCGCCGACGGCGTAGACGTCATCGTGGCTGTTGCCACCCCGACCGCCGCTACCATGCTGGCCGCTGTGGAAGATACTGATATCCCGGTCGTTTACTCCGCTGTCACCGACCCGAAAGCCGTCGGCTTTGATACCGAGCCGAACATCACCGGTACTTCCGACGCTCTGAACACCGACGCTATCATGAACCTGATTCTGGCGGTCAATCCTGACATCGACACCATCGGCCTTCTGTATGACCTGAGTCAGGATTCCTCCACGCAGGCCATCGCCGATGCGAAAGCCTTCTGCGACGAAAAGGGCATCAAGTACATCGAGAAGAACGGCACCACCACCGCCGAAGTCCAGATGGCTGCAGAAGCTCTCATCGCTGCCGGTGTCAAGGCGGTCTTTACCCCCACCGATAACACCGTTATGACCGCTGAGCTGTCCATCTATGAGACCTTCATCGACGCAGGCGTTCAGCACTACACCGGTGCCGACAGCTTCGCTCTGAACGGTGCGTTCGTGGGCTACGGCGTCGATTATGTCCAGCTGGGCGAGGCTACCGCCGATATGGTGGTGGAGCTGCTCTGCGACGGCAAGACCCCGGCAGACCTGCCCTTCCAGACCTTCGACAACGGCATCGCGACCATCAACACCGAGACCAGCAAGGCTCTGGGTCTCGACCTCGACACAGTCAAGAAGGCATTCGCCGATTACTGCACCGATATCGTTGAGGTCACTACTCAGGAAAATTTCTAATATAAAATAAGGAGCATACAACATGCTGGCGAGTATCTTTTCGCTCAACGTCATCCAGACGGCACTCGAGCTGGGCTGCATTTACGCTCTGGTCGCTCTGGCTCTGTTTCTGAGCTATTCTATCCTGAACATTGCGGATCTGTCCACGGACGGCTGCTTTACCCTTGGCTGTGCGGTCGCCTGTCAGGTCGCATTGACCGGACATCCGTTCTTGGCACTGCTTGCCGCAATGGGAGCCGGGGTGTGCTCCGGATTCGTCACCGCATTTTTACAGACCCGTCTGGGCGTCGAAAGCATCATGGCTGGCATCATCGTGAATACTGGTCTGTATACCATCAATCTGGCGGTCATGGGCTTCTCGTCCACCCTTTCCCTCGTCAAGACGGAGACGGTCTTCTCCCTTGCAAAGTCTGCTCTGAGCTTCACAGGCGGCTGGTATAAGCTGGTGATCGCAGCGGTCGTCATCCTGATTGCAGGCGCGGCGATGGTCGGTTTCCTCGGCACCCGGCTGGGTCTGTCCATCCGTGCTACCGGTGACAATGCCGCTATGGTCCGGGCTTCCAGCATCAACCCGGCCTTCACCATCACGGTGGGTCTGTGCATTTCCGGTGCCCTGACCGCCCTCTCCGGCGGCCTGCTGGCACAGTATCAGAAGAGCTGTGATATCAACGTCGGCACCGGCATGGTGACCATCGCTCTGGCCTCCCTCATCATCGGCGAGACGCTCATCGGCAAGCGCACCATGCCTCGACGCATCCTCGGCGTCGTCTTTGGCAGCTGCCTGTACCGCTTCATCGTGGCCGTCGCTCTCCGGTTCAATGTTCCGGCTGCAGCCATGAAGCTCGTCTCTGCCGTCATCGTGGCGGTCGCTATCTCGATGCCTGCGATTCAGGCAAAGGTCGCATTCGAGAAGCGGAAGCGTGCCGCCCAGAAAAAGGAGGTCGTCTGAGATGGAAATGCTGACACTGAATAACCTTCACAAGACCTTCAACCCCGGTACTGTCAATGAAAAGGTTGCCCTGAACGGCGTCAGCCTCCACATGGAAGCAGGCGACTTTGCGACCATCGTCGGCTCCAATGGCGCAGGCAAATCCACCATGTTCAACGCCATCACCGGCGGCTTCATCGCTGACGAGGGCAGTATCATTCTGGGTGGTGAGGATATCACCTTCGCGCCCGAGTTCCAGCGCAGCAAGGTCATCGGACACCTGTTTCAGGACCCCCTCAAGGGTACGGCTCCGAATATGACGATCGAGGAAAACCTTGCGCTGGCTTATCTCCGTGCCGGTACCGCACCCCACGCTATCTTCTCCCGTATCTCCAAAAAGGATAAAGAGCTGTTCCGGGAAAAACTGGCTCTCCTGAATATGGGTCTGGAAGACCGGATGAAACAGCCGGTCGGCCTGCTCTCGGGCGGTCAGCGTCAGGCTCTGACCCTGCTCATGGCGACCCTCGTCACCCCGAAGCTCCTGCTTCTCGACGAGCATACCGCCGCCCTCGACCCGGCAACGGCAGAAAAAGTCCTTGAGCTGACGAAGAGCATCGTCGCCGAGAAGAAGATCACCTGCCTGATGGTGACGCATAACATGCATCAGGCCCTCGAGCTTGGCAACCGCACCCTGATGATGGACGCCGGACGAATCGTCTTCGACGTCAAGGGTGAGGAGCGCAGTAAGATGACTGTCGATGACCTGCTGGAAAAGTTCCGCGAAAACGCCGGAAAGCAGCTCGATAATGACCGTATCCTGCTGAGCAAAGTAGCCCTCTCAGACAAAGCCTGACGGCTTTGCCAGCTCTCCCAAAGGGAGAGCCTTTGGCAAGCCGGATAAGTCCAATCACATAACAAAAACAACCGGGCCTTGTGGTCTGGATTCACAGCATAGAACAAGTGAATCTAGACAACAGAGCCCGGTATTTTATGCAATAGAAAACTTTATTCAATCAGAAATATCTGACCGATACGCCAGTGGCTCCCCCTCTGGGGGAGCTGTCGCCGTAGGCGGCTGAGAGGGTTACATCTTCTCGGGAACGTTGATCTTGAACATGGTCAGGACGTTGAAAATGACGTTCTTGACACCGATGCAGAGAGCCAGACGAGCCTGCTGAACAGCCGGGTCAGCACCCTGAATGCGGCAGTTGCCGTAGAAGCGGTGGAACGCGCTTGCAAGGTCGATGACAAAGCGGTTGATGCGGCTCGGGTCGTACTTCTCTGCCGCCATGACGATTTCCTGAGGGAAGGCTGCCAGCATCCGGATCAGATCCATCTCGGAAGGCTCGGTCAGCAGGGAAGCATCGACCTTCTCTGCACCGGCAAAGCTGACGCCCTCGCTCTCCATCTTCTTGAGGATGGAGCAGATACGGGCATGTGCGTACTGAACGTAGTAGACCGGGTTGTCGTTGTCGGTCTTGACAGCCTGATCGAGGTCGAAGTCGATGCCGCTGCCTGCGTCGTGCATGTTGAACAGGAAGCGTGCGCTGTCGATGGGCACCTCTTCCAGCAGGTCGGTCAGGGTGATGGCGTTGCCGGTGCGCTTGGACATACGGACAGGCTGGCCGTCGCGCATCAGGTTGACCATCTGCATCAGCACGACGTCGAGCTGATCGCCGTCCAGACCGATGGCATCCATCGCGCCCTTCATACGGGCAACGTGGCCGTGGTGGTCTGCGCCCCAGACATCGATGGCCTTGACGAAGCCACGGGTCGCCAGCTTATTATAATGGTAGGCGATGTCGGCGGCAAAGTAGGTCGGGATGCCGTTGGCACGGACGAGGACTTCGTCCTTGGCTTCCTCCTCGGAGCCGTCATCGGTCTTCTTCTTGTTGACCGTGCCGTACTTGGCGGCATACTGTGCGCTGCGGTACATGACAGCACCGTCCTCGGCCTTGTAGCAGGCACCCAGCTCCAGCAGCTTGTCAACGACAGCCATGACTGCACCGGACTCGTGCAGGGTGCTTTCGTGGAACCATACATCGTAGTCGATGCGGTACTTGCCGAGGTCACGCTTCAGAGCGGCGATGTTCTTCGGCAGAGCATATGCCACCAGAGCGTCCTTCAGAGCGGCAAATGCCTCGCTCTCGAACAGCGTCTCTTCGTCCATGCCCTTGCAGGCTGCAACGTACTCGTCGCCGTGGATGTCGGCAAACTCACCGGCCAGAACTTTGATGTCGCCGCCCTGATAGCACTCCTTCGGCAGGGGATAAGCTTCCTCACCGCAATACTTCTGCAGATAGCGGACAGCAAGGCTCTTGCCGAACTTCTGGATCTGGTTGCCGGCGTCATTGATGTAGAACTCACGGGTCACATCATAGCCAGCCCAGTCGAGGACAGCAGCCAGACAGTCGCCCAGCGCACCACCACGGGCGTTACCCATGTGCATGGGGCCGGTGGGGTTGGCAGAAACGAACTCGACGTTGTACTTTGCGCTCTTGCCGTAGTCAGTGCGACCGTACTCCTTGTTTGCGCAGGAACCCAGAACCACGCTGGCCCAGAAGCTCTGCGACAGGAACAGGTTGATGAAGCCGGGGCCGGCAACTTCCACCTTGGAGAACACGCTGTTCTCGAGGGAGGGCAGGTGTGCCAGCAGAGCGTCAGCGATCATCTTCGGGGCTTTGCGCCAGGTGCGTGCGCCTGCCATCGCAATGTTGGAAGCGATGTCGCCGTTCTTGACGTCTGCCGGGATCTCCACGATGAAGGTAGGCAGCTCAGCTTCGGGCAGGGTGCCGTCGGCCATCGCAGCCTTTGCCGCCTCGCTCAGCAGTGCGCGTGCCTCGCTCAGTGCGACCTGCCGGGGATTGTAGTTCTGGTAGGTCTTTTCAAAATCAGTCATAAATCAGATTCCTTTCCTCAATTCACATGTTGTACCGTCATTTCCAGAGTGTTCCGGCTGATCATGCTGGCGTTGTCGGCATCCAGCAGATAGCTGAACTTTGCGTGGCCGCCCTTTTCGGTCAGACCGCACTCGATGCCGTCGCCGGTAACGCCCAGCGTCAGGGGGCCGACCTCCGTCTCGTAGTGGCAGAGATTCCGCCGTCCGCGCTCGATCATCAGCTGCGCGTTCGCCGGGCCGAACCGGAGCAGGGCGACCCGGCTGCCGTCCTCGGCGATTTTGATGGTCGTGGTGCAGCCGTCAAAGCCGATGGTCTGGGTCTCCTTGTAGGAGATGTAGAAGCTGCCGTTCTTTTTGACGAGGCTTCCACGGGTCATCAGCTCGATGCGGTCGGCTTCTTCTTCCGAGAGAGAGCCGGTATGCTCAAACTGCTCGACCGAGCTTTTGATCCGGATGATATAATCTTCTTTCAGTGGTTTGCTCACAGTTTTCGAGTCCTTATCAATATTTTTCAATGGCGATCTGCTCAATGGTGCCGCCCTTGTACTCGCCGAGGAACAGGTCGGCGGTCTGGGCGAAGCTGTCCGGTACGTCGCTGACGTAGAAATGTGCTTCTCCGGCCGGATGGTCGGCACGCAGCCCCCGTTCGCCGAGCAGACGCTCCAAGTGGTGCGCCGCCGTCTTTGCCGGGTCGACCAGTGTGACTTCACGCCCCATGAACTCGCCGATCATGGTCTTGAGCAGGGGATAGTGGGTGCAGCCGAGGATGAGGGTATCGACACCGGCATCCCGGACTTCGGTCAGGTACTGAGCAATAACGAGCTTGGTGATCTGCTGCTTGGCTTCTTCGCTGTGGTCGACGTAACCGGCCTCCACCAGCGGAACAAAAAGCGGACAGGGACGGGCAGTGATCTCTACGCCCGGGACCAGTTTCCGGAGCAGCGTCTCGTAGCTCCGGGAGCGGATGGTGGCCGCTGTGCCGATGACGCCGATCTTCCGGTTTCGGGTCACGAATGCGGCTTCTCGGGCGGCAGCATCCACGACGCCGAGGTACGGCACCGGAAGCTGTGCGGCTTCGGCGGCAGGATAGGTGCTGGACACCGTGCCGCAGGCCGCCATGATGCACTTGACGTTCTTGGACAGCAGGAATGCGACGTCCTGCCGGGCGTACTGTAAAATCGTCTCCGGGCTTCGGCTGCCGTAGGGGACCCGGCCGGTATCGCCGAAATAGACGATGTTCTCATGGGGCAGCCGCTTGCGCAGCTCCCGGACGCCGGTCAATCCGCCCAAACCGCTGTCGAAGACACCGATGGGGCGGTTATCCATGGTAGCGATCCTTTCTCTCGAAAGCGAGCGAGATGAGCTGGTCGATGAGGGCCGGTACCGGGATGCCCTCATGCTCCATCAGCTTCGGATACATGCTGATGGAAGTGAAGCCGGGCAGGGTGTTGATCTCGTTGATCATGACTTTGCCGGTGCCGCGCTCCACGAAGAAGTCGCAGCGTGCCAGACCTTCGCAGTTCAGCGCGGTGTAGGCCATCGCTGCGTAAGTCTTGACCTCATCCAGCTTCTCCTCGGGCAGGTGCGCCGGGATGACGGTCTGGCTGACGCCGTTCTTGTATTTGTCGTCGTAGGTGTAGAACTCCGCACCGGCCAGGATCTCGCCCGGACGGGTGGCAACAGCCGGGTCGGAACCGATCACAGCGCACTCGACTTCCTGACCGTCGACGAAAGCTTCAAAGACCACCTTGCGGTCATTTTCGAGAGCCAGTTTGATGGCGTCCTTCAGCTGCTCACGGTCATTTGCCTTGGTAATGCCGACGCTGGAACCTGCGTTTGCCGGCTTGACGAAGATGGGCCAGCCCAGCTTTGCGATCGCGCCATCGCAGACGCTCTCGATGTCGTTGTCGATCTCCCAACGGGTAGCCGCCAGCCACTTGGTGTGGGGAACACCGCTTGCGTCGAACATGGCATTTGCCACGGCCTTGTCCATGCAGACGGCACTTGCCAGCACGCCGCAGCCGACGTAGGGGATGCCTGCCAGCTCCAGCAGACCCTGTACCGTGCCGTCCTCGCCCCACAGACCGTGCAGGACAGGAATGACGACATCAACATGGATCTTCTCGACCTGCCCGGCCGGAGTGAACAGGATCATGCCGTGGTCGGCACGGTCGGGGCTGAGAACACAGGGCATGTTGCCAGCCAGCTCTTCCCAGCTGCCGTCTGCCATCTGCGCGGCGGTCGCCTCGGTGTACAGCCAGCGGCCCTCTTTGGTGATGCCGATGGTCATCACCTCGTATTTGGAACGGTCGATGTTCATGACGAACGTGCCCACGGACACACGGCTGACTTCGTGTTCGCTGGACATGCCGCCGAACAGAAGGACAACGGTCATTTTATCTTCAGACTGCATCGTGAATCTCTCCTGATTGCATAGCGGCGCAGAAATGCACCGCCGTATTTTTGATTTTAATAGGAACAAGAATAAACACGCATTATTATACAATATCTATGTCCGGGATGCAAGCAAAATACCCCCGGCGGAACCGAAAGCAGAGAAAAAACAAAAAACTTGAAAAATCGCAGAAAATACGCTTGACGAACGGAAAAAGACGTGATACAATGATAACACCTCTTTTGCGGGGTTATTAAGTGCGCCTGTTTTTTACGCGCCGTCCGCAATCCGAGGGAGGTTCAAAACAACCGTTATAATGGAGGTGTCAACAAATGACCGTTAAAATCACTCTGGCCTGCACCGAGTGCAAGCAGCGCAACTACAACACCACGAAGAACAAGAAGAACAACCCCGACCGTCTCGAGATGAAGAAGTACTGCCGTTTCTGCAAGAAGCACACCGTTCATCGCGAAACCAAGTAAGAAAGGCGGACGCATCATGGCAGACAAAACCGAGAAAAAGCCGGGCTTTGTGGCCAGAATGAAGGCCGCCGTGAAGAACTTTGGCAACAGCGTTTCCAAGTTCTTCCGCGACTCGAAGAGCGAGTTGAAGAAGGTGGTCTGGCCCTCGAAAGAGGATGTCAAGACCAACACCATCGTCGTACTCGTTACTGTGGCGATCGCCGCGGTCGTGATGATCGCTCTGGACGCCATCTTCGGCGGCATCCTCGGCCTGATCATCGGCGCGTAATCATCTTGAAACGGAGGGTCAACCAAAATGGAAGAACAGTCCAATGAGGCTCTTTGGTATGTTGTGCATACCTATTCCGGCTACGAGAACAAAGTAGCGACGGACTTACAGACCATGGTGGAAAACCGCCGCCTGCAAGACCTGATCTGCGACATCAAGGTTCCGACCGAGATGGTCCCGGAGATCAAGGACGGCAAGGAGCGTATGGTGGAACACAAGCTGTTCCCCGGTTACGTTCTGGTCAAGATGGTCATGAACGACGATACCTGGTATGTGGTGCGCAACACGCGCGGCTGCACCGGTTTCGTCGGTCCTGCATCCAAGCCGGTTCCTCTTACCGCTGAAGAAGTGGAAAAGATGGGTGTTGAAAAGGCGGCACCGCTGACCGTGGACTTCAAGGTCGGCGACACCGTGCAGATCACCGCAGGTCCTCTGGAAGGCTTTATGGGCCTTGTCGAGGGCATCGACACCGAGAGCTTCAAAGTCAAGCTCAAGGTCAACATGTTCGGCCGCGAGACTCCCGCAGAAGTGGATATCGGTCAGGTCGAGCTGCCGTAACCAACCGGCAAAACCGTTTACCAAGGTAAGACCGCAGTGCGGTTCTTATAGAGCGTGTGCATCGTACACATGCTCGTGGGAGGCGTGGAGACACCACGCCGCAACTCACCACAGATTTTTGGAGGTGCATTTACTATGGCACAGAAAGTTACTGGCTACATTAAGCTGCAGATCGAGGCTGGCAAGGCAACTCCGGCCCCCCCTGTTGGCCCTGCTCTGGGTCAGAAGGGCGTCAACATCATGGCGTTCACCAAGGAGTTCAACGAGCGTACCAAGAACCAGATGGGTTATGTCATCCCCGTCGTCATCACCGTTTACGCTGACCGCTCCTTCAGCTTCATCACCAAGACTCCTCCGGCAGCCGTTCTGATCAAGAAGGCAGCTGGCATCAACACCGCTTCCGGCAAGCCCAACAAGGAAAAGGTCGCTTCCCTGACCGCTGCTCAGGTCGAGGAGATTGCTAAGACCAAGATGCCCGACCTGAATGCTGCTTCTCTGGAAGCTGCATGCAGCATGGTTCGTGGCACCTGCCGCAGCATGGGCGTCACCGTCGAGGGCTGAGACATAAACCGTGGGAGGGCATAACACTGCCCGCATGACCACTTAGGAGGATATACAATGAAACATGGCAAGCACTATGTCGATGCTGCGAAGCAGATCGATTTTTCTAAGCTGTATGATATGAACGATGCTCTGGAGCTGGCTTGCAAGACCGCTTCCGCTAAGTTCGACGAGACCGTTGAGCTGCACGTCCGTCTGGGCGTTGATGGCCGTCACGCTGACCAGCAGGTTCGTGGCGCAGTCGTCCTGCCCAACGGCACTGGTAAGACTGTCCGCGTCTGCGCTATCGCTAAGGGCGCAGCTGCCGCTGCTGCTGAGGCAGCCGGTGCAGATATCGTTGGTGATGACGAGCTGATCGCACGCATCGCTGGCGGTTTCATGGACTTCGATGTCGTCGTTACCACCCCTGACATGATGGGTCGCGTTGGCCGTCTTGGTAAGGTTCTGGGCCCCCGTGGTCTGATGCCGAACCCCAAGGCTGGCACCGTTGCTCCGGATCTGGGCAAGGCTGTTTCTGAGGCTAAGGCTGGTAAGATCGAGTACCGTCTGGACAAGCAGAACATCATCCATGTTCCTGTCGGCAAGGCATCTTTCGGTGCTGAGAAGCTGTACACCAATCTGGATACTGTCATGAGCGCAATTGCTAAGGCAAAGCCGGCTGCTGCAAAGGGTACCTACTTCAAGAGCGCAACCATCGCTACCACCATGGGTCCTGGCATCCGTCTCAACACCTTGAAGTACGGCGTCTGATTTTTCTGAAAAATTTCAGAAAACCTATTGACAACTCCGCATGTTTGCGGTAGAATAATCATGCTGTTTTTGAGACAGCAGGTGCTGGAGTCCAGCGTAAGGCTATGCCGCCTGCCGAGAAACGTGCGTAAAGTTGTTTTATGCCTCTTTCTCGACCAAGTGCGGGAAAGAGGCTTTTTTGATGCCGACTCCGGTTTTCGATACAAGTTTTTGAAACGAGGTGAAACCGAATGCCCAGTGCAAAGATTCTTTCTGAAAAGCAGGCTTATGTCGCTGATCTGAAGGCAAAGTTTGAGAGTGCGGTTTCCGGCTGCGTCGTCGCTTACGGCGGCATTAACGTCGAGAACGACACTAAGCTCCGTAAGGAGCTGCGTGAGGCAGGCGTTGAATATATGGTCGTGAAGAACACCATGCTGCGTCTGGCTGTCAAGGGTACCTCTCTGGAGGGTCTGGCAGAGAACTTCAAGGGTGATACCGCTATCGCTTTTGCTCACGAGGAAGATCCCATGTCCGCTGCTCGCATCCTGTGCAAGTATCAGGATGGCGATAAGTCCAAGAAGTTCGTCGTCAAGGCTGGCTTCATGGAAGGCAAGGTCATGGACGCTGCCGAGACCAACGCAATCGCAAAGCTGCCCAACCGCGAAGGCATGCTGTCTATGTTCGCAGGCGCACTTACCAGCACTCTGTCTGGTCTGGCTGTCGCAATGCAGGCTTATGCCGACAAGCAGGAGGAGCCCGCTGCCTAAGTGCTGCGTGACTGCTGCTTAAATCACTGAAACAAACAACAAAACCATTGATATTGGAGGGTTATTACCATGGCTTCTGAGAAGATTACTGCCATCATCGAGTCCGTTAAGGGCCTGACCGTTCTGGAGCTGAAAGAGCTGATCGACACCTACTGCGAGGAGTTCGGTGTTTCTGCTGTTGCTGCTGCTGCTCCCGCTGCTGCTGGTGCTGCTGCTGCCGCTGAGGAAGAGAAGACCGAGTTCGACGTCATTCTGGCTGAGGCTGGCGCAACCAAGATGCAGGTCATCAAGCTGGTCAAGGAGATCACCGGTCTGGGTCTGAAGGAAGCTAAGGCTATCGTTGACGGCGCACCCAAGGCTATCAAGGAGAAGGCTTCCAAGGCTGAGGCTGAGGACATCAAGAAGAAGCTGGAAGAGGCTGGCGCAAAGGTCGAGATCAAGTAATTTGATCCCCTGAACGTTCTTTCTTGAATTCTTAATTCTTGAAAATGAGGCACTCTCGTCGCAAGACGGGGGTGCCTTTTTTGCTTGCCTGAAAATTTCTGCGATGACCTCTCAAATGGACTTTAGCAAAATGCTGAAAAGTTTCTTTCTGTTTTGTGCAACTTTCAACGAAAGCAAGGCGTTTGGCAAAAGCTGATTTAACATTTTAAAGTGATAAAGCGTTGGCATTTTCCAATCTTCTTTTTCTTTCTCGTTTTTTAGTCTCAAGTTTTAGTCATACTCATTTGACATCCAAGAATATCTTCGATACCATGTGAAACATGTAAACGCAAAGACGGCGGCCTGTATAATGACTCGCCGCCTTTTTTGTTAATGCACTGTCTGAGGGAGGAAGTTCTATGACAACGATGAAAGATATCATTCAAAGCCCACTGCTGCTGGCATTGGTGATCGGCGGCCTTGTCTATATCGCGGGCTTCTCGGTGGTCTATCTCAAAAAAGCCTACGATCATTGCTTGGAGCTTGGTATCACAAAACAGGAATTGCGCAATGTGATACGATCCAGCCTTGTATTTTCCATTGTGCCCAGCCTGTCGATCGTTGTTGGACTGTTTGTGCTGATCGCCGTGCTGGGAAGTGTATGGGCATGGTGGCGATTGTCGGTCATTGGTTCTCTCTCGTATGAAACAATGATCTCCAGCTCCATCGCACAGGTGCTGGGATACACCTCCTCGGCAGACATGCTGCAAAGTGCTACGGGTCGTCAGTTTGGCGTGGTGATGATTTTGATGAGTGTGGGTATGCTCAGCGGTTTTCTGATCCTGCTTCCATTTGGTAAGAAAATCTGCCGCAGTGTCGACCGTTCGGCCGCGGATAATGGCGGCAGTACTTGGAAAAATGTCTTGTCGGGTGTTTTCATGCTGGTGATGTTCTCGGTATATATCCCCATTCTGCTCTTTACAGATAATGTGCAGGCGGCAGTTATGATTACTGGCCTTGTCATTGCATTGGGAGTAAGCGTGCTTGCGAGAAAACCGGGACTTGCATGGATGAATAACTTTATTATGGCTTTTTCGATGTTGGGCGGACTTCTTTCTTCCCTTGCATGGGTGAAGATTTTCGGATAACGGGAGGGAATAGGATATGAAAGCGGAGAAAAATGAAATGAAAATGGATTCCTTTCAGAGCTGGGCGCATCGCTGGGGGCGTGTGGGTACGCTGATCGCGCTGATTTATATGGTCGCTCTGCCGTTTGTGGTGCTGGCAGCCTATGATTGTGTTCCGTCCTTTGGAGAAGTGTTCAATGTAACGACCTTCAGTATTCTGCTGATCTATATTCCGGTTGGATTTTCGGAGGCGTTGAGCTATACACCTATTTTGGGCTGTTCATCGTATCTGGCGTTTATTACAGGCAATATCATGAACTTGAAACTTCCGGTTGCGGCAAATGCAATGAACTTGACAAAAAAGCAGCCAAATACACCAGAGGGTGAGGCGGTCGCATCGGTGGCAGTGGCAGTTTCTTCCCTGATGACGGTTGTGATTTTGACTTTGGCAGCGGTGTGCGCTTCTTTCATCAGTCCGGTGTTTGAGCTTCCTGCCGTCAAAACGGCATCCGGCTATCTTCTTCCGGCGTTGTTTGGCTCGATGGCACTGGGCTTATTTGCCAGTTCTTCCAGCGGCAGCAAAGTTGTTAAGGGCGGTATCAAGGGTGTTCTTCCGGTGCTGATTATGATGACAGTGCTGTCCATTGCGGCTCGTGTGGCAGGGTACGGTTCCGTGCTGGGCGGACTTGTGGGAATCTTTATTATCGTCATGCTTCCAATTGGGATCCTTACTTCCTATATCTTGTGGAAGAAGGGCAAGATTCAAGTCGTAGACAAGGAAACAAGTGTATAAATGCAACGCCCTCGGTGCGAAAAAGTATCGGGGGCGTTGTCATGCAATAAACTCTGTTTGCGAGGACACTTGACAAATCCAAAACAAAGTGATATGATTTTGATATCACAAAGAACCACTTCCGACCCGTTAAGGAGGGATCACTATGGAAGAGAAGATTCTGCAAACCAAGAAGAACGGTATGGCGGTGCTGCTGCTGACCCTGCTGGGTTATGTTATCGCAATCGCTGCGTTTGTGTACGGCATTGTGCAGGATAGCACGGTGCTGGGCATTATCCTCGTTGTTGTGGCTGTCATTTATGCTGTCATTGGTGTTTTTCTGCTCTGCGGTCTGAAAGTCCTGAAACCGCAGGAGGCACTGGTGCTTACCCTGTTCGGTGACTATGTCGGCACCCTGAAAGGACAAGGGTTCTATTGGATCAATCCTTTCTGCACAGCGGTCAATCCGGCCGCAGGCACCAAACTGAGCCAGAGCGGTGACGTCAACAGCGGCGAAAATACAATGGCAGCCATGTTCAAAGGCGGAAACGCTCAGAATGCGCAGGGTGCGATGGAAAGCACCAGCAAGAAAATTTCCCTCAAGATGATGACCCTGAACAATTCCCGTCAGAAGATCAACGACTGTCTTGGCAATCCGGTCGAGATCGGCATCGCCGTTATCTGGCGTGTGACGGATACCGCAAAGGCTGTCTTCAATGTAGATAACTACAAAGAGTACCTCTCTTTACAGTGTGACAGCGCACTCCGCAATGTCGTCCGTATCTATCCTTACGATGTGGCACCCAACGTGGACACTACCGGCGACGGTGTGGCCGATGAAGGAAGCCTGCGTGGTTCCTCGGAGATCGTGGCAAAACGAATTCAGGATGAGATCCAGAAAAAGGTGGCAGATGCCGGTATCGAGATCGTCGAAGCACGCATCACCTATCTGGCATATGCTCCTGAGATCGCTGCGGTCATGCTTCAGCGTCAGCAGGCAAGTGCCATCATCGACGCACGCAAGATGATCGTTGACGGCGCAGTTGGCATGGTGGAAATGGCTCTTGACCGTCTCAGCGAAAACAAGGTGGTCGAACTGGATGATGAGCGAAAGGCAGCAATGGTCTCGAATCTTCTGGTGGTGCTGTGCGGCAACCGTGACGCTCAGCCCATCGTGAACAGCGGCAGCCTTTACTGATGGCAGAACCAAAAAAGCAGATCCCACTCCGTCTGAATGCGAAGCTCTACGATGCCATTGCTGCCTGGGCAGAGGATGACTTCCGCTCGGTGAACGGTCAGATCGAATATCTCCTCACCGAGTGTGTGCGTCAGCGGAAGAAGAACGGCAAGTACGTCTCCGACCAGATCGACGTGCCGCCGGAACTGGATATCAAATAAAATCGGGGGCAGACGAGTGCAAAAATACACTCGTCTACTCTGTTTTTTGTGCCGATTTTGGAAAACTTGTCAAAATAGACACTTTTCCGGGCAAGTACAGGAAATGTTTGTTAATAAATTATCTATCCCTTGTCCTTGCAATACACACGTTTTTTGTTTATAATAAAAGCACAGGGGCTGCGAAGCCCCGAGAGCGAGCGAAATTCGATTCCGAGAAAAGAATTGAGAGGAGATAATTACCATGGGTTTAGGTAAGAAGACGATCGACGACGAGAATTACTGCGGCAAGAAGGTGCTTGTCCGCTGCGATTTCAACGTTCCGATGAAGGACGGCGTCATCACCAATGAAAACCGCATCAATGCGGCTCTGCCCACCATCCAGAAGCTCATCAACGACGGCGCAAAGGTCATCCTGTGCAGCCATCTGGGTAAGCCCAAAAACGGCCCCGAGGCGAAGTTCAGCCTGGCTCCGGTCGCAGTTGCCCTGAGCGCAAAGCTCGGCAAGAATGTTGTATTCGCAGATGACGATAATGTTGTCGGCGAGAACGCAAAGGCTGCTGTTGCTGCTATGAACAACGGCGACGTTGTCCTGCTCCAGAACACTCGTTTCCGCAAGGAAGAGACCAAGAACCTGCCTGAGTTCTCTCAGGATCTGGCTTCTCTGGCAGACGCTTATGTTGACGACGCATTCGGCAGCTGCCACCGCGCACACTGCTCCACCGCAGGCGTCACCGACTACATCAAGAATACCGCTGTCGGTTACCTGATGGAGAAGGAAATCAAGTATCTGGGCAATGCAGTCAACGATCCTGTTCGTCCCTTCACCGCTATTCTGGGCGGCGCAAAAGTTGCTGACAAGCTGAACGTTATCTCCAACCTGCTCGAGAAGGTCGATACCCTCATCATCGGCGGCGGCATGGCTTACACCTTCGTCAAGGCTCAGGGCTATGAAGTCGGCAAGAGCCTGTGCGATGACTCCAAGCTGGATTACTGCAAGGAGATGATGGCTAAGGCTAAGGAGAAGGGCGTCAAGCTGCTCCTGCCTGTCGATACCGCTTGCGTTGCAAACTTTCCCGATCCTATCGACGCTCCGGTCGAGACCACCATTGTTCCTGTCACCGCTATCCCGGCTGACATGGAAGGCTGCGACATCGGCCCCGAGACCATGAAGCTGTTTGCTGACGCTGTCAAGGCTTCCAAGACCGTTGTCTGGAACGGACCTATGGGCGTCTTCGAGAACCCGACTCTGGCAGCTGGCACTCTGGCAGTTGCAAAGGCTATGGCTGAGAGCGACGCTACCACCGTCATCGGCGGCGGCGACAGCGCAGCAGCTGTTCAGCAGATGGGTCTGGGCGATAAGATGACCCACATCTCCACTGGCGGCGGCGCATCTCTGGAGTATCTGGAGGGCAAGGAGCTGCCCGGCATCGCAGTTATCCAGAACGCATAAGTTTTCAAGTAGCATCCTGACAGGTGCGGCGGCAGTTTCGCCGCCGCACTTTTGTTTTTTTGTAGAGTACGTTTTTTCGCCGTAGGCGGAAGGACATTTCATCAACAATTAAAAAAGTAGAGGAGAACACTACAATGGATAAGGCAAAGCGCAAGGCCATTATTGCTGGCAACTGGAAGATGAACAAGACTGCGACCGAGGCTGCAAAGCTGGTCGATGAACTGATCCCTGCCGTCAAGGATGCAGGCTGTGAGGTCGTGATCTGCACCCCGTACACCGATCTGGTGACTGCTGTTGAGAAGACCAAGGGCACCAACATCCATGTTGGCGCAGAGAACGTCCACTTCGAGAAGTCCGGCGCATTCACCGGCGAGATCAGCGCAGATATGCTGGTCGATCTGGGCGTTGAGTACGTCATCGTCGGCCACTCCGAGCGTCGTCAGTATTTTGCTGAGACCGACCAGACCGTCAATAAGCGCGCACTGGCTGCTCTGAACGCTGGCCTGAAGGTCATCATCTGCGTCGGTGAGAGCCTGCAGCAGCGTGAAGAGGGCGTCACCGAAGAGCTGGTCCGTATGCAGACCAAGATCGCTCTGCGTGACGTCACCGCTGAGCAGATGGCAAATGTCGTCATCGCTTATGAGCCCATCTGGGCTATCGGCACCGGCAAGACCGCTACCGCTGAGCAGGCTGAGGAAGTCTGCGCTCAGATCCGCAAGGTCATCGGTGAGGTCTACGGCGAGGCAGTCGCAGAGGCTACCACTGTCCAGTACGGCGGCAGCATGAACGCAAAGAACTGCGAGGAACTGCTGAGCAAGAAGGACGTCGACGGCGGTCTGATCGGCGGCGCATCCCTGAAGGCTCCGGATTTTGCAGTCATCGTCAACGCTGCAACCAAGGGCTAAGTTGAAATTTTAAGGAGTAAATACCAATATGTCCAAGAAACCTGTTCTTCTGTGCATCATGGATGGCTTCGGCTGGACGCCGAACGAGACCTACGGCAATGCTGTTGCAGCTGCCAGAAAGCCTTTCATTGATTCGCTGATGGCAAAATATCCTATGACGACTATCGAGGCTTCCGGCATGGCTGTCGGCCTGCCCGACGGTCAGATGGGCAACTCGGAAGTCGGCCACACCAACATGGGCGCGGGCCGCATCGTCTACCAGCAGCTCACCCTGATCACCAAGTCCATCCGTGACGGTGAGATGCTCAAGAATCCTGTCCTTGTCAAGAACATGAAGGCTGCCATCGACGCAGGCAAGGCCATCCACCTGATGGGTCTGGTCGGCACCGGCGGCGTTCACAGCCATGCTGACCATTGGTTCGGCGTACTGGAAATGGCAAAGCACATGGGTGCGACCGAGGTCTATCTCCACTGCATCACCGATGGTCGTGATACCGACCCCCACGCAGGCAAGGGTTTCCTCGCTGACCTGCAGGCAAAGCTGGACGAGCTGGACGTCGGCAAGATCGCCAGCGTCAGCGGCCGTTACTACGCAATGGATCGTGATAACAACTGGGATCGTGAGGAGAAGGCTTACGCTGCCTTCGTTTACGGCGAGGGCAACCATGCTGCAAACGCTCAGGAGGCAATCGAGGCTTCCTACGCAGCCGATAAGACCGACGAGTTCGTTCTGCCCTGCGTCACCTGCGAGGGTGGCCGTGTGCAGGATGGCGACACCGTCATCTTCATGAACTTCCGTCCTGACCGTGCCCGTCAGATGACCCGTATCTTCTGCGACGACACCTTCACCGGCTTCGAGCGTCGCGGCGGCCGCAAGCATGTCAACTATGTCTGCATGGCTGAGTATGACGCTACCATGCCCAACTGTGAGGTCGCATATCCTCCGGTCGAGCTGAAGAACGTTCTGGGTCAGTACCTGTCTGAGAACGGCAAGACCCAGCTCCGCATTGCTGAAACCGAGAAGTATGCTCACGTTACTTTCTTCTTCAACGGCGGCGTCGAGGCTCCCTACGAGGGCGAAGACCGCTGCGTCATCCCCAGCCCCAAGGTCGCTACCTACGACCTGAAACCTGAGATGAGCGCACCGGAAGTTGCTGCAGAGTGCAAGGCTCGCATCGAGAGCGGCAAGTATGATGTTATCATTCTCAACTTCGCAAACTGCGATATGGTCGGTCATACCGGCGTGTTCGAGGCTGCTGTCAAGGCAGTTGAGGCAGTCGATAAGGCTGTTGAAGAGGTCGTCACTGCTGTTCTGAACGCAGGCGGCTGCGCATTCCTGACCGCTGACCACGGCAACGCTGAGAAGATGAAGAACCCGGACGGAACTCCGTTCACGGCTCACACCACCAATGTGGTTCCCTTTGTCGCCATCGGCTGCGGCGACGTCAAACTCCGTGAGGGCGGCTGTCTGGCGGATATCGCTCCCACCATGCTGCCCTATATCGGCCTGCCTGTTCCGGCAGAGATGACCGGCAAGAGCATCATCGTGGAGTGATTTCACGAAATTTTAGTTGAATATCTGATTTTTTAAAAAGCCATCGCAGGAAAAAACGCCTGCGGTGGCTTTTCTGGTATCATGAAAATATTTCTTGAACCGGCGTTGACAGCCCTGTTCAAAACAGTATAATGATAAATAGAAAGAATAAAAGTACGAAAAGTCTGTGTGTTGAGGGGAAGTTCTGTTGATGAAAGATGCGCGCTGCGACCGATATGTTGAAAATCTACGAAACGTCCGCGCGCTTTCAAAGCCGGAGTTTGAGCCGGGAACGGATGCACAGGTGGTGCTGGATACCATCCAGAAAAACGCATCCGAATCGTTTGCGCTGATGAAGGAGAGCAACCAGATCTTGAACGAGCTGGTCTACTCCCGAAAGGCCGAAGACCTGACCGATGAGGACATCGACGAGCTGCAGGAGTTTGCCGGAAAATTGTTCTCTTATGCAAACAGCGAGGACGACGGCATTGCATATAAAATCCACTGTCTGCTGTTGGAAGCGGCCAGACTGCGTGGAGATGCCGCGTTCATTGTCCGGGAGCTGTACAACTGCGGTGTGACGCTCTATTATCTGAACATCAAGAGTGACCGGGTGGGGGTCAATCCCTTTGGAAAACGAGTCCGTGCCTATTTTCAAGAGGGGGCGCAGTATATCAGCCGTTATGAAGAGCTTGACGTCAAGACGCGCGGCTTTATCATCCGCTGTCTCGGTAACAGCAAGATGGCTCTGCCAAGAAGAAGCTATGCATCCTGCCGCGTTTACATGGATATCTTTGACCGTGCAATGGCGATTATGACTGACCCCTATTATCACCAGCTGAACCCGGAGATGCCGTGGGAGAACTTCGTTTACTCCATGTACATGGACCAGCTCAGTATTCTGCCCTATCTGCGAGAAAACGACGATCCGGAGATCGCCGCGAGAGTTTATGAAGCGGCAAAATATGTCTATGAAAAGTGCGGAGAAAACAAGGGCGAGGAAGCCCGTCTCCAGAATTGGCGCGTGAATTATTTCTATGCGGCGGCAGAGTATCACACCGGGCGCAGAACAGCTCGCAGTCTTATGGAGACAGTGCTGGATTCGGTCGAGCGAGTCGACCACGAGGACTTTACAGCGACCGGAGTGAACAACAATCTTACCCTGCCGAGCCATGTGTACCGCTATGTCTGGCTTCTTGACCTGGAAGACCGGGAGGAACTGGATAAGCGCATCAAAGACAGCAAGCAGTGTTGTCTGGAATATCTGGACAAGATGCCGCCCACCCAATACCCACGGCTGGCGAGCAATGCTGTGATGGATTTGGTGGAGACCCTCCCGGCGATAGAGAACACGGACAGCAGGGGAAGATTGAACTACATTCTGGCGGCACACCGCCCGACCTACGTTCACTCGCTGATGGTCGCACACCTGACCCGGCTTTTTGTCAAGGAACTGCTGAAAAAACATCCGGAAAAGCTCGTCGGTCTGATGGGATATCAGACTGTGGAAGAGCTGCAGACCCACGCGGAAGAGATCTCCGAGATGGCTTATGAGTGCGGCCTGTACCATGACCTCGGCAAAAGCTCGGTCATTATGTATATCAGCACGAACTCTCGCCGGCTGTTGGATGAAGAGTTCGACTGCATCCGGTGGCATCCGGTGTTCGGTTATGACCTGCTGGCGCAGATCGGCCACCGGGAGGATCTGGGTCAGGCGGCCTTGTACCACCACCGCTTTTACGACGAGACTGGCGGCTACCCAAAGGACTATGGCCGCTGCCGCCCGGAGATGAAAGCCATCGTCGACGTGCTGAACGTCACCGATTCGCTGGATGCCGCAACGGATAATATCGGCCGCTGTTATATGGCGGCAAAGCCCATTGATGCCCTCATCGGCGAGTTCCGCGCCCAGAAAGGCACCCGGTACGCTCCTTATGTCGTAGAATTGTTCGATGACCCGGAGTTTGCGGCTCATATCCGGGAAAAGTTGGGCGAACTTCGGGGACAGATCTATCTGAAGGTTTACCGAATGTCGTAAAGAAGTGTGAAAAAAGCCCTGCGTTCTGGTTCGGATATGTCTGAAACCGGAATGCAGGGTTGTCTTGTTTTATCGCTCAGTTAAGAGTTGAGTATCGGACTCGGCCTTGGCCTGTTCAAAAAAGGCCTGAATCTTGTCGATTTGAATCTCTGCAACAGCCCGGCCGGTGTCGTACACCCGGCGAAGCTCCTTTGAGTCACGCTCCATTGCACCGATTTCCAGAGGGATCGGCGGACGGATGACGTAATCCTGCCCGGACTGTTCCAGCATCGAAATGTAAGAAAGCGTCTCGTTGTACCGCTCGTGCCGGTCAGCAACAGCCTCTACAAAGGCCGGATACCGGAAATATTTTGCCCGAATCGCAGGCAGGAGCTGGTTCTTTTTCTTGACGAAGCCCTTGGGCTGGGTCAGGATGATGAGGTTCCGCTTGTAGCCGATGGACTCGAAGAACCGGACGGGGATCGAGTCGGCAATGCCGCCGTCCAGCAGGGAATAATGGCCGATTTTGACGATCTTTGCGGCCAGCGGCAGGGAGGCCGATGCTTCCATCCACTTGATGTCTTCAGCGTCACCGGTGCGGCACTTGTGATAAATGGGGTCGCCGGTCTTGACGTCGGTGCAGACAACAAAAAAGTCCATCGGCGAGTTCCGGAACGTCTCGGCGTCGAACGGGTCGAGCTTTTCCGGCACATCGTGATAGCAGAACTGTTCGCTGTACAGATTGCCGGTGCGCACCAGATTTTTAAAGCTGGCGTACCGTTTGTCGTTGCAGTATTCGGTGTTGTAGCGGATGGTGCGCCCGATCTGATGGGATTTGTAGTTGCAGCCGAACACAGCACCAGCCGAAACGCCGATCGCGCCGTCTGCCTCGATGCCATGTTCCATCAGCACATCCAGGACGCCTGCGGTGAACATGCCGCGCATCGCACCGCCCTCCATGATCAATCCTGTCTTCATATACCATAACTCCTTCTTCTCAAACATGCCGCACCCACAGCAGCAACGGCACTCCGGGCAGAGTCCTCCACCCGTGCTTGCTTACAGTATACTCAAAATTTTTAAGAAAACAAGAGAGAAAAATCCAAATCCTATCCGCATGGGCAGCAGAGTTTTTGGAATTTTCACAAGAGTAATACTTTTGCAAGAACTGCGTAAAATCGAGGAGAACTTTTTGTCAGATTTCGGCAGGAAAAGGCTTGCCAAAGCAGGCCGGATTCGGTATACTAAGTGAAATAAAAAGGAAATATGAGCTTGGAGGAGACAAAAGATTATGAAACTGCTGGAAGATCGTATCCGAAAAGATGGTATTGTCCGCGAGGGCAACGTGCTGAAGGTGGACAGCTTCATCAACCACCAGATGGACATTCCGCTGTTCCGCGAGATGGCCCGGGAGTGGAAACGCCTGTTCGACGGCAAGCCCATCAACAAGGTGCTGACCATCGAGGCCAGCGGCATCGGCATCGCTGCCGTGGTCGCCAGCGAGTTCAATGTTCCGGTGGTCTTCGCCAAAAAGTCGATGAGCATCAACCTCGACTACGACAATTACGAAACCAAGATCCAGTCCTTCACCCACAAGAAAATTTACAACGTTATCGTCTCCAAAAAGTTCCTGACGCCGGAAGATCATGTCCTCATCATCGACGATTTCCTTGCCAACGGCTGTGCCCTGATGGGTCTGCTGGAGCTGGCAAATGAGGCCGGTGCGACGGTCGAAGGTATTGGCATCGCCGTCGAAAAGGGCTTCCAGCAGGGCGGCGAACTCATCCGCAGCAAGGGCTATCAGCTCGAGAGCCTTGCCATCGTCGACTCGATGGACAGCAAGACCGGCGAGATCAAATTCCGTGAGCAGCCGCAGCAGCACTGAAAATAGAGTGTATCAAAGGGGTATGGCCGTTGAGCCATACCTCTTTTTTATGCCCCGTCAAAGCTGTCGCCGTCCTCGGGCAGGTCAGCTGCAGTTTCAGCAGAGGAAGAAGGCTGCTCTGTGGAAGCACGGGGAATGCCACGGTAAACGAGGGTCTGTTCGAGGACCTCAGCGCAGACCGGAGCCGACAGGCTGCCGCCGGCGGTGGTCCAGCTGTGCGGTTCATCCAGACAGATAAGGCAGAGAAACTGTGGGTCGTCGATGGGTGCGACGGCGACAAAACTGGCGATACGGGCCTTTTCGTCGTCGCTGTCCAGCTTCTGGCTGGTGCCGCTCTTTCCGCCGACCCGGTAGCCTGCAATTTGAGCGTTCCGTCCGCCGCCGTTCAGGACGACCGACTCCATCATGGCGCGCATGGTAAGGCTGGTCTCTTCTTTCAGAACCCGACGGGTGCAGACTGGCTCGATGTGGTCGATGATTTCACCATCCGGCGCGAGGATGTCCGATACGACGTAGGGTTTCATCAGCTTTCCGCCGTTGACGACGGCACAGACCGCCGCCGCCATCTCGAGGTAAGAAATCTTACTGCTCTGCCCGAAGGCGCAGGATGCCAGCTCGACCGGCCCCATCCGGTCGGCGGTATAGTAAAGGCTCTTTTTGGGTTCGGCAGGCAGGTCGATGCCGGTGGGAACGCGTAGGCCGAACGCAGCGAAATAGTCGCAGAACGCTTCTTTCCCGAGTCGTGCGCCGATTTGGATGAAGCTTTGGTTGCAGGAGTTTTCGAGTGCCTGCGTGACCGTCTGCGCGCCGTGCCGCTTGTGGTTGGCACAGTGGAACCGTGTTCCGGCAACGGAGATGGACTCGCCGCAGTAAAAGCTGGAGCTTTTCTGAATCGCTCCGGCGTCCAGTGCGGCGGCGCAGGTGATGAGCTTGAAAACGCTTCCCGGCTCGTACAGGTCGCTGACGGCCTTGTTCCGCCACTGGGTCTGCTGGGCGAGTTGTAAAGCGGCGGCTCGGGCATCCCCCGAAAGCCCATCGACCTGTTCCCGTGCGGCTTTATCATAGATGACACGCGGCTGATTTGGGTCGTAGGCCGGAGTCGTGGACATTGCCAGCACCGCGCCGGTGTTGACATCCATCACGATCCCTACCGCCCGGGCTGCAACGTGATGTTCTTTCACGGCGTAGCTCAGCGCGTTTTCGAGGTAATGCTGAATGTTGGCGTCGATGGTCAGCCGCAGTCCGTCGCCCTCAGTTGGGAAACGTTCTGTCTCGTAGCTCTGTTCCAGCGTATAGCCCCATGCGTTCACGGCGGTCAGTACGACGCCGTTTTCTCCGGTCAGCAGGTCGTCATACCGCAGTTCCAACCCGGAAACACCGGCATTGTCTACGTTGGTAAAACCGAGGACGGACGCCAGAAATTCCCCCTGCGGATACCAGCGTTTCGAGTCCTGATTGATGCGGATGCCGGTGATGCCATTTTCTTCGCAGAAATCCCGTACCCGGTCGGCCATTTCTCGTTCGACCCGGTAACGGAGCAGGCAGTCGTTGGAATGCCGGTCGCTGAACTTTTCCAGCAGCTTGGCCTCGTCCAGTTCCAGAATCTCGGCCAGCTCGTGCGCGGCAAGGGCGAGTTTGTCTTCCGGCATCTCCCGGGGAGAGGCTCGGAGCGTCCAGCAGCTGCTGTTTGCAGCCAGAAGCACGCCGTCCGCGCTGTAAATTTTGCCGCGGTCAGCCGGAACCACCGTGTCGCGCAGCTGCTGCCCGAGCGCACGGTCGGTGTACCAGCCCTCACTGCGCAATTGCAGGAAAAACAGCCGTACCGCCAGCCCGAATGCTACGGCGCAGAAAACGGCAGTAATGATGCGCGCGCGGCGTCGGAATCCCTGTTCCGGCAAAGTGCGGAGTTCAGACATAGTGGCACCTCCTTCGGGTCAATTCTATGTGCGGTTCCGTGCAAAAATGACTGTCAGGAACTTTGGATGCGTATAATAAGAGGCAGGAGGAATGTCCATGGAACATGCGATGCTTCGCGCCCAGCACACAAAACGCCGTCCATTCATCCGGAAACTGCCTGCGATGGATCTGCCGTTTCTGGTGCTGGTGCTGACCCTTGTGGGCTTCGGTTTGGTGATGCTGTACAGTGCATCCAACGCTGTGGCTCTTTACCGGCGCGGCGATGCCTTTGCCTATCTCCGGCCGCAGCTGCTCTATGCTGCGCTGGGACTGGTCGGCATGTGGCTTGCCAGCCGGGTGGATTACCACATCTTTCATAAACTGGCCTGGCCGCTGCTGGCACTTTCCCTGATCCTGCTGGCGGCGGTGCTTTTCATGCCCGAGTATAACGGCTGCAAACGCTGGCTCGTCCTGCCCGGGCTGGGAACTCTTCAGCCCAGCGAGATTGCAAAATTTGCCGTTGTACTGGTCTTTTCCCATATCATTTCCCTGAACCACGACCGGATGAGTCAGTTTGCAGTAGGCGTCCTGCCCTTCATGCTGGTGCTGGGCGTCGTAGCGGCTCTGATGCTGCTGGAACCCCACCTTTCGGGCACATTATTGATTCTTGGGATCGGTGCGGTGCTGATGTTCGTTGGCGGCACCGGACTGCGCTGGTTCGTGCTGGCAGGTGTCAGCGGCATTGCGGCTATCGGCGCAGCGGTCGTCATCATGCCCGACCTCGTGCCGTATGCCGCCGACCGGCTCAATTCGTGGGTCGACCCTTTTGCAGACCCCTTAGGCGATGGACACCAGACCATCCAGAGTCTGTATGCCATTGGTTCCGGCGGAGCGACCGGTCTGGGTCTGGGAAACAGCCGGCAGAAACACCTGTTTGTGCCGGAACCGCAGAACGACTTTATTTTTTCCATTGTCTGCGAAGAATTGGGCTTTGTGGGAGCCTGTGTGGTCGTGCTGCTCTTTGTCCTGCTGCTCTGGCGTGGTATCACGCTGGCGGCACAGGCACCCGACCGGTTCGGTGCTTTGCTCGTGGTCGGATTCACGGTTCAGGTGGCATTGCAGGCAGTGCTGAACGTTGCCGTCGTTACCAATACCATCCCGAACACCGGGATCAGCCTTCCATTTTTCTCCTCCGGCGGCACCAGTCTCATGATGCTGCTGGGTGAGATGGGGATCGTCCTCTCCGTCTCCCGGGGTGAGACCTGAGAAATAGATCCACAAATTCAGTTCTGCCTGTCCGAGGTACATTTTTTGCCCGTTTTGCATAGCCTGAGGTATCTTTTGCGGAATGGGGGCTGCGGATATGGCAGAGAATACGACCTTCATCAAGGTGACAGGCGGTCGTCCGCTGAATGGGACGGTTCGCATCCCGGCGGCAAAAAACAGCGTGCTTCCGCTTCTTGCGGCAACGCTTCTCTGCCAAAGCCCGGTGCGTCTGCGTGCGGTGCCGCGCCTGTCTGACGTGGCATGCAGTTTGTCCCTGCTCAAAGGAGCCGGTCTGGAAACGCAGTGGCAGAATGGCGATGTCCTGATCTCCGGAACTCCGTTCAACAGCACCCTTCCCGGCGAAACAGCGTCACAAATGCGTGCGTCCATCCTCTTTTGCGCGCCGCTGCTGGCACGGCTGGGACGGGCGGAGACAACATTGCCCGGCGGATGCAAGATCGGAGCCAGACCCATTGACCTGCACCTCTCCGGATTGGCACAGATGGGGGCTCGGGAACTGGAGGCAGGCCCCGGCCGGCTGGTGCTGACCGCACCTTCCGGACTGCATGGCGCAGAGATCACCCTCCGCTTCCCGAGCGTCGGTGCGACCGAGACGCTGTTGTTGGCAGCTGTCTGCGCAAACGGAACAACCATTTTGCGAGGAGCGGCAAGAGAACCTGAAATCGCTGACCTTGCAGAGTTTCTCAACCGCTGCGGCGGACAGATCAAAGGTGCAGGCAGTTCGGTCATCGCTGTAGAGGGCAGGCGCACCCTCTCAGGCTGTGTGTTTTCGCCGCTGCCAGACCGGATCTTTGCTTCGACGCTGGCCTGTGCCTGTGCCGCCGCCGGAGGCCGGGTAGAATTGACCGGCTGTCCGCCTTCTCTTTATGCTCCGGTGCTGGAAATTCTGGAACAAATGGGATGCCGGGTCGAATGGGCTGCGGAGAGTGCGCGAATCTCCCGGTTTGGGCGGCTGCATGGTGCAGGCAGAGTATTCACCGGGGTCTATCCGGCTCTTGCCACCGATGCGGCTCCGCTTCTTGCGGCGGCGATGCTCTGCGCCGAGGGGGAAAGCAGCATCGAGGATGTGATCTTTGAGCGGAGATTTGCCTGCGCTGAAGGTTTTTTACGACTGGGCGGAAATGTCCGGGTGGATGGGCGGACGCTTCATCTCTCTCCGGCAAGGGCTGGAAACGGCATCCTGTACGGCGCACAGCTGGACGCACCCGACCTGCGAGGCGGTGCCGCGCTGGTGCTGGCGGCATTGGCGGCACGGGGGACCAGCCAGATCCGGAAACCGGAGTACATCGACCGGGGATATGCGGATTTTACAGAAATTTTAGCGTCTCTTGGAGGACGAATTTGCCGGGAAATCCTGCCGGAAGTTGCCAGTAAGAAAAAAAGACCCTCAAAAAAGTAAATTTGTCTTGCAATCGGGGCCAAAAGATGATACGATACAGTTGTATAGTTGTGCTATGAGACTATTCTGCGCAATGGCGATCCGCGCAGTTTTACGATATCATCCGATGGAGGACAAAAGTTATGGCATTGATGCTCGACGAAGAAATGGACGAAAACGTTACGACGATCAAAGTCGTCGGCGTGGGCGGCGGCGGCGGCAACGCCGTCAACCGCATGGTCAGCGATGGCTTGCAGGGCGTGGAGTTTATTGCGATGAACACCGACCAGCAGGCACTGGCGAAAAACCATGCGGCAACCAAGGTGCAGCTTGGTTCAAAGCTGACCAAGGGCCGCGGCGCAGGCGCAGACCCGGAGATCGGCCAGCGTGCCGCAGAAGAGAGCAAGGATGAGATCGCAAACGCGCTCAAGGGCTCTCAGATGGTCTTTATCACCGCAGGCATGGGCGGCGGTACCGGAACGGGTGCGGCTCCCGTTGTGGCAGAGGTCGCGCATGACCTCGGCATTCTGACGGTCGGTATCGTCACCAAGCCCTTCGCTTTCGAGGGCAAGCGCAAGATGGGTCTGGCAGAACAGGGCATTGCAAACCTGCTGATGCATGTCGACAGTCTCATCGTGATCCCGAACGAACGCCTGAAGATGATCAGTCAGGAGAAGATCACCCTGATGAACGCATTTCAGGCAGCAGATAACGTTCTGCGTCAGGGCGTCGAGTCCATCTCCGCTCTGATCAATGTTCCGGCATTCATCAATCTGGACTTTGCGGACGTTCGCTCGATTATGAAGGACGCCGGTTACGCACATATGGGCGTTGGTGCGGCAAAGGGTGCGGGAAAGGCAGAGAATGCTGCAAAGGCTGCGATCTCTTCTCCGCTGCTGGAGACCAGCATCGCAGGCGCACACGGCGTTATCATCAATATTACTTCCAGCCCCGATATCGGTCTGGAGGATGTCGAGACCGCAGCAGGCCTCATCACCCAGAGCGCACATCCGGATGCGAACATCATCTGGGGTACTGCGTTCGACGAGAACCTCTCCGATGAGATGCGTGTCACCGTCGTTGCGACCGGTTTCGACAACAAGCCGGCTGAGGGACTGCGCAACAGCCTGAACAATGCGACCAGCGGCGTGGCAGCATCGGCTCCGTCCGCAGTCTTTAGCGCAGACATCTCGGCAGCCGCAGCAGCCGCAAAAGCAGCATCGGCTTCCACGGCAGGGGCAGCAGCTGCCAAGCCGGTGGAAGAAGAGAGCAGCGACAACCGTTACTATGACGAGCTGCTGGCGATCCTGAATAAGCGCAAGTAAGAACTGTTGCCCGGAAGAGGGCCTTGTGCAGGCGGGAGGAGGCAGACCATGAGTACACAAGATGTGGAAAGCGGCCGTCTTGCGGAGAGCGTTCTGAGGTGCATCGACTCTCTTTGGGCTCAGAACGCCAAAGAATATCGCCAGATCCGGCGAGCCGAGAAAAAAGCAAAAAACGATCCGATACAGGATGATGCAGGGACAAGCTGTCCGGTGAAAAAACGGGCTGTCCGGCCGCAGAAGCCGCAGAGCGCACGGCTGCCGCAGCACATCATTGCACAGCTGGACGCGCTGAACCGTAAACTGGCAGAGGCTAATTTAAAGATCTGCCTGTATCAGACCCGGGTGTTTGCCTGCGAGCGTGTTATCTACGCGCTGCAGCAGGAAAACGCCGAATTGATCGAGCTTTGCAGGCAGGTGCGGCAGGGAAGGATCCTTCCGCCGGAACCGCAGAAGCCGGTGCTGGATAAGCCGGGATTCCAAGTCAGCCGCTTCACGCCGCAGGGCGAACGACTGGCGGATGCCGGACGGATAAACGCTAAAAAAGAGCGGAAAGGCCGTCCGTCCAGACCCGGCACAAGGACAAAATCGAAACCGCTGCCGGAGCCACAGACTCCTCTGGAACACCTGTCGGCGCAGCTGCTTGCGCAGTTTGACCGAATGATAGGTACATAAAAACAAAAGCTGACGTTTGAGCAAATGCTCCAAAACGTCAGCTTTTTTGCATATTCGGGAAAATTTTCATCGGATAGAGCTGGTACGGTGTTCCATCAGATAGGTCGCTTCAAGGTCGGCGATGTGGAGCTTGACGGCCAGAGGATACTTGTCATATGCCTCCGAGATGGCAAAACAGCCGCCTCTGGCAGCGTCGTCAAAACCGCCCATATGCCAGCGGATGGCAACTGCCTCTTCGACTTTCAGCTTCATGAACCGCTCGATGAGAAAAACGCTCTTCTCACCGTGGCCGTAGGGAAAAAGGTCTTCGACGCTGTACGAAGGCACTTTTTCCCATTGACCGGTCGTTTCGTTCTTGACATTTCGTGTGCCGGGCTTATAGTAGTTGGCCTTGCACAGGTCGTGCAGCAATGCGCAGATGGCGAAACTCTCTTCGCTTTCCCCTTCGGTAAAGAAGCTGTCGTGGAGCGCGTGGTAAACGTTCAGACTGTGCATACACAGTCCGCCCTCACACGCTCCATGGAACCGGGTCGATGCCGGGGCCGAAAAGAAATCGGTTTTTTTGTCCATCCAGTCCAGCAGCTTTTCGCTGCCCGGCCGGGTGACATGCTGCTGAAAGATCTGGATAAACTCTTCGCGGTTGCCCATCTTACAGCTCCATGTCGTCGAGAATGCCCTTCAGGATGGCCAGCTCGTCGTGGCTCAGGGAGATGCCTTTGCCCATCCGGGTGCCATCGGGGGACCAGTCGCGGATATCATACTTGGGGTCGCCGTCGTTCCAGCTGATGAGGTTCAGCTGACGCTCCCATCCACGCGGACGCTGGGAGAGGACTGCTACCTTCTGAACGATTTCGTACTTGATTTCTGCCATAGGTTATTACCTGCCTTTGCTTTGTTTGCTACCATAATAAAAGAAGCGGACAAAGATTTCAACAGGTAAATTAAAAATAATTTGAAAATTATGCTAAACCTTAGCCGTAGGGAGCGTCTTCACGCCAGTCAACAAGGTCCAGCACACTGCTTTTGGCCGGGTCGGACTCTTCGAGTGCCGGATGTGCCGAGTCGGTGTTCTGCTCGGTGCCGAACAGCTGTTCACCGTACTGCGCCATCACGCCCGGAACATTCCCGGCCAGAAACTCTTCGGCATTTTTCTGGCGGCAGGCAACGGGTGTGCCGTCGGTCATGGGAACCGGTTCTTCCGGGTCAGGGTCGACCAGAAGTGACAGGTCCGGCGGCGGAATTTGAACATTCGGGTCGTCCGGCTGAGAGGGCGGCTGAAATGCGGCGTCCGGCATCTCGAGTTCGTGTCGGACAAAGGGCGTCAGAGAGTTCATCGTAATCACCTCCGGGGTCAGTGTGTCCGGGAAAGGCGCATAATATACTTGTGGTGAAGTATAGGTGAGGTATATATGATCAGCATCGACTGCTGTTGCAGACCATATACACAACTTGCCTGTTTTTGGCAATCTCTTTCAACATCTCTAATGCACGCTGTGTGTGTGCATCGTCCAGATTTACAAAAGGATCATCCAGAAGAACAAATGGTTTCTCCTGCTTGAAAAGGGCATCGATCAGTGCAAGTCTCATGCAGAGCATAACACTGTCGACTGTTCCGGCACTAAAATAGTCAATTTCTCGTGCTTCGCCTTTCTCGTCTACATGGATTGTCAAATCATGGTCTACAAGTGCTTTGCTAAAGTTGTCACCCAGCAATTCCTGTACATACGCTGCGAAGTTCTGTTCCACGCCTTCAACATATTGGTTTGAAAGATTATTCTTGGCCTTTTCCAACAGACTCAGCGTTGTATCCAGAATAGCACAGCTCTGTTCAGATTCTTTACGCTGTTCCATCAGACGCTTTCGCTGATCTTCCATTTCAGAAATCTGCTCAATTGTCTGTAAAAGCTTTTTGCGCTCTCCACGTGCGGTTTGAAGCTTATCATCTGTCTTTTTCAAGTTTTCTTTTGCGATGCTTTCTGCATGAATCAATGCGTCCACGGTGGGAAGCTCTTCTGGCATCCGCTTTTCTTCCGATAGACCATCCTTGAATTCTGGATGCTGTTTTTTGAAGTCTGCAATATCTTGTGTGATTTTTGCTTTCTGACTTACTTTTAGGGTGTGAGTTGTTATATCATCTAAAATTTGAGAAAGAGATTTTTCATTTAACGGCAGCTGGAAACCATATTGATGGGCAAATTGCTCGATATCCTTTTCCGCTCCTGATTTCTGATTTTCAAGCTTATCTTTATTCGTGTGGTAATCTGCTACATTCTTTGCAGCTGTTTTGTATGCGCTAAAGTTGGCTCTTAGAGCATCAAGAGAATCGCTATATAGCTGGTTCTCCGTATATACATGGTACTTCTTTAGAACAGCTTCAATTGCGGTTGTAAGCTTTTCTTTCTGACTTTCCGCATTTTCGCGACTTTCCTTTGTCTTGACCCACTTGGAATCTAACCTCGACAGTTCAGTCATATCGCTTTCCAGCTTCTGCAACTGTACAGAAATGTCAGCTGTATTATCCGGATAATACTTCGCGAGTACTAAGTGGGTGCTTTCCTCGAGTTGGCAAATCTCAGAATTTAGACGTTCTCGTTCTTTCTGAATATCTTTTTGTCGACTTTGCAGAGTACCATATTCATACCAGCGGTTTTTCAGATCCGCAATAAACTGTTCCTGATATAGCTGGCCTGGGTAATACCGACTGAATATTTCCTTCACATACTTTTGTCGTATATCTATTTTGGTATGAAGTGAGTCTTTCTCCTGCTCCAATTTGCTCTTTCGCTCTTGCAACTGTAAATATGCTTTTTTCTTGAGCAGAAGATTTACCAATTTTGTGTTCGGTTCTGAAGCATCCGTATAAAATTCCATCAGGAACTCTGTTATGTTCTTTTGCAAAGTGTACAGTTCCTGAAGCTCTGCTTCACTGATGGCACTGCTCTCAACGGCGATTTGTTCAGTGCCTTGATGAACCATCTGTTTTGTATGTAACCAGAAAGCACCCAAAATTGCAGCAAAACCAGCAACTGAAAGAATAGCACCAACAGCGATTTTTGATAAAGCAAAACAAGCTATGCCTACTACAATGATCAATGCACCGATTGCAATCAGAATCATTGAATTTCCGGATTTCTTTATTTCCTGTTTTTGAACCGGCTGAAGCACGGTCGTTTTCATTGCTTTTTTGCTATTTAGTTCGTCGATCCTGCGGCAGTCACTCTGTTTTTGCTGAATGGTGGTATCTTCTGGCACTTCAATAGAAAAAATATGACGTAGCTGCTTCCATTCGTTTTCCTCTGCGTCTGATAGGTTGCTTTCGTTGATTCTGTTCTGATACTCTGTTATCTGCCGCTGTGCCTCTTCACAATTGGCGATTTCTTCGTCAATGTTCTTTCCAGTAAAGAATTTTGATAGCTTATACAACCTTTCAGATTCTGCTGCTGTCAACTGCAGTGCGTTTAATGCGCCCTGTTTTGCAGTCAAAGCAGTGACATCAGATTTGCATTTTTGAAGTTCATCAGGCTTCGGAGTGCCTTCTTCAAAATGCGTCTTTAGTACTTCACGTTGTTCCAACTCTTCCTTGCTCATTTGTACACCTGCCTGAGCAGTTACTTCAGACAGGTCATTGCAGTCTCTCTGACACTGCTGGATTTCTGCGTCAGTCTTTGCTTCATCAGAAAAGATAAAGCGTCCCTGTGCTTCACATTGAACGTCAGACTCTTTTAGCACAAGGCTGTTCAACTCGTTTTGCGCTTGCTGAGCAGTCGCAAGCTTATTGCGTTGCAGATGGACTTCGTCTTTTGAAGGATAACCTTCTGGGTAGGATTTGTCCAGAGCTTGAATGTCGCTTTCTACAGTACACAAATCTTTTTCCATACCTGTAAATTGCTCACGCAATGTCTGGTTTGCCTGCTGTGCAGACGCCTTTGTGATTTTTTCGCGAAGTGAAGACAAAACTTCTTCCTGCTGAAGTTTCTCTACTTGGAGTTTCTCAATGTTGCTTGTGACTTCAGCTAAGGGGTTCTTTTTCGTTTCTGCATCCGTTAAACTGTGTTCTAATAGTTCAATCTGTGTTTGGATCTCATCAATACGACCGCCGCTTCCTCGAAATTTCCGATATTCCGACCGAGCTGTCCGCAGATGCTCCATTGCAGAATCATAATTGTTCAAATCGTCTGTGTTGTCTACCAGATTACTTAACTTCGTTTGAATTGATGTGGTTACGGCAGTTTCCTGATTTTGTGACTGAGACATATAGACGCTGCGCATGAAAGATTCCGCATCCAACTGGAACAGTTCCTCTCCCAGTTTTTCAGTAAAACGTGTGCTTTCTCTACGATTTGTCAAGTCACGGAGAGAAAATCTATCTTTAGCTGCTGTTTTGCCAAAGGTTCGCCACACACGGTAGTTAATGCCTTCGAACTCAAAGTCAAGACTTCCACCATATGTTCCACCCTGCCACGGAAGGTATTTTTTTCGTTCGTTGCTTGCAACATTTCGTCCTGCTGTTCTCGGAAAGCCATACAGCATTGCCTTAATAAATGCAGCTAATGTACTTTTACCAAAACCGTTCGGCTCCTGAATTACCGTCAGACCATCCGAAAACCGGTAGTCAAAGTTCGATAACTTGCCAAAATTGTCAACATGACATTCCAAAAGTTTCATACTGTAATCTCCTCTCCGGTCAACGCTTCAAGCCCTGTACGGATAATCTTTATCTTATCTTCTTCACTCGCATCGCTTGCCATAACCAATCGAATAAATTCACCCTTCAGGGAAATATCGTTCTCGTAGTCTTTCGGGTCAATCATCAGCTTAGTTTCGTCTTTTATCTTCACAAAGAAGAAATCGTTTTCCGCAAGGTTATATAGATACTTCTCTGCAATGCGCGCTGAAGGGTCTGCTGCACCTGTCAGGATAAACTCTACCATATCCTTTTTAGAAATATTCTGCGAAGCTTTTTTCATAGCCTGATAGACTGCACTGTTCGTCATTAGGCCGGTAATATCAACTGTTATACGGTGAAGTTTTCTTAATGAAAAGGGAACGAATATGGGAGTGATTTTTCTTACACCAGTATCCAGAACAACAAAGCCTTTTTCTCCGCATTCATCAAATCCGCGTCCTTCCAGACATCCGGGATAACAGTATATGCCATCACGGTCTAGCTGCTCACAGGAATATGTATGGATGTGTCCCAGTGCAAGGTAGCTGATATTTTTCCCTTTAAGCAAATTTAGATTTACCTGATCCACCTCGCAAGCTGTCGAAATCTGTCCATGAAGCATCACAATATTTACTCGACTTTTCTGAGGTGGAAGCTGCCCATAGAGCGTACTGGCATTGGCCTTTGTAATTTCTATACCGGATACCGCAATATCTCCATATTCAAACGTATTCCACTTATCTGTGAAACGCTTGAAGTTCTCCGGAACATCCTGATCGGAAAATGCGTTCGTTTGGTCATCGTGATTGCCGCTGACATATAAATAGTCAATTTGCGGTGTACGGCGCACCGCATCCAGCACACCTTCCACCGTACGTCTTGTAACACGCTCCCCATCAAAAAGATCGCCCGCAATCAAAACCAGCCGAATATTCTCTTGCTCTGCATATTCCGTCATTCTCTGAAAAGACTTCAGAATTTCGGCATTCCGTGTTGCAGCCTGTTCGCGTGTCATGTGTGTTTCCATGGGGGAATCCATGTGCAAATCTGCGCAGTGTAGAATTTTCATACTGAATCAACTCACTTTCGTATAGAAAACAGATTTTATTAAAGAATGCTAATTGTATTATATCAAAAGTAATGTGTATTTCAATTGTTCTTTAAAGAGTATAGCAAAGCAAAAAACTCCTGTCAGAAATTCTGACAGGAGCCGCGTTCACTTCATCAGAACATCTTGTTCCAGGTCGATGCGCCTACAACGCCGTCTGCCGTCAGGTTGTTCCGAGCCTGAAAACGCCGGACAGCGGCAGCCGTAGCAGAGCCGAATTTTCCGTCCGCCGAAAGAGTCTCGCCGAGAGTGTTCAGATTCTGCTGCACCAGCCGGACGCTTCCGCCTGCCATGCCGGTACGCAGGGCGATGCCGGGATAGGGCGTGCCAAGACCGTGCTTGGCGGTGTACTTGTTGTACAGGGTGTTCCATGTGGTCTGGCCGACTTTGCCGTCAGCAGTCAGTTTGTTCCGGAGCTGGAACTCCATCACGGCCTTTTCGGAGCCGGTGCCGAAGTTTCCGTCTACCGCCAGAATGTCGTGCCAGGTACACTGGTCACGGATGCCGTTCAGCCATGTCTGGACCAGTGCTACGTCCGACCCATTAGAGCCGTGCTGAATAAAGGAATAATACGCAGGGATCGCCATTGTTGCAACACACTCCTTCCGGGTTCAGTGTATGACCGGAAGGGAGGATGTGTTACTCCACCAGAACTTCGTCGTTTCTGTCTGCTGTTACGCTCTGCCACCAGTCCACCAATTTGAACCGGATGATGTACTCGCCGCAGATGAGGTCGTTTTCCTCGGGCAGGTCATACCCACCGCAGGCTGAACGGCATAATCCCGGGTAGAGGACGCACCACCAGTTTTTGCCGTAGTGCTTCTCGTCACCCAGCTCGATCCGCACGGCGTCATACCGTCCGGCAGGCAGGGCGGAGGACTGATACCGGGTCTTGTTGAAATACATATTCACCAGCCGCACCCGTACCGGTGTATGGATCCCAAGTGACGCAAGCACCTGCTGTGCAGTCAGCTGGAACCGCGGCAGATTTTGTGCTGCCCAGCGAAGGGCGTCGAGCTTGTCCGTTGATGTACAGGAAGCGTCCGCATAGGCGAGGATGGCATCCCGGACGCAGAGCTTTATACTCTGGTCGAGCAGGGAATCGCTGTCTGCCCGGATGTGGAATCGCAGCGTGTCGGAGCAGAGCAGCTCTCCGATGCCCAGCTGTATCTGTCCCCAGCTCAGAATTTGCACGAAACCGCAAGTCAGAAAGCAGAACGAAAGCACCAGCCCCAGAACCGCCATTTGTCGCCGTGACATTTCATGAACCAAACCATTCCACATAAAAAAACAGACCCTCCTCTGGAAATGATAACCAGAGGATAGGCCTGTTTCAAGGCAGATATTCAAAAGCTTTCCGGCAAAACGAAAAAACTTTCTCATTTTGCCAAAGGCTCTCCTGTCAGGAGAGCTGTCTGCGAAGCAGACTGAGAGGTTAGTTTTTCAGCGACTGCATCGGGGCAGGCAGGCGGCCGCCGCGGTTGATGAACACCGAGGGGTCACGCTGATTGACAGCCATGATGGGGCCATAGCCCAACAGACCGCCGAAGTCCAGAACCTCGCCAGCCTTACGGCCAATGGCCGGGATGACACGGACAGCGGTAGTCTTGGCGTTTACCATGCCGATGGCAGCTTCGTCGGCGATGAGGGCACTGATGACCGCCGGAGTGGTGTCGCCCGGGATGATGACCATGTCGATGCCGACCGAGCAGACGGCAGTCATAGCCTCGAGTTTCTCGATGGTCAGACAGCCGGACTCAGCGGCATGGATCATACCGTCATCTTCGCTGACCGGGATGAACGCACCGGACAGACCGCCGACATGGTTGGATGCCATGACGCCGCCCTTCTTAACTGCATCGTTCAGCAGGGCAAGGCAGGCTGTGGTGCCGCAGCAGCCGCAGGTCTCCAGACCCATCTCCTCAAGAATGTTTGCCACGCTGTCGCCGACGGCCGGAGTCGGAGCCAGCGACAGGTCAATGATACCGGCCGGAACGCCCAGAGCGTCCGAAGCGAGGTTTGCGACCAGCTGGCCGACACGGGTGATCTTGAAAGCAGTGCGCTTGACAAGTTCTGCCACAGCGTCGATGGGAGCATCCTTCGGCAGGCGTGCCAATGCCGCACGAACAGCACCGGGGCCGGAAACGCCGACATGGATCTCGCAGTCCGGCTCACCGGGGCCGTGGAACGCACCGGCCATGAAGGGGTTGTCCTCAGGCGCATTGCAGAAAACGACCAGTTTTGCCGCACCGATGCACTGACGGTCGGCAGTCAGCTCAGAAGCTTTTTTGACGGCCTCACCCATCAGCTTGATGGCGTCCATGTTCAGACCGGCCTTGGTCGCACCGATGTTGACCGAGCTGCAAACGATGTCGGTCTCTGCCAGCGCACGGGGAATGGACTCGATGAGACGGCGGTCGCCAGCCGAGAATCCCTTGTGGACGAGGGCGGTGTAACCGCCGACGAAGTTGACGCCGACCTTCTTTCCGGCAGCATCCAGCGTCTTGGCGAAGTCTACCGGGTCAGCATCCGGGCAGGCACCCAGCAGCATGGCAATGGGCGTCACGCTGATGCGCTTGTTGATGATAGGAATGCCGTATTCCGCGCTGATGTGTTCGACCGCCGGAACCAGATTGGCGGCCTTGGTCGTGATTTTATTGTAGATCTTCTCGCAGGCCTTTTTGGGGTCGGGGTCGATGCAGTCCAGCAGGCTGATGCCCATCGTGACCGTGCGAACGTCCAGATTGTCCTGCGTAAACATCTCGATGGTCTCGAGGATGTCGCCGGTATTCATCATGCTCATAATATTAGAACCTCCGCAGTTTTCAGATGGTGTGCATTGCGTCAAAAACTTCCTGACGGGTCACATGGATCTGCATCCCCATCTCTTTTGCCAGAGTGTCGGCACGCTTGTGCAGCTCCTCATGGCTGACGCTGCAATTGGAGATATCCACCAGCATGATCATTGCGAACATGCCCTGCAGGATGCTCTGGGTGACGTCCTCGATATTGATGTTCAGCTCGCTGCAAAGGCCCGAAACTTTTGCGACGACACCGACGGTGTCCTTTCCGATGACAGTAATGAAAGCTTTCATAATTTCCTAACCCTCGTTTTCTTTCCCGGCTGTCCGCTCAAAAACGGGCAGCGAACGATGACGATCCGGCTCAAAAAACGCCGTGTTCCAAATCCAGTATAGCAGATTTGCCGAAATTTGAATATACTTTTTGGAAAAAAGAACAGTTCCCGGCAGGAAAAGACATTCTATCTCAAAAACCGGGTGCAATCCTGTCCGGACTGTGCTATACTTATCTATAATTTCTGAGCCATCAAAACGTAAGGAGTAACAAACGTATGGAACAGCTTTTGAAGATTCTGGAAAATAACGCGCGGCTTCCCATCGAGGATATCGCCACGATGCTGAATAAATCTCCTGCCGAAGTTGCGGCTATGATCGACCTTGCCCGGGCGCAGGGCATCATAAAGGGCTACAAGACCCTCGTTGACTGGGAAAAGGCCGGAATCAACCGGGTCGAGGCCGTCATCGAGCTGAACGTCAGCCCCAAGAAGAGCCGCGGCTTTGATGAGATCGCCGCGACCATCGCTTCCTTTGAGGAGGTCGAGAGCGTCCTGCTGATGAGCGGCGGCTATGACCTGCAGCTCGTCATCAAGGGCAAGACCTTCCAGGAGATCGCGCTGTTCGTAGCAAAGCGGCTCAGCCCTCTGGATGACGTACTGTCCACAGCGACCCATTTCGTCCTGCGCACCTACAAGAAGGAAAGCCGTCTGTATCAGGATGAAGAAATCGACGAAAGAGAGTGTACGGTACTGTAATGGATTACGATAAACTGATCGCACCTGCCGCAAAAGAGATGCGGCCTTCCGGTATCCGCAAATTCTTCGACCTCGCTGCCGAGATGCCCGAGTGCATCAGCCTCGGCGTCGGCGAGCCGGATTTCAAGACCCCGTGGGCTGTCCGGGAAGCCGGTATTGAGAGCCTTGAGCATGGCCGCACCCGTTACACCTCTAACGCCGGTCTGAAAGAGTTGCGTGTTGAGATCACAAAATATCTTGAACGCCGTCTGGGTCTGAAATACGACCCGGCCAGTCAGGTTCTGGTGACCGTTGGCGGCAGCGAAGCTATCGACATGTGCATCCGCACCCTTGTAAAACCGGGCGATGAAGTCATTATTCCGGAGCCTTGCTTTGTCTGTTATGAACCGATCACCACCCTGTCCGGCGGTGTTCCGGTGCATGTGGCCTGCCGTCAGGAGGATGAGTTCCGTCTCCGCGCGGACGCGCTGAAAACGGCTATCACGCCTAAGACGAAACTGCTCATTATGCCTTTCCCGAACAATCCGACCGGTGCGGTCATGGAACGGGAAGACCTCGAGGCTATCGCTGACGTCCTGCGCGGCACCGATATCATGGTTCTGTCGGATGAGATCTACGCAGAGCTGAACTATGGCCTGCGTCCGCATGTCTCCATTGCGTCACTGCCCGGCATGGCAGAGCGAACCATCGTGGTGAACGGTTTTTCCAAGACCTACGCCATGACCGGCTGGCGTCTGGGCTATGCCTGCGGTCCGGCTCCGGTCATCAAGATCATGACGAAGATCCACCAGAGTGCCATCATGAGCGCGCCCACCACCAGCCAGTATGCTGCCATCACCGCTCTGAAGGACTGCGACGGCGAGATCGACCGGATGCGTGACGAGTACAACATGCGCCGCCGTCTGGTCGTGCGCGGCTTTAATGAGATGGGTCTGACCTGCTTCGAGCCGCGCGGTGCGTTCTATGCCTTCCCCTGCATCAAGTCCACGGGGATGAGCAGTCAGGAATTCTGCACCAAACTGTTGGAACAGAAATACGTTGCTATCATCCCGGGCGATGCCTTTGGTGCGTCCGGCGAGGGTTACTGCCGTGTATCCTATGCCTATTCGGTGGAACATCTGACCGAAGCAATGAAGCGCATCCGGGAGTTCCTGAAAGAAGTAGGCATCAACAGCGGCGAACAATAAGCCGAAAAGAGGAGGAGACTTTCTGTGGCAAAACTGAATCGCGTGACCGTCCTTGCACCGGCAAAGCTGAATCTTGCGCTGGATGTCGTCGGCCTGCTGCCGAATGGTTATCATAATCTTGATATGACGATGCAGGCCATCTCCCTGTATGAAAGGGTCGTCCTGAGCCGGAGCAATGGCCTGAATCTGTCTCTGCCCGGCAGCCCGGTCGCCGCTAACGACAGCAATACCGCCATCAAAGCGGCCATTGCGTTCTTCCAGTATACCGGCCTGCTGGCAGGCATCGACATCACGATTTATAAGAATGTTCCGGTGCGTGCAGGCATGGCCGGCGGCAGTGCCGATGCTGCCGCTGTTCTTGTGGGTCTGAATGCCCTCTATGGAGCAAAGCTCTCCATGAGCGAACTCTGCGCACTGGGAGCGAAAATCGGTGCGGATGTTCCGTTTGCGCTGATGGGCGGCACCTGCCGGGTACAGGGGGTAGGCGATGTGATGAAAGCTCTTCCGCCGATGCCCGACTGCTGGTTCACGGTCGTCATGCCGGATTACGGCGTCTCGACTCCGGAAGCGTTCGCCGCTTATGATAAGGTCGGAAGTTCCGTCCACCCTGACTGCGAAGCGCAGGAAAAGGCCATCCGTGCTGAGGATCTGGCCGGAGTCTGTGCTGCCGCCGGAAATGCACTGGAAGAGTGCAGCGGCGCACGGGATAACGAGGCCATCAAGATCGCGCTGAAAGAGCATGGAGCCGTCACCGCTCTGATGACCGGCAGCGGCGCGGCGGTCTTTGGTGTCTTTACGGACGAGGTTTCTGCCCGTGCCGCAGCAAACGCAGTCAAGACGAAGTGGCCGCAGGTCTATCTGGCGCAGCCGGATAAGGGCGGCGCACGGGTCATCTCGCCGAGAGGGTTCTAAAAACGAATAACCCTCCTTCCGCCGGGGCAGACTATCCCCGAAGGAAGGAGGGTCTTTTTGTGCAGACCTTTTATAAAATTTGTTTGATTTTGATGATCGTCGGTGGAATCAACTGGGGTCTGATCGGATTGTTCCAGTTTGATTTCGTCGGCTGGCTTCTGGGCGGCAACAGTTCCATCTGGTCGCGTATCGTTTTCACGCTGGTCGGCGTGGCGGCCATCTGCGGCATCCCGGGACTGTTTGCGGACGAAGAGTAAAAAGAAAAACGGAACCGTTGAACGGCGCATCGTTCAACGGTTCCGTTGCTGTAAGCGATAAATTACCAGTCCATCAGGTCGGGCAGAGTCAGAGTTTCATCCGAGCAATGCGAGCTGGATGGGTCATCCGAGGAAGAAACCCTCTTGACCTCCCGGGCAAGCTCGGCGATGGAGGTGCAGTCGTCGGGCAAATCGGTCTGGCTCCGTCCGGAATGGGTGAACAAAATTTTTCCCTCCGGGCCGAGAATGAGAGTCAGCGGCAGGATCTGGGGTGCAGTGCGGTCGTACTGATATCCGGCATCCTTGGCGGCTCTGTAAATTTTTTGTGCGGCAAAACTCCAGCTCAGCAGGCCTTTGCTCTGCTCGACGCCCAGATAACTGTATAGAACGCCGGAACCGTCGCAGATGACCGGGAAGGGGAATTCCGAGCCGCGAGTGGCAGCGGAAACATCCTGCGCCGACGAATGGACGACACAGGCCAGCCGGACGTCTCGGAGGGCCGACAGAGTCTTGAGATAACGGGTGATATACTCCCGGGTGACCGGATGGTCGAATCCGGGCAGAAAAATCATGCACAGGGGGTGTTCACCCTCGCACAGGGCATAAAAGTCATTTCCCGGAGTTGTGGGAGTGTCGTAGGTGAAACGTGGGATCGAAGTTCCGACCAGATGCTCGGATTTCATGCCGCAATACACATCCTTCATATATAAAATATAAAAAAATCCACACACTGCCTCTTTGCAGAGGACAGCGGTGGATGCGTTTCTATAAAAGATCCCGCCCGGTCGTCTGCGGTCAATCAAACCTACCCTTACGGACAGGTGGGTACCCTGTCTCCGGATTCACGCTTCCTCATCGAACCTCCGGGGTCGAGCCCACGGCGGGGAGGTCTGCAATCGACCGACGAACGCCGGGTTCCCGTTGAATGATTAGTAGGATCATATAAACCGCAACAAATCGAGCCGGGCAGGAAGTCTTGCCGGGTAATTTGTCTGGAAAAAATCGAACTTACTCGATCTCGAACTGGTCGCTCAAACGCTTCTCAAACAGTTTGCTGACTTCCAGCAGAACCTCATCGTCTTCCACGACATCCAGATATTCGCCTTCGCTGTCCTCGCCGACGCTCAGGATGACCAGCTGGGCGTCTTCGTCCAGATCTTCCTCGTTCTCGGCGTATTCAACAACGGCCAGATAGTGTACGCCCTTATGATCCAGCGCGTCGATCACTTCAAAAGTGACTTCGTTGCCGTCCTCATCCTCAAGGGTCATCAAATCGGGCTGATACTCCTCTTCGGCGTTCGGGTTCTTGATCTCTTCAGCCATAAGTTCGCTCTCCTGATTTATCAAAAATAAAGATAACAAGTCCACGCACCCTGCCGCTTTGGTCTGCCGCTTGGTGTGCTTATAGTGTAGCGTTTTTTTGTCCGCTCGTCAAGATGCTTTTTTGCTGGAAAACAGACAATAATTTTTCACGCATTTTCCTCTCGCACTGAGGCACGAGATATGGTATACTTATCTCTGTATATCGACCTGAGAGGTCGTCCGACAATCTCAGGATATGAACAAGGGGGCAGGAATATGCCAGATAAGATTTTCCGCAGGACACTTGCTGCACTGGCGGCGGTGGGCTGTTTTGCGATGCTGACGGGATGCAGCATCTTTACCAGCAAGGTCACAAAACCGGTGCAGACGATCTCCCGTCCGGCGGTGGAATCCGCAGAACTTCAGTATACTCACCCGGCCGCAGGCGACACTATTGCGGTGTTTGACACCTCGGCCGGCGTTTTCAAGGCGGTGCTGTTCCCGGCTCAGGCTCCGCAGGCCTGTGATAACTTCATTGGGCTGGCGCAGTCGGGTTATTATAACGGCCTGACCGTCACCCGGGTCGAGCGAGACTTCCTCATCGAGGCCGGACAGGGAACAGACGGCAGGGGAACGACCATCTGGAATGGAAACCGTTACCCGGCAGAGGTGACGGATTCGCTCCACCACTATTCCGGCGCACTCTGTGCCGCGCCGGATGCTTCCGCTCAGCTGTCCAGCGTTTTCTATGTTGTGGACACCCTGCCGGGCGGTGATTCGGTCACGCAGGAACTGGTCGACCAGATGAACGCGGCAGCATATCGGGCGGAGGTCGTCAGTGCTTATCAGACCGCCGGTGGTGCGCCCTACCTCGACTATACCGATACGGTCTTCGGGCAGGTGTATGAGGGAATGGACGTCGTGGACGCCATCGGGCAGACCGGCGTGGATGAAAACCAGAAGCCGACTGAGACCATCACCATCAACAGCGTGACCATCACAACATACCAGTAATAGAAAAACGGGCGGTTCAACCGTCCGTTTTTTTGCTGTCTGCTTAAAGTTCGCCGGGATGCTCTTTCCGCCACGCGATATAATCCTCAAGAAGGACGGTCGCGCTTATGGAATCGAGAACTTCCTTCCGCCGCCAGCCGAAGGTGCCGGATTCGTCCAGAATTTCGGCGGCAGAGATGGTGGTCTGCCGTTCGTCCCACATCCGGACGGGAAGTTTGCTCCAATGCTCGAGGATGTTTCCCAGCTTCCGGCTTTTCTGAGCGCGCTCGCCCTCGGTGTCGTCCATGTTCAGCGGCAGGCCGACGACGATCATCTCGGCGTTGTTGGCAACAGCCGCTTCGCAGACCTTTGCGGCAACTTTCCGGATGGCTTTTTCGGTGATCTGGGGTTTTATGGGCGATACCAGAAACTCTCTGGCGTCGCAAACGGCAAGCCCGGTGCGGCTGTCGCCGTAATCAACAGCTAAAATTTTCATGAAACGTCCTTTCTGCGCAGGTGTTTTTTCTCAGTTTACCACAGAATAGAAGTTCTTGCAATTTTGTGATACAATAGGTTTGAATTTTGCGAGGGAGGTTGGCAATGCTCAAACTGGTTTTAGGAGGCTCCGGCAGCGGCAAGACGACCCTGCTGTATGAGCAGATAAAAGCCCGGGCGGAGTCCGGTCAGCGCAGTATCCTGCTGGTGCCGGAACAGTTCACTTCGGCGACTGAGGCACGCATTTACCGGGAACTGGGGGACGCTCTGTCGGCAAATGTCGAGAGCTTTTCGTTCACAAGTCTGGCAGAGAAAATTTTGTCCACCGAGGGCGGAGAGGCCGTACAGACCCTGACTGATGCAGGCCGGGCGGTGCTGGTGCGCCGCGCACTCGAAGAACTGCAGGACAATGTCCACTATTACTACCGTCACCGCCGGAGCGCGGCGTTTTGTCAGATGGCGTCTGAGACCATCGACGAGCTGAAGAGTGCAGGTCTGTCCGGAGACCAGCTGGCTTCCCTTGCGGAAAACTGTGGAACAGAACGCGGCAAGCTGGCAGAGCTGGCGTTGATTTTTAAGGGCTATGAAACGCTTCTGGCGCAGAGCGGCATGGACCCGGCCGACCGTCTTGAACTGGCGGCAGTACGGCTTGAAGAGGCTCTCGCACGGGGAGAACTGCCGGGATTTCTGAAAGACCGGGCAGTCTTTATTGACGAATTTGATACCTTCAACGCTCCCAAAAAGCGTCTGATGGGAGCGATGCTGGCAGCTCTGCCGACGGTCACAGTCGCCCTCTGTGATGATGGTGCCCCGATGCTCCCGGGTGATTTGAGTCTGTTTTCCGGCGCAAAGCAGGTGGCATCGCAGCTGCGTCAGCTGGCGCGGAAAAATGGTGCCGAAGTCGCTGCGCCCATCTCGCTCCGCCGGGATGTCCGGCACAAGGATGCGCCCGGCCTTGCGGCATTGACGGAGATTCTGGAGACCGGAAGCTGCGAACCGCTGGATGCTCCGGCAGAGGAGGTGCATCTCTTTGCCGCACCCAGCCGGGAAGAGGAAGCTCGTGCCGCCGCCGGTGCGATCCGCCGCCTGATGCGGCAGGGCGTCCGGTGCGAGAAGATCGCTGTCGTCTGCCGTGACATCTCAAAATACCGCGCGGCGGTGCGGTATGAGTTCCGGATGGCGGAGATCCCCCTTTACTGCGATGAGCCGACGACGCCGGAATTCAGTGCGCCGGCCGCTGCTGTCCGCGCTCTGCTTGCGCTGGCACGGGGAGCCGAGATGACCGAGCAGATGACCGCTCTCGCCAAGACCGGTCTCTGTCAGCTGACGGAGGAGCAGGTCTGCGCCCTCGAAAACTATGCTTTCACATGGTCTCCGACGGCATCCGCATGGCGGAAAGAGTTCAACAAAAGCCCGAAAGGTTTCGGCGGCCGGGAGCTGACCGAGGAAGACCTGAAAAACCAGCAGGACGCCGAAACAGCCCGGAAACTGCTGGTCGAGGCTGTAGACGAGATGAAGGGCAAAGTCCGGAATGCCAATGCGGAGCAGATCAGCCGGGCGATTTATTTCTGTCTGAAAAAGCTGGGCGCGGAAGAACAGCAGGCCGCACAGGTCGAGTCTATCCGCGCCGAACGCGGCATCCCGGCAGCGGAAGAAGCCGCCCGAGAGTGGAACGTCGTGATGGGGCTGCTCAACGAGATGGCACAGCTGCTGGGCAATCAGACAGTAACTGTGACCGAGTACGAAGACCTGTTCGGCCTGATTTTGCGCTCGTCCGATCTCGGACATATTCCGCAGACGCTGGATGCTGTCGTTCTTGCCAGTGCAGGCAAGATGCGTCTGGATGACCCGGACTATGTTTTCGTGCTGGGTCTGGCGGAGGGTGAATTTCCGACGGCACCCGGCGAAAGCGGCCTACTGACCCATGCCGACCGGGATGCGCTGATGGCAAATGAAATCGATCTGCCCGACTGTTTTGAGAACCGTGTCGTCCGCGAGCAGGTCTGCTTTTATAAAGCTCTGACAGCTCCGGCAAAGGGACTCTGGATGAGCTGGCCGAAGGGGGCTGGATTGACCCTCTGTGCTGCGCTGGAACCTATCGTGGACGTGCTGGAACCACAGCCGCCGAAGCTGGAACTGGCCGACCTTGCCGCTACTCCTGCCGATGGTCTGGACTGTCTGGGCGGCGGCTGGAATCTGACCGACACCGAGCGCGTCAGCTTGACCGAAGCTCTCCGGACGCCCGGAGAAGAGGAGCCGGAGGGACTGAAACTCCTGCACCGGATGGCGGCAAATCCGCCGAAGAAAGTCAACGATCTGAATTCGCTGGAAGACCTGCTGGGACGGCGGCTCCGTATCTCTCCCAGTCAGCTGGAAAAATACTACACCTGCCGGTACGGATATTTTCTACAGTATGTGCTGGGTTTGAAACCGCGCCGCCGGGCAGAACTAAGTGCTGACCAGAGCGGCACCCTGATGCACTGGGTGCTGCAGATGGCTCTCGACCCAAACCCCGGCTCGGAGAATCCCTGCTCCCAGATGATGAAGCCCTTCACGGAGCTGGACGACGATGCCATTGCAGCACTGGCATCCATGCTGGTGGATGCGTATGCCCGGCAGTACCTGCCTGAGGATACCGCCCGGTTCGCCTATCTGCTCTCCCGGCTCAAAAAGAGTATGACGAGCCTGCTGTGCTACCTACGCGATGAACAGCGGCAGAGCAGTTTCCGCCCGGTGGCCTGCGAATTGAAGATCGGCGGCGGAGAAGATGCCGTTCCGTCGCAGCTCTACCGCCTGTCGGATGGCCGCACGGTCCAGCTCATCGGAACCATTGACCGTGCCGATGAGTGGGTGGAGGAAGACGGCACACGCTGGGTGCGTGTCGTGGACTATAAGACCGGCTCGAAAAAGCTTGACCTGAAAGAGGTCTACTGTGGTCTGGACTGTCAGATGCTGCTTTATCTGTTCAGCCTGACCCGGGATAAGAGCGGACGCTTCACCGGTGCGGAACCGGCCGGCGTTCTCTATCTGCTGGCAGACCCGGCACCCGAAACGACGACCCGTGACAAAGCTGCCCGGAGTGTGGAATACAAAATTGATGGTCTGGTCGTGGACGAGCCGCGCGTTTTCGATGCGATGGACGCCGCCGAGACGGGCAAATATCTGCCTTTCTCGTTCCGGAACGGCGCGCCCAGCCCCTACCAGAAAGACAAGCGTGCGGATATCGCCAAGCTGAACCGAATCCAGCTGCATCTGGATGACCTTGTGACCCAAATGGGTGAACAGCTCTACGGCGGACAGATCGCCGCCGAGCCGCTGGTGTCCGGCCGAAGCCCCTGTGAGTGGTGCGATTACGGCTTTATCTGCTGCCATGAGACAGGCATCGGCGAACGGGCATTGGAAGCCCCTGCGAAACCCTTTGAGCCTAAAGAAGAGGAGGAAGAGCCGTGAGTGAACCCAAGTGGACAAAAGCCCAGCGTGCCGCTATCGACGACCGGGGCGGCGCATTGCTGGTAAGTGCGGCAGCCGGAAGCGGAAAGACTGCCGTTCTGACGGAGCGTGCCGTACAGCTCATCACCGACCCGGAACACCCGGCGGATGCCGACCGTCTTCTCATCGTGACCTTTACCAATGCGGCAGCGGCGGAACTCCGCGCCCGTATCGGGCAGGCACTGCTCAAGCGGAGCCAGCAGAACCCGGCAAACGCCGCCCTCCGCCGTCAGCGGATGCTGCTCCAGCGTGCGCCCATCTGCACGATCGACGCCTTCTGCCTTGATCTGCTCCGCAAGCACTTTCAGGCGTTGGATATCCCACCCGATTTTTCTCCGGCTGACCCCGGAAGCGTTGAGACGCTGCGTGCGTCCGCGCTGTCTGAGACACTGGAAAATGCCTATCGCGATCCGGACTTCTGCAAATTTGCTGACCTGTACGGCAAAGGCCGCACCGACCGTGCCGCCGGAGAGACGATCTTGCAGGTCTACGATTTCCTCCGCGCCCTGCCAGACTATGACAAAAAGCTGGACGAGTGGCTGGCACCGTGGGAAGCAGAAAACGGCTTTATGAGTACCTGCTGGCATGACCTGCTTTTGGCTGAGGCCGCCCGTTCTGCAAAGGCTGCCCGGGAACTGCTGACAGCGGCATTGGCGGACTGCAAAGAAGATTTCGTCGCAGCGCAGGCCGATGCAGATGCCAGCAAGAAGACCGCCGCCGCAAAAGCAAAGGCGGTAATGTCGGTCAATGAAAAATTCGCAGAGCCGCTGGAACGTCTCGAGACGGCGGCTGCTCTGCTGGGCGACGTGGAACGTCTGGCAAAGGCAGGCGAATGGTCGCCTCTGTATGACCGGCTGACGCCCTATGTCCTCGGGATGGAGCCGATGCCCGGCCTGAAAAATATGAAAAAGCGGCTGACCGGCGAACACAAATCCGCCGTTAAGACCCGTGCGGATGAAGCATCATCGCTGTTTGGCGACATACTGGAACTGATCTCGTGCAGCGAGGAAGAAGCCGAAGCCGACCGGAAAGCGGCTTTGCCGCGTCTCCGTGCCCTGTTTGCGGCTGTCCGGGATTTCGATACCCGGTTCTCGGAGAAAAAACGGGAGAGGAAGCTGTTGGAATTCAGCGACTTCGAGCATCTTGCGCTGAAACTCCTGCGTGACCCGGACGGCACGCCTACCCCTCTTTGCGAGACGATACGCCAGAATTATGCCGCCGTCATGGTGGATGAATATCAGGATACAAACGCTTTGCAGGATGCGCTGTACCGCTGTCTGGCAACGCCGTCAGGAGATGATTTGTTCCTTGTCGGCGACCTGAAACAGAGTATTTACCGCTTCCGGCAGGCCGACCCCAGCATCTTTCGGGAAAAGCTGGACAGCTGGCCGCTCCTGCCCGAAGAGACGGCGCGTCCCCGTCCGGAAAAGGGAACGCCCGGCAAGAATGCTCTGCTGGCACTGGACGCGAACTTCCGCTCTGCGCCGCAGGTGGTCGAGGGAATCAATTTCCTGTTTGAACAGCTCATGACTCCTTGGCTGGGCGATACGGCCTACGGCGACGGTCAGCGACTGGTCTGCGGCGCACCCGGTGAGTATGCCGGAAGCGTTGAGGCGCATTTCCTGCCCGACGATGACACCGAAACGGACGCAGAGTGGATCGCCCAGAAAATTCTGAATATGGTGCGCTCCGAAATGCCGGTGCGTGAGGGCAGCACGACCCGTCCGGTACGGTATGAAGATTGCTGCATCCTGCTGGCGGCGCGCGGAAATTTCCCAGCCTATACCGAAGCCTTGACCGAGGCCGGGATCCCAGTCTACGCTGATGCAAGAGAGAATCTGTTGGATGCGCCGCATATCCGGCCGCTTATTTCTTTGCTGCGCGTCATCGACAACCCGGCGCAGGATATCTATCTGGCGGCGGCGATGCTCGGCCCTTTGTTTGGGTTTACGGATGATGATTTGGTGCGTCTCCGGGCGCAGAGTGCGAAGATGGCCGAAGAGACGCAGAAGCAGGAGGAAGCCGGCCAGACTGAAACGCCGGATGCCAAGCCGAAACGCAAGGCCAAACGGAAGATGAGCCTTTACGGTGCGCTGCTCCTGACCGTCAACAGCGGCGAGGAAGACGAATTCACCCGAAAAGTAAAGCGTTTCTATGCCCGGCTGAATGAACTGCGCCGGATGGCGCGGAGCGTTCCGACGGAACAGCTGTTGGAAGAAATTTTTGCTTCCACCGGCTATCTGGCTGCACTGGGCGTCATGGAAAACGGCACCCGACGCCGGGAGGATGCCCGAAAGTTTGCGGCCTTCTGCGCCAGTGCAGGCAGCGGCGGCATCTCGGCTTTGGTGCGTGCCATTGACGCGGCGGCACTGGCCGGAACCACCGGACAGGACACTACACCCGGCGGCTCCCGTCCGGGCTGCGTCAGCATCATGACCATCCACCGCTCGAAAGGCCTGCAGTTCCCGGTGGTGTTTGTGGCGGATACTGCCCGGCGGTTCAACGCGATGGATACCCGTCAGCCGGTATTGCTCCATCGAAACTACGGCGCAGGTCTGCGCCTCCGTCCGGAAGCAGGCGAGGGAGCCTACAAAACAGCGGCCTATACCGCGCTGTCCAATGTCCACGCGCAGGAGATGCGGAGTGAACAGATGCGTCTGCTCTATGTTGCTTTGACCCGTGCGCAGGACAAGCTGATTCTGACCGTTCCGCTTGGCATTACAAAAACGACGAATCCCTTTGCTCGTGCCGCGGCATTTCTGGCGGCAGGCGCAGGGGAGACTCTCAACCAGCAGGCAAACAGCTTCGCCGACTGGCTGCGGACGGCACTGCTCGTTCACCCGGACGGAAAACTTCTCCGGCGGCTGGCCGAAAACCTCGAACTGCCCTTTATAGACAGCAAAAGCCGCATTGACATTTCTATCCCAGACCCCGGCGTGATACCGGTCGAAATCGAGATTGAAAGCATCTCTACTGACGGTGTGGAGCTGCCGCACATCGGCGAGGAAGAGCCGGAACCTGACCCGAAGCTGGTGATGAAACTGCGCGAAGGTTTCCGCTGGCAGTACCCGGCGGCAAAGCTGGCAGAAGTTCCGGCAAAAGTCAGCGTGACAAGCATCGTCCATAAATCGGAACAGACCACGCTGGAACGTCCGGGATTCCTCTCAAAAGACGGCCTGACTGCCGCCGAGATGGGAACCGCCCTCCATGCCTTCCTCGAACACGCCGACTTTACGGCGTTGGCGAAAGCGAAGCCGCAGGGCGAGGATGCCCTCTGTGCCGCCATTCTGGAAGAGCGTCGGCGTCAGCTGGACGCTCAGCTCATGCCGCCTGAGATTGCTGAGAAGCTGGACATCGGCAAGATACGGCTCTTTGTCGAGGGCGAAGCGTTCCGGAGGATCTGCGGTGCAGAGCAGGTTCTGCGAGAACTGGACTTCATCACGGCTCTACCGGCAGCGGCGGTTCTTGCAGCGCAGAGCGGAGAAGCACAGGCAAACGAAAAAGACAGCGCAGTGGATGCGGCACGGGTGCTGGTGCAGGGCATCGCAGACCTTGTGCTGGTCTATCCCGACCACCTCGAGCTGCTGGATTACAAGACCGACCGGCACAAAACGGAAGAAGATTTCCTCTACGCTTACCGTGCCCAGCTGAACCTTTATGCTCTCGCCATCGACAAACGCTTTGCACCGAAGAAAATTACTTATAAGGGAATTTATTCGTTTGCATTGAACCGGCTTATTGAAGCATAAGATAGAAAACAGGGCCTGCGCTCTGCCGCTAGACGCTCGGAGCTGCCCGACATGCCAATGGCTCCCACTCTGGGGGAGCTGTCACCGGAGGTGACTGAGAGGGCGAGCCTGCCGAAAAATCAGACTTTTCGTGAAAAAAGTGCTTGACAGGACATGCGGAGCGTGGTAAAATGACTAGGTAAAGAAAGCAGCTACGGCCTGTGCCGCGCTCGCCTTGTGAGGTCAAAGTCCTCCGGGCTATACCGGAACGCATTTGCTACTTTGAGCAAAGTGCGGTCATGTGTGAATTTTCGCGCGGCTGTCCTGAAAGATGGGCGGCCGCGTTTTCTATGCCAAAATAGCAACACTATGGATTATTGTTTGGAGGTGCATTCATTATCGCTACCGCAGGAAAGTCGAAGGAACTGGAGATCAACGGTCAGATCCGGGATCGTGAGGTTCGACTAATCGGAGCAGACGGCGAGCAGATGGGCGTGGTCAGCATTCAGGCAGCCATGCGCGCTGCTGATGAGGCCGGACTCGATCTGGTCAAGATCGCACCGCAGGCCGTACCGCCTGTGTGCAAGGTGCTGAACTACAACAAGTACCGTTTCGAGCAGCAGAAGAAGGCGAAGGAAGCCAAGAAGAACCAGAAGGTGGTCGAAGTCAAAGAGACTCGCCTCTCGCTCAATATTGACACCAATGACTTCAACACCAAGGTGAACCAGACTGCCAAATTTCTGGCAGCTGGCCACAAAGTCAAAGCTTCGATCCGTTTCCGTGGCCGCGAAATGGCGCACAGCGCACTGGGTGCTGACGTGCTGAAGCGTTTTGCCGAGGCTCTGCCGCAGGCAACCGTGGATAAGGCACCGGCACTCGAGGGCCGCACGATGTCCATTCTGCTGATCCCGAAACCCAATAAGGACTAATTTTAGGAGGAAACTCAAAATGGCTAAGATGAAACTGAAGACCCATTCCGGCGCAAAGAAGCGCTTTAAGCTGACCAAGAACGGCAAGATCAAGCGCGGCCACGCATTCCGCAGCCACATCCTGACTAAGAAGACCACCAAGCTGACCCGTGGTTATCGTCAGCCCAGCTACGTTGATAAGACCAACGTAGCTACCATCAAGAGCATGCTGCCCTACGCCTGATAAGCGAGCCGCACTCTGACATCCAAGACATTTACCGAGACTTAAAGGAGATAGAAAACAATGGCACGTATTAAAGGCGCAACGATGACCCACAAACGTCGCAAGAAGATGCTGAAGCTCGCTAAGGGCTTCTACGGCTGCAAGAGCAAGCACTTTAAGATGGCTAAGCAGCAGGTCATGAAGAGCGGCAACTACGCTCTGGCTGGCCGCCGCATGAAGAAGCGTCAGTTCCGCAACCTGTGGATCTGCCGTATCAACAACGCAGTTCGTCCTCTGGGCATGAACTACTCCACCTTCATGGCTGGCCTGAAGAAGGCTGGCATCGAGCTGAACCGCAAGATGCTCAGCGAGATGGCCATCAACGATCCCAAGAGCTTTGCAGCTCTGGTCGAGACCGTGAAGAACGCCTGATTAGACTAAAAGTGAGACGCTCGCGTAATATGCGCGAGCGTCCATTTTGTATCCGGAGCTTTTCGCGGCGGGCAAATATTACATTCAGGGCTGCGCCCTGCCGCGAAGGAATCTTATGTGGCAGACGCGGCCCTTTTTTGGATTTTTATGTTAGAGAAAATTACCAGCCGTGAAAACGCAAAGGTCAAATACGCCTGCCGCTTGTCGTCCAGTGCGCCATTCCGCCGCAGCGAAGGAAAATTCCTCGCCGAGGGTCGGAAACTCTGCCCGGAGCTGGCACGGGGCGCAGAGCTTGAGACCCTGTTCTGTACCGAAACTGCGCTCGAAAAATCCCCGGAACTGAACGACCTGCCCGGTGAGCATTACCTTGTCGAAGACCATGTGGCGGATAAACTGGCAGACGTCGGCACCCATCAGGGCGTGTTCGGCATCTTCAAAACGCCAGTGCATACTCTCGATGAGGTAAAGACCGGCGGTCGTTATCTCGCTCTTGAGCGAGTGCAGGATCCGGGCAATGTGGGCACCCTGCTCCGCTCGGCGGCAGCATTCGGCTTTGATGCCGTCATTCTCGGCGATGGCTGTGCTTCGCCTTTTGCACCCAAGACCCTCCGGGCTTCGATGGGTGCCGCTGTCCGCATCCCGGTTATTGAGGCCGGTTCCATGCCGGAGACGGTCGTCGCTCTCCGCACAAAAAAAATCACCTGCCTTGCGGCGGCACTGTACCACTCTGAGCCCCTGAGTTCCGCTTCGTCCAGCTATCCGGACGGCGTCTGCGTCGTCATCGGCAGCGAGGGTCAGGGTCTGACCGATGCGACCATCGAGGCCTGCGATGCCGCTGTCCGCATTCCCATGACCGACCGGGTCGAGAGTTTGAACGCCGGTATCGCCGGCAGTATCCTGCTCTGGCATTTCCGGGAGGAAAGTCTGTGAGCATTTCCGGGCTGGAACAGACCAGTCTGTTTCCGCCGGGACCGGTGCCGGATGCCCTGCTCTGCTGGCTTTGGTTGGCGCATACACTGGGTGCGGCAAACTCCCACACAGGCCGTGTTCTGGACGCTTTCGGTGGTGCGCAGGAAGCATGGGAAGCCCGTGCGACTGACGCTTTCCGGCAGGCCGCAGGACTGCCAGTAATGCAGAGGGCAAATCTGTCCAACAATACCCCGGAGTTTTACCGTCCTATCGTGCGAAAATGTGAAGCACGGCGGATCCGTATCCTGACTTATGACGACCCGGATTATCCGCTTGCATTTTCCCGTATTCCGGATATGCCGCTGGTGCTGTACTGTACCGGTGATCCACACTGGCTCAATGAGCCGGGGATGGTCGGAATGGTGGGAACACGTAAGCCGACCGAGTACGGTTTGCAGGCGGCGGCAACGCTGGGGGAAGGTCTGGCAAAGAACGGTGCGATCATCGTCAGTGGTCTGGCAGATGGTCTGGACAGTGCCGGGCATCATGCCGCAGTCCGGGCAGGATGTCCGACGGTTGGTGTGCTGGGCGTTCCCATCGACCGCACCTATCCGGCGTCCAACCGGGAACTGCGCCGGAAGATCGAGCAGAACGGCTGTGTCATCAGCGAATATCCGCCGGATATGACCGGTGTAGGCCGGAATGGTTTCTTACAGCGCAACCGGCTCATTGCGGCACTGTCGTCAGCTCTGGTCGTGGTGGAAGCGCGAGAGAAGAGCGGTACCATGTCCACCGTATCTCACGCTGAACGGTATGGCAAACCGGTGTTTGCAGTGCCGGGAAGCATCTTTTCACAAAACTCCGACGGCACCAACCGCCTGCTCCGGGATGGCCGGGCGCGTGCAGTGTGTCAGGCGGAGGATTTGTTCAAAACACTGGGTCTGTGTCCCCATATGGCCGCAGAGCCGGTACCGCGCAAGGAGCCTGTGCCAATGGATGACCGGGAACGGAAAGTTCTGGCCTGCATTGGTTCACAGCCGCGAGGTGTCGAAGAACTCAGCGCGCTGAGTGGTTTGCCGACGGCGGTTCTGCTGGGTGTTTTGATGAAACTTGAACTTTCAGGCCGGGTATTTTGTCAGCCCGGCAAACGGTATATTCTGCGCTGAGCTGCGCAAGATGAAGAAGAATTCAGAGGTTCGCCTCTTTAATATATAAGGGAGAATACTATGTCGAAACTGGTGATCGTGGAGTCGCCTGCCAAGGCGAAAACCATTGGTAAATATCTGGGCAGTGATTACGAGGTGACGGCCAGCATGGGCCATATCCGTGACCTGCCTGCTTCCCAGCTGGGAATTGATGTCGAGCATGATTACACGCCGCAATACATCAGCATCAAAGGCAAGGAAAAGCTCATCAAAGAGCTGAAGAGCAAAGCCAAGCATTCGGACGGCGTTCTTCTCGCGACCGACCCGGATCGTGAGGGCGAAGCCATCAGCTGGCATCTGGCAAATATCCTTGGTCTTGACCCCCACGAACCCAACCGTGTGACCTTTGACGAGATCACCAAGAAGGGTGTTCAGGAGGGTATGGCGCATCCCCGTGCCATTGACGAAGATCTGTTCAACGCGCAGCAGGCACGCCGTGTGCTTGACCGTCTGGTGGGTTACAAACTCAGCCCGTTCCTCTGGCGGAAAGTTCGCCGCGGACTGTCTGCCGGCCGTGTGCAGAGCGTTGCCGTCCGGCTCATCGATGACCGTGAAAAGGAAATCGAGAGCTTCAAGCCGGAAGAATACTGGAACGTGGACGCCACCCTCGGCGCAGGCCATAAGAGCTTTACCGCTCGTCTGGCCGCAGACGCGAACGGCAAGAAGCTTCTGCCCAAAAACGAAGCCGAAGCCCGTGCTGTCGAAAAGGGTCTGGAAGGTGTTGATTACACCGTTGGCGAGCTGAAAAAGGGAAAGCGTGCGAAACAGCCGACCCCGGCTTTCATTACCAGTACCCTCCAGCAGGAAGCTTCCCGTCGTCTCGGCTTTACTGCTACCCGTACCATGCGTGCGGCGCAGACCCTGTATGAAGGTGTGGATATCGCCGGTCACGGCATGATGGGTCTTATCACCTATATGCGTACTGATAGTCTGCGCATTTCGGATGAAGCCGTTGCCGCCGCCAAGGAGTATATCGCCGGTGCTTACGGTGAACAGTATATCTGCCCTTATAAGCGTGTCTGGAAGACCAAGAGCGCGACCGCTGCGCAGGACGCCCATGAAGCTATCCGTCCGTCTGTGCCGTCTCTGACCCCGGACGAGGTGGACAAGAGCATCAGCGGCGATACCGCCAAGCTTTACCGGATGATCTGGAGCCGCTTTATGGCGAGCCAGATGGCCGATTGCCAGCAGGATACCGTGTCGGTCACAGTCTACGCAGGCGATTACCGGTTTAAGGCCAGCGGTTACACCGTCACCTTTGATGGCTTCACGGCTCTGTACGAGGAAGCCACCGACGAGAAAGAGAAGAAAGAGACCAGCCTGCCGCCGCTGGAACAGGGTCAGCTGCTCAAGCTGAAAGAGCTGAAGAGTGAACAGAAGTTCACCCAGCCGCCTGCACGCTACACCGAAGCGACCCTCATCAAGGCACTGGAGGAGAACGGCATTGGCCGTCCTTCGACCTACGCACCCATCATCACCACCATCATCGACCGCGGATATGTCGAGCGTGAGCAGAAGAAGCTGAAGCCCACCCTGCTGGGCCGTGCCGTTGATGGTCTGATGCTGGAACAGTTCCCCCATATCGTTGATGTTGATTTCTCGGCAGAGATGGAGAAGAACCTTGATAAGGTCGAGAGCGGCAAGGCCGATTGGCACAAGACAGTGGACGATTTCTACAAGGGCTTTGCGGCCAGCCTTGAGCAGGCTGAGAAGAACATGGAGGGCAAAAAGGTCAAAGTCCCCGATGAACCTTCCAGCGAAGTCTGCGACCTCTGCGGCCGCCCGATGGTCATCAAGGTCGGCAAGTACGGCAAGTTCCTAGCATGCTCCGGTTTCCCGGAGTGCCGTGGCACCAAGCGTCTGGTGAAAGACACCGGCGGCATCTGCCCCAAGTGCGGCAAGGGTCGTATGCTGGAACGGAAGAGCGCGAAGGGCCGTATCTATTATGGCTGTGAGCGTTACCCCGACTGCGATTTCATGACTTGGGATACCCCGGTCGCTACCAAGTGCGAGAAGTGCGGTTCCACCCTGTTCCGCAAGGGCTCCAAGCTCTACTGTGCAAAAGAGGGCTGCGGTTTCGAGATGCCGGTGCCGAAGAAAGACTAAGAGGATTTTAAATGAATCAGTTTCATGTTACAATATTAGGAGCAGGTCTGGCCGGTTGTGAAGCCGCCCTTTGGCTGGCAGGCAAGGGGGTCAAGGTCGACCTGTATGAGCAGAAGCCGACCCATTTTTCGCCTGCTCACAAGAGTGAGGGCTTTGCCGAACTCATTTGTTCCAACAGCCTGAAAGCCGAGCGTCTGGACTCTGCGTCCGGTCTGCTCAAAGAGGAGATGCGCCGGATGGGCAGTCAGCTCCTCAATGCTGCTGAAGTTGCCCGTGTTGCTGCCGGTGGTGCGCTGGCTGTTGACCGGGATACCTTCAGTGCCGAAGTGACCCGGATGGTGGAAGCGTGCGAGAACATCACCGTTCGCCGGGAGCAGGTGGAACACATTGACGAGAGCGTACCCGTTTTGGTCGCGACCGGCCCTTTGACTGACGGCAAACTGGCGGATGAGATCGGCCAGCTGACCGGTGATGAGCGTCTGCATTTCTATGATGCTGTCGCTCCCATCGTCACGGCGGAAAGCCTTGATTATGACCGTGTATTTGCAGCTTCCCGGTATGACCGCGGCGAAGCAGACTACCTGAACTGCCCCTTCAATAAGGCAGAGTATGAAGCGTTCCATGCGGCTCTCGCTTCTGCAGAGCGTGCGCCGCTTCATGAGTTCGATAAAGGCGCAGAGCAGTCCGCACAGCCCGACCCGGATGCACACGGCAAAAAAGCCGATACCGTTACAGTCTACGAGGGCTGTATGCCCATCGAAATTATGGCCGCTCGCGGTGCTGATACCATGCGGTTCGGCCCCCTGCGTCCGGTGGGTCTGGTCGACCCCCGTACCGGTCACCGTCCGTGGGCGAATGTTCAGCTCCGAGCCGAGAACAAGGAGCGAACCCTGTACAACATCGTCGGTTTCCAGACCAACCTGAAATGGGGCGAACAGAAACGGGTCTTCTCGATGATCCCCGGCTTGGAAAATGCCGAGTTCGTCCGGTACGGCGTCATGCACCGGAATACTTTCCTTGATGCGCCCCGTGTGCTGAATGCCGGTCTGTACCTGAATGAGCATCCGAATGTCTTCTTCGCAGGACAGATCACCGGCTTCGAGGGCTATATGGAGAGCGCGGCCTGCGGTCTGTTGGCGGCACGGAACATCTATGCACGCCTGACCGGCAGGCAGCTTCCGCCGCCGCCGAATGATACCATGTGCGGCGCGCTCATCCAGTACCTGACGACAGAGAACAAGCATTTCCAGCCGATGGGTGCCAACATGGGTATCCTGCCTCCGCTTCCTGCCGAGAGCCGTCCCCGGGATAAACGGCTCCGTTACATGGCTGTGGCCGAACGTGCCGTGGCCAGCTTCCAGCAGTGGCTGGACGAAAACGAACTGTGAAAAGGAGAGTGCGCTATGAAGATTATCGTGGATATGATGGGCGGCGACAATGCACCTCTGGCGGTGCTGGAAGGTGCGGCGGCTGCGGTCAAGGAATACGGCGTCCAGATGGTCGGCGTGGGCGATGAAGCTCTGGTGCGCAAGACGGCGGCGGAGCATAACATTTCGCTGGACGGCATCGAGCTGGTGAACTGCACTGAGGTCATCGAGATGTGCGATGAGCCTGCCCGTGCCATCCGGACCAAGAAGGATTCCTCCATCGTGGTAGGTCTGAACATGCTCAAGGAGGGCAAGGGCGATGCCTTTGTCTCCGCAGGTTCCACCGGCGCGCTCCATGTGGGTGCAAGCCTGATCGTCCGCACTCTGCGCGGCATCAAGCGTCCGGCTCTGGCAACGATGGTCCCGGCGAAAAAGCAGGCCTATCTGCTGCTGGACTGCGGCGCAAACGTCGAGTGCCGCCCCGAGATGCTGGCCGCCTTTGCCGTCATGGGAAGCTGTTACGTCAATAAGGTCGAGGGTCGCAAGTCGCCCTCGGTCGCTCTGGCGAACAACGGCGCGGAGGAGTCGAAAGGCACTCCGATGCTCAAGGAAGCCCACCAGCTGCTCAAGACCACGCCGGGCATCCGGTTCGTCGGCAACATCGAGCCGCGCGACGTGCCGAACGGCGAGGTCGATGTGGTGGTATGCGACGGTTTTACCGGAAATGTCATTCTCAAGCTGACCGAGGGCGTCGCAAAGATGCTGCTGGGAATGCTCAAGGAAATGTTCCTGAAGAACCTCGGAGGCAAGCTGGCCTATCTGCTGCTCAAGAGCGGCGTGTCCGACCTCAAGCACCAGATGGATAGCGAGGAGTACGGCGGCGCACCCTTCCTCGGTGCAAAGCAGCCGGTCATCAAGGCGCATGGTTCGTCCAAGGCCAAGGGCATCAAGAACGCCATCCGTCAGGCAAAAGTTTGTGTCGAAAACGATCTGTGCGGCACGATGCAGACGGCTCTCGATGAGCTGAACGCATCGTCTGCTCAGTGACAGAGAGTCATTCAACAAAGGGGAGCAAAAGAATGAGTCATCAACTCGAAACCATCATCGGCTACAAATTCAAGAATCCGGAGCTGCTTCAGACGGCTCTGACCCATACCAGCTACGCCAACGAGAGCAAAGTGCCGGTCAAGCATAACGAGCGTCTGGAATTTCTCGGCGACAGCGTTCTGCAGATCGTGTCGGCGGATTACCTGTTCCACGCTTATGCAGACCGTCCGGAAGGCGACTTGACCCGAATCCGTTCCAGCCTTGTCAGCGAGGGCGCACTGTTCCAGTTCGCGCAGGAGATCAACTTGGGCGAGTACCTCCGCCTTGGCCGTGGCGAGGAACGCTGCGGTGGACGCAACCGCCCAAGCGTTGTATCGGACGCATTCGAGGCCGTCATTGCCGCCCTTTATCTGGACGGCGGCATGGACGTGGCACGAAACTTTATCATGCCTTTCATCACTGAGGGCAAGCACGCTGAGGCCGACTACAAGACCCGTCTGCAGGAGATCGTTCAGCAGAACCCGGAAGAGCGGCTGAGCTATGTGGTCGAAGAAGAGTCCGGCCCCGACCATGACAAACATTTCGTGGTGGCTGTCCGGTTCAATTCGGATAAAGTTGCCCGGGGCGAAGGCCGGAGCAAGAAGCTTGCGGAGCAGCACGCCGCGCGTGAAGCTCTGAAACTGCTGGGAGTTATCAAGGAAAAGTAAATCGATGGTTTTAAAAGAACTGGAGATCCAGGGATTCAAAAGTTTTCCGGATAAAGTCAAAATTCGCTTTGATAAGGGCGTGACGGCGGTCGTCGGGCCGAACGGTTCAGGCAAGTCGAACCTGTCGGATGCGGTGCGCTGGGTGCTGGGCGAGACCAGTACCCGGCAGCTCCGTGCCGCCGGCAAGATGGAAGACGTTATCTTCGGCGGCACTCGCCGACGCGGTGCAATGGGCTTTGCAATGGTGCGGCTGACGCTGGATAACAGCGACCACACCCTTGACCTTGATGCCGAGGAAGCGGTCATCGGACGTAAATATTACCGCTCGGGTGAGAGCGAATACAGCATCAACGGCCAGGTCTGCCGTCTGAAAGACATCTATGAGCTGCTGCTGGATACCGGTATCGGCCGGGATGGTTATTCCGTCATCGGTCAGGGCCGCATTGCGGAGATCGTTGCCGCCAAGAGCAGCGAACGGCGAGAGATCTTCGAGGAAGCCTGCGGCATCGCAAAATACCGTTACCGTAAGAACGAAGCCGAACGGCGTCTGATGGCGGCATCTGAGAATCTGGAACGTCTGAAAGACATTCTCGGCGAACTGGAAAGCCGGGTCGAGCCTCTGCGCAAGGAATGCGAAAAGGCGGAAAAGTTCCTCGCTCTGAGTGACCGGAAAAAGACACTGGAAGTCACTCTCTGGACGGATGGCGTACATCGTGCGCGCGAATCGATCCGCCAGCAGGTGCGTGATTATGAGACGGCACAGGCGGATTATGAGCGTTTCGACCGGCAGGCAAAGACCGCTGAGGCCGAGGCTGAGGAGATCCGGATGCAGGGGCAGCGGCTGACCATCGCTGTCGAACGCCTGAATGGGGATATCCGCAGCATCACCGAGCAGATCAGCGGAAGTGAAAGCCGGATCGCCGTCCTCGAAAACGATATCCTCCGAAATGAGGAAAGTGCGGAGGGTCTGCGGCAGGAGATCGCTGCAGAGGAGCAGGACCGCACCGAAGCCGCTGCCGCGCTGGAACGCCACCGCGGTGTGGCGAAAGCGATGGAGCAGGCTGGGAAAAAGCTGGCTGATGAGATCGCCGCCCTGAGCGAAGAACTTGTCCGGATGACGAGCGAGAACAACGCCAGCGGCGAACGCCAGGATGTTCTGCGAAATGAGGTGGCTGCTCTGAACGCCCGGCATACCGAGGCACAGGTGGCGAAAGCTACCGCCGAAGCCGCCGGACAATCGGCACAGGAGCGGCTGCCTGCGCTGGAACAGGCGGTCGATAAGCTGAACGCTCAGTATGACGAGACGAAACAAGACCTCGAAGGCACGATCCAGTACCAGAAGATGCTGGTTGATAATGAAAAGCAGCTGTCCAATATCCGATCCGGTCTGGAACTCAAGCTCAGGCACCGCCGTGCCGCCCTCGAGGAGGCTGACGCGGAAGAGCAGAAACTGAACCGGGAGCTGGATGCCTCCCGTCAGCGGCTGTCCGTCCTGCGTGAGCTGGAAAAGAATATGGACGGCTACCAGAACTCGGTCAAGGCGGTCATGCGTGCAGCGTCTGCACGGCGGCTGCACGGAATCATTGGGCCGGTATCGGCGATTCTGGAAGTCGAGCCGGGCAAGGAAACTGCTATCGAGACTGCTCTGGGCGGTGCCCTGCAGAATATCGTGGTCGAAAACGAAAAGGCAGCTAAAACCGCTATCGCTCTGTTGAAAAGCGAGAATGCAGGCCGTGCGACTTTCCTGCCACTGGATACCGTCCAGCCGGGCAGCTTCCGGGGAAATCTGACCGGTTCGGCTTGTCTGGCGTCCAGCCTTGTCAAGGCGGACGAGCGGTATAAAAATATCGTTTCCAACCTGCTGGGACGGATCGTCGTAGTAGAGGAGATCAACGAGGCTTCCCGTGTGGCTCGGGAACTGGGCTATCACAATAAGGTCGTGACCTTCGATGGTCAGGTCATCAACGCAGGCGGCAGCTTCACGGGCGGCAGCGTCCAGCGTTCGGCTGGCCTGTTTACCCGGAAGCAGGAGATGGAGGAACTGCGCATCAAGGTGGCAAAACTCCAGAAAGCCTGTATCGCCGCACAGGAAAAGACCGACCAGTGCAAGGAACAGGTGGACGCCCTGTCCGCTGAGCTGACTGCGACCAACAGTGAACAGATCACAGCGGCGAATGACCGTGTCCGTGCCGAGGCAGAACAGAAGCGTCTGGAAGCGGCTCTGGAACAGACCGGAAATGCCCGGGATGCCCGGAACGAGGAGATAAAAGCTCTGCACGCCCAGCTGGATGCCAGCCGGGAAAAGGCAGCGCAGGCGGCGGCAAAGGAAGCCGAACTGACTGCCCAGCTGGAACAGAAGTCACAGGAACTCGAGCGTCTGGCAGAGGGCGGAGATGCGTTCCTCGCTCAGCAGAAGGAACTTTCTGATAAGCTGAGTGCGAAGCGGTTGGAACAGTTGACCCGTCAGAAGGACGCGGAACTGGCGCAGAGCCAGATCCAAGCACTGGAACAGCGGAGCAGAGACGCCGCCAGCCGGAAAACGACCCTCGAAGAGGGAATCGCGGCACTGGAACAGCGGAGCGATGCCTGCCGTGCAGAGATAAACTTCATCCGTCAGGCCAAGACGGACAGCTCGGAGAAGATCTTCCAGAAGGAAGAGGAGATCAAGGCTGCGACTGAAAAGCGTCTGAGTTATCAGCAGAAGGAAACGGAAACACTGGCGAAGGCAAGAGCTGCCGCCGACAGCCGGGAGGAGATGGGCCGGGAAATGGCTCGTCTGGCTGAGCGAAAGGCGGCGGCAGAAGCGGAATACGACCAGATGGCCGCAAAACTCTGGGATGAGTACCAGCTGACTGTCAGCCGGGCCGAAGAGATCAGCGTTGATTTCGACAGCCTGCCCCAGCTCCGGGCGCAGGTATCCGACCTGCGGAACAAAATTCGTTCCCTTGGCAGTGTCAATGTGGGAGCTATTGAGGAGTATAAAGAGGTCAAGAGCCGCTACGATACACTTCAGGTGCAGGTCACGGATGTTGAGGAGAGCCGGAATGAGCTGACCCGGATGATCGCCGGACTCAGCCGCCAGATGCGCGAGATCTTCTCAGACAGCTTCCGTGCCATCAACGAGAACTTTGGCCGGGTCTTCCGGGAATTGTTCGGCGGCGGCGAAGCAAGCCTTGTGCTGGAAGATGAAAGCGACGTCCTGTCCAGCGGCATTGGCATTCAGGTCGCGCCGCCGGGCAAGGTAATCAAGAACCTCGAAGCTCTCTCGGGCGGCGAGCAGGCACTGGTGGCTATCAGCATCTACTTTGCAATCATGGCCGTCAACCCGGCACCGTTCTGCATCCTCGATGAGATCGAGGCAGCTCTGGACGATGCCAATGTCAGCCGATTCGCCCAGTACCTGCGCCGGGTGAGCGATAAGACCCAGTTCATCGTCATCACCCACCGCCGCGGCACGATGGAAGCCGCCAATATCCTGTACGGTGTCACCATGCAGGAGGACGGCGTGTCCAAGCTGCTGAAACTTGACCTTGAACAGGTTGACGCGACACTGGTTTCGTAGGTATAATAAAATATATAGGGAATCACAAACACAAAAAGGGAGGCCACAATGGGACTCTTTGGATTTGGCAAAAAAGAAAAAGACAAGATGAAGGATGGCCTTGAGAAGACCCGTACCGGTTTCTGGGGCAACATCCTGAACACGTTGACCGGCAGCAAGATCGACGATGATCTGTATGACAGTCTGGAAGAACAGCTCATCCTCGCAGATGTCGGCGGCGAGGTCGCCATCCGTCTGGTGGATGAACTGCGTGACCGGGTCAATGCGAAAGGCCTGAAGACCGGCGAGCAGGCGGCGGACGCACTCCGTGACATCATTGCGGATGAGATGCGTCCGGATGCTGAGATGGAGCTGGACGGCCACCCGGCGGTCATCCTCGTCATTGGCGTCAACGGCGTCGGCAAGACCACCAGCATCGCAAAGCTGGCAGATTATTACACCCGTCAGGGCCGCAAGGTCATGCTGGCGGCAGGCGATACCTTCCGTGCGGCCGCCAGCGAGCAGCTGGAGATCTGGGCAAACCGTGCTGGTGTTCCGCTCGTCAAGGCAGGCGAGGGCGCAGACCCGGCGGCGGTCATCTTCGATACGGTCAAGTCGGCAACGGCACGCGGCTATGATATGGTCATTGCCGACACCGCAGGCCGTCTCCATAATAAGGCGAACCTGATGAGCGAGCTGTCCAAGATCAGCCGGAGCGTCAAGAAGGCTTCTCCGGAAGCAAGTCTGGAAACGCTGCTGGTTCTGGATGCCATCACAGGACAGAACGCCATCAGTCAGGCAAAAGAATTCTGCAAGGCGGCAAACGCTACCGGTATCATCCTGACGAAACTGGACGGCACCGCAAAAGGCGGCTGTGTCGTTGCAGTCAAACAGCGGCTGGGTCTGCCCGTCCGGTTCATCGGCGTGGGCGAGGGTATCGACGACTTGATCCCCTTCACGCCGGAAGGCTTTGTGGAAGAACTCATCCCTCGCACGAACTGGAGGCACTGAGATGAAGATTTGTGCTGCTACCGGCAACGCCGGAAAGCTGAAAGAGCTGCGCCGCATCCTCGAGGCACAGGGGCATGAGGTAGTGAGCCAAAAAGAACTGGGTATCACCACGGAACCCGACGAGACCGGCACGACATTTGCGGAGAATGCAAAGATCAAGGCGGAGACCATCTGCAAGGAGAGCGGCCTGCCGACCATTGCCGATGATTCCGGTCTTTGCGTTGACGCGCTGAACGGCGCGCCCGGCGTGTACAGCGCACGCTACTGTGGACATCATGGCGACGATGAGGCCAACAACGATAAGCTGCTGGACGCTATGAAGGATGTTCCGGCGAACAAGCGTGGAGCGAAATTCGTCTCGGCGGTCTGCTTCATCCTGCCTACCGGCGAGAGTCTGACCTGTATGGGAGAGTGCCCGGGCAAAGTGGCCTTTGAGCGTCTGACCGGAGACTACGGTTTCGGTTATGACCCATTGTTCATCCCGGAGGACTGCGGCGTCGGCAGGAATGAAAAACGTCCGAACACCGAGGGCCGCAGCTATGCACAGCTGACCCCTGACGAGAAGGACGCCATCAGCCACCGCGGAAATGCTCTGGCCGAGCTGGAAAAAGAGCTGCCGGAGTTTTTGAAAAAACACTAAACACAACATATTTTAAGGAGAATCATTATGCTGACGAGCAAACAGCGCGCCATTCTGCGCGGCAAGGCAAACACTATGGACCCCGTTTTTCAGGTTGGTAAGGGCGAGATCGACGGGACCATGATCCAAGGCGTGAAGGACTGCCTCGATGCCCGGGAACTCATCAAGGTCAAGGTGCTGGACAACAGCATGTACAATGCCCGGGAAGCATCTGTCCTGCTGGCAGAGGCCACCGGTGCAGACTGCGTGCAGGTCATCGGCTCCAAATTCGTCCTCTATCTGCAGAAGAAAAAGGACAGCGCATATGCTGACCTGCTGAAATGAAAATTTTACTCTACGGCGGCACCTTCGACCCACCTCACAACGGCCACCTGAACAATCTGCGTGCCGCCGTCCGCCGGGTGCAGCCCGACCGGGTCGTTGTGATGCCGGCCGGTGTGCCGCCGCACAAACACGCTTCCACGACTCCGGGAACGCTCCGGGTCGAGATGTGCCGTTGCTTTGAGGTCTTGGCGCAGGAAGATGCTGTGCCGGAGCTGGAAGTCAGCAGCTGGGAAGTGGAACAGGCCGCTGCCGGACGCCGGAACTATACGGTTCTCACACTGGAAATGCTGACCGAGCGGTTCCCGGCGGCACAACTCTATCTGACCGTCGGCAGCGACATGCTGATGACCTTTGACGAGTGGTACCGCTGGGCGGATATCCTCCGGCTGGCACACCTTGTGGTCGTCAGCCGGAACATCGGCGATGACCCGGCACTCCATGCCAAGGCAAAGCAGCTTGACCCGGTCGGCGGACGCATCCTGTTCGCCCCGGTGGAGGCTCTGCCGATGGCAAGCAGCAGTCTGCGGCAGCGTCTTGCGGCAGGTGACGGCTGTGAACATGAACTTCCGGGAAATGTCCGTGCGGTCATTGCACGGGAAGGACTCTACCGGAACCAAGGAGACGAAGCAAAACAATGAAGTTGAAAGAGGCAAAAGAGCTTGTACGGGGTCGTCTGAGCGATAAGCGGTATCAGCACACCCTCAACGTCCGAAAGATGGCGGTCAAGCTGGCAAAACGGTATGGCGTCAATGAGGAAAAGGCGGCTCTGGCCGCTCTGCTCCATGACTCGGCAAAAGAAATCTCCAAAGGCGAGATGAAAGAGCTGATGACGGAATACCCCGAGTACGCCGAGGGCGGCGAGAGCCGTCCGTCTCCGGTCTGGCACGGTGTCTGTGCCGCAATTCTGGCACGAACCGAGTGGGGCGTGACGGATGAAGCGGTGCTTTCGGCTATCGCCTGCCACACCGCTGGAAAGCCGGGCATGAGCAAACTGGATAAGATCGTTTATCTGGCTGACATGTCGAGCAAAGAACGTGACTGGCCGGGCGTCAACAAACTGCGCAAGCTGGAAATGAAAGATCTCGACGCCGCGATGCTAGTCGCGCTGAAACGGACCAACGAATTTGTTCTCTCACAGGGCAAGCCCCTTGACCCGATGTCAAAGGCTGCCTATGAGGATATCCTGCAGCAGACGGAAGCGCGCGGCTGAGATTATAATAACATCGTTCCCAAAAGAAAACCGATTGCGGATTATGGGGAAGAATGTTATACTATGGGATATAGCGCGGTTTTTCCGCAATAAATCTGGAAGGAATAAGAACGAATGAGTCAAGCTCCGCGTCGTATCAATACCGACCGCTCTTTGAATCGTCCGACCGAACAGCGTCCGTCGCAGAACCCTGCCCCGAAACCGACGCCGGGCGGCCAGCCTGATTTTTTCAGCGAACAGCCTGAAGTGAAGCATGCTTCCCTTCGTCCGGAAATGCCGGACAAACCGGCACCCGTCTCTGATGGTGGGAGCGGCGGAAACAAGCCGCCGCGCCACGTTGCGGCTCACGCAGCTCCGCCTCCGAACGAGAAACGCCGCCGCAAAAAGAAGAAAAAAACACCGCTTTGGCTGCCGATGGCCATTACACTGGCAGTCATCGCAGTTATTTCGGGTGTCGTGGTTTACGGCGTGAACATGGTGAACAAGGTGGAGGAGAGCCTCCGCCCAGATTCGCAGACAGAGCAGATCACCGAAGAAATCCAGACCCTCGAGGAGTACAAGGGCGATGTTGTCAATATTCTGGTCTGCGGCATTGACTACGAGGAAGGCCGTGATTATTCCAACGACCCGACCGCCAACGACGGCATGACGGATATGATCCTGTACTGCCAGTTCGATATCAAGGGTGGTGCGCTCCGGATGCTCCAGATCCCTCGCAACAGCCTTGTCACGACGTCGGGAAGGAAAGTCTCCCTTTCCAATGGCAAGACGTATGCGGCGACCAATTATCAGATCAACTCGGTGGCTCTGTCCAACGGCGGCAGTATTGCCGCGCTGGCAGAAGTTATCTACGACCAGTACAAACTGCCCATCGACTACTATGTGTCCATCGACATGCAGGCACTGGTCGAGATGGTGGATAACTTCGGCGGCATCGAGGTCTATATCCCTCACGATATGTCCTTTGCAGGCAGCGCGCTGAAGCAGGGCTACCGCAACCTCGACGGTGCGTCGGCAGAGTTCTTTGTTCGCTGCCGCCACGGTGAGGGCTATTCCAACTCGGATATCGACCGCCTGAACATGCAGCGGTATTTCTACGCGGGTTTGTTCAAACGTGTCCGCTCGATGGGCATCACCGATGTGCTGAACCAGTTGCCGCTGGTCTTCAATAACTATATCAAGACGGATATGGATCTGACGACCATCGCCAAGATGCTGGTGTCCTTTACCCGGATCGACAGCGCGAATATCATGCTGGCACAGACGCCGGTCTTCATGGGGGTGCCGAACGTCGGTTCGACAGACAACTTTGACGGTTATTCCTGTGTCGTGCCGGACGCGGGCTCCATTGCAGAACTGCTCAATGCCTATTTCCGCAATTATACCGGCCCGGTGAGCGCGGACGAGATGAATCTTGTGACCGATAAGTGGCCGCATGGCAGTGTATCCACCAGCGCGAACGTTCAGTTCGTCGGCCAGCTCGATAAGGAATCGAACGACGCCATCCTCAATGGCGATACCGATGTGAAGGGTGCGACCACGACCGATGGTCAGGCCGCCGGTGCAGGAAAATAACAGATAGGAGAATCACATGGAAAACTTGAAAGACAGCAAGACCCTTGCGATCGAAATTGCAAAGATCCTCGATAAAAAGAAGGCACAGGACGTCCGGGTGCTGAAAGTCGACAGCCTGACCGTCCTGACCGATTACTTCGTCATCGCTTCCGGTACTTCCACCACGCAGGTGGCGGCTCTGGCAGACGAAGTGGATTATGAACTCTCCCAGAAGGGCGTCACCCCGTACAGCACCGAAGGCTTCGACTCGAAGAACTGGGTGCTGCTGGATTACTCGAACGTCATCGTCCATGTCTTCGTGCCGAACACGCGCACCTATTATGACCTCGAGCATCTGTGGGCGGATGGCGAGCCAATCGACATCTCGGAGTATCTGACGCCGGATAGTAGTATCTAAGGATATTATTTGTTATATTTAGATTGGATAGTTTGGAGCTGATTAACAATCATGAAGTACGATTACAAGGCTGTTGAAGCCAAGTGGCAGAAGGTGTGGGAGGACGAAAAGACCTTCCATGTCGAGATCGACCACTCGAAACCCAAATTCTATGCTCTCGTCGAGTTCCCGTATCCGTCGGGCGCAGGCCTGCACGTCGGCCATCCGCGCAGCTATACCGCGCTGGACGTCGTCAGCCGCAAACGCCGCAAGAACGGCTATAACGTCCTGTACCCGATGGGCTGGGATGCGTTCGGCCTGCCGACCGAGAACTTCGCAATGAAGAACCACATCCATCCGGCCATCGTCACCAAGAAGAACGTCGACCGCTTCCGCGGCCAGCTGAAAGCTCTGGGCTTCTCCTTTGACTGGGATCGTGAGATCAATACTACTGATCCCGAGTATTACAAGTGGACCCAGTGGATCTTCCTCCAGCTGTACAAGCACGGTCTGGCTTACAAGAAGGAAATGAGCGTCAACTGGTGTACCGGATGCAAGTGTGTTCTGGCGAACGAGGAAGTTGTCAACGGCGTCTGCGAACGCTGCGGCAGCGAAGTCGTCCATCGCGTTAAGAGCCAGTGGATGCTGAAGATCACCGCCTACGCGGATAAGCTCATCGACGGTCTGGATGGTCTGGACTACATCGAGCGTGTCGCTACCCAGCAGAAGAACTGGATCGGCCGCAGCCACGGCGCAGAAGTCAACTTCGGCACCACCGCAGGCGATACTCTGACCGTTTACACCACGCGCTGCGATACCCTGTTCGGTGCGACTTATATGGTCGTCTCTCCGGAACATGCCATCGTCAAGGAGTGGCTGGACAAGGGCATCATCAAGAACGCTGACGCTGTCAAGGCATATCAGGCCGAGGCAGCACGCAAGAGCGACTTCGAGCGCAGCGAACTGAATAAGGAAAAGACTGGCGTCCAGCTGGAAGGCGTTATGGGCATCAACCCGGTCAACGACAAGGAGATCCCCATCTTCATCTCCGATTACGTTCTGGCAACCTACGGCACCGGTGCGATCATGGCGGTTCCTGCTCACGATACCCGTGACTGGGAGTTTGCAAAGAAGTTCGGTCTGCCCATCATCGAGGTCGTCAAGGGTACCACTCCCTCCAACCTCGACGAGGCTGCTTTCACCGATGTTGCTACCGGCACGCTGGTGAACTCCGGCTTCCTGAACGGCCTGTCCGTCACCGACGCAAAGGCCAAGATGATCGAGTGGCTGGAAGCAAACGGCAAGGGCAAAGATAAAGTCAACTACAAGCTCCGCGACTGGGTGTTCAGCCGTCAGCGTTATTGGGGCGAACCCATCCCGATGGTCAAGTGCGAGAAGTGCGGCTGGCAGCCGCTGCCCGAGAGCAGCCTGCCGCTGACCCTGCCGGACATCACTGACTTTGAGCCGGGTCCGGACGGCGAGTCTCCGTTGGCACGTCACACCGACTGGGTCAAGACCACCTGCCCCTGCTGCGGCGGCTCGGCAATGCGTGAGACCGATACCATGCCTCAGTGGGCGGGTTCTTCCTGGTATTTCCTGCGCTACATGGATCCTCACTGCAAGGATGCCATCGCTTCCAAGGAAGCTCTGGAATACTGGTCTCCGGTCGACTGGTACAACGGCGGTATGGAGCATACCACCCTGCACCTGCTGTACAGCCGTTTCTGGCATAAGTTCCTGTACGATATCGGTGTGGTTCCCTCTCCGGAACCCTACCAGAAGCGTACTGCTCATGGTATGATTCTGGGTCTGAACCCCCACAGCTTCGTCAACCTGCCGACTGAAGAGCAGGAGAAGCTGCTGAAGGAGTACGGCAGCCAGAAGGCTGCCGAGAAGGCTCTGGAAGAAAAGTACGGCGAGATGGTACGTCATCCCATCGTCAAGATGTCCAAGTCTCTGGGCAATGTCGTCAATCCGGATGAGGTCGTCGACCAGTACGGTGCCGACACCATGCGCCTGTATGAGATGTTCATGGGCGATTTCGAGCAGGCTGCTCCGTGGCAGACTTCTGCTATCGCGGGTTGCAACCGCTTCCTTGACCGTGTCTGGGGTCTGTCCGACAAGCTGGTCGAGGGCGAGGGCTATCGTCCGCAGGTCGAGACTCTGATGCACCAGACCATCAAGAAGGTCGGTGCAGACATCGAGACCCTGAAGATGAATACCGCTATCGCTCAGCTGATGACCCTCGTCAACGCCCTGTATGACAACGGCGGCGCAACCAAGGCTGAGTTTGAGACGGTCGTCCAGCTGCTGAACCCATTCGCTCCTCATATGACCGAGGAACTGTGGGAGAAGCTGGGTCACAGCCACGATGAGCAGCTGGCTTATTATCCGTGGCCGGAGTACGAGGAAGCCAAGTGCGTTGAGTCTACTGTCGAAATCGCAGTTCAGGTCAACGGCAAGGTCAAGGCTCGTTTGAAGGTCGCCGCAGATATCACCGCTGAGGACGCTATCGCGGCTGCAAAGGCAGACCCGGCAGTGGCCGAAGCTCTGGCTGGTAAGACTGTTGTCAAGGAAATTTACGTCAAGGGCCGCCTCGTCAATCTGGCTGTAAAGGGTTGATGCTCTGTAAGAAAGTTTTTGCAAAAAACTTTCCAAAAAAGGTTGACGAACGAGAGAAAATGCGCTATACTGTCTACTGTTAGTTACCATGTAACAACGAAATTCCTGCCTCACGGTCCAAGGGAGGGAATAAGATGTCGGAAATTCGTGTTAAAGAGGGCGAGTCGCTGGAGAGCGCACTGCGTCGCTTCAAGCGTAGCACTGCTCGCAGCGGTGTGCTCGCAGAGGTCCGTAAGCGCGAGGCTTACGAGAAGCCGTCTGTCAAGCGCAAGAAGAAGTCCGAAGCAGCTCGCAAGCGCAAGTTCAAGTAATTGACGTCGCTAGTTGCTTTAGATTTTTGCGTTGCTAACGCCGATGTAGGAGAGCCTGTTTTGCAGGCTCTCCTATTTTCATTTTACGAGGAAAATACTATGCTTGTTACCCCTGAATATGTTTTCAAGGACGTTACCCATATCACGCCGGAATTTCTGGCCGAAAAAGGCATCCGCGGCCTTGTGCTGGATATCGACAACACCCTGACCGCCGACCGCAGTCAGGAGCTGCCCGACGAGGTGGCACAGTGGCTGGAGACCATGAAAGCCGCCGGCATCCGGATGACCATCGTTTCCAACGGTTCGGCAAAGCGTGTCCGCCCCTTTGCCGAAAAGCTGGGCCTGGCCTGCATCTGCCGCTCGGCAAAGCCGCTGCCCTTCGCCCTGATGATCGCACAGCACCGTCTGGGATTGAAGCACCGTCAGCTGGCAATGGTTGGTGACCAGCTCTACGCCGACCGGATGGCGGCGGCTCTGTACGGTATCCCGGGTCTGGTCGTCATTCCGCGCGGCCCCGACCTCGGCGCGCAGGTCGTCCTCAAGCGCAAGTGGGAGAAAAAACACTGGCAGGAGTATTACGACAAAGGGGGCAAGACCCTGTGAGCAGTTTGGAACATCCGGACGGCTGGCGTATCCGGTTTGGTACCGCCGGCACCAGCGACAGCTTCACGGCGCAGGGCTACAAAAACAGCCTTGATATTCCCGGATATACGGCGGAGATGGGGCTGGATGCCTTCGAGTATCAGTGCGGACACGGTGTCCGCCTCGGCCTTGAAAAGGCGCGGAAGATGGCCGCTGACGCCGCTGTGAGGGATATCCTGTTCAGCGTCCACGCACCTTATTATATCAGCATGTCTAGCCTCGAGGAGGACAAGCGGCTGAACAGCATCCAGTATCTGCTCCAGAGCGCGGCGGTCTGTAAGGCTCTGGGCGGAAAACGCGTCATCTTCCACTCCGGCAGCTGCGGCAAGCAGAGCCGGGAAGCCGCCCTCGAAAAAGCTCTGGACACCATGCGTCGTGCCGTGGCCGCCCTCGATGAGGCTGGTTTCGGGGATATGACCCTCTGCCCGGAGACGATGGGAAAGATCGGCCAGCTGGGTACGCTGGATGAGGTGCTGACTCTCTGCGCTGTGGACAAGCGCATCACGCCCTGCATCGACTTCGGCCATTTGAATGCCCGGACGTTGGGCGGCATCCAGTCCAAGGCAGATTATGCCGCTATCCTTGACCGGATGGAGGAATCGCTCGGGGATGACCGTGCGAAACGCTTCCATGTACACTTCTCGCGCATCGAGTTTTCGGCAGGCGGCGAGAAACGGCACTGGACGTTCGCCGAGACTCAGTTCGGCCCGGAACCGCAGCCTTTGATGGAGCTGCTGGCAGAGCGTGGCTGCGCTCCGGTCATCATCTGCGAGAGTGCCGGAACGCAGGCCGAGGATGCCTGCACCATGCAGCAGATGTATGCGGCGGCGGTCAAAATGCGCTGATTTTCAAACTTTTTTCGATTTCAAACGTCTTTTTTGCTCAAACCCCTTGCCAAACTGCACGGGATTGAGTAAAATAAATAGAGATATGCGTTAAGCATTTGAGACATTACAACTAATGGAGGAATTCCTATGATTTCTGCAGGCGAGTTTCGCAATGGCGTGACCTTTGAGCAGGACGGCCAGGTTCTTCAGGTCGTTGAGTTCCAGCACGTGAAACCCGGCAAGGGCGCAGCCTTTGTCCGTACCAAGACCAAGAACGTGATCACCGGCTCTGTGGTTGAGACCAGCTACAACCCGACCGCAAAGTTCCCTCAGGCTTTCATCGAGCGTAAGGACGTCACTTACAGCTATGAGGACGGCGATTTGTACCACTTTATGGATAACGAGACTTACGATGACATCCCCGTCAACGCAAGTGACGTTCCCGATAACTTCAAGTTCTGCAAGGAGAACGAGCTGTGCAAGCTGCTGTCCTACAAGGGCAAGGTCTTCAGCGTCGAGATCCCCAACTTCATCGAGCTGGAAGTTACCCAGACTGAGCCGGGTGTCAAGGGCAACACTGCTACCAACACCTTGAAGCCCGCTACCGTCGAGACTGGTGCTGAGATCCGTGTTCCCCTGTTCATCAACGAGGGCGACCACATCCGCATTGATACCCGTACTGGCGAGTATATGGAGCGCGTCTAATCTTTTACCGACAGACCGGGCAGGCGGGAGACCGTTCGCCCGGTTTTTTGCTAAAGTGCTGTTTTGCGATAGGAGGTATTCCCTATGAAAGAAAAAGCTGCATACCTGAAGGGCCTGATCGATGGCCTCGGCATTGATGAATCCACCAAAGAAGGCAAGGTCATCAAGGCTATGAGCGAGCTGCTGAGCGAGATGGCTGATGCTGTGGACGGCATCGACGAGGATGTGACCCGTGCTTACGACCAGATCAATGACCTGAGCGAAGAACTGGAAGACCTCGAAGCCGACCTCTACGAGGACGACGATGCCGATGAATCCGACGAGGAAGAAGACGAAGAGACTGCGGACGATGAGAGCGATGAGGGCGAGGACGACAACTCCGACGTCGCAGGCGAACCTTACTATGAGGTCGCCTGCCCGGCCTGCGGCAACACCGTCTATGTGAGCGAGGATGACCTCGACGCAGGCGAGGCCATCTGCCCCAGCTGCAAGGTCGCTTTTGAGATCGCGCTGGCCGACGAAGAGGACGACGAGGCTGCTGAAGAAGACGACAGCCCTGTGCAGTATGAAGTGACCTGCCCGAACTGCGGCGCAACTTCCGTCGTCGAGGAGGACGTTCTGCTGGATGGCGAGCCGACCTGCTCCAATTGCGGTAAACCCCTCGATTTCGAGGTCACCGAGGAGTAAAGTGTAAAACTAAAGGCTGGTGTCCCGTTGTCAGGGCACCAGCCTTTAGTTTTATAATAGCCTCGCACCCGAATGAGGTGTGCCAGACGTGCCAAACAGTCCGAACGCGCGGAGCTGGTCGGGCAGGGCAGACAGGTTGCCGCCTGTCCAGTACCACGCCGCAGCAAAGGCGGCAAGGACGACGAGAAGCAATACAAACAGAATCCAGCGCATCCAGAGCTTTCGCAGCTTAGAGGGCTTTGGAGCAGGCTCTGAGGACGAAGGGGTTGACGTGTTCGTCTTGCGTGCCGGTAAGAAGCCAGTGCCCTTGGCCTGCGGAAGCCCGGCGGCGGCACGGCGGATCATATCCATCAGCCAGAGGGCAGGAAATTCATTCGGGCGGACAGTACGGAGCCAGCAGCCTTTTTTGGTGGACAGGATAAGCACTTTATCCCGTTCGCGTTCGGCACAGCCGGCGGAAATTTCAGCCCCGACGATTCGTCTTGTTGCCTGTGCCCGTGCGAGGGCAAGGCGGAGTGGGTCGGGGGTCTCGTCGACAGACAGATGCAGTTTGGCACGCGCACGTTTCTCGATTTGAAAGCCGGTCTGGGGATGTGCGTAGCTCAGCGCACCAAAATCAAAGACCTTTTCTGAACCCGGCACATTTTCCAGCCGGGCGTCCAGCAGGGCACCTGCGGAAGCATCACTGCACACCAGAAGTCGGTCACAGCGTTCCAGTGTCTCCACAACGACGATGGAGAGGGAAGTGTTGCCCTCTCCATATAACTCTGCCGGAAAGCTTGTGCGAAGAAAATGGATCGCTTTTTTTAGTCCGGCCGGGCTGCCGGCATGAAGGGCAAGAAGCGTTTCGCCCCCACGGGAACGCCACTCTGCCGTGGTTTTCCACTGGGGCGAAAAACGCCCTACCGCTTCCGCCAAAGCAGCCGGTTCCGCCCCAAACAGCCGGAGCATACAGCTTTCGGTTTTGATATCGTCAGGCATAACATCACACACCTTTATCCGTTTTGGGTGGCTGTCCGGCAGCTGCTCAGGCGTTCAGAAAGTCAGCATCCAGCTTATCCAGAGCGGAACGGTCATGCTGCAGTTCTGCGGACAGGGCGGTGGTTCCTGTCGGAATTTTCCCCTGCGCCAGACGCAATGCCAGTTCCAGAGCAGCCTGTGCCGCTCTTGCGCGGACCAGAGCGCGATCCGGACGGGAAACATGCAGCTTCCGGACATAGACCGTCTCGCCGCGTGCGGCACCGACATAGACCGTACCCACCGGACGAATTTCATCGCCGCCGGTCGGTCCGGCGATTCCGGTCACACTGACGGCGATATCCGAACCGGAAACAGCCGCTGCGCCCAAAGCCATCTGCGCCGCAACGGGAGCCGAAACGACGTTATATTTTGCAATGACATCTGGTTCCACGCCGATGAGTCTGGCCTTGGCCTGCTCCCAGTAGGTCACAAAACCATAACCGAAAATCTCGCTGGAACCGGAGACGGAGGTGATGCGCTGCGCGATCAGGCCGCCGGTGCAGCTCTCGGCAGTGGAAACGGAAAGATGATTTTTACTCAGGGTATGCACCAGCGTCTCTTCCAGACCGGCCACATCCTCATCATACACTGCGTCGCCTAGCAAATCATAGAACTTTTTGGCATATGCCCTGCACATTTTTTCGCCTTCCGCATCGGTTGCGGCCCGGGCGGTGATCCGGATCTCGCACTCGCCGACTTTGCAGTAGATGGCGGCGGTAGGGTTCTCGTTTTCGAGCAGGTCACGGACTTTATATTCAAGGTCGCTTTCGCCGCCGAGGATGCGCAGGGTCAGCGAGTGCAGGACACAGTTCTGCCGTGCCAGCAGCATGGGACGAACACTCTCGGCCCACATGGCTTTCATCTCAGAGGGAACGCCCGGCATCAGGACGGCGCAGCGGCCATCCTGCTCGAACCATGCGCCGGGGGCGGTGCCGTGGTTGTTGATGACCTTACGGCCATTCACCGGAACCATTGCCTGCTTGCGGTTGTTGGGGGCAACGGTGCGGTTGGAACGATGAAAGTAATCGATGATTTTGTTCCACTCGTCCTCGTCAAAGGTCAGGCTGTCGCCGAAACATTCTGCAACGGTCTCTTTTGTCAGGTCGTCGGCCGTCGGGCCGAGACCGCCGGTAAAAACCAGCAGGTCGCAGCGGCTTTTGACCTCGTTGACGAAATCGGCCAGACGCCCGTGATTGTCGCCGATGGTGCTTTCACGCTGAACGGTGATGCCCAGCGCGGCCAGCTCCCGGCTGAGGTATTGGGCATTGGTGTTGAGGATGTTGCCGAGCAGCAGCTCGGTGCCGACACTGATGATCTCCGCTGTCATGGCCTTACCCCTCGAATTCTACGTCGTCGTTGATGCGGATACGGATGCGCTCTGCATTGGCGGCAGCTTCCGCTTCCAGCTCTGCCAGACCGGGCATTCCGGCCTCGGCTTCCAGAATCTCGTCCAGCTCCGGGCGGATCTTCGGGTGCGGCGGCGTGAAGATGGTGCAGCAGTCCTCGTAGGGCAGGATGCTCGTCTCGAAGGTGTTGATGTGACGGGAAGTCTCGATGATCTCGGTCTTGTCCATGCCGATGAGCGGACGCAGGATGGGCAGATCCTGCGCAGCGTCGGTGCATTGCAGAGCCTTGACGGTCTGGCTTGCGACTTGTGCCAGACTCTCGCCGGTGATAAGGGCTTCACAGCCCTGCTTTTTGGCGATGATGTTGGCGATCCGCATCATGCTGCGCCGCATCAGGACGGTGAACAGCACGTCGGGAGCGTTATCCCGGATGTACTCCTGCGGCTTGGTGTAAGGCACGACAAAGAGGTTGGTGCTGCCGGTGTACGGGGTGATGAGCTGAGCCAGAGCTTTGACTTTCAGCTTGGCACGCTCAGAGGTGTACGGGGGAGAGGCAAAGTGGATGTGGTCAAGACCCAGACCACGTTTTGCCATCCGATAAGCGGCGACAGGGCTGTCGATGCCGCCGGACAGCATATTCAGCGCACGACCGGAGGTGCCGACCGGCAGACCGCCTTCGCCGGGAACCTTCGGGCCGTGGATGTAGGCACCGTAATCGCGGATCTCAACGATGACCTTGAACTGCGGATCATGGACATCAACTTTCAGGTAGTTGTGCTTTCCCAGCAGGTAAGCACCCAGTTCGCGCATCAGTTCCGGGCTGGTCATGGGATAGGACTTATCCGCACGGCGCGCCTCGACCTTGAAGGTCTTGATGCCGCGCAGGTTGTCGCCGAGGTAGTCTTCGGCGGTCTGGCAGATGGTGTCAAAATCCTTTTCGCAGACGACGGCACGGCTCAGAGCGGCAAGGCCGAAGACTTTGCTGACCCGGTCAAAGGCGAGATCCATGTCGACATCGTCCTCTTCCGGCTCCATATAGAAGGTGGACTGGGTGCAATAGACCTTGAATTTGCCGACGGTCTTGAGCCGGTAGCGGAGGATCTTCAGCATCGCCGACTCGAACTGGTTGCGGTTGAGGCCCTTGAGCGACATTTCGCCCTGATAGCCCATAATAACTTCTCTCATAACATTCCTCACTTATGAATTCTCTGCAAATGCTTCATGCCGTCCTCAAAGCGGTTGAGGAACGCATCCACATCCTCGGGTGTGTTGTCCGCACAGAACGATACCCGGATGGCAGTGTCGATGGCAAGTGGGTCACGCCCCATTGCGGCGAGGGTGTGGCTGGGCTGACCCCGGCCGCAGGCACTGGCCGACGAGACGTAGATCTGCTTCTCGGCAAGGAATGCCAGCATGGTCTCGCTCTTGATGCAGTTCTCGCTGAAGTTCAGTACTTCCGGTACAGCGGTGTCCGGGCTGTTGATGACGACTTCCGGGAAGACAGATAAACCGTCTCTCAGCCGCTGGTTCAACGCACGCATGGCAGTATCCCGGCTCTTCATGGTTTTGGCAAGCCGGGTCGCTGCTGCAGCCAGACCCATCGCATAGGGCAGATTTTCGGTGCCGGGCCGCATCTCACGCTCCTGCTCGCCGCCGAGATAGGGCGGCTGAAATGCCTGCACCAGCCGGTCGCTCAGGTAGAGCGCACCGATGCCCTTGGGCGCATGGATCTTGTGTCCGCTGGCGGACAGGGTGTCGATGTTTGCCAATTTGATGGGAACACGCATCCATGCCTGCACTGCGTCAACATGGACGATGGTGCGGCTGTTCTTCTGCTTGACGGCGGCAGCGAGACGCTCGACGTCGTTCCGGGTGCCGATCTCGTTGTTTACCATCATGCAGGCGACAAGGATGGTGTTTTTGTCCACATAGGACAGCATCTCGTCGATGTCGAGGGTGCCGTCCGCTTTGGGATTGACAACTGTGACATCGTAACCCATTTTCGCTAGACGTTCCAGCGGCTTTTGGACGCTGGGATGCTCAAAACCGGAAACGACGATGCCTTTGCCGAAGTTCCGGGTCAGAGCTGCACCCAGCAGGGCGAGGTTGTTGCTCTCGCTGCCGCAGGAGGTGAAGTAAAGCTCTTTTGATTTGCAGCCCAGAGTCCGGGCAATGGCGGCACGGGCGGAGTTTAGTGCTTCCTCACTCTGTGCGCCGGGGGCGTAGAGACTGGACGGATTCGCCCAGTGTTCGCGCATGGCTTTGTCAATGACGTCCGCCACCTCGGGTGCAACCATCGTGGTGGCGGCGTTGTCTAAGTAATGGATCTCAGGATTTTGCAGCATAAAAAGATTCCTGCCTTTTGATTGGATATTTGAACATAAAAAACCAAAATAAGTATATCACAGAATGCACGGTTTGCAAATAAAAAAGGACTGCTCCCAGCAGGGAAAACAGTCCTTTTTGAATCACAACGGCGATCAGTGCGTCTCGTTGGCCTTTTGCAGCCAGATGCTGCCGATATCCAATGCGTTGTACAGGCCATGCTTGGTGGTCTGACGGGCAACACGGGCCTCGGGAGCTTTGCTCTCATCGGTAGAAAGCAGCATCAGGTGTACTTTGTCGGCGACCTGCTGATCTCCCATCGGGGTGGTCGTCAGGATCTGAAGATAAAGCACATAGGGGTCGGTCATACGGCCGTAATACAGCTCGTTGTCCTTGCGGACGAGGGGCTTGCCTTTATAAGTCAGTTTTGGAGTAAATGGCATCGTGAAAGCCTCCCTATCGTTTAGATTCACTCCAGTATAGCACATTTGTTGTAACAGATGCAAGATAAGACCGGGGGTGGAGTGAATTTTTTCCGGCGGCTTGCATGGGTCTTTCAGCCGCGTTATAATACAGATGGAAAGCCGTTCCAAAACAGAGAAAAAGGAGAACAGGAGGCTGGCTTATGGCTGACTATCAGGAATACCGCAGACGAGTCCTTCACAAGCGGTGGAGGCGGCGTTTTATCATTGTGGCATTGCTGCTGCTCCTCATTCTGCTGGGCGTGGTCGGGATGATGTGGCGCGTGCTGCACCGCAGCCAAAATCCGAACCGGATCAATGACACCACCATTTTGCAGCAGGCTCTGCCCGGAAACGAGTGGAATACCGTCAGCTATAAACCGACCCGGCAGCTGAAAGTCCAGACCTGCGCCGATGGCTCTACAGCGATGGATTTCCGGATGGCGGCTCTGCCTGAATCGGAGGCAGTGGATAAAAGCGTCTTTAATACGGCCAGCTTTCTCGGTGACAGCCTGACGCAGGGAATGCAGATGTACGCCAGCGGTTTGCAGAACGCCATGTTCTGTGCTTATAGGGGTGTCGGACCGAATACTGTTGTCAACGGCACGACCTGCAAGCGAGCTGACGGTGTGAAGGAGATCCCGATGGAGACTCTGACTGCCCAGCAGCCCACAGATCTGTATATTCTGCTGGGGACAAATGTTCTGAACCGTGACGGCGATTACAGCAGCTTTTTGACCTATTACCGCCTGATGCTGGATATGCTGTCGCAGTCGCTGCCGAATACGAACATTTACGTCCAGTCCATCACGCCGGTGCGTCCGGAAGTCCGCCAGACCCACCCGGGTCTCTACCGTGACCGTCTGTGCGAGATCAACAACGAGCTTGCGGCCATCGCGCTGGAAAAGGGCTGTTCCTTCCTCAATTTGTGGGAAGTTCTGGCCGACGATAACGGCGACCTGAAAGAGGAATACGCCCAGAAAGACGGCTATCATGTCAAGCCGGAGGGCTACACCGCTTGGGTCGATTACCTGTGTACCCACCGTGTCGCCGAAAATACCACGACTGCGGCTTGATAAAAATCAAAGCGGAGAAAGGTCGATTTCTCCGGTAAATTGAAACCAACCATCCTTGTAAAGCATCACAAAATCACCGTGATACTTTGCAAGGATGGTTTTTATATTTGTAAGTCCGAATCCATGCAGCTGAGGATTTTCTTTTGAGGTCTTGATGGTATCCGCAACGATTTCGACGGGGGCGGTCGTATTTCGGATAGAAAAGAAAAACGTTTGCTCCTGAAGGATGCGCACCTGAATCAATTTTTCTCCGTGGTACTTGGCGCAAGCTTCGATGGCGTTGTCCAGCAGGTTGGAGAGCAGAACGACCATATCTGTCGCATCCAACGGTAAAGTGGATAAATCATTGACCTCGAAGCTGATGTCAATTCCCAGATGAACCGCCTCGGATGCCTTTGTGTTGAAGAGCGCGTCCAAAATAGGATGGTGACAGTTCACGAGAAAAATCCGGTCGGTTTGCTGAGAAGAAAGAGAACAGAGATAATTTTGTGCGGCGTCATAGTCTTTTGCGCCCAAAAGCTCTTCTACAGTGCGGAGATGTGCGCGGAAATCATGGACAGCTCTGCGCTGAGAAGCGTATAGATCACAGGCGGAATTCATGCTTTTGGATTGAAGATTTAATTGCTGGGTCAAAGCTAAAAGCTGTTGATGATTTTGATTTGCTCTTTCCGATTTTTCCAAGAGAAAAAGAGTGGCAAAATTGGCGAAGAAAACAAGAACACAGCAAATGAAAATAAAAGTTTCACTTACTTCTTTTCCGGTGGTGAGGTGGAGCAAAATAAACTAAACTGTACCCCTTGTCAAGGACATTTTGAATTAGTGTAGTGCCTTATTTTCGG
>CAVBWT010000001.1:0-174866 GCA_963599235.1 Lawsonibacter asaccharolyticus | reverse complement strand
GTCTTTCCCTCTACGAGTATCCAGCAATGGCATATCTAGAACTACGATATCGATGCCACGTTCCTTTGTAATCACTCTCCACTGCTCTATAATTTCATCGTAATTTCTTCCAAGGCGGTCAATACTTTTAATATAGAGTAAGTCGTCCTTTTTTAATTTTTTTACTAACTCTTTGTATTGAACTCTTTCAAAATTTTTGCCTGACTGCTTATCAGTATAAATATTTTCATCTTTTACTCCAGCTTCTTCTAAAGCAAGTACCTGCCGTGCTTCATTCTGGTCTCTGCTTGATACTCTTGCGTATCCATATATCTTTTGTGCCACTTTAGTCTCCACTTCATTTTTTAGACAAAAAAATCCGCCGCAGTGTCATACACCACGACGGAAGTAGAATTTTTACGGATTTACTTATTCATACAGAGGGAATGCTTTGGTCAGAGCAAGAACACAGTCGGAGATCTCATCCTTCTTCTCCTCATAGTTCCAGATGCAGTCCGCAATGCAATCGGCGATAACCTTCATCTCGTTCACGCCCATACCACGGGTGGTAACAGCCGGAGTGCCCAGACGAACGCCGCTGGTGACGAAGGGGCTGCGCGTCTCACCGGGAACGGTGTTCTTGTTTGCAGTGATGTGAACGCTGTCCAGACGAGCTTCCAGCCCCTTACCGGTACATTCCTCGTCACGCAGGTCGATGAGCATCAAATGATTGTCGGTGCCACCAGAGACCAGCTTGACGCCGCGTGCCTGCAGTTCTGCGGCCAGTACCTGCGCATTCTCAACAATCTTACGCGCATACTCTTTGAACTCCGGTTTGAGTGCCTCGCCAAAGCAGACAGCCTTTGCAGCGATGACATGTTCCAGAGGGCCGCCCTGCGTGCCGGGGAAGACGGCGGAGTTGATTCGCTTTGCCAGCACAGCATTGTTCGTCAGGATCAGTCCACCACGGGGTCCACGCAGAGTCTTGTGGGTGGTAGTCGTCACAACGTCCGCATACGGCACCGGGCTCTGATGATAACCGCCTGCGACCAGACCGGCGATATGTGCCATATCGACCATCAGGTATGCGCCGTAACCATGTGCGATTTCTGCCAGCTTTGCGAAGTCGATGGCACGGGGATAAGCCGATGCACCGGCGACCAGCATCTTGGGACGGACTTTCTTGACCTGCTTTTCCAGCTCGACGTAATCAATGGTGCCGTCTGCACCAACGCCATAGGGAACGAAATGGTAATTTTTACCCGACATATTGACCGGAGAACCGTGGGTCAGGTGGCCGCCCTGCGACAAATCCATACCCATGACGGTATCGCCCAAATCGAGCAGAGCGAAGTAAACAGCCAGATTTGCCTGTGCGCCGGAGTGCGGCTGAACGTTGGCATACTTTGCGCCGAACAGCTTGCAGGCACGCTGGATGGCGATATTCTCCACCTCGTCCACGTAGGCACAGCCGCCATAATAACGCTTGCCCGGCAGACCTTCGGCATACTTGTTAGTCAGAACACTGCCCATAGCGGCCATAACTGCCGGAGAGACGATGTTTTCGCTGGCGATCAGCTCGATGTTCTCGCGCTGACGACCCAGTTCCCGGTTCATGGCTGCGGCCAGTTCCGGGTCAGCTTTTTCGACCAGACCGATGGTATCCATCATTTCGTTGTACATTGTTATTACCCCTCTCTGAATACACAAAAAGCAGCGGTCTTCTTCCCAAATCCAAAGCCCCTCTGCTCACTTCTATGATAGCAGAAATACCCGAAACCTGCAACGGTGTTTTCGACAAAACACTTGCTTTTTTGTGCGGCAAAGCTTATTATAATTGTATAAATTTTCCGGTCTTGTTCTGCACCTGTCTGCGAACAAAATCTTACGGGAAATTTTCAGGGAAAGTATATGACGATACAAGAGCAAAAAATCATCCAGCGAAAAGCCGGCATCTCTGCCCGGCGTGCATTATCCGACGAGGAACATACAACGGCAAATTCTGCCCTCTGTGCGCATCTTGCCGCTCTGCCCTGTTTCGCATCAGCCGAGACGCTGCTGGTCTATGCAGCCTTTGGCGAAGAAGCCGACCTTGCAGCACTGGCACAGACTGCACAGCATCTTGGCAAAACGACTGCCTATCCGGTCTGCGGCGAGGGTTTCACTCTGACTGCCGCTGTTCCGGAACCAGATGGCTGGGAAATTGGAGCCTACGGCATTCAGACGCCCATCCTGAGCCGCTCCCGTGTCCTTCAACCGGAAGAGCTTGACCTTTTGCTGGTTCCCTGCACTGCTTTTGATGCAGACTGCCGCCGGGTCGGGATGGGAAAAGGCTACTATGACCGCTATCTGCCTCGCTGCACGAATGCAATAAAAATCGGCATTGCGTTCGAGTGCCAGCGAGTCGGACACGCCGCTGTGGACACGCACGACTATCCGCTGGACGCTTTTGTGACCGAGAAAGGAATCTATCGTGGAACTGACAAATTTAAGCTGTGAAGCCTTCTTATCCGAGCTTTCCGGCAAGTCTCCTGCACCGGGCGGAGGCGGAGCTTCCGCCCTCGTGGGTGCGGTGGGCGTCGCTTTGGGAAACATGGTCGGCAGCCTGACCGTCGGCAAAAAAAAGTATGCCGCTGTTGAACCGGAGATTCTGGCTTTGAACGCCCGAGCAGCGGCTCTGCGCAAAAAACTTGAACAACTGGTGCAGGCCGACGCAGACGCTTTCACTCCGCTGGCGGCGGCTTATGGTCTGCCGAAAGACACGCCGGAGCAGGCCGCACACAAGGCCGAGGTACTGGAACAGGCTTTGAACGGTGCCTGCGCTGTGCCGCTGGACATCATGACCGCCTGCTGCGAGGGCATCACTCTTGCGCAGAAGTACGCCGAAAAAGGCAGCGTACTGGCTGTTTCGGACGCCGGCTGTGCTGCCCTGTTCTGCAAAGCTGCATTGCAGGCTGCCGGGCTGAATGTCTCCATCAACACCAAGCTGATGAAGGATACCGCCCATGCTGCTGAACTGAACGCCCGAGCAGACGGAATGTTGGCCGAATTTGTACCGCTTGCCGACAAAGTTTACGACAAATTATCACATCAATTGAGAGGGGAATCCTGATGGCAACGATTTTGAAAGGCGCGCCCGTCGTCGCCGCCATGAACGAAACAAATGCCGCTCGCTGCGAAGCACTGAAAGCAAAGGGCATCACGCCGACGCTGGCAGTCGTCCGGGTAGGCGAACGGGAAGATGATTTATCCTATGAGCGCGGCGTCATGACACGCTGCAGTAAGGTCGGTGTGGCAGTCAAGCAGTATCTGCTCCCGGCGGACGCAGCACAGGAACAGCTGCTGGACGTCATCAAAGAAATCAACGAAGACAAGTCTATTCACGGCTGTCTGCTCTTCCGTCCGCTGCCCAAGCAGTTTGATGACCGTACCATTCGTGCTGCACTTGCGCCGGAAAAGGACATCGACGGCATCACGGACGGTTCTCTGGCTGGTGTGTTCACCAACACCGCCATCGGGTATCCGCCCTGCACGGCACAAGCCTGCTTGGAGATCTTGAAATATTATAATATTCCCCTGTCTGGCAAGCGTGCCGTGGTCGTTGGCCGCAGCCTTGTTGTCGGAAAGCCTGCGGCGATGATGCTCGACCGGGAAAACGCCACTGTCACCATCTGCAACTCCCGGACGCAGAACCTCCCGGCTCTCTGCAAAGAAGCCGATATCGTCGTTGTGGCAATGGGTAAAATGGGCTTCATCGGCGGCGACTGCCTGCGTGAGGGTCAGGTCATTGTGGATGTCGGCATCCATGTCAATGAGGAAGGCAAGCTCTGCGGTGATGTCCGTTTTGCGGAAGCGAAGCCGGTCGTTGAGGCCATCACCCCCGTTCCCGGCGGTGTCGGCACCGTCACAACGTCGGTGCTGGTGAGCCATGTGGTGGATGCTGCTGAAAAGAGCTGTTGATATAACTTCCTCTGTCACCTGCGGTGACAGCCCCCTCCGAGAGGGGGTCTTTTTATTGCAACAAAACAGAAAATGCAAAACGCACCCGAGCGGAGACCGCCGGGTGCGTTTTGCTGCTTCAGAACATTGTGGGAGGTAATGGGAAAATGGAATAAAGGTCAATTTATAATCGCTCAAGCTGCTTTTGCAGGTGCGAAGACCAGAGCCTTCTTCCGTTTTGCCTGCATCGAACGGACGATGCAGCTGAGCGTGAAGTTGATGATGAAGTAGATGACACAGGCCGTGCCGAACAGAACCATGACGTCGGAGACATTCACGACACCCAAACCGTTATAGGTTCCGGCTGCGCTCAGCAGCTGACGGATACGGGACATCAGCTCGATGGTCGCCACATTTGCCAGATAGGACGAGTCCTTGATGGTGGTGATGACCTGACTGAGCAGGGTCGGCACGATGTTGCGGTAAGCCTGCGGCAGGACAATATAAATCAGCACCTCAGCGGTGTTGAAGCCCTGCGCATAACCGGCCTCAAACTGACCCTTGGAGATACCATTCAGACCGCCGCGGACGATCTCCGCGATGACGGAGGAGTTGAACAGGATCAGTGCGGTCGCTGCCTTGAAGAGCAGCTTCATCTCAACACTGGTAAGGCCGAACATTTTCCGGGCAAAGAATGCCGGGCAGGGGCAGAAGACAACGCAGACAAAGATCCAAAGCAGGTACGGCGTGTTGCGGAACAGCTCGATGTATGCAGTGGAAAGCCATCCTAAAATCTTTGCCGGACCGTGCTTGCAGTAGGTACGAGCCAAAGCCAGCAGCGAGCCAAGGATGAGGCCGAGGATGACGCCCAGCACCGAGATGATGCAGGTGAACGCCACGCCGCGGAGCAGATAGACCATGACACCCTGTTTCGTCAGGATGGAAAAGCTTGCAGCGAGGGTACTCATATCATGCCGCCTCCTTTAACTCAACTTTGGATGCTGCCTTCACGGCAGGATTGACACGGCCTTTGCGGTTCTTGAGGGAAGCCTCCCAACGAGTTGCCAGAGTGGACAGGGGGAAGCAGACCACGAAGAAGATCAGGCCGCAGAGGACATAACCCGGAGCGTATGCGCCGCCGGTACTTGCACCGGTAACAAAGCTGTAAGTAACGCTGATAAGGTCTGCGCCGCCCACGATGTACAGGCAGGAGGTGTTTTTGAACAGGTTCACGACCTGATTGACCATCGGGGGAAGCATGACCGGCACACTCTGAGGCAGGATGATGTAGCTCATCGTCTGGAGATAATTGAAGCCCTGTGCGTGCGCTGCCTCGAACTGACCCTTCGGCACAGATTCGATCGCGGCACGGATGACCTCGCCCATGTAAGCACCGGTGTAAACGCCCAGCGAGATGATACCGGTACGGATGACCCCGAGGCTCAGACCTGCGAACGCCAGTGCATAATACAGGAAGCAGAGCTGGAGCAGCAGCGGCGTATTCTGGATGAACTCAACATATACCCGGGCGATGAACTTGAGCGGCTTTTTACCACTGGTAGACATCAGACCCAGCACTGCACCGATGGCAAATGCCAGAACCAGCGCACTGAATGCGGTCAGCAGAGTATTGCCCAGACCGAGCAGAAAACTATCACGATGCGTCCAAACCGTGTTCCAAGCGTCCATGGAAAATAAACCAGACATGGCAAACGCTCCTTTCCCTTTCTATCCCCTATTTCTCTCCCAAGAAACGAATGTTATCGCTTAATCCAGACCGTTGTCCTTGATGAGCTGGTCGATGGTGCCATCTGCCAGCCAACCGGTGACGAGGTCATCGCAGACGGTGGAGAAGTCGCTGCCCTTCTTGGTAGCGATGCCGTACTCCTGCGGAGCGAACTCTGCGTCGATGTAGCTGCGGCCATCGGTCTTGTAAATCGCCAAAATGGATTTATCGACGCAGAAACCGTCGATCTCGCCTGCGCTCAGTGCGGTGCTGATTGCAGGATAATCATCGTACTGACGGAAGGAGATGCCCTCTTTCCAAGTATCTGCGTTGAAGGAATCTGCATCGAAGTTCGTGCCATCAATGACGCCCGCCTCGACCATTGCACGGGTCAGCTCACGAGCGGAGGTAGAGCCGGAGGAAACACCAACGACCTTATCCTTCAAATCCGCCAGACCCTTGATGCCGGAGGAATCCTCGACCAGAACGGAAACGTGGTCGGTGTAGTACGGGGTGGAGAAATCCCAAGTCTTCTTGCGCTCATCAGTGATGGTGAAGGTTGCCAGAACTGCGTCGATATCGCCGGAATCCAACAGCTCGCCACGGGTAGCGGCGGTAACAGTGGTGAACTCGATGTCCACGCCCAGATACTCAGCGATCATCTCTGCCAGACTGTCCTCAAGACCCTTATACTCGCCGGTCAGAGTGTCCTGAAAGCTGAAGCCCTGAACAGCGTTCTTGACGCCGACCTTCAGAACACCACGGTCGATGATGGCCTGCGTATCTGCGCCAAAGGCTGCACCGGAAGCGGCAGATGCTGCGGATGCTGCCGCAGAAGATGCGGTAGAGGATGCAGCGGTGCTGGAAGAAGAACCGCCGCAAGCGGTCAGGACACCTAGAACAGCGGCCACACCAGCAGCCTTAACGAAACTACGACGCGAGATCTTTTTCATAATAAACCACTCCTCTTTGTTCTTTCACAGCCCGGGCAGCTTTCCCTTTCTACCCCGAAATGGCTGCTATCAACAGCGGCCGACCGGCTCATTCCGGTACGCTGCCGCGTCAACCAAATTTGCTTTTAACGGACGATCTTGCTCAGGAACTGGCGAACACGCTCGCTCTTCGGGTTGGTGAAGAAGTGTTCCGGAGTTCCCTCCTCAATGATCTGTCCATCTGCCATGAACACCACCCGATCAGCCACCTGACGGGCAAATCCCATCTCATGGGTAACGACCACCATCGTGATGTTCTTTTCGTGTGCCAGCCGAACCATGACATCCAGAACTTCCTGAATAGTCTCCGGATCCAGTGCGCTGGTCGGCTCATCGAACAGGATGATCTTTGTCTGTGCGCAGAGGGCGCGTGCAATGGCGATGCGCTGCTGCTGGCCGCCGGACAGCTGGGTGGGATAGACGTCTGCCTTATCCCGGAGACCGACCACCTCAAGATAATGATATGCCAGCTCTTCGGCCTCGGCTTTGGTCTTGTGGTGGAGCTTCATCGGTGCCAGCGTCAGGTTTTTCAGTACCGTCATATGCGGATACAGGTTGAACTGCTGGAACACCATGCTGATGTTCTCCCTGACGATCTTGGTCTTGTTCTTGTTCGTCAGCTCCTGGCCGTCGATGTAAACATGACCGCTGGTCGGTTCTTCCAAGAAGTTCATGCAGCGGACGGTAGTTGATTTGCCGCTGCCGGACGGTCCGATGATGACGAGCTTTTCACCTTCGGCAACTTCGAGGTTGACGTCTTTCAGGACGTGCAGATCTCCGAAGCACTTGTCTACATGTTCAAGTTTGATCACGAGTAATTCCGCCTTTCCCTATCCTCTTATTGTCCGTCTCTATCGCTGCGGACTGACGCCGGAATTTCTTATCAAAAAATGCCGGATACGAAAAAAGACGCACAGTGAACTACGATCCACCAAGCGTCTTTGCTTTCGTTGATAAGAGTATAGTCTTTTTTTGTCTGACTTTCAATCCATAAAGTGCAACAATTTTTTACGCCCCGAATTGTGCGTTTTGGAAAGTTGCATAAACATCATACTTAAAATCCTTTATTTCGGAGTTCTCAGCGTGCCAGCAACAGCAGCCATGCCGAAGCCACTGCCTGCAGGATGAGCCAGCGAGCCACCACCTGCTCATCGCTCCAGCCCATGCGCTTGCGCACATGGTCGTGAAGAGGGGTCAGAGTCTTCTTCAGGATGCTGACATGCAGGAACCGCTTGAAGCTGATCTTCAGGATGCCAAGGCTGCCGTCCACGATGAAGACCAGAGCCGCCAGCAGGAAGGCAAACGGATGGGTGCTTTTCAGCGCAAGGATGGCGAGGAAGAAGCCCATTGCCCGGCTGCCTGCATCGCCCATCAGGAGCGAAGAGGGCTTTGCGTTGGACCACAGGTAGGCCAGCAGCGCGCCGATAAAGACGATGGCAGCGGTTGCGTACTCGCCCAGCTCCTCACCGTATGCCAGCAGGAAGGTGCCGATGCTGACGACTGCCAGACTTGCAGACAGGCCGTCTACACCATCGGTGCAGTTGACAACATTGATGCTCGCCCAGATTAGGATGATGATGAGAGCCAGATAGAGCGGATACGGGATGCTGAACGACCAGTTCAGGAAGTTGACAGTCGTGCTGTTGAAGTTCAGGTAAGTGATGCCTGCGACCAGTGCGATAACAAAGTCGATGATGCCTTTTTTGTACTCGTTCCATGCCGTTTCAGCCGCGTCGTCAAAGTAGCCGGAGAACATCGACGCGATGAGCAGGACGGTGTAGATGACGTACTCGGTGCGGAACGGCACGACAGCCAGCGTCACCAATGCAATGCACAACACAAAAATAAGGCCGGAGCCACGTGCTTTTCCCTTGGAAAGCTCTCCGTTGACGGCAAAAGCACGGCCATGATCGTGCGGAAGCTTATCACGAAACAGCGAATCCATCAGGGCAGTCAGTGCGAATGCCAGCAAAAATGCGACAGCGTCCACACCCTGCTGACCGATGGCGGAAGAAATGATATCCAACATATTTCCAATTCCTCTTTCAATCGTATTATCTTTTGCTCAGGGTATGGGAAAAGTGTATCACGCTCCGGTGGAAAAATCAATATAGAAGAATGACTCTCGTCACACGGCGAGAGTCATTCTTCCTGTTATAATGTACTATATTCGTTATTTCCGGCCATGCAAGATGGGAGACAGCGGCTTATAGATCAACATGCAGAGGGTGGCATCCAGCAGACCCTTTACCAACGTGAAGGGCATGTTAAAGATGACAAGGCACTTGATGAGGCTGTCCGCCGAGGGCAGGATGGCCTGATACATCCCGAGGATGGCTTCGAGCGGCATATGATAGAAGGTCACATAAGCCGGATAAGTGATGAAGTAGTTGGAAGGCACGCTGAACACCGCCATTGCCACTGCGCCTGCGATGGCACCGATGATGGCAGTCTTGCGGCTCTTGTGGTTCTTATAGATGACACCGGCGATCACAGAGAAGACTGCACCCAGCATAAAATTGCACAACTCACCAACGCAGGCAGTCGAGGTGCCCTTGATGATGATATGGAGCAGGTTCTTCATGAAGCTGATGACCGCGCCATACACCGGGCCGAGGGCGAACGCACCCAGCAGAGCAGGCAGGTCGGAAAAGTCCATCTTGACAAAGGACGGGATGAGCATCGGGATGGGGAACTCGATGAACATCAGGATGAAAGCTACCGCGCTCAGCATGGCGGCAACGGTCAGGTTGTGTGTCGTATCTTTTTTCATAGTATCCTCCCGGGGTGAAAAGCCCCATTCAAAAATAGATTGGAAAGCTCTTTTCGCAACCGATGGGAACCGGGAAGACAAACAAAAACGCACCCTGCCGCCAACAATACCCAAAAACTGGATACACTGCAACAGGGCGCGTAGACAATCAAAATTTGTCTGCCGTTTCTTGCATCCGGACTATACCGTTGGCCTCGGAGTCTCACCGAGTCAGCACTCTTTGGGAGTGGTCGCGGGCTGTACCGCCAGTGGGGAATCTCACCCCGCCCTGAAACGAACTTTCTGCGGATAGTATAGCCTGACTGACCGAAAAAATCAAGAGGTATTTCAGATTTTTTGTCGCCTTGCTCTCAGGCGGTTTTTGTGCTACTATAAACGTATTGCAATTTCAGGAGGCGATCATTATTTTTTCCATTAAAACTTTAGGCTTTGAGCTGGGGCCGCTCCTGCTGGAAGGCTGGCCGGCGTTCGGTGCGCGGTGTGTCTGCGCTCTTGCGCTTTTCATTGTAGGCTGGATCGCCAGCCGCTGGCTGCGCAGCAAGCTGTTCCCGAAACTTCTCTCCCACACATGGCGTCTGCCGCCTACCACTATCCTTCTGCGCAGCTTCGAGCGTCCTGCGGAACAGATGGCATGGGTCACAGGCCTGTATTTTGCACTCCACAGCCTGCCGTGGTCGGCTGGTCTGGGTGCCGGCGTGCCGAAGCTCCTCACGATGGTCTATCAGGTCGTCATGACCTTCCTCATCAGCGAGGGCTTCTATCATGCGTCGGAACTGGCTGGTCTGCTGCTGGCTTCCTGCGGCGAGGAAGTCCGCACTAATCGAACCCTCAATACTCTGATGGACAAGGTGTACAAAGTCGTTGTCGTGGTTTTAGGCGGTGCGACCATCGCACAGGAAAGCGGCCTGCCCATCGGCAGTGTCGTTGCCAGTGCCGGTCTTGTCGGTCTTACGATCTCTTTGGCAGCTCAGGATATCGCCAAGAACTTCTTCAGCGGCGTTGTCATCATCCTCGACCGTCCCTTCTCCATCGGCGACTGGATCAAGGTCGGTGATGTGGAGGGCGAGGTCGTCGATATCAACTTCCGCTCTACCAAAGTCCGCGCACTGGATAAATCCATCTACATCCTGACCAACAGCACGGTCAGCAGTGCCACCATCAACAACATCACCCTTCGTGACCGCCGTCTGTACCGGTTCACGCTGGGCGTCACTTACGACACCACCCGGCCTCAGATCGAAAAGCTGATGGCCGACATCACCGCCATGCTGAAAGCCAGCCCCTGCACTCACCCGGAGACGGCATTCGTCAAGCTGACCGATTTCGGCGATTCCAGCATCAACCTGATGGTATCCGCCTATGTCCGCACTAACTCGTATGATACCTTTATGCAGATGCAGAACGACCTGAATCTCTCCATCATGGACATCATGAAGAAAGATGGGGTGGAGTTTGCCTTCCCGTCCACAACGGTCTATCTGGCAAAGTAAAGTCACTTTTCCAGCCGGGCGCGGTATTCGGTCGGAGTGCATCCCCGTTCCGCCCGGAACACCCGGGCAAAATAGCTCATATCCTCAAAACCGCACTCTTCCCCGATACGGGTAATACTCAGATTGGTCTGCGTCAGCAGCTGTACCGCATGGCGGATACGATGCTGGCGCAGATATTCTTTTGGGGTCAGATTCATCATCCGGCGAAAACACCGCAGACACTCGCTGACGCTGATGCTTGCACTGGCCGCAATTTCCTCCGTTGTGATGGGGTCTGTCCGGTGGTTGCGGACAAAATCCACCATCTGCTTGATGCGCTCCGCATCCCGGAGTTCCCGTTCTGAGGGAGCCTTGATGTGATGGACACAATTTTCGAGCAGGAGAAAGATTACCCGTGACAGGGCATCTCTCACCTCGAACTCATAGCCCTTTTTCGGCCACACCTCCGTAATACGCTGCATCTGCGCCAGGATCTCCCGTTCCCATTCCGTTTCTCCGAGCAGTGGGATGCAGCGGCATTCCGGTGCGTTGAGGACGGGTGAAAGGTATTTCTGCCAGAAAACGCTGCCCGACGCACCGCCCACCAGCGAGGGATGAAACACCAGCGAATCATGCCGGAACGCGGTACATCCCTCCGCCGGTTCGGAACCGTGCATGACTTCCGTATTGACGAAAATTCCCTGCCCCTGTTCGAGACGAAAGGTCTTTCCGTCCACTGTCACCACCTCTACGCCGTCTGTCACCCGGTTTAGTTCCAGTTCCTCGTGCCAGTGCCACGCGATTTTGTTCACTTTGCTGCCGTTGTTCCATGCGCCCCAGAGCTGCGCCGGAAATTCCGGCGTGCCAATCGTGACCAGTTCTCTTCCGTCCGGAGCAACGACATTGCACCATGTTCCGTTTTCATTTACCATGACGATTTTTTCCTATTGATTCAAGTATTTTGTCCTAACAGGTTTCTCCGTTTGGTTATATAATAGCATCGTAACAAGGTTCTTGCAAGGCCAGTCAAAACGATAACTTTTCTATTTTTCTACGGAGGAACACGCTCATGTTATCTGTAAAACTGCTGGTTCTGAATCTCTTTATTGAAAATCTGGTACAGCTTCTCTGCCACGAAGAGACGCCTGCTTTCTTTGAGCTTTACATGGAACTTCTGGACAGACTGCTCCATGCACGCCGCTCTCTGTCCGGCTGCTAAAGAGCCACATCGAGGGCCATCATGAGAGCAAACCCTGCCACAATGCTGATGACCCCGGCGGATTCGTCCGGTTCAACGGCTTCCGGGATCATCTCAGCGGCCGTCACGCAGACCATGCACCCGGCGGCGGCACTCATGAGCCACGGCAATACCGCTGTGACCCAGCCTGCCAGCAGCATAGCAGCCAACGCCCCCAGCGGCTCAATGAATCCGGATGCCGCGCCGATAGCGAAGGCTCGTTTTCGGCTCTTTCCTTCCTGCAGCAGGGGCAGGCTGACCGCAGCACCTTCCGGGATGTTCTGCAGTCCGATGCCGAACGCCAATGCCAGCGCACCGCTGACAGCATCCGGCTCTTCACGCAGGGCAAGAGCCGCCGCAAGCCCGACGACCATTCCCTCGGGCAGATTATGGAGGGTCACTGCAAGCACCATACGGCGGCTTTTCCCGGCTTTTTCGATACCGGATGTCAGCAGTCTGCCGGATACTTTCTCAATGCGGAGCAGGCCCACCGCCCCGATCACCAATCCCAGCGACGGCGCGCTCCATGCAGGCAGAGCCCCTTTTTCTGCACGCTCGATGGCCGGGAGGAGCAGGCTCCAGACGCTTGCTGCCAGCATGATGCCAGCCGCCATCCCGTTGAGCATCCGCTGGGTCTTCGGCTCCTGCGCCCGGCAGAGCAGGAACACCCCCGACGCACCCAGTGTGGTGCAGGCCGCAGGCAAAAGCAGCAGCACCAATACAAGTCCTATCGAATTCAATCCACATTCCCCCTTCCTGCCGATGTATGCAGAATCGGCAAAAAGGGTGCAAAAAAGGCCAAACAGAAACTGTTCCCGGTTTCGTCCGACCTTTCTTTGTTTATTTCGGCAAAATCTTACTGCCGATCTTTGCGGCAGTCCGGGATACCGACGAGCGGCCCTTGGGTTTGGGTGGTTCTTTTGGTTTTTTGTGCCTTTGCCGAGCGTTCATATTCAGATAGCCAAATACTGTGCCACAGACACCGCCCACGATGTGCATAAAGTTCGCCACGTTGTCATGCACAAAAATAATATCGTGTATCTGCTGTCCGAGGTAAAGAGCCGCGACCAGAACCATCGTCACCGGGACGCCGCCCGAGAAGCCGGACAGCGACGCCAGCATGATGAGCATAAACACGATGCCCGACGCACCCAGCAGAGCGGTTCGTGGGAAAAGCAGACATTGCAGGACGCCTGAGATGACCGCCGTGAAGAGTATCCCCTTGAGCAGTGTAAAACTGCCGTACTTTTCTTCCATCGGTGGGCCGATGACGAGGAAAAGGAGCATATTGTTCAGGAAATGATCCCAGCTCGCATGACCCAGCACATGTCCGAAGAGCCGGACATAGAAGAGTGGGTCTTTCAGTGAGGAGCGGTAGACGCAGAACAGGTGCATCGTCGTCCAGCCCTTCGTCCACTGTCCTAAGAGCAGAGCCAGCAGGCTGAGCAGGAAAAACGTCAGGGTAACGGGGGCATTGTATTGGAGCCGCAAGCTTCGTTTCGACCGTTTCGTAAGTGTTCCATCCTTTCAGGGTCCGGTTTTTCCAGACCAACAGCATTTCTGATTATTGTATCACACTTAGCTCCGGTTTTCCAGCAGCTCATCCGTTTCGGGTCTGCTCCCAGTAAGCTCCCATGCTCTGACCGGGCTGGGCGGTGACTTCATTGTTCAGATAGTCCGCAAGGCCGACGGATGTCGGTTCCCATGCCTTCGCCTGCCCAATGGTCGGATACTCGACCTCTGCATACCAGAACTCGGTGGGTTGTCCCTCGTCCACATGGTTCACTTCCAGCACAAAGCCATCCGGCAGCAGATAGCTCCGCCGGATCTTCCCGATGAGCGGTTTGCCGATGATCTTCGTCTCGAGGTCGTGGAAAAGCTCAGCGTCGATTTCCCGTTCGATCTCCTCTCGGGCAAGGCCTCCGCCCGATTTGAAGCAGAGGATATAGGCCGTGCGTCCGCCTTTTCGTGCTTCTTCCCGGATACGGACGGTCGGATGGACGCTGATATACCCCTGCCGCATCGCGAATTCCTCTTTCAGGGGCAGTTCAGGCCAGTTTTCCCCCTCCGGCCAGCTGTTCACCATCCACTTGCGTTCGATTTCCATTGCTTTTTCCTCGTTTCGTTCAGATTTTTATTTATTCTAGCACACTTTTATGTTATTATAAATGGGAAGTTTTTTGCAACACAGTCAGGAGCGAAGTATGAAAGAACGCAGCTATCCCATTTATCAGGTCAACAAGAAAGCCGAAGCATCCCTTGTGAACGGTCACCCATGGGTATATGAGAACGACATCGTTGCTTTCCCGGAAGCGGAACCCGAGAACGGCATGCTGGCCGACGTCGTCAGCACCAAGGGTGCGTACCTCGGCACCGGTTTTATCTCTCACCACAGCAAGATCCGGGTGCGTCTCATCTCACGGAACGCCAACGATACCTTTGACGAGGCCTTCTGGCGTCGCCGGGTCGAATACGCATGGGCGTACCGGAAGACCGTCCTCGAGCCTGCGGACATCTCTGCCTGCCGTGTCATCTTCGGCGAGGCCGACCAGTTCCCGGGCCTGACCGTTGACCGGTTCAATAACATCCTCGTCACCCAGACCCTCAGCGTCGGCATGGAAAAGCTCAAGCCGATGCTCTTCCCCATTCTGGCAGATGTTCTGCGTGCCGACGGCCAGACCATCGACGGCATCTACGAGCGGAACGACGAAGCTCTTCGTGCAAAAGAGGGCTTGGAGCAGAATAAGGGCTGGTTCGAGCTGCCCGGTGAGACACATCCCGACTCCACCCAGACCGAGATCTGTGAGAATGGCGTCTATTACCACGTCGACTTCGAGAACGGCCAGAAGACCGGTTTCTTCCTCGACCAGAAATACAACCGCCGGGCAGTGGCTCGCATTGCCGCCGGTCATACCGTACTGGACTGCTTCACCCATACCGGAAGCTTTGCCCTGAACGCTGCCAAGGGCGGCGCAGCCCGGGTCACTGCCGCTGATATCAGCGCGGAAGCCATTGCGATGGCACAGCGCAACGCGGAGCGGAACGGCCTGACGAACATGGACTTCCTCTGCGAGGACACGTTCGAGCTGCTGCCTCGTCTGGAAAAAGAGGGGCACCCCTATGATTTTATCATCCTCGACCCACCGGCTTTCACCAAGGCACGCCGTACCGTCGAGAACGCAATGCGCGGCTATAAAGAGATCAATTACCGCGCGATGAAACTGCTGCCGCGCGGCGGCTATCTGGCAACGGCCAGCTGCTCTCATTTCGCAACTGAGGAGCTATTCATCAAGATGCTCCGCTCGGCAGCGAAGGACGCTCACCGTCAGCTCCGCCAGATCGAAGTCCGCCAGCAGGCTCCCGATCATCCGATCTTGTGGGGTGTACCGGAGACGAATTACCTGAAGTTCTTCCTCTTCCAGGTCATCTAAAGAGTCATACTAATGTAGCTTTTTCTTCCCCGTCTCCCACAGATAAGAGCGATTGCCCCAAAATTCCATTTCGGGGTTCGGGCAAAATCGTCAGTTTTGTCAATTGCGTTTTCGGTCCTTGTGGGCTATAATCATCGCATAGACAGCAACGACGCTGTGGGTCACCTCCTGACTCACAGCGTCGTTTCGTTTAACACACAATTTCGCTCTCGTTTTCTTCCGCAAGAAGAAAATTCTCGCGATATTTGGACAAAAAACAAGATCAAGTAAGGAGTAGGATTTATGGCAGCAAATGTTATGGAAATCTACGGCAGCAAGGTCTTTAACGAACATGTTATGAAGGAGCGTCTGCCGAGCGCAACTTACAAGAGCCTCCAGAACACCCTGCACAAGGGCGCACCTCTGGACATCGAGGTCGCAAACGTCGTTGCCAGCGTCATGAAGCGTTGGGCAATGGAGCTGGGCGCGACCCATTACACCCATTGGTTCCAGCCTCTGACCGGCATCACCAGCGAGAAGCACGACGGTTTCGTCAGCCCGGTGGGTGACGGCACTGCCATCATGGAGTTCAGCGGCAAGGAGCTTGTCCGCGGCGAGCCTGATGCTTCCTCCTTCCCCTCCGGTGGTCTGCGTGCTACCTGCGAGGCTCGCGGTTACACTGCATGGGATCCCACCAGCTACGCATTCGTCAAGGATGATGTTCTCTGCATCCCGACCGCATTCGTCAGCTACACCGGCGAGGCTCTGGACAAGAAGACTCCGCTGCTCCGCTCGATGGACGCTCTGTCCAAGCAGGCCATCCGCATCCTGAAGCTGTTTGGCAAGGATGTTGATTATGTTTCCACCACTGTTGGCCCCGAGCAGGAATACTTCCTTATCAAGAAAGAGGACTACGAGGCACGTCAGGATTTGATCCTGACCGGTCGCACCCTGTTCGGCGCACCGTCTGCCAAGGGTCAGGAGCTGGAAGAGCATTACTTCGGTGTCATCCGCCCCGAAGTCTCCGAGTTCATGAAAGACCTTGACGAAGAACTGTGGAAGCTGGGCGTTCCGGCCAAGACCAAGCACAACGAGGTCGCTCCCTGCCAGCATGAGCTTGCTCCTATTTTTGATACCACCAATGTCTCCATCGACCACAACCTGCTGACGATGGAGATGATGAAGAAGCTGGCTCCCAAGTATGGTCTGGTCTGCCTGCAGCACGAGAAGCCTTTCGAGGGCGTCAACGGCAGCGGCAAGCATAACAACTGGTCAATGAGTACCGCCTCTGAGAACCTGCTCGACCCGGGCGATACCCCGATGGAGAACCTGCAGTTCCTGATCTTCCTCGCAGCTGTCATCAAGGCTGTCGATGAGTACGCCGATCTGCTCCGCACCTCTGTTGCTACCCCGGGCAACGATCACCGTCTGGGCGCAAACGAGGCACCTCCGGCAATCATCTCCATCTTTGTCGGTGAGGAACTGGAAGCCGTCATCGACGCTATCGCTTCCGATTCTCCTTATGCTGGTCCTGTCAAAATGAAGATGGATCTCGGTGTTGACGTCCTGCCCAAGTTCAGCAAGGACACCACCGACCGCAACCGTACTTCTCCCTTCGCTTTCACCGGCAACAAGTTCGAGTTCCGTATGCCCGGTTCCGCTGAAAACCTGAGCGACTGCAACACCATCCTGAACACTGTCGTCGCAAAAGAGCTGAAGGGCTACGCTGACGAGCTGGAGGGTGCTGAGGACTTCACCAGTGCCGCCATCGCTCTGATCAAGCGCACCATCCGTGATCACCGCCGTGTCATCTTCAACGGCAACGGCTACTCTGCCGAGTGGGAAGCAGAGGCAGAAAAGCGCGGCCTGCCCAACAAGAAGAACACTCCGGCCGCCCTGCCTGCTCTGATCGCTCCGAAGAACATCCAGCTGATGGAAGACTTCGGTGTTCTGACCAAGGTCGAGATGGAGAGCCGCTATGAGGTTGAGATGGAGCATTATTCCAAGATCATCAACATCGAGGCTTTGACGATGCTCGAGATGGCACGCAAGCAGCTGCTGCCGGCCGTCAACTCCTACATGAGCGAACTCGCCAACACCGCCGCAACCAAGCTGGCTGTCAGCGAAAGCATCAGTGTCCGCAGCGAGACTAAGACTCTGACCAAGCTGTCCGCCGACGCTGACGCAATGAGCGACGCCATCGACACCCTGCAGGATGCCGTCGACGCAGCCAAGGCTCTGGAAGACGAGAGCGCAAAGGCCGTCGCATTCCATGACAACGTCCTGCCTGCAATGGACGCTCTGCGTGCCGCTGCCGACGATGCCGAGACTATCTGCGGCGAGGATTATTGGCCTCTGCCCAGCTACAGCAAGATGCTCTTCTACGTCTGATTCGTACTGAATAAGCATCGTTAGGCTGTAAAAAATCTTTCGACATTCTCCTTTTCCTATTTCTTACACCAGCCTGAAGACCTGTTCCTGTTGGGGGACAGGCCTTTAGGCGTTTTTCAAGAAAAAACGTATTTTTATGAAAGAGGCATGTTATGAGCTATACGACCCAGCAGGACATCCTCGATTTCGTTGAGGACAACAACGTTAAATTCGTGCGTTTTGCATTCTGCGATATTTTCGGCACCCAGAAGAATATCGCCGTTCTTGCCAGCGACCTGCCAAAGGCATTGGAAGACGGCGTCTGCTTCGACGGCAGTGCCATTGCCGGATTCATGCACGTTGAGGAGAGCGACCTTGTCCTCCGGCCCGACCTGTCCACCATGACGATTTTGCCCTGGCGTTCCACCGAAGGCCGTGTCATGCAGTTCTTCTGTGATGTAGAAAAGCCCGGCAACACCCCCTTCGGCGGCAACTGCCGCGGTTTCCTCCGGGACATGAACCGGAAGTTCAAAAAGCTCGGCCTGACCGTCAATGTCGGTGCAGAATGCGAGTTCTACCTGTTCGAGAACGACGATCACGGCCGCCCAACCAAAATCCCCATCGACTTCGGCGGCTACTTTGATGTTGCTCCGCTGGATGCCGGTGAAAACCTCCGCCGTGATATCTGCCTGACGATGGAACAGATGGGTATGGCACCCCAGCACAGCCACCACGAGAACGGCAACGGTCAGAACGAGATCGACTGCCACTATGCCGGCCCCCTCAAGACCGCTGACAATGTGATGATGTTCAAGCAGATCACCCGGGCAGTAGCTGCAAGCAATGGTCTGCACGCCAGCTTCCTGCCGAAGCCCCTGCCCGATCAGGCCGGCAGCGGCCTGCATATCAACCTGTCGCTCTGCATGGACGGCCACAACCTGTTTGAGGGCGATATTGCTCCCGACAGCATCCCGGGCAGTTTTATGGCCGGTGTCCTGCACCACAGCCGGGAACTGACCGCCTTTACCAATCCCCTGCCAAACAGCTATCTCCGCTTCGGCTGTGATGAGGCACCCCGGTACGTCAGCTGGAGCCGCCAGAACCGGAGTCAGCTGGTGCGCATCCCACAGGTACGGGGCGACAACTGCCGGATGGAACTTCGCAGCCCGGATCCTGCCTGCAACCCGTACCTTTCCATCGGCCTGATTTTGGCTGCCGGTCTGGACGGCATCGAGAACCGGATGCAGCTGTCTGCCCCTGTCAACAAGAATCTGTTCATTCCGTCCGAGGCCGTTGGCCTTGACCTCGAGACGCTGCCTTCCTCGCTGGACGAGGCCGTGGAAGTCTCCCGAAACAGTGACTTTCTCCGCAAAGTGCTGCCGGAAGAGCTTTCGCGCCGGTACTATGCCGAGGCGTTAAAGCGTAGTCAGGCACTGAAAAATGCACCTGACCCCGAGGAATACGAGCGCATACATTACTTCAACGCGATTTGATCTCCCCGGCAAAAAATGCGTGTAAGAGAAAGGAGCAATCAGGATGGGACGGGCTCTGATCGTCAGTGCCGGTGCAAGCTCCAACGAGTATATTTCGGCTCGGCTGACGGAATTGGGATACTCACGGCCTCTTATCGTTCCCAGCGGAGCAGAGGCCAGACGACGGATGCTGGAATCAGATTTTGAGCTGATCGTCGTCAACGCTCCCCTACCGGATGAGTTCGGGCACGAACTCTGCGCCACTGCTGTGGAAAAGACCGACGCTGGTGTAGTGCTGCTGGTCAAAGCCGCTGCCGCTGAGCAGCTGCTGACACCCATGAGCGAGCAGGGCGTACTTCTGGTAAGCAAACCATTTTCCAATACCCTGTTTTTGCAGGCGATCCACATGGCAGCCGCCAGCAACCACCGCCTGCAGTATCTCCGGCAGGAAAACAACCGGATGCAGGAAAAACTCGCGCAGGTGCGTCTGGTAAGCCGTGCCAAGTGCTGTCTGGTGGAACAGGAAAAGATGACCGAAGCCGAAGCGCACCGCTACATTGAAAAACGTGCGATGGATACCCGGCGTGACCGCACCGAGATCGCGCAGGAAATTCTTGATTCTTATGACACCTCGGGTGTATAATTTAAAGTTGGTTCGGATGGCATTTTCAGTCTGTGAGACTGACCGCCTGCCGACGTTCTGTTGGGAAAAGTGAAAAAGTATAAAACATTATTAGAGGAGGACATTGAAATGGCAACCAAATTCATCTTTGTGACCGGCGGCGTCGTCTCCGGTCTGGGCAAGGGCATTACTGCCGCTTCGCTGGGCCGTCTGCTGAAATGCCGCGGTCTGAAAGTCGCCAGCCAGAAGCTCGACCCGTATGTCAACGTTGACCCGGGCACCATGAGTCCGCTGCAGCACGGTGAGGTCTTCGTCACCGATGACGGCACCGAGACCGACCTCGACCTCGGCCATTATGAGCGTTTCATCGACGAGAATCTGAACAAATACTCCAACCTCACCACCGGCAAGGTCTACTGGAATGTCCTGAACAAAGAGCGTCAGGGTGCATACCTCGGCCAGACCGTCCAGATCATCCCCCACATCACCAACGAGATCAAGAGCTACATCTATAATCTGGCCTCCTCCACCGAAGCGGATGTCGTCATCACCGAGATCGGCGGCACCACCGGCGACATCGAGAGCCAGCCCTTCCTCGAAGCCATCCGTCAGGTCGGTCTGGAGCAGGGTCGTGACAACTGCTGCTATATCCATGTCGTTCTGGTTCCCTATATCTCCGGCTCCGACGAGTACAAGTCCAAACCGGCACAGCACTCTGTCAAGGAGCTGCAGGGCATGGGCATCAACCCGGATATCATCATCCTGCGTGCAGACGGCAGCGTGGGCAACGACATCCGCCGCAAGATCAGCACCTTCTGCAACGTCAAGCCGGAGTGCGTCATCGAGAATCTGACCATGCCCAGCCTGTACCAGTGTCCGCTGATGCTCCATACCAACGGTCTGGATGATGTCGTCGTCAAGAAACTGCATCTGGATATTCCGCCTGCCGATTTGACCGAGTGGAAGGATGTTGTTTCCCGTATCGCGACCCGGAGCCGCACCTGTACCATCGCGCTGGTCGGCAAGTACGTCAAGCTGCACGACGCTTATCTGTCGGTCATGGAAAGTCTTTACCACGCCGGTTTTGAGAACGACAGTCAGGTCGAGATCAAGTGGGTTGACAGCGAGCATCTGGAAAATCAGGCCGACTGCAAGGAAGCCTTTGCCGATGTGGACGGCATCATCGTGCCGGGCGGCTTTGGCGACCGCGGCATCGAGGGCATGATCCAGGCTGCTCAGTATGCTCGTGAAAATAACATCCCCTATTTTGGCATCTGTCTCGGTATGCAGATCATGGTGATGGAGTTCGCCCGGAACGTTCTGGGTTACAAGGATGCCAATTCCAGCGAGTTCACCCCGGACGGCAAGCACAATGTCATCGCACTGATGGCCGACCAGCAGGGCAACATCCCCAAGGGCGGCACCATGCGTCTGGGCAAATACCCCTGCAAGGTCATGCCCGGCACCAAGATGGCCGAGTGCTACGGTGAGTCCGAGATCTGGGAGCGCCACCGCCACCGTTACGAGTTCAACAACGATTTCCGTCAGGAGATGCAGGATGCCGGTCTTGTCATTTCCGGCACCAGCCCCGACGGACGTCTGGTCGAGACGGTCGAGCTGCCGAGCCGCGACTTCCACCTCGGCGCACAGTTCCATCCCGAGTTCAAGAGCCGTCCCAACCGCGCTCATCCCCTCTTTAAGGCTTTTATCGCCGCCGCTCTCAAGTTCCGCGCTTCTGAACAGCGCGATATGCTGCATGTCTGAGATTTAAGCGTTTATACGCATTAAAATAGCAACGCCCCCGAGGAAATCGGCGTTCATTCTGAACGTGCCATTCTTCGGGGGCGTTGTTTGCTTATTTTTCGTTTTACGGTCAGTGGCTTTCCCGGAGTCGGTCAGCAAGCTTGGACAGCATCGCAACATCTTCTTCATTCAGTCCTGAAACATTGACCGTTGCCAGCCGTTCCACACCCAACAGATAATCCGTTGAAACTGAAAAGATCCGTGCTAACTCTACCAGATTTGGTGGTGACGGCATCGAGAGACCTTGTTCCCACGAATTGATGCCGTTTCGCGTCATGTTCATCTTCCGGGCAAGTTCGGCTTGTGTCCATCCCCATACCTCTCGCAGCTCTTTAATGCGTTCTGCCGTCATACCATCGCTCCTTTTCTGTCAAGTACAGCTTACTTTTTAGGTATATCTTTATCTTTTTGGCTCTAATGCTTGACATCATGTGACCCTCTGCGGAGTTCTTTGCTATTTAATCGTTATAATGTCCACGGCAGGACACGATAAAGACGATTCCATTTTCCTCATAGTAGACGATACGGTTTGCTTCATCGATACGGCGGCTCCACCAACCACTCAGGTTTTCCTTCAACGGCTCTGGCTTGCCGATTCCTTCAAACGTATTCCGGGCGATGTCCTTTATCAGTGCATTGATGCGTTTCAGTGTCTTTTTATCCTGCGTCTGCCAATAAAGGTAGTCCGCCCATGCGCGATCCTCCCACAACAGCCGCATTTAATCCTCCTCAATCAACTCATGCTCTGCAAAATGCGCCTTACCGTTTTTCACATCCTGCATAATGCCTTCAAGATAGTGCATATTCGATGCCGAATAAAACGGCTCCGCACTCAACTCAAAAGGAATTCGTTTTTCCCGTGCGCAGGCTTTCAGAAATACCGTGATTGCCGTATTCATACTCAGCCCGATTTCGTTGAAAGTCTCTTCCGCGCCGCGCTTGACGGCATCGTCCACCCGAACACTAATTTGTGCCATTCTCAGCACCTCCTATCTTTATCATTTTCATTATAGCACAAGTGACAGCATTATGCAATCATATTGCTGTCACTTGTAGAAAAAGAACTCCGCATTGGGCGTCTGACCCTCTGCGGAGTTCTTTTTCTATACTATATGTACTTTCAGAAGAGACGTTTACTTCTTGGCGGCAGCTCTCTTTTTACGGGAGAGGTTCTTCTTGCCGGTAGTCTTCTTTGCGGCAGGCTTTGCAGGAGCGGCCGGAGCTTTAGCAGGCTCAGTCTTCACAGGCTCTTCTGCAGCCGGTGCAGTCTCTTCGGTCTTTGCCTCGGTCTTCACTTCTGCCTTGACCTCTGCTTCAGCTTTAACTTTCTCGGTCTTTTCCTCAGCGACAGGTTCGGCAGCAGATGCAGCCTTTTCCTCGACGGGAGCAGTCTCGACGACCGGCTCTGCCTTAGCTTCAGCAGCTTCGACCTTTGCAGGCTCCTCAGTCTTCGGTGCTTCAACCGCCGGGGTCTCTTCGACAGTTTCAGCTGCAACAGCCTCGACCGGCTCTTCCTTCACCGCACGCTTTGCACGGTCTTTGACCTCAGAGATGGTCCACAGCTGGTCGTCACCGGCGGTCTCCTGCCAGATCTGGAGGACTGCGCCATCCGCAACGCCCATGCCGACGGTATCGATGCACTTTCCGCCTGCCCAAGAAGAGCGGAGACGGACTTTTCCTTCCGGGGTGGGCTGGAGAGTCCACATCTGAGAGGTGCCCCCCACATCTTCCCACAGGTGCAGCCAGGTACCGTTTGCGGTGCCGGTCATCATCAGGTCAATGAGCTTGCCGTTTGCACGGTTGCGGATACGGTAGACCCCGTCACCCTCACGAACAAACGCCCACTCCTGCTCGGGCTTGTGGTCGTATTTGCCAAGGCGGATGTCGCCGCCGTCCTTCGTCTCAACTGCCTGAATGACGCTGCCGGTCTTGGCAGCAATGGTATAGAAATGATCCGCCTGGATCACAGTCTGTGCAACAGATTTCATTTGTAAGTTCCTCCAACGTTGGTTATTTTCTATAAAGGCTCCTGCTTTATCGTGTTAAATTATACCACTTGTCGTAATTTTCTGCAAGGAAATCGACATTCCTTTAGCATTTTAGCTAAAATGTTCTGTTTCCCACACGTCTTTTGCGCTCAATCCCCTAAAAATATGGCATGTTTTTTCATCGAATTCGATGAATTTATTTCCTTTTTCCTGTGGTGGTTCCAGTCCCAAATCCTCTCGACATTTTTCAGGAAACGCGCTATAATAAATTTGACGATATTCTTACCGCTCTTTTACATGCAGAAGGGCGGCTTTTCTATGTTTAAAAGCGAAAGTGAGGTTTTGCCCATGAACACCGATGACCGCAGCAACCAGCAATTCCGAAAAATGACCGAGACGCCTATCCCAAAACTGATCTTGAGTCTCGCCGCGCCCACCATCCTGAGTATGCTCATCACCAGCATCTACAATCTGGCGGATACCTTCTTCGTCGGTCAGATCTCCACCAGCGCGTCCGGTGCGGTCGGCGTTGTTTCCAGCCTGATGGCTATCATCCAAGCTTTGGGTTTTATGCTGGGCCACGGTGCCGGAAGCATCATCAGCCGGAGCCTTGGCAGCCAGAACGCAAAAGCCGCTACCCGGTTTGCTTCGACCAGCTTCTTCACCGCCCTGCTGTTCGGCCTGATCCTCACCATCTCCGGTCTTTTGACTCTGCCGCATTTCATGATGATGCTGGGCAGCACCGAGACGATCCTGCCCCACGCCTGCGCCTATGCACGGCCTATCCTCATTGCTGCTCCGCTCATGATGTCCAGCCTTGTCATGAACAACATCCTTCGCTACGAGGGCAAGGCCAGCTTCGCTATGATCGGTCTCGTGACCGGCGGCGTGCTGAATATGATCCTTGACCCGGTATTCATCTTTGGCCTTGGACTGGGAACTGCCGGTGCCGGCATCGCAACGGCTCTGAGTCAGGCCATCAGCTTCTGCATCCTGCTTTCGATGTTCCTTCGTGGAAAAACCGTCAGCCAGTTTCAAATTACGGCGGTCACACGCAGCCCGGAGGAGTTCGGTACCATCCTCTTCACCGGTCTTCCCAGTTTTGGCCGTCAGGGTCTGAACAGCATCGGTGGTATGCTGCTGAACATTGCCGCCCGGAGTTATGGTGACGCCGCTGTTGCCGGTATGAGCATCGTCTCCCGTATTTTCATGTTCATCATCTCGGTCGCCATCGGCACCGGTCAGGGATTTCAGCCGGTGGCCGGTTTCAACTACGGCGCACGGAAATACCGCCGGGTCGAGCAGGCCTGCGTCTTTACCATGCTGACGAGTCTCTGTTTCCTGACCGTCATCGTCGCCGCCTGCTGGATGAATGGCGAAACTCTGATCTGCCTGTTCCGTGACGACCCCGAAGTAACAGCCGTCGCTCTGCCTGCATTCCATTGTCAGTGCCTTGCAATTTTCTTGCAGCCGGTCATCGTCGCCTCGAACATGCTGTTCCAGAGCATCGGCAAGTCCGGCCGAGCAACGTTCCTCGCCTGCTGCCGTCAGGGTGTCTTCTTTATCCCCCTCATCCTCACCCTGCCCCGGTTCTTTGGTCTGGTCGGCATTGAGATCTGCCAGCCCATCGCCGATGTACTGACCTTTATCGTGTCGGTGCCGTTCCTCTTCCCCTTCCTGCGCAAGCTCGTGCAGATGGACGAGGACGAACATGCAAGAGAAGCCGCCGCCCTCTAATTGAATCACGCAAAAGACCCGTCCTTCCCGGCAGCTGCCACGGAAGAACGGGTCTTTTCAGAAAGAAGAAAAGGGAGAAAATGACAGATTAAATTTTGCAGGCCGTATCGTAGCCGGTACGGATGGCGTTGGAGATATCCGCTGCCTTGCCTGCGGCATCGCCGATGACATAGACCGGGATATTCGCTGCATCCAGAGCCGATGTGTCAAACTCGTTGGAGCGTGCGCCCATTGCCAGAACGATGTAATCACAGTTGATCTTTACTTCCTCGCCATCCTTGTTCTCGCAGAGGACGGAATTGAGGTCAAACTCCTTGACCTTATGGCCGGGATACTGCGCCACACCGTAGGTCTTGTAGTTTTCCATCAGAGTCGGCAGGATGGTGCTGCTCTCGCCGGCAGCGATCTTATCCATCATCTCGATGACCGAGACTTTGCAGCCGCGAGCGGCCAGATATTCTGCCGTCTCACAGCCGACCATGCCGCCGCCAATGACAGCGACTGTGCCGTAGACCTGCTGCTCACCAGCCAGAACTTTCCATGCGTCAACGACATTTACATTGTCGATGCCGGTGATACGGGGAGCTGCGCTGCGCGCACCCACAGCGTTGATGACAGCTTCAAAACCGGCATTCTTGAGTTCCTGTGCGGTAGGAGCCGCTGCCAGACGGAGCTTGACGCCTGCATTGCAGACGGCGTGGATCAGGTCCTGCGTTGCGCGGCGCATCTCTTCCTTGCGCGGAGGGATGCAGGCGATGTTCAGCTGACCGCCCAGAGAAGTTGTCTTCTCGAACAGGGTCACATCGTGGCCGCGGAGAGCAACAACACGAGCGGCTTCCAGACCAGCAGGGCCGCCGCCGAGGACTGCGACCTTCTTTTTCTGCTCCGCCGGGGTGATACTGCGTGTGGTCTCGCAGCCGTTCTCCGCATTGAGGACGCAGGAAATGAACTGGCGGTTCTGGATAGCGTCGGTGCAGCCCTTATTGCAGCTGATGCAGCGGCGGATATCGCAGCCCTTGCCAGCGGCGATCTTCTCACCCCAATCAGGGTCAGCCAGCAGCGGACGGCCCAGAGCCACGATGTCTGCCATGCCGCTTTCGATGACACGCTCGGCCATCTCAGCATCCACGATACGGCCGACGGCACTGACCGGAACATTGACGTTTTTCTTGATCTCGCCTGCGATCTCCACAAAGAAGCCATACGGCTGAACGCCCATCGGCGGAATGGTATCGGCCATGTTGCCGGTATGATTTGCCTGCGCAACGTGGAGCATGTCCACACCGTCCTCGACCAGCCACTGTGCAAACTGCACCGCATCAGCCTGGTCGATGCCGCCCTTGCCGCGCTGAGGCGTCACGATGGACAGCTTATAGTCGATGATCATATCCGGAACCGCCTTGCGGATAGCACGCACCAGCATCCGGGCGAAACGGGAGCGGTTCTCGAGACTGCCGCCGAACTTATCGGTACGGTGGTTCATCCGGCTGGAGCAGAGGCAGCCGGTCAGACGGTCGCCGTGGATCTGAATGACATCCACACCTGCTTTCTGGGCACAGACAGCGCAGGCGCACATCTTATCAATGATGGTCAGCAGCATCTCCTCGCTGACCTCATCGGTGAAGAACATCATATCGTGATGCAGACGCTGGCGCATCTCGTCGAATTTTTTCTGCATGAACAGGCTGTTGATAGCGTCAACGTCGTATTCCGGATGGAAAATCTGAACACCCAGCTTGGTACCGTAGGCATGGACGCTGTCGGCCAGTGCCTTGAATGCCGGGATCTGACTGTCGTCGAACAGTTTAGGCGTCGGCGAGAAGCTGTTGATGGGGGCAACATCGCCCAGAACGATATAGCCCACACCGCCCTTTGCCAGACGGATATAGAAACCCATATCCTGCTCGCTGATCATGCCGTTTTTCTCATAACCAGTCGTCAGCGGCGGAAACATGATGCGGTTTTTAAAGGTCTGTCCGCCCACCTCGATGGGCTGTAAAATCTTGTTTTCCATATGTGGTAAACCTCCCTGCTTTGCAAAAATCACAGATGCGCTTTGATGAATGCAGCGGTCTTTTCCTCAACAGCGGCACGGGCGTCCATCGTTGCAAAGTTGTGTCCGCCGCCTGCGATGGTGTCCAGCTCCGGGTTCTGATAAACCTGCGCATAGCGATTGCAGGTTCCCTCATCCACCAGCTTGTCGTCATCGGTACGCAGGATGATGACCGGGCCGTTATAGCCGACCGCTTCGGTGAAGGGGTCGGGGTGCTTTGCCATCTCATAGTTGAAGGACATTTTGTAGCACAGACCCTCGAGGTCTGCGTAGTCCTTGCCGGTCTGCATAATGCCGTCGGCACGCTGTGCGCAGCCGAACCACATTCCGGCACCCGGGCAGAGCAGGATCAGGCCGTGGGGCTGGATCTTGGGTGCGCAGGAAGCTGCGATATAGCCGCCCATACTCTGACCCGAGAGGAACAGCTTTTCGCTGTCCACATAGGGCTGTTTTGCTGCCCATGCGAAGATATCCGCAGCGTCGGTATGAAGGCCGTCGAAACTCATATCCTCGAACTCGCCATCGCTCTCGCCGTTGCCGTAGAAATCGAATCGTGCGCTGCCGATCCCCTGTTTTGCCAGAGAACGGGACAGGTGGGTGTACATGGATTTGTATCCGCTGCAATTGCCTGCAAAACCATGCAGGTGGACGACGAAGGGGACCTTTCCATTGGTGTCAGGCAGGGTCACGATGCCGCGCAGGGTATGGCCTGCCCGGTTTTCAAATTGAACTTGCAAAATCTTCATGAATTACTTACTCTCCTTTGCCGCACGGCGAGCTTTCAGCTCCTCGAGCATCTCGGCGGTCTTCTGCTTGGTCAGCGGATAGACGAAGAACAGGATGGCAACTGCAATGCCGTAGCCGAGGAAGTAGATACCGGTGTAGCTCTTCCAGATAGCGTTCACGACGCCTGCGGTCTGGACTGCACCAGCAGTGACGTTGTAGCCGATGGCACCCAGAACGAAGCTGGACAGGCTGCCGGAAATTGCACTTGCGAGTTTGCGGAAGAAAGAATAGGTCGAGTAGACGATGCCTTCGTTCCGCTCGCCAGTCTGAAGCTCGTGGTAGTCGATGGCGTCATTCACCATTGCCCAAATCAGGACCTGCATACCGGACGCGCCCAGATAGCAGATACCGTTGATGACAATGAACATGACCGGATTGTGGATGGGGAAGAAGAACAGGACACCGAAAACGATGGCTGCAAAGCCTGCACCCATGCAGCACCACTCTTTTTTGCCGAACTTGTTTGCGAGGGGCTGGGTGATGGCGAAGGACAGGACAGCATACAGGACGCTGAGCATACCGGAGACTGCCTGAATCTTGACGTTGCCGAAGAAATCCTTGTAGAGGTAGGTGTTCAGGCCGTTGACGATGGATGCACCGATCATACCGGTCAGGCTGAAGAACATAACGCCCAGCAGAGCCTTATTGTGGGAGATCTCTTTCAGGACATGCAGATAATTGAGCTTCTCACCGGCCGGACGCTCGGGAACCTCAACACGCTCCTTGCACCAGACACAAGTGATCTGCAGGCAGAGCAGGCCGAGCATTGCGCAGATGCAGGACAGCATCAGGAAACGGCCAGCGACGGGCTTGTTGTCGACGTACAGGAACAGGGGGCCGACCATGACCATGACGGTCATGAAGATGGTGCCGCCCAGACTACGGTAACGGGAAAGGGCCGTGCGCTGGCTCACATCGTCGGTCATGACGCTGGACAGAGTGCCGAACGGAACGTTGACGCAGGTGTACAGAGCCTCATACAGGACGTAAGTGATGAACATGTAAGCGAGGCGCAGGCCGTAGCTGATGTTGCTGACATTGACAAAGCCCAGCACACACAGCACTGCCATCGGGAACGAGAAAGCTCTTATCCACGGAATAAATTTTCCGCCCTTGGTAGCTTTCCGGGAGTCAACGATCGCACCGATGATGGGGTCATTGACAGCATCCCAGATCTTTGTGATCAGCAGCAAAATACCAACGTGGAATGGGTTGACCTGCAAAATCAGGGTGTAGAAGATCGACAGGTACATGGCGCGGTACTGCTCGGTGAAGCAGCAGCCCAGATCGCCAAGGGTGTAGCCGATCTTATCCTTCATGGAGAAGGGTCGGACATTCTTTTTTTCGTCCATGCGTTTTATCCTCCTTTTGATAAACGACACGCAACTTCGAGACTTTTCTCACGAGTCTCCGCTCTTCTCCTGCATTATACGTTAATTTTTCGTCAAGTCATATCCAAAAATTGATTGAAAACTATCGCAAATTGATATATTATGCAATTATCACAGTTGAATTTTTGTGTTGTGTACATCAATTTGTAACACATGACAGCACAGGAGGTTAAAATTTGTTAAACTATACAGCAACGCACTATCTTTTCGAGCATAGCACCGTCCGGGAACTCTTTTCCGGCCCCTGTTACAGCCTGTTTTTAGTCATGCGAGGCATTGGCATTTTTCGCTGTGGAGACGCCGTTCTCCCGGCGCAGGAGCAGAACCTCATCATTTTCAAGCCCGGCGAGAGCGGACGGCTTGAGTTTGCCGGTACCCACGCTCCGCTGGAACTCATCCGCATTCAGCTTCCGCCTGAGACGCTGGCCGCACTCTCGGACGATACCACCCACCTCGAAGCCTGCTTCAATGTTGTGCCCTTCCGTCAGGTCGCCGTTCGTCCGGACAGCGAAATTTACATGCTGCTGAAAAATCTTGCTCGAAAGATCGTTATGCTCCCCAGCGAGACGAATCCGTTCGGCGCATCCCTTTTTGAACACGGCATTTTACAGATGTTCGTCGTCCTTGCCCTGCGTGCCTGCATCCACGCCGAGTCCCACACCGCTACCGTCAGCCGCCACCATCTGATGCTGGATGAAGTTTTCCTCTACATCCAAGCACATTTGACCGAAGAATTGACGCTGGAACGTCTCGAAAAGGAATTCTTCGTCTCCCATGAACACATCGCCCGGGAATTCAAACGGCAGACCGGGCAGACCGTCCACCGCTACATCGTCAAGACCCGGCTCGACCGCTGCTGCGACCTCATTGAACAGGGACTGCCGCTGACCGAGGTCTACAAGATGAGCGGTTTTGGCGGATACAATCACTTTTTCCGTGCTTTTAAAAAGGAGTACGGCATGACACCCAGCGAGTATTTCAAAACGACCCGGCAGGACGCTCGCGGCTGAGACATTCTACCGAATTCGGTCGACCTTTGTCACCAAATTGTAACCGGTGCAACCACCTTTTCTGCAATTGAAGTGCCTTCTGATTCGTATTATAATCAAATGGGAAAAGTAAAAATCTACCACATGATGATTTTGAGGTACTGCGTATGAGAAAAACATTTTTCCGTGCAGGCTGTGTCCTGCTGGCTGCAGGCGTGCTGGCCTCTTGCTCTCTGATGCCCTCGGCTTCTCCGCTTCCGAATTCGTCATCTCAGGAGCAGACACCCTATCATTCCGATGTCCTGAATGATGGCAAGCTCCGCATTCTGTACAATGGCAGCGGTTCCACTGTGCTTTGCGGCTCCAAAGTTCTGTATCGGGGTCACCCGTCGGACAGTCTTTCTCTGGTAACGGACGCCCTGACCGGCGATGTGCAATATTATTTCCTTGCGTGGTCGGACAACACTATCCCAAGCGGACGCCGCTCTGCCCTGTACGATAAGGACGGAAATTCCATCCTGACCTTTGAGCAGGACTATAACGCCTTTTTGTATGGGAACATTCTGGTCGTGTCCAGCCAGAGCAATCTGTTTGACAACAATCTGTCTGCCGACCCGGACAGCTGCCATGTCTTCGACCTTTCCACCGGCGAGGAACTCCCTAAACCGGAAAATGCGGTCGACTGTGTTGCGACCGGAGATGTACTGGTTTTCAGCTGCTACGAACGCCCGGCGGAACTGGGCGAGGACGACTATGACGAGGATTTTTTCTATCACATCACTGCGCTTCTGTGCGACAAATCGGGAAATGTCCTCGAGACTTTTGAACATACTCGTGTGTCTGGTCTGAACAGTGACATTCCGTCCGAGTGGGTCGAACTGGATACCTATCCCTCAAACGATTCCGAGACGTATTCGGTCAATTCAACTCTATATAACACCCTCACCGGCGAGACAATGAGCGGCTACGTTCTCTCCTTCGGCAACGGCATCCTCAGTCGGACAACCGAGAACGGACGCACCCAACTGATTGATTTTGCCAGCGACGACCACCCAGAGGTCGTATGCGAATTTGATTCTGCCATCAGCTACTACGCGCCGGGTGTCGCTATCCTCTGGGCGAAGGACCACTCTGACTATTCGTATGAGTTCCACGACTTGACGAGCGGTGAGGTCAAATATCTGTACAACGTGGATGCCAACGACAAAACAATGGCATTCTACGCAACGGACGGCACCCTCCGGGTCTACGACCTGTCGACCGGTGCCATTCTGACCGACCTGACCGTTGAACCTGTCGAGGGTATGGTCTCCGCCCAAGTCTCCACCGAGGGTGAGGATTATGTCACCCTGACCTTTGGCCGGAGCAACTCCCTCGATTATCCGCTGGTTCAGTATTACAACGCCAGCGGCCTCATTCGGGAGACGGATATGAAAGCCTTTGAGAATAAGTATCAGTTCATCGACTCATTGGTCTTCGCCAACGGTCAGCCCTATTTCTACGCCCGGTACGACGGCCCGAACGGAACCACCCTTACCGACGTGATGGACGTTAAAGGCAATGTGATTCTTTCCGGCCTGTCGTCCTGTTACAGCTACTATACTTCCAGCATGAACGCCCTGCCCGAGGGAGTTTTTGTAGCGCAAAAGGGCTTCAATTACGGCTGGATGGATCTGAATGGCGACTGGGTCTACTGCCAGAGCATCTTCTCCTCAGCCACCGATGAAGACGATATGGACTACTACTTTTGATTTTTGAGAGGTAACGATATGAAACAGGTCAAAATTTCTCGTCGTTCGTTCCTGCTGGGTCTGGGCGTTGTTTCTTCTGCCGCCCTGCTCGCCGCCTGTGGTGATGGTGCAGTCTCTTCCAGTGCTGCATCCTCGGAACCGGCCTCGTCCAGCGCAGCCAGCTCCGAAGTGCCGGTCGAGCCCATCCTCGGAATGAGTGACTTCCCCCGTACCGACGGCAGCACCGCCTGCATCCCTCTGATCGCCCAAATTATGGCCGATACCACCGGCATGGATCTTGAAACGGCACAGAGCTGCGTCAGCACCAACAAAACCTCGTGGGCATGGCGAAATCTCGCCCTGTACAGCGATGGCGAAGATGGAACGAAACTCATCATCGCTTATGAGCCGTCCGAGTCGGTCAAGGAAGAGTTGGCGACAGAAGGCGCACCTCTGGAACAGAAGGCCATCGGTCGGGATGCGCTGGTCTTTATCGTCAACGAGTCGAACCCGGTCAAGAGTCTGACCCAGCAGCAGCTCAAGGACATCTACGCTGGAAAGATCAACAACTGGAAGGACGTCGGCGGTGATGACCTTGAGATCGTTGCTTTCCAGCGCGGCGAAAATTCCGGCAGCCAGACTTTATTTAAAAAGCTGCTGATTCAGGACGGCGAGGTCATGGACGCACCCACCGAACTCCGCCCCACCGAGATGGGCGGTCTGGTGGACAGCATCGCCTCCTACAACAACTCTGCCAATGCTATTGGTTTCTCGGTCTATTACTACATCGACCAGATGTACACCCAGCCCGGCCTGCGTTTACTGGCTGTGGACGATGTAATGCCCTCGAACAACACCATTGCCGACCAGAGCTATCCTCTCTGCAATGACTTCTATGCCGCTATCCGGCAGGATTCCGCTGCCGACAGTGCTGAGCGGAAAGTCTATGACTGGCTGTCCACTGACGCCGGTTACGCCTGCATTGAAAAGGCCGGGTATGTAGCGGTAAAATAAAGGCTTTTATCGAGCATCTATGAGACTGTAGGAGTTCTGCTCCAACAGTCTCTTTTTTCATGGTAAATTTCCGGTTCAGAAAATTGACTTGCAGAGCCTCATTTGCTAAAATAATAGCATAAAAGTTGACAAAATTTACAAGTTTTGTCTTGAAAGAGAGGTTCTCCGCCATGTCACATCCCTCCCGTGTTGAGAGCAAGCATCGTGCCGCCCTGCGCAACAAGATCATTGAAGCTTCCACCCTGCTTGAGATCCTGCTCTCCGGCCTTGTCCTCATCGGCCTGCTGCTCAGCATCGTGCCGCTCATCAAGTGGATGCCCGGTTTGCTGCTGGACGGCAACGACGCCGAGATCCGCACCTTCCTTGAGCGTTCCCTCGACATCGTCATCGGCATCGAGTTCATCAAGATGCTGGCAAAACACAGCCCCGGAAGCAGTCTGGAAGTTCTGCTTTATGCCATCGCTCGCCACATGGTCGTCGGCCACGATTCCGCCTTTGAGAACCTGTTGAGCGTCGGTGCCATTGCTCTGATTTTCATCGTCCGCAAGTTTTTCTTTGTTCCGGCCTTTGGCGCGCACCTGCCGGACGGACACCCTGCACCCGACCTGACCCCGAACCAGAGCGGCATCCCTGCGGAAGAGTTTCGCGAGCGTCTGCGTAAACGTCTCCACGCTGAGGACATTCCCGAGGATGAGGATGACGAAGAGGACGCCCCCGAATATGAAGATATCACCTGAAACCGAATCATGATGCAAAAAATCCCCCTGTTCCGCAATGGAATCGGGGGATCATTTTTATGATTTACTTTGCGCCACGACCGGCGAAGACGACCCAGACCGTCTTGAACAGGATCTTGATATCCTCCCAAATCGTCCAGTTGTCGATGTACTCAACGTCCAGCTTAACGACTTCCTCGAAGTCCTCAATGTTGCTGCGTCCGCTGACCTGCCACAGACCAGTGATACCGGGCTTCATGGACAGGCGGCGTTTGTGGTGGCTCTCGTACTGCCTGTACTCATCCAGCGTCGGCGGACGGGTGCCGACCAGACTCATATCACCGCGCAGAACATCAAAGAACTGCGGCAGCTCGTCAATACTGGTTTTACGGATGAATTTGCCGACTTTGGTGATACGGGGATCATCCTGCATTTTGAACATCAGGCCGTTCATTTCATTCTGAGCCATCAGTTCTTTTTTCCGCTCCTCAGCATCAACATACATACTGCGAAGCTTATGGATGTAGAAGATACGACCATTGCGGCCGACACGACGCTGTTTAAAGACCAGAGGGCCGGGGCTCTCGAGCTTCAGCGGAATGGCGGTAATGGCAATGATGGGGATGCTGAGGATACAGCCGACCAGACCGCCGACGATGTCCAGCGCACGCTTGAACACCTGGTCGCGGAGGCTGAGTTCCACTGTACCAATAGTGACGACATTGCCGCCTGTGCAGCGTGTCAGCTCCCGTCTCAACCGTGCAGAGCTTGTCTCATCACAGCACTTCTCCTCGATGCGGTCGAGCAGCGGCAGACGGAAATGAACCGTCAGACCCATGCTCTCCATCTCTTCCAGATAGGGAATAAAAGAATCGCCGCTGTCCATCGGGATATCCACATAGACCTCGTCCAGTGCCGCTCGACGAATCCAGTCCATAAAGTTATTGTAGTTCGCCTTGAGATCAACGCCCTCGACCTGTCCGTTGACTTCACTTGCCGCAACTTCCAGCAGAGCAACACCCGTGATACGCTTCGACCAGTCACGGCTCAGCTCCTGCACCATTTCCCGTGCATGGTCGCGCGTCGTGACAATGCCTACCAGACTCTGCACCTTACCACGCTGGCTTTCTCGTTTCAGGAACCGCTTCAGCAGTTCATGACCGGCCAGCATCAGCACAAAGTTGATGAGCGGCACCAGAATCAGAAAATACCGGGAAGACAGCATGACAGCCTTCGTCAGTGCAAGGCCGACCGTGTTGATGACAAATAAAATCAGGTTGAATTTCGCAACCCGAGCCGCTTCCTGTTTGGCGGTGCGAAGGATGATATTGTCGCTCTGGTCAAATCCAAAAAAAGTAACGATATAGGCCAGCAGCATGACACATACTGCCACTGCCAAGTCCTGCGACTGGTAGTCACCCAGTTTTTCCAGCAGGTTGTCGATGATTCCCCAGCCGATCGCCATGCTCAGCGCAAGTGAGAGCAGGTTCACCAGGAAGACATAAACGTATTGCAGTTTCTCGCGTCTCGTTGTCATTCTTTTCTCTTCTCCTCGTGTTTCAATTCCCCTGAATTTTTATTTTTCGCTGTTCCATTTCCGCAATGCCGTCATGTCCATCCATTTTCGCCCATAAAGCCTATCTGATTTTCCAGAAAAGCAAAAATATGATTTTGTGTGAAAACATGCAAAATCTTATACATGACCGCTAGTAGAATATACCATATTATCACAAAATTTTCAATAGTCAATCCGGTACGAAGTCTTACTTTCGGAAGCTTCGATTACTTTACCATTTTCTTCCGTTTCTCATAATCCCACAGTGCATTCAGTGCCTCGCCCGACATCGGGTAAAGTGCCATCATATTAAAGATTGTCATCAGGCCGACGCCGACGTCGCCCAGATCCCAGACAACAGTATACGTCTGCACGCCGCCGACCAGCAGCATCACAAGGGCAAAGATTTTATAAGCCGTCTGGCACCACCACCGGTCACCGAACAGATACGCCACATTGGAACGGGCATAGAACAGGATGCCGATAAAAGTGGAAAAGCTGAACAGTGCCAGCGTGACCGCAATAAAAATCTGTCCAAAGCCGCCCAGATGATATTCCATCGCCGCCTGCAAAAGGTTCATTCCCTGCAAACCGGCCGTCACACTCTCCGGTGCCAGCAGCATCACAAACGCTGTGCAACTGCAAATTACGATGGTGTCAATAAGGACTCCCAACGCCTGCACCAGACCCATCTTGACCGGGTCATCACATTCTGCTGCAGCCGCCGCGCAGGGTGCTGAACCGGAACCAGCTTCATTCGAGAACAGGCCGCGCTTGATGCCGTTCATCACGACCGCGCCAAAACCGCCTGCCGCCACCTGCCGCAGACCGAATGCTTCCGCAAAGATGCGCCCAAACACGCCGGGCAGCAGAGTGAAATTTTTTACGATAATAAAAAGTGTCATTGCAAAATAGCAGACTGCCATGATGGGAACAATGACGTCAAGACTTTTCACCGTTGCGTTTTTCCGCAGGACGATGACTGCCGAGATCGCGACCAGCACCACCGTTGTTACGATGGGCGGAATCGAGAACGCATTTTGAAACGCCTCACTCACTGAGTTGCTGACGACCTGACTGATGCCGCACCAACAGATAAGTCCCGACCATGCAAACAGCGACGCCACAACAGATTTTTTCAGTGGTTTCTTACGTTTCTGCTCTGCCAGATGATGGATATAGTAGGCCGGGCCGCCGCGCCAGCCGCCATACAAGGGATCGGGCTGTTTGTATTTCTGTGCAAGAGTCGACTCGATGAAAGATGTCGATGCACCCATCACCGCTGTGACCCACATCCAGAAGACTGCACCGGCGCCGCCCACCGAGAGAGCCGCGACCACGCCGACAAGATTTCCCATGCCGACCCGGGTCGCCGTCGAGATGACAAGGGTCTGGAACGAAGACAAACCTTTTTCGTCCTGATTTTTCTCGCAGACCGCCGCCAACATATCCCGAAACAGCCGCACCGGGAGCAGCCGGGTCTTCAAGGTGAAATAGATCCCTGCCGTCAGCAGCAAAATCACCATCAGCGAGATGCCAAACCCTCCGCCGATGGGCAGCACGAATAAATCGCCCCATAAAATCCGATAAGTCTGTTCGATCAGTTTTACCAGCACAGCCGTTCCTCCCGGGAAATTTCACTTTCTGCGGCCTGTTTCTCACATTGCCGCAGCCTTCTTATTATAGTATACTTTCGGGGATTTGTAAAACGTATTTTTCGCCGATAAAAAATCAAGCAAATTCATTTGATATCCTAAAAATCAAACGAATCTGCTTGACACATTGGTTTTATTTTTGCAGCGGCATGATATTTTCCGGTTTCACCGAGAGGAACTTTGGTGCCGCAGGCGGCGGAGATGTCAGGGTCGGTTTCGACACCTTCCACCACAGACGGGCGGAATCATCCGGTGCATCGCAGATGAGGTTCCAGTCAAAAGGATTCTCGCTCGAAGACACTGCTTTTACTGGCAGAGCGTTCTCTGCATCTGGTTCGCAGGGAAAAAAATCATGCGCACGGATGCCGACTGCAGCACAGTTTTCCGGAACAGCCGCTTCCAGCCGGAGCATTTTCTCCCAGCCAGCCAGACGGACGGTATGTGCATCGACCCGGACACAGGGCAGGATATTTTTGCAGCCTGTCAGCTGTGCTGCCGTGCAGGTACGAGGGTCAGCGAAGACTTCTTTTGTCGTGCCAGCCCGAAGCACCTGTCCCTTGTCCATAACGATCATTTCCGAGCAGAGACGGTACGCTTCATCCCGGTTGTGGGTCACAAGGAGAGCCGTACCTTTCAAAGAAGCCAACAGGTTTCCGACCTCGCCTTCTACCTCTTCACGCAGGTAGCTGTCCAGTGCGCTGAACGGCTCATCCAGCATCAGGATGCCGGGCTTGCCGACCAGAATTCGTGCCAGTGCGGTGCGCTGCTGTTGTCCACCAGAAAGTTCCGCCGGGAATCGTTTCGCCAGATTTTCCAGCCGCATCGCACGGAGCATCTCCATGCAGATTTCCCGGCGTTTCTGCGCATTTTTCTCCTGTTTCAGGCCGCAAAGGACGTTCTGCTCGACAGTCATATTAGGGAACAGGGCATAATTCTGAAAAAGCAGACCTACACCTCGTTTTTGGGGCGGAAGGTCTATCCCTTTTTCACTGTCGAAGAGCGTCCGCCCGTTCAGCACGATCCTGCCTTTATCCGGCCGGACGATACCGGCAATACAGCGCAGTGTCATGCTTTTTCCGCAGCCGGACGCACCCAGAATCGCCGTGGCCGTGTTGCCTGCTGAGAACTCAGAGCGGAGAGTAAAGCCGTCAAAGGCTTTTTCAATGGATACTTCCAGACTCATCGTCTGCCCCTCCCCTCTTTCTGTCGGCGTTCCAGCATGTTGACGGCCAGCAGAACCACTATCGAGATAGCAACATCCACCAGCACCCAGAACATTGCACCGGCTTCATCGTTGGTACGCCAGAGCTGATAGACGGTCGTTGCGATGGTCGCCGTCTTGCCGGGAGTATAACCGGCCATCATACTGGTTGCACCGTACTCGCCCAGCGCACGGGCAAAAGCCAGCACCGTTCCGGCAAGGATTCCCTGCCGGCAGTAGGGCATCCGGACACGCCAGAAGATCCATGTATTCGACTGACCCAGCGTCTGCGCCGACCATGCCAGCGTCTCATCGAAACTTTCAAACGCTCCTCGTGCCGTCCGGTACATAAGCGGAAACGCCACCAGAATAGAAGCAAAGATCGCGCTGTACCAGTTCATGACAAGCTTGACGCCAAAATGCCTCATAAAAAACACGCCCAGCGGCCGTTTTGCGCCCATGATAAGGAGCAAAAAATAGCCCACGACTGTCGGCGGAAGCACCATCGGCAGGGTCAGCACGACATCCAGCATACCTTTCACCACCGGCGGAAGCTTGGCGATGTAATAGGCGGCAAAAATGCCGAGGAAAAACACAGCCGTACAGCTGATAAGTGCGATGCGCAGGCTGTTGAATAAAGGATACCAGTCCATCATACTGCGGTGAAGCCGATGCTTGCAAAGACGTCGCCTGTTTCAGAAGTCTGGAGGTAAGCGAGGAACTCCTTTGCAGCGTCCGCGTGAGGTGCATTCTTCATGACGGCTGCCGGATAGATGACCTGACCGCACATCTCAGCGGTAGCCTCGTCCACCACCGTCAGTCCTGCGCTAAATGCGTCGGTACAGTAGACAACGCCGGCGTCGACGCTGGCCTCGCTGATCTGGGTGGTGACTTCTTTGACGTTAGAACCGTAGGTGATAACACCAGCTACGGCCAGAGCTTCTTCATCAAGGCTGTAGTGAGCCAGAATTTTCTGAGTGTACTGGCCGACCGGAACATCGCTGTTGCCCATGCAGAAAAGGATATCTTCCGCTTTCAGATGCTCGGCCAGTGCATCAAAGCTGTCGATGCCCTTGTCGCCACCCTCGGGGACACAGAGGACGACCTTGTTTTCCAGCAGGTTCACACGGCTGTCGCTGTCCACGAAGTCAAGGCCGTCGGTGTTGACATCACTGGAAGCGGTGATGTCCAGCTGGTTCATCTGCTTCTGACCGGCAGAAATGAACAGGTCGCAGTCCGCGCCTTCCTCGATCTGGGTCTTGAGGGTTCCGGAAGAATCGAAATTAAAGCTGAAGGTCACATCCGGATGCTCAGCGGTGTAAGTCTCAGCAATAGCATTCAGCGTCTCCGTCAGAGATGCTGCCGCAAAGACGATCAGCTCAACGCTCTCGCCTGCGCTTGCGGAGGCCGCTTCGGAGCTTGCCGCAGAAGATGCAGTGCTTGCAGAGCTGCTGGAACCACCGCAGGCAGTCAGAGCAGTCGCTCCGGCCACACCAGCGGCCAGCATGAAGTTCCGGCGAGAAATCAGATTTGTTTTCATTGTTTTTTCTCCTGTTTGCAATACTTTTTATACTTTCTCCACGGTACAAGAAGGTGCCGCCCACCTCAAAAACTTATTTTCGTGCGCACTCACCATCCAGCCCGGACGCAATGCGAACGCCGTGTTCCAGACTGGGAAGGATATATTCCAGATTCTCCCGAACCGCTTTCGGACTGCCCGGAAGGTTGACGATAAGCGTTTTTCCACGCAGGACGCTTACCGCCCGGCTGAGCATCCCTCTCGGCGTGATGCTCAGACTGTGATACCGCATTGCCTCAGCGATACCGGGCGCATTCCGGGTCGCAACGGCCATCGTTGCTTCCGGGGTGATATCTCTCGGCGAAAAACCGGTGCCGCCGGTCGTCACGATGAGATTCAGCTGTCGGCCATCTGCCAGCCGGATGAGCTGAGCTTTCAGTGCGGTCTCCTCATCGGGCAGAATCAGCATCTCCTCGACCTGATACCCTGCCTCAGTCAGCATCTCTGCCGCCAGTGGGCCGCTTTTGTCCTCCCGTTTCCCACGGGAACCTTTGTCGGACAAGGTGATGACTGCCGCCCGGAGCGGCGGATGCTCCAGCGGCGGCAGAAGGGTCACTTCGTCGCCGACATGGATCTCACCGCCCTGCACCACCCGGGCAAACACACCCTCCCGGGGCATGATACACTCGCCGGTCTGCTGTTTGATAACGCAGTCATTGTGGCATTCCTTGCCGATCTGGGTCATCTCCAGAATCACGTCGCCAATGGCGAACCGGCTCGTCACGGGCAGGCTTCGGAAATCGAACCCTGACACGACCAGATTTTCGCCGAATGCGCCATAATCGACCCAGACTTTTTTCCGGAACTCCTCAATTTTTTCCGCGCTCAGCAGACTGACCTGCCGGTGCCAGTTTCCACCGTGGGCATCCGTCAAAATGCCCCACTCGACGGTCAGTTTCGCCGACGGCACTTCCGTTTTGACAGTTCCCCGTTTTGGGCTGGTACATATCGCCAGAAGCTTTCCCATAGTTACCCTCCGATGCGGTACATCCCACGGGTCGCAGGACGGCCGCTCTCTCCAAAATGATGTTCCAGCGGTTTTTCCCATATCACCGCACGAATTTTTTCAATCAGCTCGGCGTCCGAAGCCCCGTTCCGCAGCAAAGCACGCAGGTCACAGCCGGTCTCACTGGCAAGACAGGGGCGTAAAAATCCCTGACTCGTCAGCCGGACACGATTGCAGCTCGAACAGAATTTTCCGTGTACCGCCGCAATGATGCCGACGCTCCCCTTCCATCCCGGCACCTTATAATAGACCGCCGGGCCAAGAGCCGCTGTCGAGGGTATTGGGGGCTGTGGTTCCAGTTCCGGCCAGCGGCGTTTCAGCCGGGTCAGCACTTCCGGAGCAGACAAACAGGGCATCTCTGCCCCGTAACCGATAGGCATCATCTCAACAAATCGCACTTCCAGCGATGTTGTTTCGGCCAGTGCCGCCAGCTGTTCCAGCTCGCCTTCATTGACACCAATCTGCGGCACGCAGTTCAGCTTGACCGGAATGCCGCTTTCCAGAGCCGCCCGGATACCCTCCTGAACAGCTGAAAACTCATCTCGTGCCGTGATATTCCGGAATGTCTCAGGTGAAAGTGTATCCAGACTGACATTCACGCCGTCCAGCCCGGCAGCAAGCAGAGTCGATAGTTGTTCTTTCAGCAAAACGCCGTTGGTCGTCAACGCCACATGACGGATACCCGGCGTCGCTTTCAAGCCTGCAATCAGTTGTTCCACACCTTTTCGCACCAGTGGTTCGCCGCCGGTCACCCGGACGGTATCCACACCGCACTGAGCAAACAGCTTCGCCAGCCGCAGGAATTCTTCATAAGACAAAATCTCGTCATGCGGCTGTTTTTCAATGCCATCCGGCATACAGTACCGGCAGCGCAGGTTGCACCGGTCAATGACGGACAAGCGCAGATACCGGATATTGCGCCCATAGCGGTCAAACATAACCGCCCTCCGCCCGGATGTACAGGCCGCTTTTGCCGCCGCTCTTTTTCACCAGATGGATCTCACCCAGCTCCATCCCTTTATCGACGGCCTTGCACATATCGTAAATCGTCAGCAAGGCGGTCGAAACGCCGGTCAAAGCCTCCATTTCAACACCGGTCACGCCGGTGGTTTTGACCGTGCAGAAGGCTTCGACGGCCTGCCGCTCTTCGTTCAGCGTGAACTCGACTGAAACTTTGCTCAGCGGCAGCGGATGACAGAGAGGGATCAATTCACTGGTACGCTTGGTCGCCATAATACCGGCAATGCGTGCCACACCCAGCACATCGCCTTTTTTCGCCGTGCCATCCCGGATGGCGGCAAAGGCTTCGGCGTTCATTGTAATGATGCCGTGGGCGGTCGCTTCCCGTGCCGTTACCGGCTTTTCACTCACGTCCACCATCACGGCGTTGCCGTCTGTATCAAAATGGGTCAACTCGTTTTTGCTCATCTTATCTCCATTTTTCTATATAGCAAGGCTCGGATGTTTTTGTTCTATGCTGAAACTTGACCGGCCTGCCAATGGCTCTCCCTTTGGGAGAGCTGGCTGCATCGCAGCCTGAGAGGGCTATTTAATGTCCAAATCCACAATTGGGCCAGCGGCACTCCGCACAGCCAAGGCAGAGTCCGCCCTCGCCGAGAGATGCGATATCGTCCGCCGTGATGGGGTCATCCGCTAGCAAACGGGGCAGCAGCAGATCAAAAATCGTCCGCTTTGCGTACATCACACAGCCGGGCAGACCGCAGACCGGCACACCGTCCAGATAGCTCACAAGGAACATCGCACCCGGAAGCACCGGCGCACCGTAGGTGATGATATTTGCGCCTGTGTTTTTGATGGCAAGCGGCGTCCGGTCGTCCGGGTCGACACTCATGCCGCCGGTCGTGAAAATCAGCTCACAGCCTGCCGCTTTCGCTTCCAGAATTGCCGCCGTGATGCCTGCCGGGTCGTCATCGCAGACCTTGTGGCAGCTCATTTCACAGCCGTACTCAGCCAGCTTGCCGACCAGAATCGGGGTGAACTTATCCTCAATGCGGCCTTTAAATACTTCACTGCCGGTCGTGATGACGGCAAACTTTTTCTGGTGAAACGGCAGGACATTCAGGATGGTTTCCGAGCCTGCCGCTTCCTGCATGGCGTCCATCTTCTCCTGCTCGATGACAAGAGGAATGATCCGGGTGCCAGCCAGCTTTGCGCCTTTTTTGACTGGTAAATCGCCGTGGACGGTTGCGATCATCATCTGGGGCGTCCGGTTGACGGCCAGCAGAGCCTTGCGGTTGATTTTTAAGAGACCATCGCAATCCGCAATGAGTTCAATTTTGCCCTCTCTCGGCTCAGTGCCGTGGATGTTCTTTCCGGCAGTAGCTTTATACAGCAGAGCAGCGGCCTCATCTTCGTGGAGGATGCCGGGCTTCTTCTCCCAGACATAGAGATTTTCTTTTCCGATGCTGAGCAGAACCGGGATATCCTCCGGCTGAACGATATGCCCCTTGCGGAACTTTGCGCCCTTGAATTCACCCGGAATGATCTGGGTGATATCGTGGCAAAGCACCTGTCCAACGGCGTCTTCTGTCCGAATCAGTTTCATTTTCTGCTCCTCCTGACCTTAAAAAAGCATTGGAAGTGGAGTCTCTCATCTTCCAATGCTCTATGATTTTTATACCCGGATATCTGCCCGTTCTGCAATGCGATATGCCCGAAAATACGCTTCTTCCAACGGTATCCAGCGGTTTTGGAACATCTCTGAGCCTTCTTCCCCGTTCCGGTTCCGGATACGGCGAAGCTGTTCTTCCGGCTCCACGTCGGAAAACACCGTCAAGTCAGCATAATCGCCCAGCTCCGGATGGAGACTGTACGAACCTTCCACGATGCGGAATGATTTGCTTCCGATCGGGCAGACTCCGTTAAAATCCTTGATGCTGCATTCAAATTTCCGGTACGTAAACGGCTCCGGCTTTGCCAGATGGGGCAGCACCTCTTCCCGGAAACGCTCGTAGTGGACATTTCCGCCGGGTGTCGCAAGCCGTTTTTCGGTGCGCAGTTCCATCGGCAGGAAGAAATCATCCATGTGGATGACATCTGCATCCAGAATCTCCGCCAGATGCCGAGCCATCGTGGTTTTTCCGGATGCCGCCCGGCCATCCAATACAATAACACAGACTGGTTTTGCATCCTGCCGTCCGACGATTCGTTCCAGAACCGGCACCAGACGCAGATACAAGCCCTTTTTGTCCGGATGTGCATTGATTTCTTTCCAAAGACGGCTCTCGAACTCCATACCCACGTGATTTCCTTTCCTGCGTTTGTGGTTACCTGACCTATTATAATAGGTTCAGCCCAAAATCGCAAGCGGTCCGGGTGGATTTTCGCAAGTATATCAGCGATCCCACTTGTCGCAGAGGGCGTTGATCTGGTCGGCGAACTTGGCGAGGTCTTTGTTTGCGCCGCCCTGATTGTGTTCGATGACACGCAGCAGCCGCTTGCCTGCGCTGACAAGACGCTGGAAAACGGTAGCCGCACGGCTTGCACCCTCGCTGACACGATGCTCGACACGAACTTTCGTGCCCTCCTGCAGGCAGACCGCGCCCTCGGCACCGACGCCCCACTGCTCGCCGTTATAGGGAGCGCAGGCGATAAAGCCCTGCTCGATCAGGGTCTGGGCGAAGATATTCTCCACCTCGTCCTCGCCGTGGATGATAAAGACCCGTTTGGGTTTCGGGCTGAACGCATTCACCCACGCCAGCAGGCCGTCCTTGTCTGCATGACCGGAAAGTCCGGTCAGCTGGCAAATCTCTGCCTGCACCTCGATCTCCTCACCGAAGAGCTTGACGTCCGTCGCGCCTTCTATTAAGGTACGGCCCAGCGTTCCGACCGCCTGATAGCCGACGAACAAGATCGTACATTCCGGACGCCAGAGGTTGTGTTTCAGGTGATGGCGGATACGACCGGCCTCGCACATGCCGCTGGCCGAGATGATGACTTTCGGCACCCGGTCGGCGTTGATCATCCGGGATTCGTCGCTGGTAACACTGACACGCAATCCCGGGAACTGGATGGGGTCAATGCCCTGCGCCAGCAACGCCCGGGTCTCTTCGTCGAAGCAGTCCGGGTCGGTATCCTGAAAGATCCGAGTCGCTTCAATCGCAAGCGGACTATCAATGTAGACCGGGAAATTGCCGTGGCCTTTCACCAGACCTTTTTCTTTGATCTCCCGGATGAAATAAAGCATCTCCTGCGTGCGGCCAACCGCGAAACTCGGAATGACGACATTGCCGCCACGGTCGAACGTCCGCTGCAAAATCTTACTCAGTTCCGCCACATAATCCGGTTTCGGGCCGTGGAGACGGTCACCGTAAGTGGATTCCATCACGACATAATCTGCATCGGCAAGATAGGTCGGGTCTTTGATGATGGGCTGATGCCGGTTGCCGATATCGCCCGAGAAGACCAGCTTGATGGTATGGCCGTTTTCGGTCACCCAAACCTCAATGCTGGAAGAACCAAGCAGATGGCCGACATCCACGAACCGGATGACAAGGCCCGGCGCAAGCTCTACCTGCGTGTTGTAGTCCACGCCGACAAAAAGCTTCAGGGCGGCTTCGGCATCCTGAATTGTATACATCGGTTCTACCGGTTCTGCACCGGAACGTTTGCCCTTCCGGTTCTTCCACTCCGCTTCAAACTCCTGAATGTGCGCCGAATCACGCAGCATAATGCCGCACAAGTCAGTGGTAGGTTTTGTGGCGTAGATCTTGCCGCGGAAACCATTTCGGGCCAGAAGCGGCAGCATTCCGGTATGGTCGATGTGGGCATGGGTCACCAGAACACCGTCGATCTCGCCGGGTGCAACGGGGATGGGCTGATTCTCGTAAACATCCTTGCCCTGCTCCATGCCGCAGTCGATGAGATACCTCTGTCCGGCGGCTTCCAGCAGCGTACAACTGCCCGTCACCTCATGGTTCGCGCCCAAAAACGTCAATTTCATAACAGCACCTCCCTAAGGGGTTTCGATTTGATTTCAGTATATCATATTTTCAGGTTTCAAGTAGAACAAATCTCAGAGCTTATCTCGAGCAAAACGCCGAAAGTTTGAAAAAATTTTTATACAATCTTGACAAACCACCCTCTTCTGATATAAACTTAAATCGTATGACGTAACTTCTACTCCGATTGAAAATAGAGAGGTTGTATTTTATGGTTCGTAACGATTTGCGCAATGTCGCTATCATCGCTCACGTTGACCACGGCAAGACCACGCTGGTCGATGCAATGCTGCGTCAGAGCGGCGCATTCCGTGACAATCAGGTCGTCGCAGAGCGTGTCATGGACAGCGGCGATATCGAGCGTGAGCGCGGTATCACCATTCTGGCAAAGAACTGCTCCTGCAACTACAAGGGTGTCAAGATCAACATCGTCGATACTCCGGGCCATGCCGACTTCGGCGGTGAGGTCGAGCGCGTCCTGAAGATGGTCAACGGCGTTCTGCTGCTGGTCGACGCTGCTGAGGGCTGCATGCCCCAGACCCGTTTCGTTCTGCAGAAGGCTCTTCAGCAGAATCTGAGCCTAGTGGTCGCTATCAACAAAATCGACCGTCCGGATGCTCGCATCAAGGAAGTCATCGACGAAGTCCTGTACCTGCTGATGGATCTGGGTGCTACCGATGAGCAGCTGGAGTGCCCCATGCTGTTCTGCTGCGGCCGTGATGGTACCGCAAGCCTTGACCCGGATGTTCCCGGCACCGACCTGATGCCCCTGTTCGACACCCTGCTCAGCACCATCAAGCCGCCCGAGGGCGATCCGGAAGCTCCCTTCCAGATGCTGGTCTCTTCTGTCGACTACAACGAGTTCGTCGGCCGTATCGGTATCGGCCGCATCCAGAACGGTGTCGCCCGTATCGGCGAGGAAGTTCAGGTCTGCGACTGGCATAACCCCGACCTCAAGATGCGCGGCCGCCTGACCAAGCTGTATGACTTCCAGGCAAACGGTCGTCAGCCGTGCGACAACATCACCGCTGGTGATATCGTCGCATTCTCCGGTCTGCCCGATGTCACCATCGGCAACACCCTGTGCAGCCCGTCTCATGTTGAGCCGCTGCCCTTCCTGAAGATCAACGACCCGACCGTCGAGATGACCTTCTCCGTCAACGACAGCCCTCTGGCTGGCCGTGAGGGTAAGTATGTCACCAGCCGTCAGATCCGTGACCGTCTGCAGAAAGAGCTGCTGAAGGACGTTGCTCTGAAGGTTCAGGATTCCGCTACCACCGATTCCTTCCGTGTCATGGGTCGTGGTGAAATGCACCTGTCCATCCTCATCGAGACCATGCGCCGTGAAGGTTATGAGCTGCAGGTCTCGCCTCCGCACGTTCTGACCAAAGTCATCGACGGCAAGACCTACGAGCCTATGGAGCATGTCGTTATCGACGTTCCCACTCAGTATCAGGGTGCTGTCATGACCGGTCTGGGTCAGCGCAAGGCTCAGCTGCAGCAGATGGAGTCTCTGGGCGACACTCGTGTCCGTCTCGAGTTCCGTATGCCCAGCCGTGGTCTGTTCGGCTACCGTAACCAGTTCCTGACCGATACCCACGGTGAAGGCATCATCAACCAGATCTTCGACGGTTATGATGTCTGGGCTGGCATGATCGCCAACCGTTCCACCGGTTCTCTGGTCAGCTTTGAGACCGGCGAGGCTGTCACCTACGGTCTGTTCAACGCTCAGCAGCGTGGTACCCTGCTGGTCGGCCCCGGCGAAAAGGTCTACGAGGGCATGGTCATCGGCTACACCGCTTCCGGCGAGGATGTCGATGTCAACGTCTGCAAGACCAAGCATCTGACGAACACCCGTGCTTCCGGTTCTGATGACGCTCTGCGTCTGGTTCCCATCAGCAAGCTGAGCCTCGAGGGCTGCCTTGAGTTTCTGGCTCCGGACGAGCTGCTGGAAGTTACCCCGGAGAGCCTGCGTATCCGCAAGCAGATCCTGAACCACGACCAGCGTATGAAGGCTAAGAGCAAGCTGAAATAAGCTTTTCTTTTCCTGAATTTTCCGTTATAATAGACACGGCGTTGTGGATATTTCCATGATGCCGGATCGTTTTATATCTCTATACAAAAAAGCGAACCTGCCGAGGATGTTTCAGCAGGTTCGCTTTCGTCTTACGGTTTAAATTTTATCAGATACCCTTTGCGGCGTTCTGACCGGCCAGACGGCCAAAGGTCGCACTGCGGCCAGCGGCGGCACCAGCCATCAGGCAGGGATAGCTGCCGGAGAAGTAGTTACCGCTCATGTCGCCGATGACATACAGGCCGGGGATGGCCTTGAAATCGTGGTCGATAGCGTGCATATCATCGTTGATCTGGATACCGTCCATCGTGCAGATGAGGTAACCGCCAGCCTGACGGACACCATAGAAGGGTGCCTCGCTCAGGGTAGACAGACGATAGCTCTCCTTATCGAAGTCCTCGTCCTCGCCCTTTGCTGCCAGCTCGTTGTAACGCTCGACGGTCTGGGTGAACTGGTCAACGGGCAGACCCAGTTTTTCGGCCAACTCCTCGATGGTATCGGCCTCGACGATATAACCCTGAGACTGCAGGTCGTCGTTCATGCTCATGACATAACCCATATCAAAGACCGGGTTCGTACCGTTTACATGCGGATACAGACGGCTGCAACCGTGAGTTGCAAATCTCTCGCAGTCGTCAGGGTACTTGCTGTCCCAGACGGTGCAGTAGGTGTGGTAGGGCTGGCTTGCAGCGGAGTGCAAAATCATATCATAAGGCTGATACTCGTTCATGAAACGCTCGCCGTTCAGGTTGACTTTCAGGAACGGCTGACTGCCCATCCAAAACAGTGCGCCGTCGCTGGCCTTGCCATATTCGCCGGTCTGGTCGGGCTTGATGGCACCACGGTCGAAGATCATGGAGGTGTGGGTGGTGTCCATGATGGCACCGGCCCACAGGCAGGCCTTGATGCCGTCACCCTTTGCGCCCGGCTTGGAGTAGTTGATGCAGGTCTGCTCGACGCTCTGGGGCTGCAGGGCGTTCATCATGGTGTCGTTGCCGCTGTAACCACCGCAGGCCAGAATGACGCCCTTGGAAGCATTGTAGCGGACGTACTCACCGTCGGTATTCTTGGCGATGAGACCGGTCACACGGTCATCCTTCTTTTCCAGTTTCACCATCGTGATCTCGTACTGGACTTCGAGGCCGTCTGCCTCAGCGTGTTTGAGAACAGCGTCCATCGTCAGCTGTTCGCTGTATTCCTCGCCGTACTGGGTGCTGTGGCCGACATCCAGAGCCTCGAAGTTATCATTATCGTGCTTTTCGTCGATTTCATGACGGAAATCAATGCCGCTTTCCGCCAGAACATCGGTGAACCAGTCCATCGTCTCACCGCTCCGGTCTGCCCAGACCTGCGCCAGACTGCGGCGAGTATAGCCCTGACTCCAGTTGCAGAGGTAACGGACGGCATCCTTCTTGCGAACGTCATCGCCATCCTCCTGCTGCTGTTTGGAACCGCAGGCTGCCAGCGTATCACGGATGCCGCTTGCCATATCGTGGTTGAACTTCTCGATGAGGATGGTCTTTGCACCTGCCTCGGCTGCGGCTGCGGCTGCAAAGCTGCCAGAAGAGCCTGCGCCGACGACCAGAACTTCACAGTCGACGGTACTCTTGATGTCGCTCTCAGCAACTTCCGGTTCCTCACCCAGCCAATCGGCATTGCCGGTCTCCTCGAGCGGCTGCTCCGCCGGGCTGATGACACCGCCGCTGGCCTGCTGGATGCAGTCAGCCACGGCGTTCTGTACGGCCTTGCTGGTGACAGTCGCGCCGGTCACACCGTCGATCTGGCTGGTCTGAGCGTTCATGACCTGCTCGATGAGCTTGTCCTTTGCAGCCTGACCGATGCTGTCCGTCTCGCCCGACAGGTCCAGCTCGACCTTAGTGATGCTGTTTGCATCGAAAGTGACCGTTGCGGTGATCTCTGACATGCCTTTTGCCGAAGAAGTATAAGTACCGGGCGTATAGATGCCGGCGGCACTGCCGGAGCTTGTAGGTTCGCTGGACGCAGATTTGCAGGCAGTCAGCGCACCGGCAGTCACACCGCTCATTGCGGCAGCAGCGGCGAATTTCAAAAATCCTTTGCGCGAGATTTTTTCCATGAGAGTTTTCCTTCCTTTTCTTCTTGTGTGATACAAAATATCATCTTTTCTTTGTTAAAAGTATCACATTTACATTCTTCTGAAAAGGAGTTATAATCTCCTTATAGGTGACAAATAAAATTTGCGTTTTGGGAGGACATCATGACGATACAACAGCTGCAATATTTTCTCGCCGTCTGTGAAGACCTGAACTTCACCCGTACTGCCGAGCGGCTGTATCTGAGCCGTCAGGCTCTTCGGATGAGCATTGCGTCCCTTGAAAAAGAGCTTTGCGGCGAACTTTTCCGCAATGTCCGCAATCATCTCACCCTGACCGAGAAAGGAGAACACTTCCGCAAACAGGCTGCTCCTGTCGTGGCGCAGTTCGAGCAGCTCTGTGCGCAGGCGTATCAGGAGATCCATTCGGAACCGCTCCGGTTCGGCGTCAGCGTTGCGTTGGTTCCGGATTATCTGCCGATGCTGGGCGACGAACTGGACGCGTTCCGGAAGAAATACCCAGGCATCCCCCTCGATATGGTCTCCCTCTCCAATGACGCCGTTCTCGAACAGCTGGAAAGCGGCGCACTGGATGCCGGGCTGGTGATGGATTTGGGCAGCACAGCACCCGGGCTGCGGCGGACAGCTTTGACGACCCACACCACCTCAATTTTAGTTTCTCGCGGCAGTCCGTTCTGGGAGCGGACGAGCGTTCACTCCTGTGAGCTGGATGGTCGGCATCTGCTGGTTCCGGGTCTGCGTCCGGAACCACTTTTGCCGCTCTGGAATGCCTTGGATGAATGCAGTTCTCACCCACAAATTGAGATCGGCGAAAAATTCTATCAGGTGCGCTATCTGGTACAGGAACAGGAATATTTTGCCCTTGACCGGCTCGAAAGTTCTGCAGTCCGGGAGACCGACCCCATCCGGAATGTGGTTCTGGAAGGGATGCCGCCTATTTGTGCGGCCTTTCTTCAACCGGGGCGGACCAAAAACGCCTGTACCGACCTGCTCCGGGAGCATTTGCAGCAACAGCTGAAAAATTATCACTCGTAAACCAAAAAGCACGGCCACAGCCGCCTTTTTTACCAGACATTCAACGCTGTGCGCAGCGTTACTGCGCCAGCACTTCGGTAGGTATCCGGCTCATATGCCATTACTTTTAATAAGACCGGTGTCGTTTCCAGTATCGCTTTATTTAAATGTATGTTTTCTACATACTGTCCGGGTTTTAAAAGTCCGCTCTCCCCCAGCATAGCTCCTTTTTCTGTATAGATGCGCACTTTCAGCCAGACATCATTTTCTGCCGGGTCAGTAAAATAGAGCGTTGCTTCCGTCTCTTCTATTGTCGGCATTCCGCACAGCGCAACGATATAAACTCCGGCATCCAGTGAAGCGTATCGGAATTTCTCCGCCACATCCTGCGGAATACCCTCTACTGCATTTTCTTCAAACGGCGGCGGAACAAATCCGGCCTGCGGACGGTTCAGCGTGAAAAGCATCACGGCCACGGAAAGAATGCAAAGTACTGCCAAGCCGAAAACAAGTGTTCGGTTTTTATAGTTCACCTGTTCTGACTTCATTCCACCACGACCTTTACGCCATCGACGACCGTGTTCAAAATTGCCTTTTCGCCCGACTCCATATCGTAAAAAGTCAGGACGAATTTCCCGTCATAGGAACCGGGCTTACAGTTCGCATCTTCCAACTTCAACTCTTCCAGCTTTGTACCGGGCTTGAGCAGACCGGACTTTCCGAGAAGAGCTTCTTTTCCGGAGCTGTCTACCAAAATCAGCTGCAACGCTACGCCGCTCTGCGAGTTTTCCGGGTTCGCATAATAAAGCTTCGCGATTTTCGCCGCAGCGTCGACCACGACCTGTTTTGTGTATCGAATCGACACCGAACCGCCGGAACTTGACTTTTCAGCCGCTCCGACTCCCTCTGTATATGGTACAGCGTTCGGCTCCAGTTCCTCCGGAGCATAATCCGTCACTTTTGGAGCCGGGCGGAGAAACACCGCCCAGAGCGTCAAGCTCAGCGATATCACCGTAACCACAGACAACAAAAGGATAATGAGGCTTTGACCGCTGAGCTTTTTCATGTTGAGATCCTCGCTTTCTTTATTTACCTTATGGATATCATACCATGAATTTCTTTCGCCTGCAATGCGCCCGGCAAAATTCACGCAACAGAATTTCACCGAAACTTATCTTGTATTTTACGATTCGCCGCGCTATAATATATAGTCGCCCCGTGCATCGTCCGCACCGAGGGCATTTTGTTCGTTTATGGTGTAAAATCGTTTCAGAAGTTTCAAAGGAGGCGGAATTCTTCATGGCTCGATCCATTCAGGCCGGAGATCTTACCAGCGGCCCAATGCTAAAAAAGATCATCCTGTTTTCCCTGCCGCTGGCAGCATCGAGTATTTTACAGCTGTTGTTCAACGCTGCGGACGTCGTTGTGGTCGGTCGGTTTGCAGGCAGTACCGCACTGGCGGCAGTCGGTTCCAACGGCGCACTTATCAATCTGCTCGTTAACCTGTTTGTCGGCCTGTCGCTGGGCGCGAATGTCGTTGCGGCACGCTGCTTTGGTGCGAAAGATGAAAAAGGTGTCCAGAACACCGTGCAGACAGCGGTAACACTGGGCATCGTCAGCGGAATCCTGCTGGCGTTCGTCGGTTTCTTTGTCGCGCGCGGTCTGCTGGAACTGATGTCCTGCCCGGAAGACGTCATTGACCTTTCGACTCTCTACCTTAAAATATACTTCATCGGCATGCCGATGACGATGCTCTATAACTTCAGCTCCGCTCTGCTGCGTTCGGTGGGTGATACCCGTCGTCCGCTCTATTGTCTGGCTCTGGCCGGTGTCATCAATGTGGTACTGAATCTCGTCTTCGTCATTGGCTTCCACCTCAGCGTTGCCGGTGTCGCACTGGCAACCATCATTAGCCAGACCGTTTCCGCCTGCCTTGTCACTTGGATCCTGACCCGTGAAAAAGGGCCGCTCCACCTCGACCTGCGGCATCTGGGCTTCCACAAGGGAGCATTACTCCAGATCCTGCGCATCGGTCTGCCGGCCGGTCTGCAAAGCACGGTGTTCAGCCTGTCGAATGTTGTCATTCAGTCGGCTATCAACTCGTTCGGCTCGACCATCGTCGCCGGCAACTCGGCGGCTTCCAACATCGAGGGCTTTGTCTATACAGCAATGAACTCCTTCGCACAGGCCGCTGTGACCTTTACCAGCCAGAACATGGGCGCGCGCCGGTACGACAACCTTGACCGTGTCATGCAGAATTGCCTGCTCTGTGTCGTCGTCACCGGTCTGGTGCTGGGCGGCGGTGCTTCCCTGCTGGGTACGCAGCTGCTCCATTTCTACTCTACCGACGATGCTGTGGTCGCGGCTGGTCTGGCGCGGCTGCATGTCATCGCAGCAACTTACCTGCTCTGCGGCATCATGGATGTACTGGCCAGCTGCCTGCGCGGACGGGGTTACTCTGTCCTGCCGATGATCGTCAGTCTGGTCGGCAGCTGTCTGCTTCGTCTGGTCTGGATCGCAACCATCTTCCAGCTGTTCCGTTCCACGACCACCCTGTATCTCAGCTATCCCATCAGCTGGGTCCTGACCGCCGCCGTCCATCTCATCTGCCTGTTGGTCGTCCGCCGCAAGCTCAAAGAGACGGAAGCCCCTGCAATGGCCGCATGATTTTCAACCTCTCTGCCTCGGCGGAGAGGTTTTTTGTATCTTCTTTTCACCTGCCAAAACAAAATCATACTTTTCTATCGAAATCCGGCACAAATGCCGTTTCCAATCCGGTTGATTTATGTTATACTTAAAGAAGGAAAATCAACAGACGGACTTTTGCGGCCCGGCGGCTGGTTTTCTGAAGTCCAGGTGGGGTCTACCCACCCGTGAACCGGAGGATACATACGATATGAAAGATTCCAGACTTTTCCCTTCCAGTCGGCTGGGCGGCGCGGTCATTAGCGACCGCATCGTGGCCGCACTGCTGGATGAACTGCGCACCGGCCGCTATGCGGAGGCCGACCGTCTGCCCGCCGAAGTTGACCTTGCGGCACAGCTGGGCGTCAGCCGAACCGTGATCCGCGATGCACTGAGCGAAATGGAGCGTGCAGGCTATATCGAGCGTGTGCGCGGCATTGGCACAGTTGTCAACCGCACTGTTCTCAATCTGCGCAGCCGGTTGGATCAGAAGCTGGAATATTATCCCCTGATCCGCAGTTTCGGCAGCTATCCCCATGCGGACGGAATCCAGATTTATTCCATCCGTGCCAGCGAAGACATCGCCCGGGATCTGGCAATTGCGGCAGGAGACGAAGTTATCTGCATCAAGAAACGCATCCTTGCTGACACCACCCCCGTCATTTATTCCATCGACTACCTGCCGCGTTCGCTGTTTGGCAGCCGGGATTATACCCGGATCGACCTGTCCGGCGGCGTATTCGATATTCTGGAACGGGAGTGCCACCAGCAGATCTCGTCCAATGTAGCTCATCTGAAAGCGAGCTGCGGCGACGAGTCCATCCGGGCAGCCATGCGGCTTGCACCGGGTGAAGCCATGCTGCTTCTCGATGAGGTCTGTTTCAACCGCCTGTGTCAGCCGGTCATGCGCTCGCTGAGCTATTACACAAACTTCTTTGATTTTTCGATCCTGCGAAAACTTCTCTAATGGAGGTACTGTAAAGTATGCGTCATCTCATCGATCCGTTGGATTTCAGCCCGGAAGAGATCACCAACCTGCTCGACCTGGCCGACCGTATCTGCGCTGACCCTGCCGCGTATCAGGACGTCGCCGCCCACAAAAAGCTTGCGACCCTGTTCTATGAGCCGTCCACTCGCACCCGTCTCTCCTTCGAGGCAGCCATGCTGAATCTCGGCGGCCATGTGCTGGGTTTCCCGAGCGAGAACGTCTCCAGCGCGTCCAAGGGCGAGAGCGTTGCCGACACCATCCGTGTCGTCTCCTGCTACGCCAATATTGTCGCCATGCGCCACCCGAAAGAGGGTGCGCCGCTCCGTGCCAGCCGCTACTCCCGTATCCCGGTCATCAACGCCGGTGATGGCGGACACCAGCACCCGACCCAGACCATGACCGACCTGATGACCATCCGCCGCCGCAAGGGTCGTCTGGATAACCTCACCATCGGTCTGTGCGGTGACCTCAAGTTCGGCCGCACCGTCCATTCGCTCATCAAGACGATGGCACGCTGCAAGAACATCCGGTTCATCCTCATCAGCCCGGAAGAGCTGCGTGTACCGGATTATATCATCACCGATGTGCTGGAAGCCAACGGCATCGAGTACGAGGAGACACGCAGTCTGGAAGAGGTCATGCCCGAGCTGGACATCCTTTACATGACCCGTGTGCAGAAGGAGCGTTTCTTCAACGAGGAGGATTACATCCGCCTGAAAAACAGCTACATCCTGACAAAAGAAAAGATGGCTCTTGCAAAGCCCGACATGGCCGTTCTCCATCCGCTGCCCCGTGTCAACGAGATCGCGCTGGATGTGGATGACGACCCTCGTGCCGCCTATTTTGAGCAGGTGCAGAACGGCGTATACGTCCGCATGGCCCTTATCATGACTCTGCTGGGTCTGAAAGACCCCAAGGCATCGAAGGAGGAGAACTGATATGCTGAACATCGACGAGATCCAGAACGGCATCGTGATCGACCACATTAAGGCAGGCACTGCTATCGGCCTGATGGACCTGCTGGGAATCAAGGGCAACCGCACCGCCAGCGTCGCGCTCATCCAGAACGCACGTTCTCACAAAGCCGAATGCGGCCGCAAGGACATCATCAAAGTCGAGGGCGACTATTCGTGGCTCAACCTCGATGTGCTGGCCTATCTTGACCCTAACATCAGCGTGACCGTCATTCAGGACGGCAAGGCCATCAAAAAAGAGAAGCCCCAGCCGCCCAAGCGTCTGGTGAACATCGTCCGCTGCAAGAATCCGCGCTGCATCTCCTCCATCGAGGAAGAGTGTGACCAGATTTTTGAGCTGAGTTCCAACGGCAAGTACCGCTGCATCTACTGCGAGCAGGAACTGCAGGTCAAACCGGAGTAAGTTTTCAATAGAAATAGCAAGAGGCAGAACGTTTTGAACGCTCTGCCTCTTTTTTACTATATCGTTTCTCAGACGAAATCTTCACGCATCGGATTGAAGATATCCAGCAGGATACCAGCCTCGGTGCAGACACAGCCGTGAACAACGCCGTCCTCTTTCAGGATGGTGTCGCCTTTATGAACGGTCTTAGTCACGCCATCCACGGTGAACTCGAACGCACCCGAAACAACATAGGTGATCTGGGTATGCGGATGGCTGTGCAGCGCGCCAACTGCGCCCTTCTCAAAGGTGTTCTCCACGCACATCAGGCCGTCAGTGTAGGCCAGCACACGCCGGGTCACACCCTGGCCTGCCGGCTGGGGCAGAGTATCCTCATGGAAAACCCAACGCTGTTTCTTTTCTGTCAGTTTCATATTCCGTTCCTCTTTTCTGCCGTTCTCAAACGGGCTTTTTCTCTATTATAGTATTATAGTGACCTAGCCCGTGATTTTCAAGGCAAAAAAGCCTGACAAAACCCTTGCCCGGCATCCTGCTCCTGATATCCCTGCGTTCCGTTCCCACACACAACACAGGGATGCAAAGCAGTCCATGCTTGGAAGTCTCTATGTACAGCAATCCCCAAATTGCCGTCAAGAGTTTTGTCAGACTTATGAAAGAAGTCAGCCCAGAGCCGACAAAAAGAAACAAACCAACTTTCAACCGGCAGACACGCACTTGCCAGCCGAAAAAATCTTTCTCCGCGCACAACATTTCCGGATTAGCACCCGGCCGCAATAATGTCCAGAAAAATCTCGTACAGTCTGTTCCTTGTTTTTTATTTTATCAGATTTCGGAACAGTTTCCAGCCAAATTGTCATATTCTGCAGGTGTTGATGTCATAATTTGCCGATTGGCACCGAGCAGGTCACCCGGAACCACTTTTCCCGGCAGCTCATCGTATACTCACCGCGACAGCGTTTCAGGGTGTCCCGGACATTGAGCAGTCCCATTCCGTGACCCGGCTCTGCCTTGGTCGACTGGGGCAGCTGCCCTTCGGTCAGCTCAATGTCCTCATGAACTCGATTCCGGACGGAGATGAGCAGCTCACTCTCGGTCTTCCGCATCCGGACATAGACCTCCGGGCGGTCGCTCTGTGCGGCAGCTTCGATGGCATTGTTGAGCAGGTTCGACACGACCGTTACCATGTCGGTCTTGTTCAGCGGCATCTCTCGCAGGTCGGACAGGTCATAGTAGACCGCCACGCCTTTTTTCGATGCTTCTTCGTATTTTTTGCTGAGGAGCGCATCCAGCAGCGGATTATGGCTGTTCAGGATGGTCGTCGAGGTATGCACCGTCTTGGAGATGTTGCGGAGATAAGACTTTGCGCCTTCGACATCTTCCTGCTCGAGCAGAAGTTCCAGCGCATCGAGATGGTTGGTGAACTCATGGGTCAGGCGACGCTGTGTGGTGTAGGAATCCATCAACGCCTCTGCCTGCTCCTGTTCCAGCGCGGCCTGAAACTGCGAATCCCAACGCTGGATGACCTGTTCATTCAGCATATCCACGACCACCAGATGCACCAGCACCGCCACGGTCAGACCCAGCGTCAGAAGAATGTTCATCCAGATGGAGGTCACAGCGTCGTTATAGACCATCAGAATAATATTGATCCCGACGACCACACAGGGAAAAAATGCCGCCACCATCACCTGCAGCGGCTCCAATGCCTGCCGCTGCTTCCAGACGCCAACATAATAGGACACCGCTCCTCCGACCAGAAGGTTGCAAACACCGAGACAAAAGATGCTGAGAGGATTTTGCCATACGACCCTTGGCTGAAGACCCTCGCACAATGCAAGGATATAGAGCATCGTATTTTCGGTCAGGAGACACATCACGCCATTGATGAGGCAGGCCATCAGCTTCTGGTTCCATTTTCCGCCAAAACAGGCAGAGGAGAGCAGCAGGTAGATGACATTCATCACGACGGATACTATCGAGAAAAATACCAGCTGACTGAAAATAGAGTAGCACAGGGTCGCCGCTGTCAACAGAGCGAGCCAGAAATAAGGCCAGCGCAGTTTTCCCCTGCCAAGATAGCTGCGTTCCACTGCAACAAAAGCGAACCATTGCGTCAAACAGACCAAATGCCCCATCAAGCGCATATCACTCATCGCCGAACTGACCCTTCCACTCTAGGAACGCACCCCGGATGGTACTATATCCATTCCGGCTGACGCTCAGCTCCACGCCGTTTTTCAGCTCCACTTTATAGTTACTGATCTGAAGGATGTACTTCATATTGACGACATAGCTTCTCCCCATCCGGAGAAATCCGCTCTGGAACAGATTTTCGGGCAGTTCTGTCAGCTTGCCATAGTAAGAGCAGAGCGGCTGATGCGGCATATCTCCATAGACATTGATCTTCCGCAGATCGCTCTCAAGATAGTAAATGGTGTCCAGCGGAAGCTCCGCACTGCTCCTTCCCTGATGGACAGTCAACGTCGAACAGCGGCTCGACTGCTCTGCCAGCAGATCCGTAAAGCAGTTGGGAAGCATCCAGTCAAGGTCACGTTTCAGGATATACCGGTACGCATTGACGGTATATCCCTCCGGTGCGAACTCGATATAGGCTGAAATATAGACCAGCACCAGTTCCGGGTTCTCCTGTTTCAATTCCCGGCCCAGCGCGATACCGCTCATGGTATTCAGGTCGACATCCAGCAACGCCAGCTGAAAGGTTTCTTTTTTGTGGGTAAGAGCTTCTCCACCGCTGGTGCAGAGGGTGCAGGACACCGGGATTTTTCGGCTCTCGAAATAATCTTCCGTCACCTGACGCACACGCTTGCCAACGGTGGGCTCATCATCGCAGATCAAAATATTCATTCTGTAGTCTCTCCTTCCGGGCAAGCTTACCCCCCCCCCGGAGTTTTTTTACGTTGTTACGTTTTTATGCAAAGAATTTATCATAGATACCGAAGACGAAGATAAAGATGACGATGAGAGGCAGACCATAGGTCAGGTAGCCGCGCATCCAGTCATGGACTTTCAGACCATCGCCGGTATTGACTTCCTTTTTATAGTTCTTCCAGCCCCAGCCGTAATGGGTAACACAGAACAGCAGATAGACCAGAGAACCCAGCGGCAGGAACAGGTTGCTGACGAGGAAATCCTCAAAATCCAGCACTGCGCCGCCGAAGATTGCAAAACCATCCCAGCTCCACACATTGTAACCCAGCACGCAGGGCAGCGACAGCAGAACGATGAGGAAGAAGTTGATCCAGCTCATCTTCTGACGGGAGAAGCCGGTCAGCTCCATGCCGCAGCAGATAATATTCTCGAAGACGGCCAGAACTGTGGACAGTGCCGCAAAGGACATGAACAGGAAGAACAGGCTGCCCCAGAGACGACCCAGTGCCATATTTGCGAAGATGTTGGGCAGGGTGATAAAGATCAGGCTCGGGCCGGCAGTCTGGTCGACACCGTAGGTAAAGCAGGCCGGGAAAATAATAAGACCGGCCGCGATCGCAACAAAGGTATCCAGCACAACGACACGGACGGACTCACCCAAAAGTGCGTGTTCCTTGCCGATATAGCTGCCAAAGATCGCCATTGCGCCGATGCCAAGGCTCAGGGTGAAGAATGCCTGATTCATCGCGCCGACCAGCGTATTGACGACGCCGACTTCCTTCATACGGCCAAAATCCGGCACCAGATAGAATTTCAGACCCTCTTTCGCGCCGGGCATGAACAAACTGTTGACTGCAAGAATGACCATGATGACGAGCAGAGCGATCATCATGACTTTCGTGACACGCTCCAGACCGTTCTGCAAACCGCACGCGCAAACAAAGATGCCAAATGCAACAACGACCACCATCCAGAAGCTCATAACACCCGGACTTGCCAGCATATCGGTAAAGGCACCGGCAACCTCATCAGCGTTCAGGCCGGACAACTTACCGGCAGCCGTCATGTAGAAATAGTGCAGCATCCAGCCTGCAACAGTCGTATAGAACATCATCAGCAGATAGCAGCCGATGAGGGCAAAATAGCCGTGGATATGCCATTTCTGACCCGGCTTTTCCAGTGCCTGATAAGCGCGCACCGGGCTTTTTTTCGAGGCACGGCCAACAGCAAATTCCATGCTCATGATGGGCAGACCCAAGATGACAAGAAACAGCAGATAGAACAGCACGAATGCGCCGCCGCCGCCCTGACCTGCCATATAGGGGAATTTCCAGACATTGCCAATGCCGATCGCACAACCGGCGGAAAGCAGGATGAATCCCAATCTTGATTTAAGGGTTTCTCGTTCCATGATCCTTTTTTACTCCTTTTCTTGCAATCATCCGACCCGGGCGATCCATCTTTATCCACCCAAAGCGTAAATATTATTATACCATATTTTATAATAAAATACAGATACTTTGTTTCATCTTGTCCCTATTAAAAGTGATACTTTTTCGTTTTTTACATTTCAGCAAAAAAAAATAGAAGTCCGGCGGCCGCCGGGCTTCTGTTTGTCCGCCTGATTTATTCCAGCTGTGCCGGATGAGGTTCCGGTGGCATTTTTGCAAAGAGTGCTTTCAGCACCAGCGGCGTTGCCACCGAGGAAACGATGATCAGCAAGATAACAGCGGTGAAATAGACCGAGTCTACCACGCCGACTTCCAGACCCTTCTGAGCGACGATCAGAGCGACCTCACCACGGGTCATCATGCCAACGCCAACTTTAAGGGAATCCGCCCAGCTGAACCGGCAGACTTTTGCTGCCAGACCGCAGCCGACGACCTTGGTGATAAGTGCCACAATGACAAAGCAAACGCTGAACAGCAAAATCTCCGGAGTCAGGCCGCTGATATCGGTCTTCAAGCCGATACTGGCGAAGAATACCGGTGCGAACAGAACGTAATTGCTGATATCAATGCGGCGTTCCACATAGGAAGCGTCGTCCATCGAGCAGAGAACGATACCGGCGATGTATGCGCCCGTGATATCCGCGATGCCGAAATACTGCTCCGCAATATAAGCCATCGCAAAACAGAACGCCGTGCTGACAATGGTGATGCGTTGGGTATGGGGATTGCGCTGGTCGAGCCACTTCATACCGAAATGGATGACGACGCCGATGCCAATGGCGACCAGGAAGAACAGCACCGTATTGATCAGCACCTGACCCAAACCAGTACCAGTGCCAGAACTTGCACCCAGCACGCAGGTCAGCACCACAATGCCGATCACGTCATCAATGACTGCCGCACTGACGATGGTCGTACCAAGAAAGCTCTTCAAATGACCCAATTCCTGCAGGGTCGCCACAGTGATGGAAACGCTGGTCGCCGTCATGATGGTGCCGATGAATAGTGCCTTATAGAATTCCGTGGAGCCGACTGCCGAGAAACCATAGAATGTGCTGTACAGCAGCGTGCCGCCCAACAGCGGAACCGCCACGCCTACACAGGCGATGAGCGTCGCGATGGGGCCGGCCTTGATGAGTTCCTTCAGATTGGTGCCAAGTCCGGTCGAGAACATCAGCAGGACCACGCCGATCTCCGCGAAAATCGAAATGGTATCACTGGTGTGGACGAGATTCAGCAGACAAGGCCCGATGACAAGACCTGCAATGATTTCGCCGACCACCTGCGGAGCTTTGCATTTCCGAGCCAGAAGGCCGAAAAACTTCGCGCTCAGCATGATGATCGCCAGATTCCGGAATACTGAATACATAAGTTTACCCTCTCTTCTCTTGCCTTGATAGCATCCGCTTTGCCGGAGCGTTTTCGATGCTTCGTCCGTATTATAATACTTTCATTCATTAAATGCAAAACAATGCCGGCTTTTTTCGTCCAAAATTGACCGGACGAAAAATTTGAAAATATGTGCAGAAAAATGCTTGACAAATTTTGCTGCACTTGCTATAATAAATTGCTGTCTGAACAGACAAGCCGCACAGCTCATATTGTCGTGGGTTGTGTACCCTTGGCCTCATATGAGGCCCTCAAGTCCAAAAGGAGGTGCTACAAAATGGCAAAGTACGAAACCATGCTGATTACCAGCGCAGCTCTCGATGAGGAGGCTACTTCCGCTCTGGTCGGTAAGTTCAAGTCTCTGATCGAGGCAAACGGTACCATCGACTCCATCGACGAGTGGGGCAAGCGTCGTCTTGCATATCCCATCAATGACGAGGAGGAAGGCGTCTACACCGTGATCAACTTCACCAGCGAGCCCAGCTTCCCTGCTGAACTCGATCGTGTTTACAAGATCACCGAAGGCGTTATGCGCAGCCTGATCGTTGCCCACGAGGAGTAATCTTTTCGTGACGAAAAAGGAGTCCGTATTATGTTGAATGTTGTTGCTATCATGGGTCGCCTTGTGGCTGACCCGGAGCTTCGTACCACCCAGAGCGGCATCAATGTGGTAAGTTTCCGCATTGCCTGCGACCGCAACTTTGCCCGTCCGGGCGAACAGCGTCAGGCCGATTTCATCGACATCGTCGCATGGCGTCAGCAGGCCGAGTTTGTCTCCAAGTATTTCCAGAAAGGCAGTCTGATTGCCATCGAAGGCAGTCTCCAGACGCGTCAGTATCAGGATAAGAATGGAAATAACCGTACCGCTGTGGAGGTCGTTGCAAACAACATCAGCTTTGCAGGCTCTAAGAATTCCGGCAACACTCAGGGCGGCGGAGCAGCGTATCAGAATGCAGCTCCGTCCTACCAGAACCAGGCTCCTGCCCGTCCGGCTGCTGTTGAAGCAGCTCCCAGCTATTCGGCTGGTAATGCCGACGATTTCGCCGTCATTGACGACAGTGATGACCTGCCGTTCTAATCACAAATGGTATACCGTAAAAATCCAACAGGAGGTAATAAGCAATGGCTTTTGAAAGAACCGAAGGCTCTCGCCCCGCGCGCCCCATCCGCCGCGGCCGCAAGAAGGTTTGCAGCTTCTGTGTCGATCGTATCGACACCATCGATTACAAGGACGTTCCCCGTCTGCGTAAGTACGTCTCTGAGCGTGCAAAGATCATTCCTCGCCGTGTGACCGGCACTTGCGCTTATCATCAGCGCGCACTGACCACCGCTATCAAGCGTGCTCGTCACGTTGCTCTGATGCCCTACGTCAGCGACTAATTTCTGAATCAATCAACCCATTCAAAATAATCAGCAATCAGCAACCCACAGATTCCGATGACAAGGAACTTGTGGGTTTTTGTTTTACTTTTTGCTGATGCTTCTTTTATAATAAAACAGATACTGCTGCGCGATGCCGGCTTCCGCTCCATACTGCGGAAAAGGGTCAACGCCGCCAAATTCTTCTTCAATGAGCCGGGCGATCCAGACATCTACCGGCACCATCCCTGTACGGGAATATCCAAACAGGCAGACGCAGTTCGCGACTTTTTTACCCACACCATCCAGCGTCAGAAGCTTCTGGTACAGCTCTTCGTCAGGCAGACTGTGCAATGCTTCCATATCCAGTTGGCCGGACGCCGCAAGCTCTGCCGCTTTTTTGATGTACCGGGTGCGATACCCCAGACCGCAGGCCGCTAAATTCTCCTCACTGGCCTGATTCAGTTGAGCTGCCGTCGGAAAGAGATGCACAACTTCCCCATCTGCCTCTACCGGCGTTCCGTACCGTTCCGAAAGCAGATTCACCGCTGTCCGAATCGCCGGGATGCTCTTGCGCTGAGAAATGATAAAGGTCACCAGCATCTCCCACGGATCCTGACGCAGCACCCGGATGCCTTTCCCATAATCCAGAGCTTTATCCAGAAACATACTCTGTCCGCGCAATTTTTCACGCAGAGTGGAATAGTCCCGGTTAAAGTCAAAATAATCCTGCCAGAAATTCTCCCATTCCCCTTCCGGGCAGCGGATGATATACTCATTTTCCCCTTCCGGGCGGAGATAGAGCAGCCTTTGCCCTGCCGGGAAGCGGTACCAGCCGTCACTCCGCCGGGCCGGGCGGAAACACTGTCCGCTGTCGATGATCTTATCCAAATCAAGGTCGTCCTCAATGTAAACCTTCTTCTCAAACATTTTCTGCCATCCCTCTCTTTTTCACGAAATAATATCCGATGCCGATGATATCTGCCAACGCCCAGCCGATGGGAACGCTGAGCCAGATACCGGTCACGCCCAGAGCCGTCGCTGACAGCAGATAAGCCAGCGCAACGCGAGTTCCCAGCGAAGCGATGGTTAAAATAACCGACATGAGCGGTTGGTTGACGGCGCGGTAATAACCGTACAGCAGGAACAGGATTCCAATGCCGATGTAACACGCGCCCTCTATTCGCAGATAATGGACACCTGCCGCGATGATATCCGTCTGTGACAGGTCAATGAAGATTCCCATCAACGGCTCGGCGAACAAGCAAACCAATGCGCTGATGCAAACGCAGAAAATCGCCGAAGTCAGACCTGCGCTGCGAATACCCTTCCGGATGCGCTCGGGCTGATTTGCGCCGTAGTTCTGGGCGACGTAGGTCGAAAAAGCGTTGCCGAAATCCTGTACCGGCATATAAGCGAAGGAGTCGATTTTGACCGCCGCCGCAAACGCTGCCATAATAACAGTACCAAAGCTGTTGACAAGACCCTGCACCATCAGGATGCCAAAATTCATGATGGACTGCTGAACGCTCGTCATGACCGACAGATTCAGGATGGTGCCAAGGTTCTTTTTATCCCAGCGGCAGTCGCTCCGCTTGGGGCAGAGTTCCGGGAATTTTTTTAGGGTATACAGAGCAATGCCGACACCCGAAACATATTGCGAAAACACCGTCGCGCCTGCCGCACCCCGGACGCCCCACTGGAACACCAGCACACAGAGAAGATCGAGGATGACATTTAAAATCGCCGAAACTGCCAGAAAGAGCAGCGGCACCATCGAGTTTCCGATGGCACGGAGAACATTTGCAAAATAGTTATACAAAAAGGTCGCAAAAATGCCCAAAAAGATGATGAGCAGATATTCTTTCATCAAAGGGCGGAGTTCCTGCGGAACCCGAAGCCCCCATAAAATGCCGTTCAGCCCGATATAGACCAGCAGGTTCAGCACAATGGAAATGCCTGCAATGAGGGCAAAGGACATAAACACGCTCTGCCGCATTCGGTCCTGTTCACCGCTGCCGTACTGCATCGAGATAGCCGCGCCGCTGCCCATACAAAGACCCAGCAGAATCGAGGTCAGAAAGGTCATCAGGGTATAGGACGAGCCGACTGCCGCCAGAGCATCCGAACCCAAAAAGCGGCCGACCACCCATGTATCGGCGATGTTGTACATCTGCTGCAAAAGGTTGCCGAACATGAGCGGCAGGGCAAATAATAAGATATTGCGTGTAATGGAGCCTTGGGTCAGACTACGCTGCATGAAATGATTTCTCCTTTTTTGTTATCCTTCGGATTTTTCCAGAATCTTCTGCCGGTATTCTTTCGGGGTACAGTTTTTCATCTCCCGGAAGGTCTTGATAAAATAACTTCCGTCCGAAAAGCCGCATTCTTCGCCGACTTCTCCAGTCTTGAGCCGAGTCGAGCGGAGCAGTTCCGCCGCACGCTCCACCCGGTACTGTTTGACATACTGGATGGGGGTTATCCCCAACAGCTGACGAAAACTCCGCAGACAGGCACTCTCGCTCAGTGCCACACAACCGGCGATTTTTTCCACGGTCAGCTCTTCAGCGTAATGTTCCTCTACATAGCGGAGCATCTGTTTCATCCGTTCCGCCGCAATTTTTTCCTGCTGAGAAACTTTATCCGTCCGGTTCTGGCAGTGCGCGGCCAGTTTCCGCATCGCCGCACTGAGCCGATACCGCGTAAAGTTTTCATAATCGTCTGACTCGTCGTGGATGGCCTGCCACCCGTCGTGCAGACAAGTCAGGACATCGTGCTGCCACGGAACACTTTCGTCTAACAGGAAATAGGGCGGCGCACCCGGGTCGAGCAGCGGCTTGACACAGCTCTGCCAGAACACTGTATCCATGCTTCCCACCAGACGCGGATGGAACACGCCAGAATGGAGCATCGCCGGTTTTCCTTCCGCCAGTTCGACCGCATGGAGAACGCCCGAGTTGATGAAAATGCCCTGTCCTTCCTGCAAGTGGATGCAGGTCTTGTTCGCATCCACCACCAGACAGCCCTTGGCTGCCAGAATGTATTCAAATTCCTCGTGCCAGTGCCACGAGACGGAATAATTCGTCAGGTCTTCCTGATAACACGCGATGGGAAACATTGCGCTGCCATGCTGGGTCAATTCCCGTCCCTCAGACGATGCAACAATCGTACAGCTGTCCAGCACCATCATGTGCGGCTTTCCCCGGCAGTTGGACAGCATCCCGACATCTCGCAGCATTTCGCGCTCCTCCTTTCGACAATTTCATAACATGCCGATTTTGTTGCAAAAATCCGGCGGTTTTCTCCTACCTGATTTCCCGATATGGTGGTATTATACTATCAAACAAAGCTCTGCGGTTAGTATAACATCATCTCAGGAGGAAAACAACCCATGGTGCAGCTTCTGCTCCCCATCATCTATCTTGCCTTTATCAGTCTCGGCCTGCCGGATTCCCTGCTTGGCTCTGCGTGGCCCAGCATCTACCCGAGCTTCGGCGTTCCCGTCTCCTATATGGGTGCTATCTCCATGATCATCTCTTGCGGCACCATCATTTCCAGCCTACAAAGCGACCGTCTGACCCGTGCGCTTGGCACCGGCAAGGTCGCTGCTATCAGCACTGCACTGACCGCCATTGCTCTGTTCGGGTTTTCCGCATCCCATTCGTTCTGGATGCTCTGTTTCTGGGCCATCCCCTATGGTCTGGGTGCCGGAAGCATTGACGCAGCTCTGAACAACTATGTCGCCTTACATTATAAAAGCCATCATATGAGCTGGCTCCACTGCATGTGGGGCATCGGCACGGTCATTTCTCCCATGCTGATGAGTACGGCTCTTTCCGCCGGGCACGGCTGGAATGGCGGCTACCGGATGGTCGCCTGCATCCAGACCGCTATCACGGCCCTGCTCTTCCTCAGCCTGCCGCTCTGGAAAAAACACGCTTCTTCCGAGGACAGCACCGAAGCGGACGCAACACCGCTCAGCCTGCGTCAGGTGTTCCAGATTGCCGGTGCGAAAGAGGTCATGTTCTGCTTTTTCTGTTATTGCGCTCTTGAAACGACTGCCGGAAACTGGGCCAGCAGCTATCTCACCCTGACAAAGGGCATTTCGGCAGAAACTGCCGCCGCCTTTGCCGGCTTGTTCTATACCGGCATCACAGTCGGCCGCGCGCTCTGCGGCTTTATCACCTTCAAGCTCAACGATACCCAGATGATCCGTTTGGGACAGGCTGTTCTGGGTGTGGGCGTTGTCGCCTTGCTCCTGCCCGGCTCGGAATTCCTCTCGCTGGTCGGTCTTGTCCTCGTCGGACTGGGATGCGCGCCCATCTACCCCAGCATCATCCATTCGACGCCCGACCACTTCGGTGCGGACAAATCACAGGCTGTTATTGGTATCCAGATGGCGAGTGCTTATGTCGGCAACCTTGTCATGCCGCCGCTGTTCGGCCTCATCGCCAACAACATCACGCCTGCTCTGTTCCCGGTCTATCTGCTCGTTCTACTGGTTATTATGATAATCATGCACGAGCAGCTGACATATAAGACGAAAGCAATTCATCGTTAAAAAGTCGTATGGAGGTATTTTATTATGCTTCACATTCAATATCTTGATAAAAAACGCTTTATGGATCAGGTCGCCGCAAGTCATGGCAGCATCTATCTGCACCTCGACAACGGCAAGATCTGCGACCTCAAAAAGGACAGCACCGCCTCGACCATGCTCCAGATGATGGAAGCTCCTGAAAAGGGTCTCTCCATCAGCGTCTCTGATCCGGCCGACATTTCCGGTTTCCTGCACTACATGCTGGAAGCGGGCCGCAGTGAGCGCAAAGCCTGCTGATTTATTGCCATTCTCATTCCTTCATATATCACAGCAAACGGAAAACCCACTCTGGATGATACCAGCAGTGGGTTTTTCGTTGTCTGTTACAGGATGCAGCGGCTGATGGCACGCGCCACATTGAGCAATTCGTCCTGACCGATGAAGCCAAACTTCATCTCATGCTCATCGGCGTAGCAAAGGGTCAGCTCCGAGGCCTGCAACGGGTCACCGAAGCCTGCCGTCTTGATGCCGAAGTGCAGGATCTTCCGGTAGGGCAGGACGAAGATCTCCTGCCGGATGCCGGTCACACCCTGCATATCCACCATAAAGATGCGATGGGTCGTGAAAACAGCCTGATCCCGGACGGTCTTATACGCACCTACGATCTCTTCTCCGTCCAGAATCATTTCCTGCACATTCTTGCAGACATCTTTCTCCTTGATGCGAACCAGATTCTGCATCGGCTTATCCCGAAATTCCATTGCGCATTCCCCTTTTTGTTTTTTCTATTGTAGCATCCGCACCGCGAAAGCGCAAGGTGATTTCAGCGTGTATCTCGCGTTTCGGACGCAATTGTGGTATACTGAGATGGAATTTGAACGATTACCCGGGAAATGAGGTTTTTTATTCTATGGAGATCATCATTCATCAGGCCATCCTGCACGTTCTGGACAGCACGCTGGACGCCCCTGTTCTCAGCGGAAACTGTATGGAGCCGACTGCTGAAAAGACAGCCTATCTGCAATACCACATCGAAAAGCTCTTTGCAAGCGACGACATCCGCCAGTGCCGCCCACTGTCGGACTCCGCTTTTAAGAATGAGCTGGAATGCAACAACGACTTTATCGACCTGTCCTGCCGCATCGCCGGTGTCCTGTTCGATTACATGCACGCCCACACGACCATTCCCAGCGCAGACCTTGCTGTGGTCGATTTTACCCGTGACGGTGCGCCGTGGCTGGCGATTTTGAAGCTGAATTACAAAAACGGCTACACCCACCACACGGAAACAGTAGATGGTGCGCCGGTCAGCTCCATCATCCAGCAGCGAGCCTGTCTACCGACCCAGAGCGGCAAGGTCGAAGAGGGCGCACTTGTCAATCTGACCGATTACTCGATGCGCCTGCTGGAAAAGAAATACGACATCGACGGTCACAAAGAGTTTTATCTTTCCACCGTCGTTTTTCAATACACTCAGGCCGAACCGGAAAAGAAGAAGCTGCAAGCCATTCAAGAAGCCGCTGTACAGGCCGTACAGGAAAACTACGAAAACGAGCCCCATGTAGAAGCGCAGGTCGCAATGCTCATCGCAAATCAGGCAGCGGATAACGACAACCAGGTGTCCGTTGAGCAGGTGCGTCGTCAGCTGGCGGAGGAGTATCCTCTGGCGGCGGTTCCCTTCGATGACTATGTGGAGAAGAGCGAGGTCATTGAACACGCTGAGCAGCCGGTGACAGTTGCGCCTGCCCGTATCCGCCGGATGGAGAGCCGGAGCATCCACACCGCCAGCGGCATCGAGATCAAAATCCCCACCGAGATCTTGTCTTCGGAGTCCGACGTCGAATTTCTTCACGACCCAGACGGCAGCGTTTCCCTGCTCATCAAGAATGTCATCCTTTAAGAACTCCAGAAAATTTCAAAAAGCGGTCAGTTTGCTCTTGCAAATTCGACCGTTTTATGTTATACCTATCTTGTATTCATCGTGATATTTTTTACGGTGGACTTGGATGTTTTGAAACGCTTCTGGGGAGGTATTTTATGGAACTGGCTCTCATTACCGCACAGCAGGTCATCGTCCTGTTCCTGCTCATCGGCTGCGGCTTTGTTGCTGTCAAAACGGGCATTTTACGGCAGGAGGGCAAGCAGACCCTCTCAAATCTACTGCTTTATCTGGTCGTTCCAGCCATGATCGTTCACTCTTACATGATGGAGTTCAGCGAAGAAATTCTGCACAACCTGATGGCAGCTTTTGGGATGAGCATCCTTGCCATCCTGATTGGCTTAGTCATCACGCTAGTGCTGACTGCACGCCGAAAGGATACTCGTGTCTCGATTTTTCGATTTGCCTGCGTCTTTTCCAATGCAGCCTACATGGGCTTTCCTCTTATTTCCGCCTTGTTCGGCTCCGAGGGTTTGCTCTATGCCAGCGCGTATGTTACCGTGTTCAACATCCTGCTTTGGACGCTGGGTTACAGCATGGTGAGCGGCAGTTCCAATCCGAAAGAAGTCGCTCAGGCTCTCTCCCGGACTCCTGCTATCTATGCGGTGATCGTCGGTCTTGCAATTTACCTGCTTCAGATCCCCGTGCCGAACCTCATCGCACAGCCCATCGACCTTCTCAGTGGGATGAACACGCCGCTTTCGATGCTCATTACCGGTATGCTCATCGCTGCCGGTGATTTGAAAAGCATCGTCTGCGATAAACATATCTGGAAACTTGCCGGTGTCCGGATGCTCCTGATTCCGGCGGTCTGCGTCGCTGTGTTTGCTCTGCTGGGCTTCCACGGCATGTCGACACAGGTCGTGCTTCTGCTCGAGTGCTGCCCGGCCGCAGCCATTACCTCAGTGTTTGCGGTCCAGTTCGGCCACGATGAACGGTTTGCCGCCGGTTCTGTCGTCCTGACGACCCTTCTCAGCATCATTACCTTGCCCCTCTGTGCTTTGGTACTGACGGCTGTGATGTAAATTTCGCTTTTCTTTTTGGGATAAGTATGCTATGATAGACTTACCGGTGGATCTACCGGTAAGTCTATTTTTATATTGAAAATCAGGAGAGTGCTTTTTGACCAAGTACAACACAATGGAGATTGTCTGCTGACCGGGAGGTTTGCGGACAGTCCGAACCTCCCTTGTTCATTTTTAGAACGACAATTGTTCGTCAACAAGAACGCAGGAGGCAAAACAATGCGTAAAATTGACATTATCATCCGCAATGAGACCCCGAACGACTATTCTGCCGTGGAAAATCTGACCCGTGAGGCTTTCTGGAACATCTACCGTCCGGGATGCACGGAACACTATGTTCTGCACTGCTTCCGGAATGACCCTGCTTTTGTACCGGAACTTGACCTCGTACTGGAACAGGACGATCAGCTGGCCGGGCATATTCTGTATGTTCGTGCAGCTCTTGAAACCGATGATGGACGGATGCTCCCCATCCTGACTTTTGGGCCACTCAGCATCGACCCAGCCCATCAGAAAGAAGGTCTTGGAAAGCTGCTGGTAGATACTTCGCTGGAAAAAGCCGTCGGGCTTGGTTTTGGTGCGGTCGCCATCACTGGAAATCCTGCTTTTTATGGCAAGTCCGGATTTGTGACCGGCAAGAGCCGGAATATCCGCTATGCAGACGACCCGGAGGCAGATTATTTCCTCGTGAAGGAACTGGCTTCCGGCTTTCTCGATGGAGTATCCGGCGTCTATCATGACCCTGCAGGCTATTTCGCCGCTGAACGTGACCCGGATGGATTTGAAGCATTCGACGTCCAGTTTCCGCCCAAAGAAAAGCTGAAACTTCCCGGACAGCTGGGATAACCGCTCTCTGACTGGATGACAAAAGCCCTGTATCTGAACGGAAGGCATCTCTTTCTTTTTGCCTTTGATTCTTTTTAGGAATGGAATTCGATTGAATCTTTATATTTTACAAATGGATAGCTTTGTGGTTTGATAGAGTCAAGAAAAGCATTCCTCCATTTACGAGTATTCTGATTCAGTCGAAAGGATGATAATTTATGCGGAAGTTTCCCTGTGTATTCATGCGCGGCGGCACATCGAAGGGCTGCATGTTCCTGCGTGATGACCTGCCTGCCCGGGAAGAGTGGGACGATATTTTTGTTCAGGCGATGGGCAGTCCTGACCCCAAACAGATCGACGGTCTGGGCGGTTGCGTTTCCAGCAACAACAAGATCGTCGTCGTCAACAAGAGCGACCGGCCCGGCATCGATGTTGATTACATCGTCGGTCAGTCCATTGTGGGTCAGTCCAAGATCGACTACAAGAGCAACTGCGGCAACATGACCGCTGCAACTGCTCCCTTTGCGGTCGAGATGGGTCTGGTCGAGCATCTGACCGAGCCGACCACCATTGTCCACATGTTCAACCTGAACACCAACAAGACCATTGACGTGGAGATTCCGGTCAAGGACGGCCAGTTCAACAACGAGGGCAACTGCTCCATCGCTGGCGTTGATGGTACCGCTGGTGAGCTGAAGGTCAACTTCCTCGACCCGGCCGGTTCCAAGACGGGCAAGCTCTTCCCCACCGATTCCTCAAAGGAAGTGCTGGACTTGGGTGAATTCGGCAGCATCGAAGCGACCATTCTGGACGTTTCCAACCCCATCGTTCTGGTGCGTGCCGCCGACCTCGGCATTGCCGGCACCGAACTGCCTGCCGAAGTTGATGCAAATAAGGCTCTGGCTGCAAAGCTGGAGGCCATCCGCGGCGCAGCCTGCGTCAAGATGGGCTTTGCCAAGGACTTTGCTGACGCCACCGCCAACAGCCCGGCTGTTCCTAAGGTCGGCTTTGTGAATGTTCCCACTCCCTTTACCGATATCAGCGGCAAGCAGGTCGATGCTTCTGAGATGGATATCTGCTCCCGTGTCATCAGCGTGTTCAAGTGCCATAAAGCTTGTCCGCTCACCAGTGCATCTTCCATCAGCGTTGCGGCATTTGTTCCGGGCACCATCGTCAACGAGCTGGCAAATATCCAGCCCGGCCAGCAGACCGTCCGCATCGGCCACCCGTCCGGCGTCATGACGATGTATCCCTATCCGGACGACCCCACCAAGCCCCTGAATGAGATCAAAGTCTCCGGTGTTGCTGTCCAGCGCACGGCACGCCGCATCATGGATGGTACTCTGTACATCCGCAAATAATCATGCTCTCTCTTATCCTGCTGGATGAGAAAATAGAACACAACAACGACAGCGGCTCTGTCTGGTTTTTCCGGACAGAGCCGCTGTCGTTTTCTTTTGGGGTTTATCATCAAAAATCAGAATCGAAAGTCATAAAAACCAACTATTTTACAGAATGGTTTCAATGCGCTATCATAGAGCCAGAAAGAAGATCCTCTCCGGGATCAGAAGAGAGTAAAAACCCATGAGATGAAAGGAAGTACCTGCTATGTTGAAACTGTATGAGAACGGTATCTACCTCGTCAACGGCGAGACCATCTGCTCCTGTCCCGAAGAAGTGGCACAGAAGACCGGCCGTGCTACCTATAAAGAAGCTGCCGAGAAAGGCACGATGGCTTACGGCATCCTCGAGGCTCACAACCAGAGCGATAACATGAACGAGCTGCGCCTGAAGTTCGACTCCATGACCAGCCACGACATCACCTACGTCGGCATCATCCAGACCGCCCGTGCCTCCGGCATGAAGAAGTTCCCCCTGCCCTACGTCCTGACCAACTGCCACAACAGCCTGTGCGCTGTCGGCGGCACCATCAACGAGGACGACCACAAATTCGCACTGTCCGCAGCTCACAAGTATGGCGGCATCTATGTTCCTACCAACATGGCGAACATCCACAGCTACAACCGTGAGACGATGGCAGCCGGCGGCAAGATGATCCTCGGTTCTGACTCCCACACCCGTTACGGCGCGCTGGGCACTATGGCTGTCGGCGAGGGCGGCGGTGAGCTGGCAAAGCAGCTGGTCGGCCGCACTTACGATTTCGCCCGTCCGCAGGTCATCGCCATCTACCTGACCGGCAAGCCCCGTGCAGGCATCGGCCCCCACGATGTTGCTCTGAGCATTTGCGGTGCAGTCTATAAGAATGGCTATGTCAAGAACAAGGTCATGGAGTTCGTCGGCCCCGGTGTTGCAAGTCTGCCCATCGAGTACCGCAACGCCATCGACGTTATGACTACCGAGACCACCTGCTGGTCTTCCATCTGGATCACCGACGAGGAGACCCAGCGTTACTACACCATCCACGGCCGTCCGCAGGACTTCAAGAAGCTCCAGCCTGTTGAGGTCGCTTACTACGATGGCTGTGTCTACATCGACCTGTCCACCATCGAGTCCACCATCGCAATGCCGATGCACCCCTCCAACACCTACACCATCCACGAGCTGCAGGAGAACGCAGCCGACATCCTGCACAAGGTTCAGGAAGAGGCCAACAAGCAGATCAAGGGTGCCAAGATGGACCTGATGAGCAAGTTCCATGACGGCGCGATCTGGGTCGATCAGGGCGAGATCGCTGGCTGCGCCGGCGGCACCTTCGACAACATCTGCGCAGCTGCTGACATCCTGCGCGGTCAGAGCTGCGGCAATGGTGCCTTCACTCTGAGCATCTACCCGGGCTCCATGCCTGCTCTGAGTGAACTGCTCAAGAATGGCCGTGCCAATGACCTCGTGAACGCCGGTGCCATCATGCGTGAATGCTTCTGCGGCCCCTGCTTCGGTGCAGGCGACTGCCCGGCAAACGGCGAGTTCTCCATCCGCCACACCACCCGTAACTTCCCGAACCGTGAGGGCTCCAAGCCGGGTGAAGGCCAGATGGCAGCCGTCGCTCTGATGGATGCTCGTTCCATCGCAGCGACCGCAGCAAACGGCGGCAAGCTGACCGCCGCTACCGACCTTGACATCGAGTACACCAACCCCGAGTACCACTACAACGCATCCCTGTATGAGAAGCGTGTTTACAACGGCTGGGGTCATGCTGAGCCGGACGCAGAGCTGCGCTTCGGCCCGAACATCAAGGACTGGCCCGAGATGCCTGCCCTGACCGACAACCTGCTGGTGAAGGTCTGCTCCTATATCACCGACCCTGTTACCACCACCGACGAGCTGATCCCCTCCGGTGAGACTTCTTCCTATCGTTCCAACCCGGAGCGTCTGTCTGAGTTTGCTCTGAGCCGCCGTGATCCTCAGTATGTCTCTCGCAGCAAGGTCATGCGCCAGATCGAGCGCGACCGTGAGACAGGCAAGGCTCTGCCCGAGGAAGTTCTGAACGTCTATGCAGCCCTCACCAAGGCAGGCATCCAGAACGATCCTGCCAACACCGATATCGGTTCCACCATCTTCGCCAACATGCCCGGCGACGGCTCTGCGCGTGAGCAGGCTGCTTCCTGCCAGCGTGTCATGGGCGCATCTGCAAACTTCGCAAAGCAGTACGCCACCAAGCGTTATCGCTCCAACTGCATCAACTGGGGCATGACTCCTTTCCTCGTTGAGAATCCCGAAGTCTTCGAGCTGGGCGACTACCTCTTCATCCCGGGTCTGCGTCAGGCTGTTCTCGAGAACAAGGCCAGCTTCTCCGCTTACGCTGTCAAGCCGGACGGCACTGTGACCGAGTTCCCGGTCTCCACTGGTATCCTGACCGAGCCGGAGCGTCAGATCATCGCAGACGGCTGCCTCATCAACTACTACCGCAACCATCAGGAGTGATCCCGTGAAAAGCGGCGTCGGACTTGAACTTCCATCCTCGAAACGCTATACTGAGATAAAAAGCGAGAAAAGGACGGAACATCACATGGACGAAAAAGATCTTCAGATCTTCCTCACCCTTGCGGAGACGGGAAATCTGACTCGCACGGCAGAAAAACTCTATCTGGCACAGCCGACCCTGAGCAAGCGGCTGCAGAACATGGAGGCTGAGCTGGGCGCGCCGCTCTTCTTGCGCAGCAAGCACGGCGTGACCTTGACCCCTGCCGGCGAGGCGACTCGGGAGACGATTCAAAAGACGGTCAACGAGTTTGAATCTCTCCGCAACCGCATCCAGCTCAACAAGGGTACGGTCGGCGGAACCCTGCGGCTGGAAGCTTCCATCGACTACTCGAATTACCGCCTGCCGAAGATCCTTGCGGAATACACCGCACGGTATCCGAACGTCACCCTGAAGGTTTCCAGCGACCACAGCCGGAACTGTATGCAAAAGCTGCAGGATGGCCGAGCCTATCTCGCCATTGTGCGCGGCGAGTATGACTGGGATGACGGCAAGATCTTGCTGGAACGGGAGCCTGTCTGCCTCATCCGAAGCCCAGAGACAGCGGACATTCCACTCAACGAACTGCGCTACATCGGCCGCGACGCCAACCCTGAACATATGAGCATGAAAGCTCGCTGGCTGATGGAACATAAGCTCGAACCCAAAAGCCCCTTGAATGTGGATGGTCTGTCCGCCTGTGTATCCATGGTGCAGGCCGGATTGGGCTGGAGCATCGTGCCGGAGATCTGCCTGTCCTACTTCAAGGGCATCGCCGAGCCGCTCTTCTTTGCGGACGGCACGCCGCTCACTCGATCAACTTATCTGCTCTACCGCAAACGTGAATTTGAGCTGCCGCAGGTACGGGAATTTATCCGGATGACCTGCGCTCACAGCAAAGCCTGAACAAAACGCTTCCTTCCATCTCTCCCCTGCGCAGAATGTTCTCTGCACGGGGGATTTTTCGTGGTTTTTCCATCGAAATTTCATTGCACTGCTCCGCCGGGTATGCTATACTAAGTGCATTGTTGTAAACGTTTCGGAAACAGGGAAAGGACAACTCAAAATGAAAAAAGGATTTGACAACGACAAATACCTTAAAATGCAGTCGGAGCATATCCGGGAGCGTATCGCACAGTTCGACAACAAGCTTTATCTCGAGTTTGGCGGCAAGCTGTTCGACGACTACCATGCTTCACGTGTGCTGCCCGGCTTCCAGCCGGACTCCAAGCTGCAGATGCTGCTGCAGCTGAAGGATCAGGCTGAGATCGTCATCGTCATCAGCGCAGAGGACATCGTGAGCAACAAAGTCCGCGGCGACTTCGGCATCACCTACGACCTCGATGTGCTGCGCCTCATCGACGCATTTCAGGGTGTCGGCCTCTTTGTCGGCAGCGTCTGCCTGACGATGTACACTGCTCAGCCCGAAGTCGAGGCATTTGAGAAGAAACTGAACGGCCTCGGCATCCGCACCTTCCGCCACTACAAGATCCCCGGCTATCCCAACGACGTAGCAAAAATCGTCAGCGACGAGGGCTATGGCAAGAACGAGTACATCGAGACGGAGCGTCCGCTGGTCGTCATCACCGCACCCGGCCCGGGCAGCGGAAAGATGGCTACCTGCCTTTCCCAGCTGTACCACGAATACAAGCGTGGCGTCAAGGCTGGTTACGCGAAATTCGAGACTTTCCCCATCTGGAACCTGCCCCTCAAGCACCCGGTCAACCTTGCATACGAGGCTGCTACTGCCGACCTGAACGACGTCAACATGATCGACCCGTTCCATCTGGAAGCCTACGGCAAAACCACTGTCAACTACAACCGCGACATCGAGATCTTCCCGGTCGTCAACGCAATGTTTGAGCTAATCGCAGGCAAGAGCCCCTACCGCTCTCCTACCGACATGGGCGTTAATATGGCCGGCAACTGCATCGTCGATGATGAAGTTTGCTGTGAGGCCTCCCGGAACGAGATCGTCCGCCGTTACTTCAAGGCTCTGTGCGACCAGAAGATCGGCGGCGAAAAAGACAGCGAGCTGTTCAAACTCAAGCTCCTGCTGAATCAGGCCTGTCTGACGATTGGTTCCCGTCCGGTCGAGCAGCAGGCTCATGCAGTCTCAGAGAAGACCGGCGGCCTGCCTGCTGCGGCCATCGAGCTGCCCGACGGCACCGTTGTCACCGGTAAGACCGGCTCTCTGCTGGGTGCAGCGTCCTCTGCCCTGCTCAACGCTCTCAAGCGTCTGGCCGGTATCGATCAGGAGGTCGACCTTGTATCCGCCCGTGCCATCGAGCCGATCCAGACCCTGAAAACCAACTACCTCGGCAGCAAGAATCCCCGTCTGCACACCGACGAGATTTTGATTGCACTGTCCAGCTCTGCTGCTGAAAATGAAGTTGCTGCCGCTGCCCTGCATCAGCTGTCCAACCTCAAGGGCTGTGATATTCACTCGACCGTTATCCTGTCCAGCGTGGATACCGATACCCTCAAGCGTCTTGGCATGTATCTGACTTGTGAGCCCACCTATGAAGAGGAAGACCGCAAGTATCACAAGAAATAAGTCTTACTATATAAAAACCGCACCTGCATCTTGGTTTTATCCGATGTGGGTGCGACTTTTCATTTTATGCAGTTTTGCAGGAACTTACCATGCAAAGGAAACAGCGTCCTTTGATTTGGTCTTCGGCTGGATGCCAAGGCGGCTCTCGATAAAGTTGACCGCCATCTCAGGCCACTGTGCGATCTGAGTGTACGCATCGACATAGTTCTTGGTTCCGGTTCCAAGGCCGACTCCATGAACTGCGTCCGGTGCCAGATAGAAGCTGAACTCCGAGAAAGTCTGTGCTGCTGTGGGAATTGCGGCAATGACCGAGGATGCCAGAGGATCTTTCTGTCCGACGACACCTTCATCCTCTGCCGCAAAGGATGCCGGTGCCGAATAAGCTGCCACGCCTGCGCTGACCGCTGTTGCCGCCGAAAGTTTCATAAAAGCTCTTCTGTTTATGTCATTTTTCTCCTTTTCCTGCGGTCTGCTCTGCAGCACCGACATTGTTGCAATCATACCATTTTTATTTTTGAATGTAAAGTGAATTCTGGCAATTTCGGCGAAACTGATATACTAGTATTTCAGACGTTGTGCAACTTTCACAAACAAAAACGTCGACCCTTTATCAAAAGGGACGACGTCCTAAATCAAATTTTTAAGGTCTGCGCTCAAGCGTTGCTCTTGCCGAACAGGGTAGGAACATTATCCTTTAGCCAAACGACCGAGCCATAAATGGTGCCAATGTTGTTGATAATGGAGTTCACGGAAGAGAAGACGCGAGCAACATAGCTGAAGGTGGTGCCGACATTCTTCAGGTAAGACAGCCACTGAGGATCTGCGCCGCCGACCAGATAGGTCATCTCTTCTTCCTCGATTGCTGCATAGCCTGTGGGCATCTTGATTTCATAGCTCATCATAGTGCATTTTCCTTTCTTAAATAACCGTTTTTCAGAATCGGCCTTTTACTGGTTCGTCAAAACTAGGACTAATGTTGCAGCTGCAACTGTCACACCCACGATCGTCCACGCGATCACCCTGTCCTGAACTGTAGTCTCAACAGGGGTCAGCGTTTGGGTCGTTTCAGTCTTTCCAGTTGCCGCAACCGTTGCTGTCGGGTCTGCACGCCAATGCGCATACAGCGTGGTATTCCCTCTGAAATTATACAGCTGTGTCACCTTTTTGCCACCCACCTGGTCGTCATACCATCCCTCAAAGCGGTAGCCCTCCAGTGTCGGAGTCGGCAGCTCATTGAGATAATAGTATCCGTTTCCAAATTTATAGGCAAACACCATCAGCTCATCACAAAAGCCGCCCTCTGTTTCCAGATAGATATCATAATGATCCGCGTCCGCCGCAAAAGCTGCCGGTGTCAGTCCGCAGACCAGTGCCAGCGTCACGATACAGAGCGCAAGCCTTTTCAGAAGCTGTTTCATGTACGATACCTCCGCTTTTGTACAATAAGTAATGGCGTCGGATGCCGTTTTTCTGCGCATTTTAAAATCAGCATCCATTGCCAGCAGTTCATCTGCCGTTCACAGCAGGTTCACTGTTTATATGGATATTATTAACCCCACAGCCAATCTTGTCAAGGGTTGAAATAAAAGTAAACGTGCGATTTTTTGTCGATGCAACTAAGTTTCGTTCCGTCTTCACATTCTTTACGCAGATATATACCGGAACAAACTCCACTTTATGCTTTTCTTTTATCGTTTCTCTGTTTTGCCTTCCGTTGCAAAGAAGTTGTCGACGAGTTTTACCACCGTACCGGAAAGCAGGAGCAGAGCGATAAGGTTCGGAATACTCATCAGGCCATTGAAGGTATCAGCGATGCTCCACAGCAAACCGAGATCGACCGTTGCGCCCAGAATGGCAACAAAGGAATAGACCACGAGGAAGGGACGAACGACCTTATCGGTCTTGAAGAGGAATTCGATGCAGCGAGAACCGTACAGGCCCCAGCCGATGATGGTCGAGAAAGCAAAGCAGCAGAGAGCCACCGCCGTAAAGATGGAAGACCAGCCGCCATAGGTCGCCGTAAAGCCCGAGATAGTCAGCTCTGCACCGGCAGCACTGCCATAGTTGACCGGAACACCACTGCACAGGATGACCATAGCGGTCAGAGTGCAGATAACGATGGTGTCTGCAAAGACCTCGAAGATACCAAACATTCCCTGCTTGACCGGTTTTTTGGTATCGGCGCAGGCATGAGCGATAGAACCGGTACCAAGGCCGGCTTCATTGGAGAAGATGCCGCGAGAAACACCCTTCTGCATACTGAGGAAGATGCTGCCGATGGCACCGCTGGTAAAGGCTTTCGGGTCAAATGCTCCCAGAACGATGGAAGACAGGACCGCCGGGAATCGCTGAATATTCAGGATCACAACGCCCAGAGCCAGCACAACATAGAAGAGAGCCATGAACGGCACCAGCTTTTCGGTCACGCTGCCGATGCGCTTAACACCGCCCAGCAAAACCATTGCGACCAGCATCGCCACGACGACGCCCACGATGAGGTTCAGGGTCGGTAGAATGCTTTTCGCACCGTTTGCGTAGGACAGCACCGCCGAGTCGATGGCAGTGACGATGGTATTGACCTGTGTTGCGTTGCCGGTGCCGAAGACCGTCAGGACGCCAAACAGAGAGTAGAAGACCGCCAGCCACTGCCACTTGGGGCTAAGGCCGTTCTTCATATAATACATGGGGCCGCCGACCAGCTCACCGTTCTTGTTCCGCTCCCGGAAATGAACCGCCAGCGTGACCTCGGAGAATTTGGTACACATGCCCAGCAGAGCCGAACACCACATCCAGAAGACTGCGCCCGGGCCGCCGATAGCGATCGCTCCGGCAACACCGGCGATATTGCCAGTACCGATGGTCGCCGCCAGCGCGGTACAGACCGCCTGAAATGGCGTCATGGCACCATCCGAAGCATCCTTTTTGCGGAAAACGCGTCCAATGGTCGTTTTGATTGCATACGGAAATTTGCGGATCTGCAAAAAGCGTGTCCGCACACTGAGCAGCAGACCCACGCCGATGATGCAGACCATCGCCGGGATGCCCCAGATAAAATTGTTGACGGCCTGATTGACCGCCGTGATCGTCTCGATCATAGCTCTTTATCACCCTTTGTATAAATTTGACATAACAAAAAATATTTTATCGTATTTTAGACCCCCTGTCAATTTCTTTCCGTCATGAAACCTTCACGTTTCGGCCAAAAGTTTCTTAAATCAATTTCACCTTTCGTTCAAATCCTTGCCGAACCTTGGCTCTTCTCCCCTACACAAGGACCTTCAATTGTGCTATGATAGGGCTGAAAAATCGGTTTGGCACTGCCAACCGCAAAAGAATGAGAAGGTGTCGTTCATGTCTGAACTCATGGAAACTCTGCGGCAGGAGGGCATCCGGCCTGACCTGCTTTCAGCGGTCGAAGAATACCGCTCCGCTCATCCCCTCGACCCGGCTCTGGCTGCCCGTATCCCCTCACCTGCCTTTACCTATTATGGAAAAGACGTCTGGGAAGAGGCTTTGGCCGCTCTGCTCTGCGGCGAGAATCTGCTGCTGGCCGGCGGCAAGGCGACCGGCAAAAATGTGCTGGCGGAAAATCTCTCCGCCGCTTTTGGGCGTCCGGCATGGGATATCTCTTTCCATGTCAACATGGACGCTGCTTCTCTCATCGGCATGGATACATTCGAGGGCGGTCAGGTGACTTTCCGGCAGGGGCCGGTCTATCGCTGCGCTCAATGCGGCGGTTTCGGCGTGCTGGATGAGATCAACATGGCAAAAAACGAAGCGTTAGCCGTTCTCCATGCCGTGCTGGATTTCCGCCGAGCTATCGACGTACCCGGCTACGAGCGCATCCCATTGGCAGAGGAGACACGCTTCATTGCCACCATGAACTACGGCTATGCCGGAACCCGGGAACTGAACGAAGCTTTGACTTCCCGTTTCGTCGTCATCCAGATGCCGACCATCACCGAAGAAAACCTCGAAAAGCTTCTCCGGGCACAGTTCCCCGATCTGACCTCAAAGTATGTCCATCAATTCTCGATGCTCTTCCTCGATTTGCAGAAAAAGTGTGACAGCGCGGAGATCTCCACCAAAGCCCTCGACCTGCGCGGTATGCTGGACGCTCTGCGGCTGATGCGCCGTGGTGTTCCGGCCGGTGCCGCACTGGATATGGGTATCACCAGCAAGGCGTTCGATTCCTACGAACAGGGACTCATCCGGGATGCCATCGCCGCCCGTATCCCGGCCAAACTGGACGCCGCCAAGCTGTTTGAATGATGGAAGCGCAGGGTTACACCGCTGAGGAACGGCGTGCAGCGAATCAGGTCTGGGCGGCAGCCGGTGCTTACGGATTCGAGCCGCTTTTCCTCGCCCGAAACACAGATGGGACCATCGACTTTTACATGAACTGTGTCGTCGGCCTTGTCCACAAATATTACGGCGACGAGCTTGTAGGGAGTATTTTCGATTTCTGGGAGGGCGACACCCGGGAACCGATGCTGGACGACCTGACATGGCTCTATCTCGAAAGCTGTGTCTACGCCCTCGAGCTGCCAAAACGACCGGTTCTGGCCGACCTGCGCCGGGCTCATGCGGATTATTTCTTCGGCATTCAATACAAGCTTTCCCGGCAGGAATGGATGGCAAAGAATCAGCTGGTCTACACCATGCAGGCGGCACGTTGGAAGAGCGTTCAGGGGAAAAATCTGCCCGTCATGACCCCTTATGAGTCCTCACTCTGCGCTGCGCTGGTTCCGGATGTTCCGCCCAAGCCCGAGGAGCTAAAAGCAGTCCTGCTGTCTCTCTATGCCCGGTTTGCACTGTTTGACGGAAAAATCCACAAAAAGGCTGGTTTTTATCTCCATCTGGAAGGTCTGCTGGCGGCATTCATGACCCATACCATGCCGACCCAGATGATCAAGACCGACCGGGTAACGGTCGAGCATTCCAATTCAGTGGACGCCGCCGGAACCGGCGGCCTGACTGCCGACAAGCGGCTGGCGCACATCACTTTGAAGCAGAACGCCGCCGAAGACCGTGCCTACATCGAGAGCTGCTTCGGGCATTCCCTCTATCCGCCGGAACGCCTGCGCAAAGCCGAACAGGAGCTTTGCACCGGGAATCATCTCGGCTGTCATCTCTGGTTCACGGCAGGCGTACCCAGCCCGGAACAGGCCCCGACGCCGGAAGCCAAGCATCTTGCGGAACAGGCAGAGCTGCAGGCGGAACGGAACCGCGCCTACTACTCGAAAAACCGGGAACTGCACCGGAGCGTTGTCCTGCGGCTGACCGAGCAGATACGGAACTGTATTCTTGTCCACCAGCAGCCCAATGCACGGATCGCCCGGAGCGGTAATCTTGCCCCCAGCCGGGTCTGGCGTGCGCCGGTGCTGGACGACAGCCGGGTATTCCGCTGTACCGAGGAAGAAAATCAGCCCTCGTTCACGGTCGACCTGCTGTTGGACGGTTCCGCTTCCCGGCTCCACTGTCAGGAAGTTATTGTGGCGCAGGGTTCTATCCTTGCCGAAAGTCTCGCACACTGCGGCATCCCAGTGCGTGTCAGCAGTTTTTCCAGCCTGCGCGGTTACACCGTCCTGCGCGTCCTCAAGGGCTTTAAAGACAAGAGCATCCAGAGCATCGACCAGTATTTTGCCTCCGGCTGGAATCGTGATGGTCTGGCACTGCGTGCCGCCGGTGACCTCGTCTCCTTTGACCCCGGCCCGGCCGGGCGGCACCTGCTTATCCTGCTGACCGACGCTTCTCCCAACGACAGCCGCCGGGTCCCACCCTCACCGGAAAATCCGCTGGGCCACGATTACGGCGGTTCCTATGGCGTGGACGATGCCGCCGCCGAAGTCCGGCAGCTTCGGCAGAAGGGTCTGCGTGTCTCTGCCGTCTTCATGGGCGAAGATAGTTCCATTCCGGCCGCAGAGCGTATCTACGGCAAAAATCTCGCCCGTATCCGCGGCATGGATCAGCTGGCGCGTGTTGCCGGACGGCTCATTCAGAATGAGATCCGGGAACTCGGTGATTGATAACTTTTCAGATAAAAATTTTCGTGATAAATTCCATTTTTTCCTGTTTTTATTCTCTTTTTACAGATTGCGGATCTTTCTGTGTCGTGGTACATATACTGAGCTTTTACAGATATCTAACAACGATTTGGTGCAGGGAAAATGGAGTATCAGGCATTTTTAAAAGAGATCGAGCGATTGGACGCAGAGCCTGTCGAGGAGCAGAAGTTCTTCTATGCGCAGACCTTAAAGAAAGAGCAACAGCACGCCAAAATACGGCTGCTGGCCTATTTTCATTACGCAGTATCGTTCTATTATGAGGGCAATTTCCAGAAAGTACAGGAGATTCTGGAGCCGTTTATCTTCAATTATCAGAGCTATCCGTATATTCCGGAGATGATCTCCTGTTTCAACCTCATCGGCATGACCTGCCACTGCGAGGGTGAATACGAACTGGCACGCTGCTATTATACTCGCGGTTTGAAAATCGCCCAGAAATATCAGGAACGGAGCCGCTTTTCCTACGAGTACAACAACCTTGCTCTCACCTACATCGCTCAGAAAAATTACAGTTCTGCCCTTGAGAACATTCTTCTGGCCGAATAGCACCTGAAAGAGTCCGACAACGACATGGGTGCCTATCTTGTCAATCATCCGCAGGAATTCAACATCGGACTTCGGGTCGAGAACTGCAAATACCAATATGCAAAACTTCGCGGCTGCACCGAGGCCATGCTTGCCGCTCTGGAACAGAAAGACCGTTACTACGCTCAAATCGTCACCTCATCGGAGCTTCAGAACATCAAGCAGATCGAGCAGTATTTCCGAATCAACCAGAAACTTCAGCAGTCCATTGAAAACGAGACTCGGGCAAACCGGGTCAAAGCCGTTTTCTGGCGAACATGTCGCACGACCTCCGGACGCCCATCAACGGCATCATGGGGATGTTGGCGATTCTTCGGAAATGTCAGGACGACCCGGAGAAGATCAACGACTGCCTTGAGAAGATCGAGTCACCTTCCCGTCTTCTGCTCTCCCTCGTCAACAATATCCTGAATGTGACAAAATCCGAGTCCGACGCCGTAGAGGATCTGCCGGATGAGAAATCAGACTTTCTTCCGCCGCAGAAACCGCCAGAACCTTCCGGTTCTGAGACACTTTCCCCGGATGACCTTTACGGCAAAACGCTCCTCATCGTGGAGGACAACGAGCTGGAAATGCTGGTCTACCAGTACGTTGCGGTGCACCCCAACACAGTGCCGTACATGCGTATCCGGGAGCTTGCCGGTGAAGCCCATGTCTCGACCACAACCGTCCTGCATTTCTGCAAAAAAGTAGGCTGCGACGGCTACGCCCAGTTCAAGGCCATGCTGAAAGAGCAGACCGGTTCCCCCCGGTCTACCCTCATCCCGGATTCCCTGAATGAGGTGCAGGCGTTTTTTGAACAGGCAAACACCCCGGAATATCAGGATCTGCTGGACGAGGCCGCTGCGCTCATCGCCAAAGCCGAGCGCATTTTCATCGTCGGTATCGGCAACTCCGGCGGCATCGCAGCCTACGGCGCACGGTATTTTTCCAACATCGGAAAATTTGCCCTCGGCATCAACGACCCGTTCTACCCGGCCACCATCAGTGACAACACCAGCATCGTGGCACTCCTGCTTTCCGTCTCCGGAACAACGCCCGAAGTTCACCGTCTTGGCCGCGGCTTCAACGCAGGGTGCTGACATCATTGCTGTCACGAGTTCCACAGACAGTCCTCTGGCAGAGCTGGCCGACCTGACCCTGCCGCACCATATTTCGCATCCTCGCACCGTCGGCGACCGCTACGATACCACGACCCAGCTGCCCACCGTCTACTTATTAGAATCTCTGGCTCGCCGGGTCGCCAACCGTCTGTCCGAGTAAGCCGTTTTTTCTTTATTGTCATTTTGCACAGTTTTTAGTGGGGCTGTTGCAAAATACAGCACCCCCATTTTCAAACGATACAACGAAATAATTCAGGCTATATTTTTCTAAAATTAGAGCAAGTGCAACACTTTTTCTCAAAAACCAAAAATTTTTGATGGAGATGTGATGCACTTGCTTTTTGTATTATTCGATTTTATGATTGTTTTTTGTTTTGCTTAGGACGACTATGTTGCATCATTTTGCAACAGTCCCTTGTTTTTTCAAGCTCACAACCCGATGACAAGTGTGAGCAGTTCATGTATAATCAAGCCACAAGTTTCCTGATTCCCTTCCTCGGTTCTGGCGGCCACAATCCGCTGTCTCTCGTCATCGGTGTCCTGTGCGTCGTCGTCAGCACCCTGATTTATCTGCCTTTCGTCCGTGCTGCTGCCAAGGCTGCCGGTCTTGCAGAAGCCGCATGGGGTTCCTTGTCCGACCGCAAAGACAGTGTCGTCATCCTCATCGGTTCCGGCATCGGCGGTGCCCTCATCAAGGACGGCAAAGTCCACTTTGGCAGACACGGTTCTGCCGGTGAGTTCAGCAACATCGCTCTCAGCGAAAATGTCGACATGTCCGGTTCTCTCTGGTATGCACAGAATGGCACGCCCCGTCTGGTGCAGATGGTTGCCGGAGCAAAAGGCATCCCGACAGACCAGATGAATGGCCGCATCCTGTTTGAGCAGGCCAATGCTGGCGACCCGATGGTTCTGGCCGCACTCGACCGGTTCACCCGTGGCATTGCACTGCGGATCTTCAATCTCCAGATGATCTACGACCCGGAGAAGTTTGCCATCGGCGGCGGCATCAGCCGTCAGAAGCTCTTTCTCGAGTCCATCCAGAAAAATCTGGACGAGCTCCATACCATCTATCCCGAAAAGTCTTTCCCACACGCACAGCTGATGACCTGCCGCTTCTTCAACGAAGCAAATCTCTACGGTGCGTATCGCTTCTTCACCGAACGGGAAAAGACATGATTCCTAGATTTCCCGTGAGTTTTACGATAAGAAGCATCCTTTAAGACATTCCTCCTTCATCAAACAATAAGTCCCCTGTTCCGTGTTTCATTTCGGAATCGGGGGCTTACGTTTAAAAAGCACCGCAGACTCGTTTTTTACAGATCTGCGGTGCTTTTGCAGTTAGTTCAGTTCAGGATCAGTTCTGATACTGTTCGGGCAGCTGGTCGATGGTCTGCCACTTTGCCATAGCATCTTCCAGCTTCATGCCGTTTGCCACAGCGTCGCGGCGGCAGGCGTTGACGGCCTGAATTTCCTTCATCTTCGCACCGGTCAGGCTGTAACCCTTCATGGCGATGAGGGTAGCAGCCCATGCGATCATCGGGATGACGCAGAACAGGATAATGACAACAACATTCATGCCGGAGGTATATGGGTCATACTGGGTCGGGAGGCTTTCCAGACCGATGAAGCTGACCGCAATGCCGACGACAGTTGCAGACAGGCTGGAAACCAGCTTGTCAACAAGGCTGAACAGGGTGCCCATGATGCCCGGGATGTAGTTGCCGGAACGGTAGGTCTCGTAGTCCGAGCAGTCTGCGACCATCGGGATGGGCATATCCGCAGTAGCATAATATGCACCGTAACCGATGCCGAAGAACGCAATGAACAGGATGGTATACAGGTTGAGAGACAGGCCATTCTCACCCATAATGGACAGGGTGAAGGCATCACTCTTGCCCCAGAGGATGAGCAGGACGAGAACTCCGATATAGCAGATGAATGCTACGCTGACGTACTTCATCAGGCTGGCCTTCTGGCCCTCCTTCTGGCTGGTGCGGACGGTCAGCAGGAAGAACGGCACACTGAAGACGTAGCCCAGAACCATCATCGGCAGGTACAGGCCGTCGTAGTTGCCCATCATGCAACCGTACAACATGCACAGAACGCTGGTGTTGGTCGCAATGGACAGAGCCAGCTTGCAGCCAGCACCAGCGACCATCAGACGCTGCATCGGATTGTTGTTCTTGACGATCTGGACATACTCGCTGACCTTGATCTTCTCGCTCTTCTCGCCGCCGATACCAAAGTACTTGGGCTGATCCTTCTCCCAGATGCCGATAACAGCCAGCAGGGTAAGCAGGATGGAGATAACGATGCCGACCGGAGCCAGCGTGCGGAAGAAGCCTGCGGAAGCGTAGCCGCCCTCGTAGTTCTTGGCGAGGATGGGAGCGAAGAACTGCATGGCACCCATGCCCAGCAGAGAACCGACGGTGTTGAAGATGGTGAAGAGCGGACGCTGCTTCGGGTCATTGGTCAGAACAGTCTGACCGGAACGGGTGCAGCTGGTCTGGAAGGTGTAGCCGATGACCCAGACAGCATACAGGCCGACAAAGGCTGCGTAGCGCAGAGCCATTGCACTGGCCGGGATAAGCGGAGTCAGGCAGTACAGAGCCAGAATGCTGACCGCCATAATAAGGTTGCCGATGACCATGAACGGCCGGAATTTACCGAACTTGCCGTTGGTGCGGTCCATCAGGGCACCGATGATGGGGTCGGTGATGGCGTCGAACAGACGCATACCGGTGACCATGACCGATGCAAAGATCATGCTCAGTGCCAGAACTTTACTTCCGAAGGTTGCGATGTAGGAAAGCACCAGCACATAGTACACGTTTGTTGCGCCGTTGTTCAGCGGAAACAGCACCAGCTGGTAGGTTTTGGCGCGGTTCACACTCGACGCCGTAGAATTTTGTTCGCCCATTGCGGTCTCTCCTTTTGGTTTTAATAAAAAGCGGCAGCCTGCCCGCCGATTTTGGGGGACAGGCTGCCACGGATCAACGGTTACAGAAGAAAGAGTCTTTTCTTCGTGAAATTACTTCTGCTTTGCTGCAGGAGCGGTGTTCACGCCGTTCTTCTTTGCCTTGATGGCCTTGCTCAGCTGCCATGCACACAGGATCGTCAGAACTGCCAGCACAGCGATGAGTGCGTAGATAGCGGTCTGCCACCACGGAGTGACGGTCTTCAGGGTATCACCGGAAGACCAGCCGTTCATTGCATTGGAGTTGACGACAGTATACAGGATGTGGTGCATTGCGTTGCGCATCTGAGTGACGATATAAGCATCGTTCTCATAGTTTGCAGCCTTGGTGGTGTGGATCTTGGGCATCGGGCTATCCCAGATGTCAGAACCAGCGATCAGGCCGTCGACCAGATCCATGTACTGGCTGGAACCAGAGAAGTCAGTGATGCACATGCCGCGCATACCCAGCTCATCACGCAGGAAGCCGGTCAGCAGGTTCTGATTTGCGCCGCACCAGGTAGCACCCCAGCGGTTGAAGCCAGTCATGACGCTCCATGCACCGCCGTCGGTGATAGCCTTATCAGCGACTTCCAGATAGATCTCACGGGCAGTCTGCTCGTTCAGCCAGGTGTTGACACCACGGCGGCTGGTCTCAGAGTCGTTCAGAGCAACGTGCTTCAGATAGACATAGACGCCCTTGGACTGGATGCCCTGAACCTCAGCAGCGCAGATGGTTCCAGCCACGAACGGATCTTCTGCATAGTACTCGAAGTTACGGCCAGAGTAAGCGGTGCGGTGCATGTTGATTCCGGGGCCATACAGACCAGAGTAGCCCATAGCCAGACAGTCCTCGCCGATGCACTCGCCGACCTTGTTGATGAGGTCGGTGTTGAAGGTAGCGGCCATGACATCCTCAGAGGTGTAGCACATTGCAGATGCGCCACCGGTCAGAGCAGCGGTCAGACCCTGAGGGCCGTTCTCGTCCTTGGTTGCAGTCTTGCCGATAGAGGCAACAGCTGCGGTGTTGTGGAAACCGAGGGTAATGGTCTGAACCATTTCGTCGTAAGTCAGCTGATCAAGCAGAGTCTCCCAATCGGGATCATCATAGCTCTTGCCGATCATGGAAGCGAGGGTCAGGCCATTCTTTGCGCCCAGAGTAGGCATCTCGACGCTGTTTGCCTCAGAGCCGTCATACTGAGTGAAGGCCAGAGAAGCAGCCAGAGTCTCGTTTGCAGTCAGCTGAGCAGGAGCGGTGGGGATGGTGCCAGTCCAGTTGGAACGGCTCATCCAGGTCACACTGCCCGGAGCATCGCTGCTCTTGTTGGGGTCAGACTCGTCGAACAGATTGGTGATTGCAGTGCCACTTGCACTGGTAGAGAAGGTGGTGGTGTCGATGGCATCGTTGGTCCACTTCCAGACCAGCTCGGTGTTACCGTTCTCAGTCATGCGGCCATTGGTGTTCTCAACAGTGTAGCCCTTTGCTGCCAGAATATTGTTGACTGCGTTGTGGGAATCGGTAGCAGCGGTGAAGTAGTAATCACCAGCGTCCACGATGTAGGTCTTTGCGTTGTTTGCGTCGTAGGTACGCAGCTCGCTCTTCGGAACCGTGATAGTCACATTCTCAGAAGCACCGGGAGCCAGCACATCGGTCTTTGCGAAACCGCACAGCTCAGCAGCTGCCTTCTCGATGCCGTTTGCTTTGTCGTAATCGGTGTAGGGAGACTGGAAGTAGACCTGAACAGTCTCCTTACCGGAATAGGTATTGCCCGTATTGGTGACCTTCAGGGTGACGGTGAAAGCATCGTCAGACTCAGCCACATTGAAGTTGGAGTATGCGAAAGTGGTGTAGCTGTCGCCGTAACCAAAGGGATAAGCAACAGTAGCAGCCCAGTTGTAATCGCCAGCATTGGCGGTACCCATGACGACATCCTCATAACGGGTCTCGAAGTAACGATAGCCCAGATAGATGCCCTCCTGATAAACGCTGTACATGCCCTGAACATCAGCACCCTCGGTCAGCAGGTTGTACTCTGCCGCGTTGGGATATGCCTGAGTGTAGAAGTTGTACATTGCCGGGTTAGCCATGTTGTCGTACAGATAAGTATCGACCAGAGAGCCGGAGGGAGTGACGGTACCAGCCAGCAGCTGGCCGACACCGTTAATACCGGTCTGGCCGACGTCGCCGATCCACATTGCAGCGTCGATGCCGTAATCCTCACCGCAGATCTCAGGGTTGAGGAAGTCCAGTTCGATAGCGTTGGAGCTGTTGATCAGGACGACGATAGACTTGAAGGTGCCGTTATCCTTGAGAGCTTTCAGATTCTGGAGCAGTTCGATCTCCTCAGCAGAAAGCTCGAGGTAGTTGCCGCTGCCCTCAGTACCGGAGATCCAACTGTCGTTGGTGCCGTTAGTACCGCTGGGAAGGTCTGCGCCCTCACCGCCGGAACGGGAGAAGACAACGATCGCAGCATCGCCGTATTCAGCAAAACTGCTCTCAGCACTGGACAATGCGCTCCAAGGAGCCTCATTGACCTTGTACTGGGTGTTTGCTTCCAGCGTATCCGAAATGGAGGCCGGAGTTACACGGCTGTACTTGCTCATCATGCTGTCAGACTTGTACAGATCCCACAGAGTCTGGTTGATGGTGATGCCCTGAGCTTCCAGAGCGTCCTTCAGCGTGGGAGCCTTGCTGGTATCGACAGAACCAGAACCGGTGCCGCCGTACATCAGATCAACAGAGCCGTGGCCGAACAGGCTGACCTTTGCACCGCTTGCCAGAGGCAGAGCATTATTCTCGTTCTTCAGCAGAGCTGCGCCCTCGGCCTCGACTGTTGCGCACAGTTCAGCCTCATAAGCCTCGCGCTCCTCGTCGGAAGCGAAGCCCTGCTTGAAGTATTCGGTGTCTTCTGTGGTATCGCTGCGAATGATCTTGTAAGTAGACGCATTCAAAGCGACATTGATAGTGGTGGTGTACTGGTTTGCGATGATGTTGCCCACGATGGCTGCGACCGTCAGGATCGCCGTCAGAGCCGTGAGAACAGACCACAACCGTACTTTCGGTTTGGTGTTTTTCACGAATTTTCCTCCTATTCTTTATACAACAACCGTCGGACGACGGAATGTTTCATGGAAAAGTGGGTGCTTATACCCAGTTCGCGCTTTTCGACTTGGTTTTTACCAGCTTATAGCTGGGGTTCGGGGCGTCGACCTTCTGGAAGGAGGCGGTGTCGATGCAGTCGCCTGCAACGGCCTTTACCTCGACCTTATCGGTCAGCGGCACACGGAACTTAAAGATATGTTCGCCGGTCTGCTCAGCCAGTTTTTGACCATTGACATAGATGGCAACATTCTTCTGGTTGGAGTAGACCTTGATTTCCATCTCGCTCCCGGTGCGGTCAACGAACCGCTTGGAGCAGATGTGAACGAATGCTTCATCGCTCCACCATGCTTTATAGAGGTAGAAGCTGTCTTTCTTGGTCTTGCGGTCAAAAGTCACCAGACCTTTATGGTTCATGCCCGGCTCGCCGCCCTGATCTCGTGCATCTGCTGCGAAATCGAACATGTTCCAGACATGCGTTGCCCACATCCATTTGTGGCGGTCAAAGCATTTCAGCATATACTCGTGATATTTTGCCTGATACTCTTCGCTGTGGTCGCCACGGCGAGGATGCGCGCTGTGGAGATTCGGCATACCCTCGGCCCCGTACTCGGAGAAGCCCAGCGGACGGTTGGGGTAGACGAGATGGAAGAAATCTATCCACAGGTCGTTCAGGAAGAGGAATGGCACATACCAGCCCAGATAGAGGTTCCAGCTGACAACATCAGTGATGTGAGCCACCGGATTGAAGGAGCCGCACATCGCATAGCAGGCCAGCGTGGTAAAACGGGTCGGGTCCATCTTGTGGCACAGGTCGTTCAGCTCGTGGTGATTGTCGAGCATGTCGGCCTTGTCCTTAGTCGAGATGGTGATCTCGTTGGAAACACCCCAGCAGACAATGCAGGGATGATTGTAGTTCTGGTAGATCAACTCTTTCATCTGGCTGATGGTATTTTCACGGCCATGCGGCAGATGCTCGGAAATGTAAGGAATTTCTGCCCAGACCACCATGCCGTACTGGTCACAGAGGTCGTAGAAATACTGGTCGTGCTGGTAGTGTGCCAGACGAATGGTATTTGCACCCATCTCCCAGATAAGAGCCATATCCTCATCGTGCATCTCCCGGGTAATGGCATTACCCAGACCCTTGCGGTCCTGATGACGAGAAACGCCGTGGAGCGAGTAAGGCTTGCCGTTCAGGAAGAAGCCGTTCTTAGCGTCGACCGAGAAAGTACGAACACCGAACCGGGTGCGAACTTCGTCGACTGCCTCGCCGCCGTTCATGAGACGAACGACGCAAGTATAAAGATACGGATCTTTGACACCGTTCCAAAGGTGCGGATTTTTGAGGGTCATGGTGACGCTCTCGCCTTCCGCTTTGCCGACCTGCTTACCGGAAGCATCCAGCAGCTCGACCTCGACCGTTCCCTCACCTTCAACCATCGTCGAGACGGTGATATCTGCGCAGCCTTCCTTGACTGCAGGGGTGACCTTCACGCCGGTGTCACCGTAGTGACCGAGGGCAATGTGGTTTCTGCTGACGGTCAGCAGGCTGACATCGCGGTAGATGCCGCCGTAGAAGGTAAAGTCCGCTTTCTGGGGATAAACATGGTCGTTCACACTGTTGTCGACCTCAACGGTCAGCTCATTCTGCTTCTGGAGCAGGGCGGTGATGTCCGCACGGAAAGTCGAGTAGCCGTTATCGTGGCAGCAGACCTCCGTTCCGTTCAGAATGACTTTTGCGCTGGCGTTGACGCCTTCAAACTGGAGCCAGACCTGCTGGGTCTTTTCGTCGAACGCAGGTGCGTCGAACTGTGTCGTATAGGTGCAGGTTCCGCGCCAGTAGTCGTTGCCGCCGTCCTGACCGTCCTTTGCGTTCCATGTATGGGGCAGGTCTACAGTCACCGCGGCTTCGCCCGGTTTTGTAAACTGCCAGTTGTCCATGAGCTTGGCGATGCCTCTCATTTCCGGCCTCCTCTTTTGGTTTTTCTTGTCGTATGTTCACTGTTTTTCGCAGTTATCACAGATTCGTCACTATTTTATCAAAACTTTTTCATTTATCAAGGGCGTTGCGGCAATCGGTCGTTTCGCGTGATTATTCGGTTTTGCACTTCCAAAAGTCAACTGATATATTTGTTCACTTTTCACAAATCGATGGATACAACATTGAGATCATCCTCATTGTGCCGCTGGATGAATTTGAAGAGTTCAAACGGCATTCTCCTGCAGGGCGGCATACTTCAAATGGGCGTAGTAAAGAGAAACCTAAACAAGGGGCTGTTGCACTAATTTTTTTCCTTGTGCAACAGCCCCTTGTTTAATTTTCGGTCCAGAAAATTTCTACTCTTTATTTAACGGAAAAGATGAGATTTCAGCTTTCCACATTGCAATTTGAAGCTGTTCCAGATACAAATAATTGCGAACTCTTCCATATTCGGCACCTTCTCTCCCTGAAGAAGCCAGACCGCGGTTTTTCACATATTTACTTCCACCCTCTCGCACTGGGGTCGAGCATCTCGGCAGCGGAGTAGATGAGCGCGTTGCAGATGGCTGCGGCGACATTACTTCCGCCCTTCCGCCCCATCGCGACGATTGCCGGAACGCCGTACTGCTCACAGACTGCAAAGAGACGTTCCTTGCTCTCCACGACATTTACGAAGCCGACCGGAACACCAATCACCAATGCCGGGCGCAAACCGGCTTCCATTTCATCTGCAATTGCCAGCAACGCTGTCGGGGCATTTCCGACAGCCAGAATCGCGTTCGGATGCTCCTGCGCAGCACGGTGCATCGACGCAACTGCACGGGTAGTTCCAGTCTCCTTGGCGATGGCAGCGACCCCCGGGTCAGCCATATAGCAGAGAGCGGTTCCGCCTACTTTTTTCAAGCCGGGTTTAGTAATACCGGCTAAGGCCATATTCGTATCGGTCACAATGCAAGCGCCGTCACGGAGAGCCGTCACACCTGCGGCAACTGCTCCATCGGTGAAGCACAGATTTCTCGCATAGTCAAAGTCCGCTGTTGTGTGGATGACCCGTTTCACGACGGGTTCCGTCTCCGGTGGGAGAACCACGTCTCGCTGTGCCAGCTCCTCGGTAATGATGGAAAAGCTCGTCCGTTCAATATCTGCCGGTAAATGATGCTGCGGTGTCATGCGTTCTTCTCCCCTTTCTCGATTTCCATAGCCCGGTAAATGGCATCCATGTCCAGTGCTTTCCGGACGCCATCGGCCAGCAAATCAAACTGCTGCTGACGGTATGTCTCCATTGGGATGATTTCCGCCTGTTCCGGGTCAACACCCTTCCGTCTGCACAAAAATTCTGTCAGTTTTTCGGTCAATTCGCCGGTATCGAACAAGCCATGCAGGTAGGTGCCGAATACATTATCCTTTACACAGCCCTCCGGCGTGCCGTCCAACTGAAAGCAAAAAGCGTTTCCCTCCACGGTCGTTCTGCCGGTATGAATTTCGTACCCCTCCAGCTTTGCCCCTGCAAACGGCTCGTTTGCTATGGCGGCGGTCTGGGTTCGGCGTTTCTGCCCGGTGAAAACCGTCTTCGTCGGCAGAAGTTCCAATCCACGAAGAGACTGCGGACTGCCGCTCTCAGTGCCCTCCGGGTCATCCAGCTGTTCACCCAGCATCTGATATCCGCCGCAGACGCCCAGAAGCGGCGCACCGGATGCCGCATATTTCAGGATAGCGGCTTCCAGTCCAGACTGCCGCAGCCAGAGCAGGTCATCGACGGTATTTTTGGTTCCCGGCAGGATCAGCAGATCCGGCACGCCCAGCTGATGTGCGTTCTGTACATACCGCATGCCCAGAAACGGATGCTGTTCCAACGGAATAAAATCGGTAAAGTTCGAGATATGGGGCAAACGGACGATCGCCACATCCAGCGGCTTGACCGTTTTGCCTGCATCCAGTCGCTCCGACAGCGAATCCTCATCCTCGATATCCACTTTCAGATAGGGCACCACACCAAGAACCGGAAGTTTCGTCTTTTCTTCCAGCATCGAAAGACCCGGGCGCAGAATTTCAACATCTCCACGGAATTTATTGATAACAAGTCCCTTGACGCGCGCTCGTTCTTCCGGTTCCAGCAGTTCCACCGTGCCATACAGCTGTGCAAACACACCGCCCCGGTCAATGTCGCCAGCCAGCAGAACCGGCGCATCCACCAGCTTTGCAAGACCCATGTTGACGATATCATCCGATTTCAAGTTGATCTCCGCCGGGCTTCCGGCTCCCTCAATGACGATGATATCCACCTCTTCTGCAAGGCTGTCATAGGCTTTGAGGATATCAGGAATGAGCGATTTTTTCATTTTGAAATAGGCCGATGCCGGCATTTGTCCGCGCACTTCGCCGTTCACGATGACCTGACTGCCGACATCGCTGCTCGGCTTGAGCAGGATGGGGTTCATCCGGACATCCGGCTCCATCCCTGCCGCCTGTGCCTGTACCACCTGTGCCCGGCCCATTTCCAGGCCGTCACGGGTCACAAAGCTGTTCAGTGCCATATTCTGGCTCTTGAACGGTGCAACTTTGTAACCCTCCTGCGCAAAAATCCGGCAGAGCGCGGTACAAAGCAGGCTTTTTCCTGCGCCGCTCATGGTTCCCTGCACCATGATGCACTTTGCTTTTTTCATTCCAACACCTCCGCAAGGGTCTTCAAGAGTTGTTCATTTTCCGGTGCAGTCCGCACCGCAGTGCGGTACCATGTTCCATTCAAGCCCGGATAATTGCCGCAGCTGCGCAGGACGACACCCTTTTTCCGCAGTTCTTCACCCAGCGTTTCCGTGGCTTGGAAGAGCAGATAATTCGCCTGTCCATCCAGCACACGCAGGCCAAGCGCACGCAACCCCTTTTCCAGAACCGGACGCTGTTTTGCAATCAAGTCACACACCTGTGAGACATATTCCGTCTCATCCAGTGCTGCAATGCCTGCCGCCTGCGCCAGACTTGACACCGCCCACGGCTGACCGGATGCCTGCATTTTCGCCAGAAGCTCTATATCCGAAGACAGGCAGTATCCCAGCCGAACACCTGCCATTCCGTAAAGCTTGGTAAATGCTTTCAGGATCACCAGATTTTTTTCGCTCAGGAATCGTTTTGCGGAACGCTCTTCCCCATCCGGCAGAAAATCCAAGAAGCACTCGTCCACAACCAAAATCGCACCGTACTCCTTACAGCGGCGAAGGATTTTTTCTACCATCGCAAGGCCGGTCAGTTGTCCGGTCGGGTTGTTGGGCTGACAAAGGAAGACGCTGTCCACGCTCTCGTCGATATCGTCTAAAAAGCGTTCTGTTACCGCAAAGTCATCGTCCTCCTGCAAAAAATGCCGTTCCAGCTCACAGCCAACGGTTTCCAGTGCAGAGCCATACTCGGCAAAGGTCGGCGCAGGAAGCAGAGCTTTTTTCGGTTTTGCCGCCAGTGCCAGCCGGAAAATCAAATCTGCCGCACCGTTTCCGCAGAGAATATATTCTTCCGGAATATTTTCAGTCTTCGCCAGCTTTCCGCGCAGTTCCCGACAGAGTGGGTCAGGATAGCGGTCAGCCTCCGGCAATGCCCGGATGATAGCATTTTTGACCCCTTCCGGCAGCCCCAGTGGACTAACATTTGCCGAAAAATCCAGCGCATCCCGGCCAAACTGCTCCCGGTAGCCCGCCCAGTCTCCGCCATGTACCAATTGCGTCATAAAACACACCTCAAAAATATCCCAGCTGCCAGCGCAAGCAGGCTCTCGGCGTACATCATCTTATTTGCTCGGCGAATATCCTCCGACTCGATGGGGCGCAGAGGGTCGCCAATGGTCGGTTTATCGTAATATTCCCCGAAATAATACGCAGGCCCGGCCAACTGAACCCCCAGCGCACCAGCACAGGCACTCTCGGTCTGTGCGCTGTTCGGGCTGGCATGGTTTCGCCGGTCACGCCGCCAGATCTTCCATGCGCCGGATGCACTGTTTCCGGTCAATCCTGCTGCCGCACACCAAAGCAGGCCAGCCAAGCGGCTTGGAATATAGTTTGCCGCATCATCCAGCTTAGCTGGAATGCGGCCAAAATAGAGATATTTTTCATTTTTGTAGCCCAGCATACTGTCCATCGTATTGATGGCCTTATAAGTCAGTGCCAGCGGTGCGCCGCCGATCAGCATATAAAACAGGGGCGCAATCACGCCGTCGCTGGCGTTTTCGGCTACTGTTTCAACGGCGGCCTTGATAACGCCCTCCATCGTCAGATTCTGGGTATCCCGTCCGACAATGCGGCTGACGGCCTTTCGTGCCGCCGGGAGGTCGGGCTTTATCAGCTCTTTGTAGACATTGCTGCTTTCCTGCGCCAGACCTTTCGCCGCCAACGCCTGACCGCACCAGAACATCTGAACCGCCAGCCCCAGCCACGGCGAGATTTTTGCCGCACCGAGACAGACCAGATTTGTCAGCAAAAAGGTTCCGACCGGGAGTGTGAATGCCACGATACCGCCGCCCAGAAGCTCTCCCTGCGGCGTTTTGGGCAGGCGGTTCCGCAAATGCTTTTCAAGTGCGGAGATGGCCTTTCCCATCAGGACGACCGGGTGCGGAAGCCATGCCGGGTCGCCGAAAATCGTATCCAGTACAAAACCGCCCAGAACCGCCGCTTGAATCACCATCTTTTCTCCTTTGTGTACTGCACCACTTTGATCAGGCGAAGCTCCTGTTTTTCCGGCCATCCGCCGGCATCCAGCAGATATCCGCCTGCGTTGGGTGCGCACCACTCGTAATAGTTTTTCCGGGGCAGGCCGTACCGCTCCATAACAGCCATCTGGGTTCCGCCATGCGCAAGGATCACCAGTGCTTTCTCCTCATCTCGCAATGCCTGCTCCACCAGAGCTGAAAATGCCTTGCAGACCCGTTCCGAAAAATCCGCCTTACATTCTCCCTCCGGACAGGGGCTTTCACAGTTGGACTCGACCCACGCACGGTATTCCGGGTCATGCTCCATCTCGATATAATTCCGCCCCTCGAACTTGCCGAAGGACATCTCTTTCAGCCCATCCACCGGGATGAGCTTTGCATCCGGGAATAACACCTCTGCCGTCTGTTTTGTCCGGCAGAACGGCGTGATATAGACCTTTTCCGGGTCAAAATCCGCCCTGCGCAGCTCTGCAATCCCTTTTTGCGAAAGCGGAACATCCTTCTGCCCCTGATACCGTTTTTCAGCGTTATAAATCGTTTCCCCGTGACGGAGCAGATAAATCAGCATGTCGGAAGTTCTCCTTTCAAAACCGTCGGAATACCGCAGAACATCTGCACCACGCAGTCCGCTTTTGCCGCCAGCAGACAGGCCAGACGCCCGACCGCTTCCCGTGCGGCACGTTCTCCGGCGTCCATCGGTACGACACCGCCGCCGACTTCGGTCGCAATCACGATATCATACACCGAAAGTTCTTCCGCAAACTTTGTCAAATCGTCCGCCTTTGCGGCCTTCTCCTGCACATCCGTGATACAGGTTCCGGCGAACTGTTTCGCAAACGTCCGCTTGCCACTGTACAGCGGCCCTGTGATGAACATCATAAAATACCTCCCCACTGGCAGGCCGCCAACACCGCCAGCATCCAAAGCTCTGTTTTCTGTAAAAACCACCCGGCCAGATCGCCGGTGATGCCGCCGAACTGCTTTTGTGAGACGTGGTAATACCGTACCAGCACCGCCAGCGCAGTCAAAGCCAGCAATCCGCCGCCTAAAAAAGTCATCACGGCACACAGCACCACGGACAGCACCGCCAGAACGGTTTTGACCGTCTTTTTATCCGCCGCCGTCGCAAACGTGTGCGCCAGCCCAGTATTTTTTGCCATCGGAAACGCCGCCACCGCAAATCCGGAAAGGGCACGTTCCAGCACGAACGCCAGCGTCCAAATCAGACCGACCCTCGGCGTGAACGCGACACAGGCCGCCAAAGCAAAATATGCAACGAAATAACTGCACATCCGGATGACCGCGAACGCTCCGCAGTGAGGATCTTTTAAAATATCCAGCTTTTTCGCCCGGTCGCCATAGCTGGACAGGGCATCGCAGGTGTCTGCGTAGCCGTCCAGATGGATTCCGCCCGTGACCCAGACCGGGACAAGGCAGAAACCAGCTGCTTTCGCCATTGCAGGCAGCGGCAAAATGCCGCAGACGCACCACAGCCCACCGCAGACCAGACCAATGAGCGGAAAGGCACACATGGCGTACCGCATATTTTTTGCATTCCACTCAAACTGCGGCATCGGCAAAGCCGAAAACATCGCAAATGCGACCGCAATCGTTTGGAAAACTATCATGGTTTTTCTCCTTTGTAGTAGACCGGAATGCCGCAGACCACTCGGACGACGGCGTCCGCACGAGCCGCAAGACAGTTGTTCACCTCCGCCAAGATGCGGAGATACCGGTCGGTATCGTCGGCATAGTCCGCACCGCCGCTGAACACCTCGTTCGAGACAACGATCAAATTTTCGCACTGTTCTGCCAGTTTTTCAAGGCCATTCAAAATCACTCCTGCGGCCTTTTCCCCTGCGCCATTCGGGTCGTACAGCTCGTTCGCAGTCAGATTTCCGAGGTCTTCCAGTAGGGCGGTGCCACGCTTTGGGAGCTGTACTTTTTCCAGATGAATCGGACATTCCACCGTCTCGAACTGTTTCTCTGCACGCATTTTCCGATGTTTTTCGACCCGGGCGGCACACTCTTCATCCCATACCTGCATCGTCGCCAGATAATAGCGTGGAAGCGGCAGTTTCAGCACAAGGCTTTCGGCGTACTCGCTTTTTCCGCTGGCCGCACCGCCGATCACCAGCGTCAGCATTGGGGCGTATACGGCGTGATGCCGCCCTCCGTGAAGGAATAGCAATTATTATAAACGGCCAATGCCATATCCCAGAGCGGAATCGACGCCACCGCACCGGTTCCTTCGCCGAGATGCAGACCAGCCGTCAGGAGCGGAGATTTGCCGAGAGCTTCCAGAACCAGCCGTGCCGCCGGTTCGGTGGAGCAGTGGCTCCCAAAGACAGCCTTTTCCGCCGCCGGACAGAGCCGGACAGCACACAATGCCGCCACACCGCTGATAAAACCATCCATCAGCACCGGCACGCCTTCCAGCGCACCGCCGAGGAAGACGCCGCACAAGCCTGCGATATCAAAACCGCCCAGCTTTGCCAGCACATCCAATGGGTCGGTGGCATCCGGCTGATTGACCGCAATCCCCTTTTGAATGGCATGGATCTTTCGTGCAAGACCTTCATCCGAAAGCCCTGCTCCCCGTCCGGTCATGACCTCGACCGGCTGACCCAGCAAAACAGCCGCCACCGCACTGGAAGTCGTGGTGTTTCCGATCCCCATCTCGCCAGTTGCCAGCAGGGTGACACCCTGCTTTTTCTGCATCCGGACAAGCTCGATTCCTTTTGCAATAGCCTCGACCGCCTGCTCCCGGCTCATGGCCGGGCCTGCGGTGAAGTCAGCGGTTCCGGCCGCAACACGGCAGTTCAGGACACCCGGCACCGGATCGCCTGCGATTCCCATATCTACCGGCACGACCTCGCAGTTTGCCGTCTTTGCCATCTGGCAGACACTTGTCCGGCGTGCCGCAAGATTTTCAGCCACGGCACGGGTCACGCTCTGGTCGGTCTGGCTGACGTCCTGCGCCACCACGCCGTTGTCCGAGCAGAGGACCAGCACTGCCCGGCGCGAAACATCCAGCTTTGCCGAGCCCGTCAATGCAGCGGCATCTTCCAGCATGATTTCCAGCGTACCCAGACCGCCCAGCGGTTTCGCAAGGCTCGCCCAGTGCGCATGTGCGGCGGCGCGCGCCACCTCATCCGGCGGCGTGATCTCCGCCAGCAGGGTCTTCAATTCCAATTCGGTCATTTTTGTTGTTCCTTTTGTTCGATGTATCGTTCTGCCGCTTTTATAAAACGTTTCGGCAAAGGCGTGCCAGCCCAGTACAGATGCGGAAAACCTGCGTAAAGATGCTTGTTGGAAAAGCCGCCAAACCACTTTGTTCCATTTGCTTTCAAGAGGGAAAAATCCTCGCCATTTTTAGTCGAATCCCAGTGATGGAACTCGTGAATTGGCAGAGTCTCATCCGTCTGAAATAGCATACTCCCCATTCGTGCCGTCATGTCTGCATACCCAAACCGCACCAGTTTTCCGACCTTGACGCCGCTGCCCGGCAGGATGCCGACCATCGGGTAAATCTCGCCGTCGTTGTCTTCCAGCTTTTTGCCGAGATAGAGAAATCCTCCGCACTCGGCCACGGTCGGCAGACCATTTTCGTATGCGCTCCGGATGGAATTTCGCATAGATTCATTCTCGCTCAGCGTTCTTGCGTACAGTTCCGGGTAGCCGCCGGGCAGATACAGGCCGCCGATGTTTTCCGGCAGAACCTTGTCGTGCAGTGGGCTGAAAAACACAAGCTTTGCGCCAAATGCAGTCAAAATATCCAGCGTCTCCGCATAAGTGAAGCAGAACGCCTCATCTTTCGCCACAGCGATTTGGACAAGCGGCTCCTCGATCTCTTCTTTCGGGAAAAGCCGGTAATCATTCAAGCCCCCATCATCTATTTGGTCGATGTGTCTGTATTTCGGTCTTACAGGCATCTCCGGTTCCGGTTTATCGGTCAGCTCAAAGAGCTTCTGCCAATCCAGATTTTCCGAGAGGATGTCCGCCACAAAGTCGATTTTTTCCGCCAGTCCGCTGATTTCATCTGCTGTCTTCAATCCCAGATGGCGGCTCTCGATCATTGCTTCCGGCAGATGGGGCAGATAGCCCAGCACCGAGATTTTGGCTTCTTTTTCCAGCACCGGTTTGAGCATCTTATACAATTTTTCGGAGCAGTCATTGAGCAGGATGCCGACGATATGGCTCGGATTTTTAAAGTTCATCAGCCCCTGTATTTCGGCAGCAAGGGTCAGACCGACCCCCTTGGGCTGGACGACCAGCAAAACCGGCAGGTCGAGCGTTTCCGCCACATCCCATGCACTCGCCATCGCAGACATTCCCTGTCCGTCGTAAAAGCCCATTGCGCCCTCACAGACAGCTGCGCCATGCCCGGCGGCATAGTGGGCATACAGCTCCCGTACCGTGAAGCTCGTCGAGAGGAACAGGTCGAGGTTGTGGCTGTCTACATGAAGTGCCGCACGATGGAACATCGGGTCGATGTAATCCGGCCCACACTTAAATGCGCACGGGTCGTATCCGCGCTTTTTGAGTGCTGCCAGCATCGCGCAGGTGACGGTGGTCTTTCCGCTGCCCGAACGGGGCGCGGCAATGAGAAACTGGATCATTTTCGTTCTCCTGTGATGAGAAAAATCGGGTTGTTCGCCATCAGCAGATGGAGCTTTCCGGCCGGTTTCGTCCGGCTGACCGCAAGCTGAGTTACTTCGACTGAAAGCCCGTGTTCCGTCAGCGCAGCGATGGCCGCGCTCAGCGTTTCCAACGCGATGGCCGAAATGCAGATCCGGGCGTTCGAGTTCTTTTGCAGAATCAGCTCGATGATTTTTTCCATTCCGCCCTTGGTGCCGCCGATAAAAACTGCGTCCGGCGCAGGCAGATTTTCCAATGCCTGCGGTGCCTTGCCCTCAACTAGAATCAGGTTGTGCGCCGCGAATTTTTCCCGGTTCTTCCGGACAAGCTCACAGGCGTCAGGTTCGCACTCAATAGCATACACCCGGCCTTTCGATGCCGCAAGAGCCAGCTCCACGCTGACGCTTCCAGTGCCTGCACCCACATCCCAGAGTGTTTCATCCGGCTTCACCGCCAGTTTCGCGAGGGCGGCGGCGCGGACTTCCTGCTTCGTCATCGGCACTTCGCCCCGGATAAACGCTTCATCCGGGAAACCCACACAGCGACGAGGCGGCTGTAGGATATGTTCCACCAGCAGAACGCTCAGGGACGCAAAGCTTTTTCTCGCAAACTCCTGCGCTGTACCGAATAAAATCTTCTCATCTGCCCGACCCAGATTTTCTCCCACCAGTGCGTGTGCATCACCCAGCCCGGCGGCTGTCAGAGCCTCACAAAGGGTCGTGGGCGTTTCTGTTCCACCCGTCAGGAAAAAGACCGGCTTGCCCTCTGCCGTCAGACACTCGGCCACCGGATCACATTCACAGCCATGCGCTGAGACCAGTTTCCAGTCCTGCCACGGTCTGCCCACAGCGGCAGCCAGCAACTGCACACTGGACAGCCCCGGCAGCACCCTGCAGGAGATACCAAACGCACGCAGCATCGGCAAAAGCCCTGCGGCACCCGAGTAAAATCCGGTATCGCCGCTGTACAGGATGACTGGTTCTTTTGCGCCGTTCTCCTCGATGGCATTCAAAATCGCATCCGCCTGATAGACCGCTTTCCGGTTCTGGGTACAGCCCTCGGGCAACTGTTCCAAAAGACGTTTTGCACCCAGAATCAAATCTGCCTTTCGCAGAGCAGAAAGCCCTTGCACCGTTAGCGTTTCCGGCGTGCCTGCGCCCATTCCAACCAGTGTTATCATGCCAGCATCTCCTTGCAGTGTGCTAAAATCTCGTCTGCCGTTTCGCCCTGTTCCGCCGGGCGGCGGATGACGATCAACTGCACGCCGCAGTCCTGCGCTGCCTGCGCCTTCTCAGCAAATCCGCCTGCTGCACCGCCGTCCTTTGTCACGAGGAATCTGATATCAAACTGCCGAATCAGTGCGACATTCAATTCATACGAAAACGGCCCCTGCATGGCGATGATGTTCTTATGCGGAACATTCACTTTTTCGCAGGCCGTGATTCCCTCGACGGTCGGCAATACGCGCGGAAACAGCCGTGTCGGGTCAATATCACCAAACGTAGCGAGTTCTTTTGCACCAGTTGCCAACAAGACATTTCCGTTTGTCTGCGCTAAAAACTCAGCGGCCTGCGCCGTTGTTGCAAAGACCCTGCTTCCTTCCGGAAGTGGACTTGCCGGACGGAGCAGGCGGTGATATTCAACACCTGCTCTCTCACAGGCAGTGCGGATATTTTTCGTTGCATCGACAGCATACGGATGAGTCGCATCCACACAGAGGTCTGCACCCTCCAACAGTTCTACCATCTCGGCAGATTCCAGCCGACCGCAGTGGATCGCAATGCCGGACATTTCACCCTGCTCCTCGGCACCCAACGGTGTCGCCACACTGACGACCACTTCAGCCCCCAGTGCGGCCAGCTTCTTGGAAAAAATGCGGCCCTCGGTGGTGCCGCTGAACACGACCGCTTTCATCCCCGATACCCCCTCGGCGTCACCATCCTGCCGCTCAATTCCTTGGTTGCCGTATTGCCGATGTAGACCGTCGTGAACATATCCACCGGCGTATTTTCCAGTTCTGCAAGGGTCAGGATGTAGCTTTCCTGCCCGGTACGCCCAATATTCCGCACCAATCCACAGACCGTTTCCGGCGTCTTGCCGTTTTCAAGCAGGATGCGCACCGCCCGAGCCAGATAATCCGGTCGGCCTTTGGAGGACGGATTGTACAGCGCAACGCAGAAATCGCCCATTGCCGCCGCTTTCAGCCGCTTTTCGATGACCTCCCACGGGGTGAGTCGGTCAGACAGAGAGATGACACAAAAATCGTGTGCCAGCGGCGCACCCAGCACCGCACCGCCGCTCAATGCCGCCGTCAGCCCGGGAACGACCTCTACCGTCACCTCCGGGTACTCTTCGGCCAGCTCCAAAAGGGGGCTTGCCATGCCGTAAACACCGGCGTCACCTGAACAGACCAACGCCACCGATTTTCCGCTCTGCGCCGCCTCCAACGCCCAGCGACAGCGGTCGATCTCCTTCGTCATGCCGGTCGCATAGCACTCTTTTTCGGGATAAAATGGCCGAACCAGTTCCAGATAGACCGTATAGCCGCACAGTACCTCGGCAGCGTCTAAGGCACTCTGCGCCTGTGCGGTCAAAAACTGTGGGTCGCCCGGGCCGAGGCCGACGACATAGACGATTTTATTCGATGTTTTGGACATTTTGCCACCTCCAATCGGGTGAGTAAGGTTTCTGCGCCAGCGCAAAAGTCACGCCGCCGGACGGATATTTTTTCAGACAGAGCGTTCCGCCCGATGCCAGCACTGCCGACCGCTCACAGACATTGTCCACGCCGGTCACGCTCCGGACAAAACTTGAGGGCGTGAAAGTCCCGGGAGCTTTTTGCAGCTGCTCGGCGGAATAAAATTTAATTTTCCAGTGATGTTTTTCGCAGAATTCCAGCAAACCCGTTTCGTTCTGTTTCAGGTCGATGCTTGCCGCCTTGCAGATGCTCTGTGGGGCAAGGCCGGTTTTTTCGCAGAATTTCGCAAAAACGCTTTCAAGTTGTTCAGCCGCTGTTCCTCGTCGGCACCCCACACCCAGTACAGCGATTTTCGGCACCAGATGCAGGGCATTTCCGGCCGGAAACAGCGTCAACGCAAAATCTGCATTCTCCTGAGCCTCCGCCGCAATTACATCAGAAGGAGCCGCTCCTGCGATGGGAAAATCCGACCAGTATGCCGCCGATTTCCCAGCCAGAAGCTTACCGCTGACACACTTGATTTTTTCCACTTCCAGCACCGCGCAGTTTTGGTGTTTCGCCCACTCGTCCACCGCAAAAACACCGTTGGCATCGGTAGCTGTTGTGATGACCGGAATTGCACCGCAGACAGCGGCCAGCTCCCGGGCCAAATCGTTCGCGCCGCCGAGATGTCCGGACAGGATCGGAATCGCAAACCGTCCGCACTCGTCCAACACCACCACCGCCGGGTCAACCGCCTTACTTTTGCAATGCGGCGCAACAGCACGGACAGCGATTCCGGCAGCTCCCACAAAAATCAAAGCGTCTGCCTGTGCAAACTGCTGTGTTGTCCAATCCGAAAGCGACACACCACCCTTACCTCCCCGGCTCACCGAACCGGGCAGAACATTCGCCAGACGTTTCGCCAGCGCAAGCCCCCTGCCCGTAAAAGCGAGATAAGCCCTGGTCATTGAGACTCTCCCTTGCGGAATTCGGTCGTAAAGGCCGGGTCGTAGAGCTTGCTTCGCTCATACTGGGTACCGAGGAAATCACCGACAACGATGAGAGCCGTTTTGGTGATACCGGCATCCCGGGTGCTTTTTGCCAGCGTTCCAACGGTACAGCGAACGATCTTCTGTTCTGGCCAGCTGGCCTTATAGACCACCGCCGCCGGAGTCTCAGCGGTGTACGCCCCCTGTAAAAGAGCTTCCTGCACCTTGTCAATAAGACCAATGGAGAGAAAGATCACCATCGTTGCGCCGTGGGCGGCAAGGCTTGCAAGCTTTTCCTTTTCGGGAACCGGCGTCCGGCCTTCCATCCGGGTAATGATGACGGTCTGGCTCACAGTCGGCAGGGTGTATTCGGCATTGAGTGCCGCTGCTGCACCGCAAAAGCTGGACACACCCGGCGTATCATCGTAGGAAATTCCGTCTGTGTCCAGTACATCCATCTGCTCCCGGATAGCACCGTACAGGCAGGGATCGCCGGTGTGGAGACGAACGGTGGTCTTGCCCTCAGCTTCCATCTGCCGCATGACATCAAGCACCTGTTCCAGCGTCATTTCCGCGCTGTTGTAGATGGCACAGTCCAGTTTTGCCAGACCCAGCAAGGCCGGATTAACAAGACTGCCTGCATAAATGATGCAGTCTGCTTCCTGCAAAAGTGCCGCTCCACGCCGGGTAATGAGGTCGGGCGCACCCGGTCCGGCTCCGACAAAATGTACCATAAAATCACTCCTTTACTAACAGGGTGGCAAAATAGCTTGCGGCTTCTTTCGGACGATCAACGGAAAGATCCGGATAAACGACTTCATCCGGCAAGCCGCAGTTGCACACAAGGCCGCTGACCGATAGTTTGTCCTTCTTTTCCAGAACATCCAGCAGTGCAGGCTGCTGACGTCCGGTTTTCATCAAAACTTTACTGCCCGGCGTGTCCAGAAGTCTGTCCGCCCAGCTGCCGGGCGCAATCGTCAACGGTACATCCATTCCACCGGTCAGCGGACGGTTCAGCCGTGCCGCCGCCGCGCAAAAACTGGGAACACCGGCCGCCATTGCCGTGGGATAGCCCTTGGCCTGCAAAATTTCCTGCAAATAGCTAAAGGTCGCATAGATGGACACATCGCCAAGATTGAGCATTGCCACATCCTGCCCGGCATCCAGATAGGGCTGAACCGACTGCGCGGCCTTTTCATGCGCCGCTGTCAGCACCGCCTTATCCCGGCTCATCGGGAACGAAAGCGGAACGATGGTCTTGTCTTCCAGTTCGCTTCCCATCGCATTACGCGCAATATCCAAGGCCAGCATCTGACCGGAAGCCGTCTGCGGTGCCGCCAAAACCGGACACTGGCGGAGCAGGCGCACCGCCTGCAGGGTCATTAACTCCGGGTCGCCGGGGCCAACGCTGATACCATAAAAAGTTCCCTTTATCGAGTCCATTTGTCGATCAACTCCTTTGCAGCTTCGGTCTGCCCCAGTGGGCCGTGCTGGTTCGAGAACAGCACTGCGCCGATTTTAAAACTGTCCGCCGCGCGCCGTTCCAGATGAAGCTGAATGGCCGCCAGCAGGCTTTTCAGCACCGGTTTCCGGAGGTTTGCCCCATCCAGAATTTCCAGACAGGCGTCGGTGGTCGCCGCGTTCATCAGGTCGGTACAGACTTCCCAGCTGGCACCACAGAGGGCGGCATGGGCACAGAACAACTCCGTCCGGCAGTCGGCGGTGTGAGAGTGGGTGTTCATAATACCGCCGGCCAGCTTGACGAGCTTTCCGACATGTCCGACCAACAGGACTTCTTCAAATTTTGCCGTTGCCGCCATATCCAGTGTATCTCCGATAAAGTTCGAGGTCTTCACCACCGGGATTTTCGCAAATTCCGGGTATGTCTCGTGCAGATAATCCAAACCATAGTTGCCCGGTGCTAGGATCAGTCGTTTTGGTGTCCCGGCACGGAGAGCCGCCTGATTCATCTCCAGCTGAATGGTATCCAGAATCGCCTGCTGACTCATCGGCTCGACGATGCCGCTGGTGCCGAGGACGGATAATCCCCCCTCAACACCGATATGCGGATTAAAGGTTCGCTTGGCGACCTCTTCACCACCCTCGATGGAGATCGTCACCGCAAAACCACCCGGATAGGCGGCATTCTCTGCTTCCCGGCGGAGTGCTTCGGCGATCATCTGTCGCGGCACATGGTTGATGGCCGCTTCGCCCACCGGCTGGTCGAGTCCCGGTTTCGTCACCCGGCCGACCCCTTTGCCGCCATAAATATGGACTTCCGTTGTATCGGGAACCAGCTCGACCGACGCAATGACCGGCAGGCCGGTCGTCACATCGACATCGTCACCGCCGTCCTTTTCGATGGCACACTCGGCACCGTTCGTGATCTTCCGGCAGAACAGCGGAGCCACCTCCACAACAATGCCTTTCGGAGTTCGGAGGGCAACGCTTTCGGGCGTCTTTCCGGTCAACAGCAGCCGTGCCGCGCCTGCCGCACCCAGAGCCGCACAGGTCCCGGTGGTATAACCGCAGCGCAGGAGCTTCTGACCGCTTCGGACATAATGCTCAAACTTCGGTTTTTCAGGTTTCGGTTTTCCGAAAACGGTTTCATATTGTTCTTCGCTCAGGCCGTACAAAGTCCGGATATTTTCCGCTGCAAAGGCTTTTTTCGGCGTCAGCACCTCCGAAATGCCCTGCGGTGAGACGCAGACCACAGCATCCGAAATTTTCTCTGCCATATCCAGTTCATGCAGGCTCAGAATCACCGCAAGCTGCTGTTCATGCGCCAGCTTTTGCAGGATGCTCAGCAGTTCGATTTTGCCCTTTACATCCAGAAACGACGTTGGCTCGTCCAGTAAAATCACTTCCGGCTGCTGACAAACTGCCCGGGCCAGCAAAACACGCTGACGTTGACCGTCGCTGATGCAGTTGAAATCCCGGTTCGCGAGCGATGCCGCACCCACCAGCTCAAGAGCGGACGTTATCTGTTTCCGATCTTCTTCGGACAGGATACCCAATCGCCCGGTGTAAGGGATGCGGCCTGCCGAGACAAACTCGAAGCAGGTCGTCAGTTCCATCTGCCGGGTATGCGGAAGCATGAGAGCCATTTTTCTTGCCCGTGCTGTGCCGGAATAGCTCGTCAGACTCTGTCCGTCCAGCAGAACTGCGCCGCCCATCGGAGAAAGCTGTCCGGCCAGCGTTTTGAGCAGGGTCGATTTGCCTGCGCCATTCGGCCCGATAAGGGTCAGGATCTCCCCTTTTCGGACGCCCAGCGTAATTTTTTCTGCCAGCGGCGTTTTGTTGTAGCCGATAGCAAGTTCCTGCGTCTCACACAAAAAATCGCTCATTTTCTGGCCTCCTGTCTGCGGATCAGCAGCCCGATAACGACCGGTGCGCCGAACACAGCCGTTACCGAACTGATGGACAGCTCTGTGGGTGCGAACAGACTGCGTGCAATGAGGTCACACAGCAGGCAGAACGCTGCACCGCCCAGACAGCACCCGGGCAGAACATAAAGCGGTTTTGCACTGCCGAGCAGCTGTTTCACCAGATGCGGCACCGCAATGCCGACGAAGGAGATCGGCCCGGCAAAGGCAGTCACACAGGCTGCCAGCAGGCTCGAAAGAAGCACCAGCAGATTGGAAAATCTCTTTACGTCCACGCCGACGCTCTTTGCGTACTGTTCGCCCATCTGATAAGCCGCCATCGGTTTTGAGAGCAGGAACGCCGCCGCCAGCGCAGGCAGAACGACAAACGCCGCTGCTTGGACATTCGCCCATGTCATGCCGGAAAAACTGCCCTGCGACCAGTTGTGAAGGTTAACGATGTTGGAATCCTGCGCAAATGCTACCACGATATCCGTGATTGCCGAACAGATATATCCAATCATGACGCCGCAGATGACGAGGATGCTCATCCGGTCAACTTTTCGGGATACCGCCAGTACAAAAGCCATTGCCGCCAGCGCACCCACGAAGGCCGCCAGGATCAGGGTAACGGAACTCGTCAACAGACCATGGTTCAGAAAGACCACCATCGTCAAGGCAACTGCCAGCTTCGCACCGCTGGAAATACCCATGACAAAGGGGCCCGCGATGGGGTTTGCAAAAAAGGTCTGGAGCAGATAGCCTGCCGCCGAGAGTGCCGCACCCAGCAGAACGACCATCACGGCACGGGGCAGACGGAGCTGGGTGATGATGCCAACGGCCAGTGCATCCTGCCCTTTTCCGGCCAGAGCCGACAGAACGGCTTTCGGAGTCAGTGCAACACTGCCCCAGAAGAGGTTTGCCGCAAACAGCACCGCCATTGCAGCGGCCAGCGCAATATAAGAGATGACAAGGCGTTTTTTGCTGGTCATAGGTTCTCCTCAGGATACTTTGATGAGAAATTTCAGGCTGGTTTCGTCGGGTTTTTCCTCGGTGAAGACGGTGTGCATGTCCAGAATCAAATCAGCAAGCTCCATGCTCTGCTGGAAAAAACTCTGATTCGTACACCAGACGTTTCCATTTTGGACTGCTTTGAAGTCCGCCAACAGCGAACACTTTGCAATAAGCTGCTCCCGATTTTTCACCACACCCTCAATGGTGCTATTGTAAATAAGATAGTCCGCATCCTTCGCACCTGCGTAGAAATCTTCCAGCGGAAGATTCATGGTGGACAGACTATTACCGCTGTCGGTCAGGTCAGAAAAAACATACTCGCCGCCAGCCATCTCGATCATCTGAGCAATATAATCGCCGCCCTTGCGGACGTTTGCCAGATTATTCGCTGTGATGGAGAAAAAAGCCACGGTCTTTTCGGTCGAAGGCTGCTCTGCCAGTGGAGCAATGCGCTCGACCTGCTCTGAAAAGATACGTTCTGCCGCTTCTTCTTTTCCCAGCAGGACACCGACAAGCTTGATCCACTCCATCCGGGCCAGTGGGCTGCCCTCATAGCTGGAACGCTCCACAAGCACCGGAATACCGAACCGTTCCAACTGTTCCTTGACTTCCGGCGTGTGGTAGATCATGGTATTTTCAAAGGCAAGGCCGCAGTTTGCCGCTAAGATCTGCTCGTAGTCCGGTGCGCTATACTTTCCAGCGTAGGCGATTCTGCCTTCCTGCATGGCGGTTTTGGCCGCATTGAGATACCACCCCTCCGCCTTCGTGCCCGAAAGGGAGATGCTGTCCAACCCGTCCAGCGCGATGAACAGATCCATAATGGACGTTGACACAAGGTAAATATTCTGGATCGGCTGACGCAGAGGGGTCACGTCCTCGGGCAGGTTTTCCACCTCAGCGGCATTTTCGGGCATCACCAGAAACTTTTCTCCGGACTCCGGGATAGCCAGCAGAGTATAGCCGCCCTCATAACAGTCGGCGGTGAACTGAGCTGCATATGCCAGCGGATAGCTGTGGGAAAAGACCAAACTTTCTGTGCTGGCCGGAGCGTTTTTGGTACTGCCGCAGGCGGTCAACGCAAGCGTTGCGGCAGGGAGAGCTTTTAAAAAATTACGGCGTGAAATCATTTCAGTTCAGGCTAAAGGTCAGGGTGTACTCGATCTCATGGGGCGTACTCATGGCGACGGTATCAGCCGTGACAGACAGAGCCGTATCCAGAGCGGCGACCGGGATCTCAAAGGTAGAGTTGCCCTCGGTGTTAGTCGGCAGATACTTTTCACCATTCACGATCATGTAATCATAGTTGGGGCTGCTCCACACGATAGTAGCTGTCATCTGGCCATCAGCCACGGTCAGAGCCGCCGGGCTTTCAACGCTTGCCTTACCGGAGCCGCCCTCGAGGGTCACATTGCATATGTACTCGCCGTCTGCCGGAACTTCTGTCTCGGTCTTGGGTTCTGCGTTCCGGATGCTGACAGTGTGGTCGTACCACTTGCCCTTGGTTCCAAGGATCGCCAGTGAAAAGTCCTCATCGACTGCCCCTACCGGGATATCATAGCCGTACACCTCTTCCGAAGTGCCGTCAGAGTAAGTCACGGTATCGGTGGTCGGGATGAGCCAATCCGCCTTATTTGCTTCGGCATCCGCTGCGGAGCCGAGGTAGAGGTTGACGATTTTCTTGGACGCAAGGCTGACATGGAAGGTCATCTTGCCATTTTTGACAGTCAGAGTGCCGGTGCCATTGCATGCTTCATTGGCGTGGAACATGCTGCTGTCCGTCTGGAATTCTGCCGTATAAACGCCATCGGGCAGAGCAGCTTCCGAAACAGATTCGGATGCTGCTTCCGAGACCGCAGATGAAGCAACCTCTTCGGAGCTGGCGGCAGAGCTTGCCGTGCTGCTGGACGCACCGCAGCCGGTCAGAGTTGCTGCCAGAAGGATGGATGCCACGGAAAGAGAAAGGAACTGTTTGCAGCGCATGAAAAAACACCTCAAATTTCTATAAAATCAAAAATTGCCCGAAAAGATCTCTCCCTTCGGGCAATGAGTCAGCAAAATATTAGCCGTTCAGGGAATCAATGGCGGCTTTGGTGTGGTCGATGTAGATCTGCTGGATATCAGAGATCTCGCCCAGACCAGCGATCTGGGTATCGACAGAATCGAAGCAGCCTGCGGCCTTGAACTGGCTCAGCCAGGAATCCGCATCGTCACCAGCCATATCGTTGTTGGCGTGGTCACCGGCAACGACCATCAGCGGACGGAGAACAACTTTGGTATAACCGGCAGCCTTGACAGCCTCGATGACATTCTCGCAGGCAGTCTCTTCCGGCTCACCCTCGACCGTACCAATGAAGACATTGTCGTAACCGAGGGTCTGCATGGTGGTCTGCATCTGAGAATAGCTCACCTTTGCGGTGTGAGAGGTGCCGTGACCCATGAAGACGAATGCGACCTTATCTGCAGCAGCGGCGTCCAGACTGTCATAGCCTGCATCCTTGACAGCAGCTGCAGTGATAGCCTTTGCGACGGCTTCCTTATCGGAGTTGATGACGGTCGCATCTGCACCGACTTCGCCCAGCAGGGGCTCTGCCACAGCAACGGACTCGAACTTGTCACGATACTGGTCGAGCATCTCGTTCATCTCGTCGTACTCTGCACCGTGCATCAGGTGAGTCGGCTGGACAACGAGGTTCTTGACGCCGTTTGCAACTGCACGGTCAAGAGCCTGCTGCATGTTGTCGATCTTCTCGCCGTCACGAGCCTGAACATGGTTGATGATAATCTGTGCAGTAAAGGCACGGCGGACAGACCAGTCCGGATATGCTTCCTGCAGAGCGTCCTCAATGCCCTTGATATCAGCAACACGGCTGTCATTGAAGGAAGTGCCAAAGCTGACGACCAGCAGCTCGTTCTCGCCGATCTCATCCTCGTTGCGAGGATCATCTTTGGAAGCGTCGCCGGTATCACGGCCAAAGTAATCCGGGTCAGCGTTCTCACCCTCGACCATTTCTTTCTGCTTGTCGGTCAGGGCATCCCATGCAGCCTTTGCCTCTTCGCACTGAGCGTCGGTATCATCGTTGCGCTCCTGCACATAGATGGCGTCAATCAGGTCTGCGACATTCTTTGCTGCCAATTCGTCTGCCTCCTCGCTGCTCGCTTCGCTGGATGCTGCGGAGCTTGCGGTGCTGGTGGAACTTGCTGCCGTGCTGCTGGATGCGCCGCAGCCGGTCATGACACCGGCGCAGAGTGCAAGAGCAGTCAGGACGGCTGCGGTCTTCTGGATGCTGCGTTTTCTCATTGTTTTTTGTCCTTTCCCGTGTTTTGGATACTTTTCTGAACAGAAGGGTACAGGAAAGAGAGCCAAAATGAAAAAGGCCTTTTTGTCTGCGAAACGGCAAAACAAAAAGACCTTTCAGATTCAGGCTTTTTGGTACAACCAATTCCTCGTGATCTGGAGCATGACGCCCCCGTACCAACAGCAGGCAGGTTTCCTGACTCAAAGTTCAACGTCTGCCGCCGCCTTCCCGAAGCATTCGCTTCAGTGACTGATGCGTCGCATCTCTGCGGCAGACTCCCTTATCACAGTGACGAGATCGTGTGGGATTCTTCACCCACTTCCCTTTTGACCCTTCTGCCCTGCCTGGAAGCAAAGCGAACGGCACCTGCTGTTTTCTATTCAGTTCGTTGGACAGTATAGCACACCGTCCGGGAAAAGGCAAGACAGGCTTATTATTCTTTTGCCTTCAGCATTTTATCTTTTTCCAGCAGCGGCTTGAGATACTGGCCGGTAAAACTCTCCTTCACCTCGGCTACTTCCTCAGGAGTTCCCTCAGCAACAATGAGTCCGCCTGCGCTGCCACCCTCCGGGCCAAGGTCGATGATATGGTCGGCGCACTTGATGAGGTCAAGGTTATGCTCGATAACGATGACGGTATTGCCTGCGTCCACCAGTTTCTGCAGCACTTCAATGAGGCGGTGGACGTCCGCAATGTGCAGGCCGGTAGTCGGCTCATCGAGGATATAGACCGTCTTTCCGGTGCTGCGGCGTGCCAGCTCATTCGCCAGCTTGACACGCTGTGCTTCACCGCCGGAAAGGGTAGTTGCGCTCTGGCCGAGGGTCACATAGCCCAGACCAACGTCCAGCAGGGTCTGCAATTTTCGGGCGATCTTAGGCTGGTTTGCAAAGAAGACGACGGCTTCCTCAACGGTCATATTCAGAACGTCCGAGATAGTCTTTTCCTTATATTTGACTTCCAGTGTCTCCCGGTTGTACCGTGCGCCCTTGCAGACCTCGCAGGGAACATATACGTCGGGCAGGAAGTGCATCTCAATTTGAAGGATGCCGTTGCCCTCACAGGCTTCGCAGCGACCGCCCTTGACGTTGAAGCTGAATCTTCCCGGGCCGTAGCCACGCATTTTCGCATCCTGTGTCTCGGCAAAAACACTCCGGATGTCGTTGAACACGCCGGTATAGGTCGCCGGGTTGGAGCGCGGCGTCCGGCCGATGGGCTGCTGGTCGATGCCAATGACCTTATCGACAAACTCCAGACCCTCCACGCCGTCGCATTTTCCGGCACGGCTTCTCGCTCCGTTCAGCTCACAGGCCAGCGTCTTGTACAGGATCTCGTTGATAAGGCTCGATTTGCCCGAACCGGAAATGCCGGTGACGCAGATGAACTCGCCCAGCGGAAAATCTACCGTGATATTCCGCAGGTTGTTTTCCCGTGCGCCGACCACACGCAGGAAATTGCCATTTCCCTTTCGCCGGGTCTCCGGAACTTCGATGCGCTTGCGGCCGGAGAGATAATCGCCGGTGATGCTCCGCTTCGCTTTGCAGATATCCTTCACGCTGCCGGCAGCGACGATCTCACCGCCATGCACACCGGCACCCGGGCCGACATCCACGATATAGTCCGCACTCCGCATGGTATCTTCATCGTGTTCGACCACGATGACCGTATTGCCGAGGTCACGCAGATTTTTCAGCGTTGCAATAAGCTTGTCATTATCACGCTGGTGCAGACCGATGCTCGGCTCATCGAGGACATACAGCACGCCAGACAACGCACTGCCGATTTGGGTCGTCAGGCGGATGCGCTGGCTTTCGCCGCCGGAAAGAGTTCCTGCGGAACGAGCCAGAGTCAGGTAATCCAGACCGACGCTCTGTAGAAACTGCAGGCGGTTCTTGATCTCTTTCATGATCTGTCCGCCGATCTGCTTCTGCTTTTCAGTCAGCTTCGGCTCATTTTCCGCGATGAAGTTCAGCTCTTCCCGGATGGACATCTCGCAGAAATCGCTGATGTTTTTATCCCCTACCGTTACGGCAAGGACGACCGGTTTCAGACGCTTGCCGTGGCAGTCCGGGCACTCGACGCCGGACATGAAGCTGCCGATCTCCTCTTTCATCCACTCACTGTTCGTCTCCCGGAAGCGGCGTTCGAGGTTCTCGACGATGCCCTCGAAGGTGTTGTAGTAAACGCCGCTGCCAAACTCGTTGGTGCGGTGCATCTCGATTTTTTCACCGTTCGTGCCATAGAGCAGAGCATTGACCGCCTCAGTACTCATATCTTTGATTGGCGTATCCAGCGTGAAACCGTATTTTTTGCCGAGGCCGAGATAATACATTTCGCTGATACTGCCCTCGGCGTAGTACCATCCGCTGGCTTTGATCGCTCCCTGCCGGATGGAAAGATTTCGGTTGGGCAGGATCCGCTCTTCATCAACACGCATAAAAGTGCCGAGACCGGTGCATTTCTCGCAGGCACCCTGCGGATTGTTGAACGAAAAGAGCCGGGGTGTCAGCTCGCCGATGGAGACATTGTGTTCCGGGCAGGCAAAATTCTGGCTGAACGTCATGCAGTCGCCGCCGATGACGTCCACCTCTGCGATGCCGCCGGTCAGAGAAAGTGCCGTTTCGAGGGAATCTGCCAACCGTCCACGGATGCCTTTGCGCATAGCGAGACGGTCAACGACGATCTCTACCGTATGCTTGATGTTCTTTTCAAGGCTGATCTCCTCATCAAGGTCGTACATGCTGCCGTCAATTTTGACTCGGGCATAACCGGCACGGCGTGCAGCATCCAGCTCTTTCTGCTGAGTGCCTTTGCGCTGGCGGACGACCGGAGCCAGCACCTGAAATTTCGTGCCTTCGTCCAGTTTCAGAACAGCATCCACCATCTCGTCAACGCTCTGCTGGCTGATGACCCGTCCGCAGACCGGGCAGTGCGGCACACCGATGCGCGCATACAAAAGACGCAGATAATCGTAAATTTCAGTGACCGTACCCACCGTGGAACGGGGGTTGTGGCTGGTAGTCTTCTGGTCGATGGAGATGGCCGGAGACAGGCCGGTGATCTCGTCCACGTCAGGCTTGTCCATCCGGCCAAGGAACATCCGGGCATAGCTGGACAGGCTTTCAACGTACCGACGCTGACCGTCGGCGTAAATAGTATCGAACGCAAGGCTGGATTTGCCCGAACCGGAAAGTCCGGTCATGACGATGAGCTTTTCTCTCGGAAGGGTCAGGCTCACGTTTTTCAGGTTGTGTTCCCTTGCACCTTTAATGACGATCTTATCGTTTGCCAAAGTGTTTTCTCCCTCTTCTTTGTGTCTGTGAATGATTCTGCTTCCGCTCTTCTTCCGCCGAAGAATCCACGGTCGGATTCTCGCCCCGGCGCAGGCGGTCGATCTGATCTCGCAGGAAGGCTGCATGTTCAAATTCCAGCAGCTTCGCCGCTTCTTTCATCTCCCGGGTCAAGCGGTTGATTGCAGCTTCCCGTTCCAGTTTGCCCATCCGCCGGGTGTTCATCTTGGCATTTTCTGCCTTATCGCTGATCTCGATTGAATCCGGGATAGCCTTGACGATGGTTTTGGGAACGATGCCATGTTCCGCATTGTACGCCATCTGGATAGCACGACGGCGTTCCGTCTCCGTAATGGCTCGCTCCATGCTATCAGTGACGACATCCGCATACATGATGACTAAACCATCTGCATTTCGTGCCGCACGGCCAATGGTCTGGATAAGGCTCGTTTCGCTCCGAAGGAAGCCCTCTTTGTCAGCATCCAGAATGGCGACCAGACTGACTTCTGGCAGGTCAAGACCCTCTCGCAGAAGGTTGATTCCAACCACCACATCAATGGAACCGAGACGCAGGTCTTTGATAATTTCCATCCGCTCAAAGGTATCCACTTCGTGGTGCATATATTTGACCTTGATTCCCTGCTCCGTGAGATAATCCGTCAGGTCTTCGGCCATTTTCTTTGTCAGTGTGGTGACGAGGACACGCTCCTGCCGGGCGATTCGAGTATTGATTTCGCCCAGAAGGTCAGTCACCTGCCCCTCGACCGGACGCACCGAGATAAGGGGATCGAGCAGTCCGGTCGGGCGGATGACCTGCTGTGCGACCTGCGTTGAGTTTTTCCGTTCATACTCACCGGGCGTTGCCGAGACGAAGATCGTCTGGTTGAGCTTGGACTCCACTTCCTCAAACTTGAGCGGTCGGTTATCGAACGCCGACGGCAGACGGAAACCGTACTCCACCAGTGTCTTTTTGCGTGCAAAGTCGCCGCCGTACATGGCTCTTACCTGCGGCAGGGTGACATGGCTCTCATCTACAAAGAGAAGAAAATCGTCCGGGAAGTAATCCAGCAGGGTCGTCGGCATGGTACCGGGCGCACGGCCGGACAGTACCGCCGAATAGTTCTCGATACCCTTACAGATACCGACCTCGGTCAGCATCTCAATATCATAATTCGTCCTCTGCTGGATGCGCTGGGCTTCAATAAGTTTTCCTTCGGAGGTGAACTGCTTCACCTGCTGGTCGCACTCGGCACGAATCTTTTGGATGGCGGCTGCCTTTTTCTCTGCACTGACGATATAATGGCTGGCCGGGAAGATGGCAACATGCTTGACAACATTCTGCTTTACGCCGGTCACAGGGTTGAACTCAATGATGCGGTCAATTTCATCGCCGAAGAACTCTACCCGGATGGCAAGGTCGCTCATATAGGCGAGGTAGATATCCACCGTGTCGCCATGGACTCGGAACTTGTTTCGGACAAAATTGATGTCGTTGCGCTCATATTGCAGGTTCACCAGCCGACGGCACAGGTCGTCACGCTCCATCTCCATTCCCGGACGCAGGCTGATGACCATGCTCCGATAGTCGATGGGGTCGCCCAGCGAGTAGATGCAGGAGACCGACGCCACGATGATGACATCCCGGCGTTCCGACAATGCCGCCGTTGCCGAGTGGCGCAGACGGTCGATCTCATCATTGATGGCACTGTCCTTTTCAATATAGGTATCGGTGCTGGGGATATAGGCTTCGGGCTGATAATAATCGTAGTAGGAAACGAAATACTCTACGGCATTTTCCGGGAAAAACGACCGGAACTCGGTGCAGAGCTGCGCCGCCAGCGTCTTGTTATGCGCCAGAACCAGCGTCGGCCGGTTGCACTGAGCGATGACATTCGCCATTGTAAAGGTCTTGCCGCTGCCGGTAACGCCCAGCAATGTCTGGCGGCAGTCTCCCCGGTTGACACCCTCCACCAGCTTTTCAATTGCCTGCGGCTGGTCGCCGGTGGGTGAATAGGGCGATACCAGCTTAAATTTCTCTTCCGGCATATCCGCCCTCCTTTCCGGTTCTCTCGACAGAGAACCACAAATAGTTGTATCTTTCCGCTCAATTATATCACAATTATTTTTTAATGTAAACCATAAAGTTTCATCAATAGGGTCTGAGCATCTCACCGGTAGTAAAATCGTAGAATGGCAGGCGGTTTTCTTCCCGCATCGAGAAATATTCCGTCTCGGTCAGGATAATATGGTCGCGGAGATGCACCTTTATCATTCCCAGCGCGCGGACGATATTCTCCGTCGCCTGCAGATCTTCCCGGGAGGGCAGAGCCATTCCATTGGGGTGGTTATGGCAGAGAACGACTGTATCCGTTCCACCTTTTAAGGCTGCTTCCACGATATCCTTGATCTCAAGGCTGACTTTATTGCTGATGCCCTCCCGAAGCCAAAAAGTCGCCTTCACCCGGCTGCGGCTGTCCAGCACGACCAGCATCGCGCGCTCCCGATCCGCACCGGCAAATTTTCCCAGCAGGAACCCGGCCATCTGGTCGGCGGATTTCACCGTTCTCCCCTCTCCGATCCGGCTGCGGTGATAGTATCGGCTGACCTCCGGCAGAAGACGCAGCATCCTCGCTGTGGATGGGCCGACTCCCTCAACCTTCATCAGATCTTCTTCAGAAGCATCCAGCACACCGGCAAAATCCCCGAATTTATCAATCAAATCGTGGGCGATGCCGTTGGTATTTTTCTGAGGATTGGTGATATAGAGCAGAACTTCCAACGCCTCATGGGGAGCCAGCGACTCGAATCCCTGCTCCGCAATGCGCTGACGCATCCGCTGACGATGCCCCTGATGAATCTTTTTTCCGTCTGCCATAGCCGCTTTTCTCCTTTGGAGTGTGATCTCCTTTAATACTACCTTATTTTCCGCAAAAGACAAGAGCCGACAAAAAATATTCTGCGTTGACTTCCCATGAAGTGTGGTTTATTATAGATGTATTATAAAATTAAGGAGCGATCCATGAAACAATATACTGCTACCGCCAACGATGAAGGTGTCCGTCTCTCACGCTTTGTCCAGAGCGTGACCCGGGATTTTCCGACCAGTCTGCTATACAAGAGTTTCCGCAACAAACGCATCAAGGTCAACGGCAAAAAAGGCGCGCCGGAAAACCGTATCAAAGCTGGCGACCTCATCGAGCTTTACATCAACGACGAGTTCTTTCCGCCAGAGGGCGCAAAACCTGCTCAGCGTGTTCAGAAGACGCCCAAAAAGCAGCAGAACCAGCCCAAGGTAACGGTCATTTACGAGGATGAAAACATTGCCGTTCTCTACAAGCCTACTCATCTGCTCTGTCACAGCGACCGCACTGGCGACGCGAATCTGGTGGACGCTTTCACCCAGTATCTCGCGCAGAAGGGCGAGTATGACCCACAGGGTGAGAACCGCTTCAAACCCGGCATCTGCAACCGTCTCGACCGCGGCACTGAGGGCTTAGTCATTGCCGCCAAGAGCTATGCCGCTCTGCGAGACATGAATGAGATCATCCGCACCGACCTGCTGAAAAAGGAATACTATACCATCACGGTCGGCATTCCCCAGAGCGGACGCTTCACGGCATGGTGGGAGCATGACGAAAAGAACAATAAAGTCAGCATCCACGCTCATCAGTCGCAGGACGAACGCCGGAAACAGATCATTACCGATGTGGACGTTCTGCGCACTGCAGGCCCTTTCGCTCTGTGCAAAATCGGCCTCATCACCGGCCGGACACATCAGATCCGCGCCCATCTCGCCTACCTTGGCAAACCGGTTCTTGGCGATATCAAATATGGCAACCGCAAGATGAACGAGCGCACCGGTACCAAAACACAGGCTCTTTGCGCCGTCCGCATCACCTTCGGCGACATCCCCGAAGAAAACACCCTTCATTACCTCTCCGGCAAAGTCGTCAAATTAAAAGACCCCCAGATTTTGAAGCAGTTCGATACACTGGACAAAACCAAAGCAAACGCTGAATCATTTTTAATTTAAAGGAGAGCTTTCCCATGGAACTGGATGTCTATTTCAAAAGTATCATCGACCAAGACCCCGCTTCAGTCGTCCTGTGCAACCTGAACCACACCATCATCTACATGAATCCCGCCGCCATCCGCAACTACGCCAAGCGTGGCGGCGAAACGCTGGTAGGTTGCAGTTTGCTCGATTGCCACAACCCCAACTCCAACAACCGCATTCAGGAGGTTGTGGACTGGTTTGCCAAAAGTCCGGAGCACAACAGCATCTATACCCACCACAACGACAAGCAGAATAAGGATGTCTACATGGTCGCCCTACGAGACGCCAATGGAACTCTGGTCGGCTATTATGAAAAGCACGAGTACCGCAACCCCGAAACGAAGAAGCCGTATGATTTTGGGGAGTAAATCCTGATAGAGCCTTTATCTCGAATCCATTTTTATTTTGCAGTAAAGCATTCAGAAAATCGGGGATTCCGCAAGGAGGTTTGCGCATGTATCCGACTCGTGAACAGGCCGAGGCACTGCTTGCCGAAGCATTGCCGCATAATCCCGGCTCTTGGGAAAACCACAGCCGCACTGCCGCCCATTGCGCAGAAAAAATCGCTGCCGCAAGTGGACTTGACCCGGATAAAGCGTACTGGGTTTGCTGCATGATATCGGCCGCAGATATGGCAAACGGCATCTCGGTCATGTCTCGGATGGCTATTCCTACATGATGTCACTGGGTTATGATGAGGTCACCCGTGTCTGCCTGAGCCACAGTTTCAACGACCAGTCGTTGGCCGATTACGTTGGAAACCGGGATACTACACCTGAAGAAACCGCTCTCATCGAAACCAATCTTGCTACAATGGTCTACGATGAATACGACCGGCTCATTCAGCTGTGCGATTCGCTGGCTGGAAATTTTGTCCGTGGCTGATGTTGTGGTTCTGGTCTCTTCTCTGGTCGTGCAGTCCATTGCCGCCCTGCGCATCGCAAAAAAGAACAAGATCCTTGAGCAGAAAGCCTACCTCGACCTCCACACCGGCCTGCCCAACAAGAGCCGCTGTGAAGAGCTGCTCCATGCAGCTCGGTTCATCGAGGAACCCACGGCCTGCATCATTTTCGATTTGAACAACCTCAAGCACGTCAATGATACGATGGGTCATTCCGTCGGCGACCAGCTCATCATGAATTTTGCCCGTATCCTGCGCAATACAGTTCCTGCCAAAGATTTTGTCGGTCGGTACGGCGGCGACGAGTTCATGGCTGTTCTCTACGATGCTGACCGTGCCAAAATCGACCGTGTGCTGGCTGATTTGAAGAACGAGATTGAGCAGTTCAACCAGTACGGCGAGAATACCGAGATCAGCTATGCACAGGGCTGGGCTCTCTCCACCGAGTATGCCCACTGCACCCTGCGTTCCCTCTTCGATAAAGCCGACCAGTTCATGTATGAGAACAAACAGCGGTCGAAGATGGGGAGAAAAGATTAACGGTTATCCGCCGTTTCACTGTAGCGAATTATCTGACCGAATTCAAGAATAGCAATATACCTATGTTATATTTTTGATATTTGCCAGCTTGGCCAACATGCACTTATTGGCCAAGTTCCAACTTGGTCTTTCGCCTTTAACTTGGTTAGCATGGGCAAGTTGCTTTTTAAATGTGACAACGATTTATTTTTGAACTTGGTCATATTGTTTCACCACAGTAAAACCGCCCCTTCATCCAAAACGGACTGAAGAGGCGGCTTTCTATTTCTTACTGATTCAGGAGATTACTTCTCTTCCGAATTTTTCTCCTGTTCCTCGCGGAGCTTTTTGATGCGCTTTTTCTCGCTCTCCACACGAGGCCAGGGCCAGAAGAAGCCCTCATTGGTCTTACACCAGCGCACCAGCGGATAGAACGCGAAGGTCAGGCCGAAAACATACAGCAGCAGGTATAGCAGAGCATCCAGCGTAAAGAGAGCGTCCAGCGCACCGATCATTGCCATGACAAAGCCTGCTTTCAGGAAGAACAGACCATTCTGACGGCAGTATTCCGCAAAGTTTTCCTCTTTAACGGCACGGCGACCCTGATCGCCCCAGATATGAGGATTTTTCATGACCGAGTAGCCGTAAAAGACCATCATCAGGCCGCAGGTGAGCTGGAATCCAAAAAACATAGTGTGCCTCGTTGTGTGTTATCGGGTGGATATTCGGGCAAAAAGCAATTCAGTCCTCGAACAGCGGCTTCATGAAGGGCAGGAAGTCGAGGGTCGCAAAGTAATCACGGGGAGTCTCCGCACGGCGGATGAGACGGTGAGAGCCGTCCTCGCAGAGCAGAACTTCGGCACTGCGGAGCTTACCGTTATAGTTATAGCCCATTGCCGAGCCATGTGCGCCGGTATCGTGGATATAGACCACATCGCCGATGTCGATCTTCGGCAGCATCCGGTCGATGGCAAACTTGTCATTGTTCTCGCACAGACCGCCGACCACGTCATACTTGTGGTCGCAGGGAGCGTCTTCCTTGCCGAGGACAGTGATGTGATGGTATGCGCCGTACATGGCCGGACGCATCAGGTTTGCAGCGCAGGCATCCAGACCAATATACTCTTTATAGATGTGCTTCTCGTGGATGGCAGTTGCAACCAGCGCACCGTAAGGGCCAGTGGTGAAGCGGCCCATCTCGGTGAAGATGGCAACATCGCCCATGCCGGCCGGGACCAGAATCTCCTCGAACTTCTTCCGGACACCCTCGCCGATGGCCATGATGTCGTTCTCGGTCTGGTCGGGGCGGTACGGGATGCCGACGCCGCCGGACAGGTTGATATAACCGATATGAACACCGGTAGCCTTCTGGACACGGACAGCCAGCTGGAACAGGATGCCTGCCAGCTCGGGATAATAAGCATCAGAGATGGTGTTGGAAGCGAGGAAAGCGTGGATGCCGAAGTTCTTTGCGCCCTTGGCAGCCAGCTTTTTGTAGCTCTCGATCATCTGTTCCTCGGTCATACCATACTTGGCATCGCCGGGCTTATCCATGACCTGAAATCCCTCTTCGCTCTCGCCCAGCTGAAACGTTCCGCCCGGGTTGTAACGGCAGAAGATGTTCTCCGGCACACCTGCAACGCGCTCGAGGAACTCGACCATCGTTGCGTCGTCCAGATTGATGTATGCGCCCAGCTCATAAGCCTTCTTCATATCCTCGACCGGGGTCTGGTTGGAGGAGAACATGATATCGCTGCCGCTGAATCCACAGACTTCGCTGAGCATCAGCTCCGTCAGGGAAGAGCAGTCCACGCCGCAGCCCTCTTCCTTCAAAATCTGAAGAATGACGGGGTTGGGCAGAGCTTTGACCGCAAAATACTCCTTGAAGCCTTTGTTCCAGCTGAACGCCTTATTGATACGGCGAGCATTCTCGCGGATGCCCTTCTCGTCGTAAGCATGGAACGGGGTCGGCACATCCTGAATAATTTCCTGAGCCTGTGCCTCAGTCAAAAACGGTTTCTTTTCCATAAATACATCCCTCTCATTTTATAGTCACACCAGCCATGCCAGTGTTCAGGCAAATCAAAGTTTCAGGTTTTCCCGGGTCGGGGTAAAGGTCGGGATCATCTTTTCGAGCTGGTCGACCACGCCGTCGTCGTTGTGTTCGGCGGCTTCGGCCAACGCCTGCAGCTGCTCATAGAATACGGCAAGGTCGATATTCCGGGGCGGCGCAACAAAAATTTTGTTGTGCTCGGTGCGGCGCATTTTGTCCTGCTCTTCGTCCATCATCAGCTCCTCATAGAGCTTTTCGCCCGGACGGAGGCCAACGATCTTGATCTCCATATTCACGCCCGGCTCATAACCATAGAAACGGATGAGCTGCTTTGCCAAGTCCATGATCTTGACCGGCTCGCCCATATCCAGAACATAGATGCTGCCGCTCTCGGCCAGCGCACCAGCCTGCAGGACCAGTTGAGCCGCTTCCGGAATGGTCATGAAATACCGCTCAATGTTCGCATCGGTCAGGGTGACGGGGCCGCCCTTTTTGATCTGCGATTCAAACAGCGGAATAACGCTGCCGTGGCTTCCCAGCACATTGCCAAAGCGGACGGCAACACACTTCATCTCAGTGTTGCCTGCAAAAGTCTGGATAAGCATCTCACAGATGCGCTTGGTGCAGCCCATGACACTGGTCGGGTTGACTGCCTTATCGGTGGACAGCTGAACAAGACGCTCAACACCATGTTCACTGGCACTCACCAGCAGGTTTTTCGTACCGAGAACGTTGTTCTTGACCGCTTCCGCCGGGCTGACTTCCATCAACGGTACGTGCTTGTGCGCAGCCGCATGGAAGACCACAGTCGGGTGATAGGTCTCAAAAACTTCATCCAGACGCTTTTTATCCCGGATGGAGCCGATCAGCACCGTCACCGGGATATCCCGGCCGTACTTCTGCTGAAGTTCCATCTGCAGCTCATAAGCGCAGTTCTCGTAGACGTCGAAGATCAGCAGCCTAGCCGGATGGAATTTCATCACCTGACGGCAGAGTTCGCTGCCGATGCTTCCGCCGCCGCCCGTCACCAGAACCGTTTTGCCGGTCAGGTAACCGGAAATTTTCGCGGTGTCCAATGTAACTTCCTCACGGGAGAGGAAGTCGGCTGTATTCAATTCACGGAACGCTCCCTGCTGAGGTGCGTTCGCGCCGACCAGCTGAGGGTCGCTCAGAATCTGCACGGCACAGTGAGTCGAAACACACAGGTCGATGACATGGTTCAGGCGGTTTCCCTTCAGAGTCGGGATGGCGATGATAATGCTGTGGATGCTGTACTTTTCACACAAAGCCGGGATCTCTTCCAGCGTACCTTTGACCGGCACACTGTGGATGGTCTGCCCCAGCTTGTTCGGGTCATCATCCACTGCCACGACCGGATGACCGTAGAAAGGATTCGACTTGCAGACATTGATGGCCCACGCACCGGCCTCGCCTGCGCCGACGATCAGAACCGGGCGGTTCGGGTCTTTGCTGGCATTGCCGCGCATTTTCTCACCGATGGGATGGTTCAGGAACAGCCGCCACGCCAGACGGCTTCCGCCGACCAGCAGGAAGATGAAGACTGACGCCATTACATTCGCCGAATTGAACAGCACACCGTGGATGCAGAGCCGGTTGACCGCATAGACGATTACTGTCGGCACCGCGATCATTCCGGCAAGGCGGATAAGGTCACGTTCTCCTGCGTACTTCCACAAAATCGAGTACAACCCTCCGGCAAGGAAACAGGCCAGATAAACAGCCACGATCCACGGCAGGTTGTGGTACAGCAGGCTGAGGTTATGCGGCCACCAGATCTCTTCGTTGCTCGCACCATCTGCCCGGAGCAGAAGCGCGAAGTAGAAGCTGAACGCAACGATAGCGGCATCCAGCAGAACCAGCAACGCCCGGCGCGCATAGATCCTCAGCGCAGTTTTTTGATTTTCTTTCACAAAAAAGTCCTCTTTTGCATTTTCGAGGCGGAGCCTGTCCGCCATCACATTTTATCTCAGCGTAGAAAGTTTCCTCAAAAGCTCTGTTCCGCCGGGATACCTTCTGCTATTATACTCAATTCTCCTGCCCGTGTCCAGAAAATTCCGAATTCCTCGTCTTTTTCATAGATTTTCCTCGTTTTCGGGATGATTTCCGGGGTAAAACCGCTCGAAGTTCCTTTCCCAGTCCCAGCGGCCACCCGGATATCAGATAAACGCCGCACATCCCCAGTCCGCCAGCCGCCAGTGCTGCCAGTTGAAACGGAAGGGATCCCGTCAAAAGGCCGTTCATCCCCTCTCGCATCAGGCTCCCGGCAATGGCCGAGATGCCAGCGGCCAGCGTCGGCGCGCCCAGCCATTGCCAAAGCTGAATCTTCATCTCGCAGCAATGGAGCAGACGCCCGGTGTTGGCTGCGCAGGTATAGCAGCTGGAGAGCAAAATCACAAAGAGAAAGCCCTTCATCCCGAACCGCGGCAACAGAAGCATTACGCCGACAATTCGCAGAACAGAATCCCACACGCTGTACCGGAAGACCGCTTTCTGCTCCCCGATCCCCTTCATAGCTCCATCGACCATGCTTTCGAGGTAGAGCAGCGGCATGGCCGGGCCTAAGATCTCGAGATAACTCCCGGCTTCCTCGCTATGATACAATGTCTCTGCCAACGGCCTGCCCCAGACAAAGAACACAGCTCCGCCCAGCGCAGAAAAGTACCCGGTCAGCCGGAGCATCCGGTCAACGAGTTCCTGCAGACGCCGCGTCTCCCCCTGAATATGTGCCTGCGTAATTTCAGGCATCAGCAAAACAGACAGGCTTCCCAGCAGGCCGAAGGGAAATGTCAGGAGTGGAAGTGCCATACCTTTTAAATTACCATACTGCGCAACGGCCTCTTCCCGTCCGCCCAGCCCGGACGCCATCAGCCAGACCGTCAGACAGGCCGGCACCAGCATATTCTCCACCGTGTGAAGCGCGCTCGACAGACAGCGTCCGCCCTCCACCGGCCACAAAATTTCCCAGAGCCTTCGAGCCGGTTCCTGCGGACGGACTGCCTTCTGTCCGCCAAAGCAGGCTGCCGCCTCCCTCCGATAGAACAGGAGCATGATGCTCGCCGATGCTGCTTCACTGAGAGCCGTTGCCGCCAGAACCACAGCACACTTTGCACCGGCATCCAGTGTCTGCGAACGTTCCAATGCAAACACGATGACGCCAATGCGAAGAGTCTGTTCGCCCAGTTGACTGATCACATTCGGTTCCACCCTCCGCCGGGCAATGAAGAAGCCTCTCAAAACGGACGAAATGCCCATCCACGGCAGACCAAATGCCGACAAGCGCAGAGCCTGTGTTCCCCGGACATCGCCCAGCCACCATTTCGCCGCAAGACCGGCCAGCCCGAACTGCGCCGCCAGTGCAACGACGCCCAGACCCAAACCAGCCATTAGAAGGCGGCTCAGCATTCCCCGGGCTTCCTGCGCACTCCGGCTGAACTCCTCCGCCATCAGCCGGGTCGCCGCCACCGAGACGCCTGCCGTCGCCAGTGTGACAAAGAGAGAGTAGACTGCCAGCACCAGCTGATACAGCCCCATTCCTTCACCACCCAGCGCGTTCGCCAGATAGATACGCAGCCCCATCCCAGCCAGACGGAGCAGAACATCCGCGCCGGTCATGAGGGCTGCATTTTTCAGGTAGCTCTGCCGCAACCGCACCTCCCCCTTTCCCGGCTTCCCGGTTCAATTTATGCGGATGGGAAAGGGATTTATGCCCGTCTTCGGAAAAGATGAGCGGCTGTGTGGGTTGTTTCTCTCATAGTTTTATGGTATGATATGAATCGGTCACAAAAGACAGACTGTCTTTTTCAACAAAAAACAAGGAGGAAGCGCACAGCCCGGGTCATCCGCATCTGTGCGCAACGAGAGAATGAGCGAAGAATGTACCCATGACTGCTCCACCTGTGGTGCAGCATGTTCTTCCCGTGAAGCTGCGCCCCAGCATGACGCACCCAACCCCAACAGCAGCGTCAAAAAGGTCATCGGCGTCGTATCCGGCAAGGGCGGCGTCGGCAAGAGCATGACGAGCGCACTGCTGGCCTGCGCAATGGCACGCCGCGGCTATCACTGCGGTATTCTGGACGCCGACATCACCGGCCCGTCCATCCCGAAGCTGTTCGGCATCCACGGCCGTGCAATGGCAGACGAAAAGGGCTGCTGGCCCATCCAGAGCCGGATGGGCATCGACGTGATGAGCATCAACCTGCTGGTCGAGAACGAGGAAGACCCCGTTGTCTGGCGCGGCCCGGTCATTGCCGGTGCCGTCAAGCAGTTCTGGACCGACGTGGTATGGAAGGACGTCGACTTCCTGTTCGTCGATATGCCTCCGGGAACCGGTGATGTGCCGCTGACCGTTTTCCAGAGCCTGCCTGTTGACGGCATCGTTGTCGTCGCAAGCCCTCAGGAACTCGTCAGCATGATCGTTGCCAAGGCGGTCAATATGGCTGAGATGATGAAAGTCCCAATGCTGGGCATCGTCGAGAACATGAGTTATATCGTCTGCCCCGACTGCGGCAAGCACATCAATGTGTTCGGCGACAGCCATGTAGATGAGGTCGCTGCAAAGCACCACCTGCCCGTTCTGGCAAAGTGCCCCATCGACCCTCAGCTGGCTGCCCTGTCCGACGCCGGCATGATCGAGACTTATGGCGGTCAGTATCTTGAGGATGCCGCCGACGCCTGCGAAAAGCTACTGAAAAAATAATCTTTTTCCCTTGTTGGACGGTTTTATTCTTCTGACAAGGGATTTTTTTGATTTCATTTTAATTCAGGAGGTCGCCCATGAATTTGAATCGTCGAAACTTTCTTCGGTTATCCTTTGCAGCCTCGCTCTCGCTTTTGACCGTCGGGTGCGCTGAGAGTGATCCTTCTCCTGCTTCCATGGCAGCGCAAAAAAGTGCTTCCGGGCTTTCTTACTGGCTCTATACACCTCAAAACTCCGGCGCAGAGTCTCTTATTTTGTATCTGCATGGCGGCAGCGGAAAAGGCAGCGATCTCGACATGATTTTTTCTGCCGCAAGTCTCCCTCAGTTTTTGCGAGACGGGCTACTTGCGCCAAATGCGTACGTTGTGATTCCTCAGCTTCCGGCATCCTGTAAAAGCTGGATCGAAAAAGACGCTCAGCTTTTAGCACTCACCTCCGAACTGAAACAACGTTATTCTCTCTCCCGTATCAGCCTGACCGGTCACAGCATGGGCGGTACCGGCGCATGGAATCTTGCATCAGCGCACTCCGAATTTTTCTCTGCGGTCGCACCTCTTTCCGGCAGCATTCAAACCACCGCTCAAACGCTTCAGGCGTTCCGCACCCTTCCGGTATGGGCGATCGTCGGCAGCGCAGACACCATTGTTCCACCGGATTCCTCGATCCAATTTTTACAGAAATTGCAGCAAGAGAATCCTTCTGCGAAATTGACTGTACTGGACAATGCCACTCATTTTGATGTTCCTCAGACATATCTTTCTTCCGAGTTTGACGTTCTGGGCTGGTTGACAAGTTTTTCCTGAAGCTCTATAAATCACCCGTCGTTTTTCGGGAAGGAATCATATCGTGCCTTTTCATTTTACGTTCACTTAAAAAAACCAAGGTTCTGCGCATTTTTTGTTATTGAACTTCTTTTTATGAAGTTTGTTCATCTTTTTGCGTTGTTTTTTGAAACATTTTTCCCGAAAAATATCGGACGCTTCTCTTGTAAAATCCGGCACAAACCTTTATACTAGTAAAGTGATCCGGAAAAGCTCCGGATGCGCATCGAATCAGAAGTCCGGTATCTTACTGTCGGTTCGTCATCCCGTTTGTGCGGCGGGATCTGAAAGCGAGCGGATGGAGACACCGGAGTTCAAAAACAGAAAAATGGGAAAAGGAGCATTCTATTATGTTGACGAATGAATACCTGAAGCGTGTGTACGATGGTCTGGCTGAGCGCAATGCCAACGAGCCCGAATTCCTGCAGGCTGTCCGTGAGGTTCTGGAGAGCATCCAGCCTGTTGTGGAGAAGCACCCCGAGTACGAGAAGGCAGGCCTGATCGAGCGTCTGGTCGAGCCGGAGCGCATCATCTCCTTCCGTGTGCCTTGGGTCGATGACAACGGCAAAGTTCAGGTCAACCGCGGCTACCGTGTTCAGTTCAACAGCGCGATCGGTCCCTACAAGGGCGGTCTGCGCTTCCATCCCTCTGTCAATCAGGGCATCCTGAAGTTTCTGGGCTTTGAGCAGATCTTCAAGAACAGCCTGACTACCCTGCCTATTGGCGGCGGCAAGGGCGGCTCTGACTTCAACCCCAAGGGCAAGAGCGATATGGAAGTCATGCGCTTCTGTCAGAGCTTCATGACTGAGCTGTACCGTCACATCGGCCAGTTCGTTGACTGCCCCGCTGGTGATATCGGTGTCGGCGGCCGTGAGGTCGGCTACCTGTTCGGCCAGTATAAGCGTCTGACCAACAGCTTTCAGGGCGGCATGATCACTGGCAAGGGTCTGACCTTCGGTGGCTCTCTGGCTCGTACCGAGGCTACCGGCTACGGTCTGTGCTACTTCACTGCTGAGGCTCTGAAGTGCATGCGCAACGACAGCTTCGAGGGCAAGACCGTTGTTATCTCCGGTTCCGGCAACGTTGCAATTTATGCCTGCGAGAAGGCTACCCAGCTGGGCGGCAAGGTCGTCACCATGTCCGACTCCAACGGTTACGTCTACGATCCCAACGGCATTGATCTGGCTTACGTCAAGGATCTGAAGGAAGTCCGCCGCGGCCGCATCAAGGAGTATGCTGAGACGCACGAGGGCGCAACTTATGTTCCCGATTGCAGCAAGGTCTGGACAGTCCCTTGCGACATCGCTCTGCCCTGCGCAACCCAGAACGAGATCAACAAAGAGTCCGCTGAGGCTCTGGTGAAGAACGGCTGCACCGTCGTCTGCGAGGGCGCAAACATGCCCAGCACTCCCGAGGCAATCGAGGTCTACCTGTCCAACGGCGTTCTGTACGGACCTGCTAAGGCTGCAAACGCTGGCGGCGTTGCAACTTCCGGCCTTGAGATGAGCCAGAACTCCGAGCGTCTGAGCTGGACCTTCGAGGAGGTCGACGCAAAGCTGAAGGGCATCATGGAAGGTATCTTCCACGCAAGCTACGATGCTTCTGTGGCTGCCGGTTCTGAGGGCAACCTGATGGTCGGTGCAAACTGCGCTGGCTTCCTGAAGGTCGCTACCGCTATGATGGCTCAGGGCATCACCTACTAATCTCTGATTTTTCTCTAAGGGGTCGTTGCAAAACGGCTCCTTTTTATTGGTTTAGAGGCGCACATCTAAACTTTGTCCGGGTTTTGCGTAAAAAAAGCCTAACAGCTCATCCGGCAGATGCGTTATACTAAAGCCAGCATAAAATTTGGAGGAATCATCCTAATGGAAGAAACAAAGAAAAAAGGGGCTGGCACCACGGATCTGACGGTTGGCCGGCCGCTGACACGCATTTTGCAGTTTGCGCTTCCGCTGGTGCTGGGTACACTGTTCCAGCAGCTGTACAGCTTTGTGGATACAGTCATCGTAGGCCGCTGCATTGGTACAGATGCGCTGGGTGCAGTAGGCACCACCTACTCGCTCCACTTTATGATCATCGGCTTCATGCTGGCTACCTGCAACGGTTTTGGCATCCCGGTGGCCGAGAGCTTTGGTGCAAAGGACAGCGAGAACATGCACAAGTATCTGTTCAATGGTGCGCTGCTCTGCGTACTCATGAGCCTTGTGTTCACGGTTGTGACGACCCTCATCGCGGCCCCACTGCTCCGGCTCATCCACACCCCGGCAGAGCTGCTGGATTATGCGGTACGGTACATCCGCATCATCTTCCTCGGCATCCCTGCCACAGTGCTGTATAACTTTTCGTCCACTGTGCTGCGCAGTCTGGGCGACTCGAAGCATCCATTCTACTTCCTGCTGGTATCCAGTTTTCTGAATATTGGTCTGGACTGGCTGTTCATCGTGCCGTTCCAGATGAGCGTGGAAGGTGCTGCCATTGCCACCGTCATCAGCCAGCTTGTCAGCGGTATTCTGTGTACATGGTGGTTCTTCAAAAAGGTAGACGGCATCCACTTTACCAAAGAGGTCTGTGTGGTGTCCGGTTCGCACTGCAAGCGGCTGGCCTATATCGGCTTCCCTATGGGCTTCGAGTATTCCGTCTCTGCCATTGGTGCCGTCATCATGCAGGACGCTATCAATCAGCTGGGCAGCGTGGCTGTTGCCGCGCAGACGGCAGGCGAAAAGATCCGTCAGATGTTCACCCTGCCTATGGAGAGTGTCGGTATGGCTATGGCCACCTATGTCGGCCAGAACCATGGTGCCCACCGCACCGACCGTGTCAAGCAGGGCATCCGGGATGGCTGCCTCATCCAAGCCGTATATTGCGTGTTTGCATGGGTGGCAGTGTTCTTCGTCAAACGCTGGGCTGTGCATCTGGTGCTGGGTGATACGGAATCGGCAATCTTCAACGGCGCGGTAGAGTACCTGACGGTCATCAGCGTGCTGTTCGTCCTGTTGGGCTTTCTGATGATCTTCCGCTATACGCTGCAGGGTCTTGGCTACAGCGTGCAGGCGGTCATCTCCGGCGTGGGCGAACTGCTGGGCCGTGCCCTTGGCGGCTGGCTGGCCGTCCATCAGCTGGGTTATTTCGGCATCTGCATTTCCAATCCCTTCGCATGGGGTCTGGCACTGTGCTACTGCGTATTCATGGTGACACGAGTACTCAAGAAAGAAGAAGCATAAAGAAACTGCAAAGGGGTCGTTGCAAAACGGCCTCTTTTTGTATATTGCCGCATCTTTCGTCCATACTTTTCTCAGAACAAGAAACGAGGTATCTGCATGAACGAGAAGATGTTTTGCTTTCAATGCGAGCAGGCGGCCAACTGCACCGCCTGTACCGGAAATGCTGGCGTCTGCGGCAAATCCGCTGAGACTGCCGCCGCACAGGACGAGCTGACCGGTGCGCTCATCGGCTTTGCCGAACAGCTGCTCACGGTTGACCAGCCCATTCCGCAGGAAAAAATCCGCCTGCTGCTGGAAGGATTATTCACCACCATCACCAATGTCAATTTTGATCCGGAGACCGTCCGCAAGCTGACTGGGAAAGTTCACACTGCAAAGCAGGAGGTGCTTCTTGCCGCTCCTATCGTACCGGAACTGGCCGAAGATTTCGATATGGCTCAGCTCTGGCACGACCCGGACGAGGACCGGCGGAGTCTGCGCTCCTTTGTGCTGTTTGGACTGCGTGGTATGGCGGCATATGCCTATCATGCGCAGGTAACAGGCTATACGGATGGCGATATCAATCGCTTTTTCTGCACAGCGTTATACGATTTGGCACATGAGACGGACAAAGAAAAGCTCTTTCAATTAGTTCATGACACCGGCCTGATGGCTTACCGAGTCATGGAACTTCTGGACAAAGCAAACACCGGTTCTTTCGGAGAACCCGAACCAGTGGAGGTACCGCTCACCATCGAGAAAGGCCCTTTCATCGTCATTTCAGGCCACGATCTTTACGATATGAAACGGCTGTTGGAACAGACCGAGGGAAAGGGCATCAACATTTATACCCACTCGGAAATGCTGCCGGCGCACGGCTATCCGGAACTAAAAAAGCGGTTCCCACATCTGAAAGGCAACTTTGGCACCGCATGGCAGAACCAGCAGCGTGAATTCGAGGATATCCCGGCTCCTATCCTCTTCACTACCAACTGCATCATGCCGCTGCGCGCGAGCTATTCCGACCGGGTATTCACGACTTCGGTCGTCTCCTATCCGGGTATCCAGCACATTGGCGAAGGCCGGGATTTTTCGCCTGTCATCGCAAAAGCTCTTGAGCTGGGCGGCTATCCGGAAAACACTCTCATGCCCGGCATGAACGGCGGAAAATCAGTCGTGACCGGTTTCGCCCACCACGCCGTACTGGAACACGCCGGTGAGATCGTTGAAGCTGTCAAAGCCGGAAAAATACGTCATTTCTTCCTCATCGGCGGCTGCGACGGCACCCGGCCGAGCCGCCGCTACTACACTGAGTTTGCCAAGCTGACGCCGCCGGATACCATCATTCTGACACTGGCCTGCGGAAAGTTCCGGCTCAACGACCTGCCGCTGGGAACCGTCGCCGGTCTGCCCCGTATCCTTGACGTCGGCCAGTGCAACGACGCATACAGTGCGATCCAAATCGCCCTCGCTCTGGCGGATGCGTTCGGCTGTTCGGTCAACGAGCTGCCCCTTTCCCTCATCCTCTGCTGGTTCGAGCAGAAAGCCGTCTGCATCCTGATGGCATTGCTCGCCCTCGGCATCAAAAACATCCGTCTCGGCCCGACTCTGCCGGCTTTTGTCTCTCCGGGTGTCGCTGCTGCTCTGCAACAAAAGTACAATCTGATGCCCATCACGACACCAGAAGAAGACCTCGCAGCCTGTCTCGGGAGCCAGAGCTGAAAAAAGCAGGTTCTTTTTACACGAAAAGTTTGTCAGATGAAAGAAAAGTCACACTCTTTCTTATCTCTCGTGTGTGTTTTTCACAAGAAGAAGTTTTCTCAGGCACAAACGTTTGGTGCAACTGTCACTTGAAGATTTTTCAGCATTCAGTATAATAGTTCTATCGAAACAAAGGCGTTTCAGATGGGTCTTGCCGACCCTGTTTGGAACGCTTTTTCTTTTTTCGACTCCTGCGGAATGCGCCGCAGGCAAGAAGTATAGAGGATTTCAGAAATAAGGATGGGAACGTCAATGGAAAATTTCACCGAGCAAAAATCGGCCATCGGCCTGTATGACCCACACTTTGAGCATGATGCCTGCGGTATCGGCGCAGTGGTGGACATCAAGGGCCGCAAGAGCCATCAGACAGTCAGTGACGCGCTGTCCATCGTCGAGCGTCTTGAGCATCGTGCAGGCAAAGACGCGGAGGGCAAGACCGGCGACGGCGTCGGCATCATGCTGCAGATCAGCCACAAGTTTTTCTCGAAGGTCGCCGACGAGATGAACATCCGCATCGGCAACGAGCGCGAATACGGCGTCGGTATGTTCTTCTTTCCCCAGAACGAGCATCTTCGTGCGCAGGCAATGAAGCTGTTCGAGCTTGTCACCCAGAAAGAAGGTCTGGAATTTCTGGCATGGCGCAAGGTTCCGGTCGACCCGGATGCCGTCGGTCAGAAAGCCCGTGACTGTATGCCGGCTATCTGGCAGTGCTTCATCAAAAAGCCGGCCAAGGTGAGCAAAGGCATCGACTTCGACCGCAAGCTTTACATCGTCCGCCGGGTCTTTGAGCAGGCCAGCAACGGAACCTATGTTCCCAGCCTGTCCAGCCGCACCATCGTTTACAAAGGTATGTTCCTTGTCCACGACCTGCGGCTCTTCTACACCGACCTGCAGGATCTCGACTATGAATCCGCCATCGGCATGGTTCACAGCCGGTTCTCCACCAACACCAACCCGAGCTGGATGCGTGCGCACCCCAACCGGTTCATCCTGCACAACGGCGAGATCAACACCATCAAAGGCAACACCGACGCAATGCTGGCGCGCGAAGAGACCATTTCCAGCAGCATCATGCGCGATGACATGAATAAAATTCTGCCCATCATCAACACCTCCGGTTCTGACTCCGCCATGCTGGACAACGCCCTCGAGTTCATGGTGATGAACGGCATGGATCTGCCTCTGGCTGTCATGATCACCATTCCGGAACCGTGGGAAAACAACAAGAACATCAGCCAGAAAAAGCGTGATTTTTATCAGTATTACGCCACCATGCTGGAGCCTTGGGATGGCCCGGCCGCTATCCTTTTCTCGGATGGCGACGTGGTCGGTGCAGTGCTGGACCGCAATGGTCTGCGCCCCAGCCGCTACTACATCACCAAAGACGGTCGGATGATTTTGTCCTCCGAGGTCGGCGTCCTGCCCTGTGACCCGGAGAACATCCTTGTAAAAGACCGTCTCCGCCCGGGCAAAATGCTGCTGGTGGATACCGTCAAGGGCGAAGTTGTCGACGACGAAAAGCTGAAAGAATACTATGCAAACCGCGAGCCTTACGGTGAGTGGATCGACCGGAACCTTGTTGAGCTGAAGAAGCTGAAGATTCCCAACATCAAAGTTCCTTCCTACACCAACGACGAGCTGACTCGTCTGCAGAAGGTCTTCGGCTACAAATACGAAGAGGTCAACAACATCATGCTCCCGATGGCACGCCTTGGTGCGGAGCCGTCCGGCGCAATGGGTACAGATACGCCGTTGGCTGTTTTGAGCGACCAGCATCCGCCGCTCTTCAACTACTTTAAGCAGCGTTTTGCACAGGTCACCAATCCTCCAATCGACGCCATCCGTGAAAAGGTCGTCACCTCGACCAGCGTCTACGTTGGCGCACACGGCAATCTGCTGGAGGACAAACCTGAAAACTGCAAAGTCCTGAAAGTCCACAACCCAATTCTGACCTCCACCGACCTGCTCAAAATCAAGTACATGAACGTGCCGGGCTTCAAGGTCGCGACCGTTTCCATCAACTACTACAAAAACACCAGCCTCGAAAAGGCCATCGACCGCGTTTTCCTTGAGGTCGACCGTGCCTACAAAGAGGGTGCAAATATCATCATTCTGTCCGACCGTGATGTGGATGAGTACCATGTCACCATCCCCAGCCTGCTGGCGGTGTCGGCCGTGTCGCAGTACCTCATCCGCACCAAAAAGAGTACCGCTCTGGCTCTCATCCTCGAGAGTGCAGAGCCGCACGAAGTCCATCACTTCGCTACTCTGCTGGGCTATGGTGCCTGCGCTGTCAACCCCTATCTGGCACATGAGACCATCGGCGAACTCATCGATCAGGGTCTGCTGGACAAGGATTATTACGCTGCCGTGGACGATTATGACAAGGCCGTTCTGAACGGCATCGTCAAAATCGCCTCCAAGATGGGTATTTCCACCATCCAGAGCTACCAGAGCAGCCAGATCTTTGAGGCAGTCGGCATCTCGAAGGATGTCATCGACAAATACTTCACCGGTACGGTCAGCCGTGTCGGAGGCATCGGCATTGAAGATATTCAGGTCGATGTTGAAGCACAGCACAACGCCGCATTCGATCCGTTGGGTCTGGACATCAATATGGAGCTGGACGATGCCGGTGCGCACAAGTTCCGCAACGGCAAGGAAGAGCATCTGTTCAATCCACAGACCATCTATCTGTTCCAGAAAGCCTGCTTTACCAAAGATTACAACGCTTTCAAGCAGTTCACCAACACGGTGGATAATATGGGCAAAGAGGGCGTTCATCTGCGCAGCCTGCTCGACTTCAACTATGACCCCAACGGCGGCATTCCTCTGGACGAGGTCGAGCCGGTAGAGTCCATCGTCAAGCGGTTCAAGGGTGCAGCTATGAGCTACGGCGCACTGAGCAGTGAAGCCCATGAGACGATCGCCATTGCGCTGAACCGTCTGGGCGGTCAGAGCAACACCGGTGAGGGCGGCGAACCCGAAGAGCGTTACCACAGCGAGAGCAATTCCCGTATCAAGCAGGTGGCATCCGCTCGTTTCGGCGTCACCAGCAAGTACCTCGTCTCTGCCGATGAGATCCAAATCAAACTGGCACAGGGCGCAAAGCCCGGCGAGGGCGGCAACCTGCCCGGCGCAAAGGTCTATCCGTGGATCGCAAAGACCCGTCACAGCACCACCGGTGTGGGTCTGATCTCTCCTCCGCCGCACCACGATATCTACTCCATCGAGGACTTGGCAGAGCTTATCTACGACTTAAAGAATGCCAACCGCAATGCGAACATCAACGTCAAGCTGGTCAGCGAGGCCGGCGTCGGCACCATTGCCGCCGGTGTTGCTAAAGGCGGCGCACAGGTCATTCTGGTTTCCGGTTATGACGGCGGCACCGGTGCGGCACCTCGCACCTCCATCAAGAACGCTGGTCTGCCGTGGGAGCTGGGCATCGCCGAGACCCACCAGACTCTGATTTTGAACGGCCTGCGCAGCCGTGTCCGCATCGAGAGCGACTCCAAGCTGTTGAGCGGTCGTGATGTTGCCATCAGCTGTATGCTGGGTGCGGAGGAATTCGGCTTCGGCACCAGCCTGCTGATGTGCGAGGGCTGTGTCATGATGCGTGTCTGCAACCTCGACACCTGCCCGATGGGTATCTGCACTCAGAACCCTGAACTGCGGAAGAACTTCCGCGGCAAGCCGGAATACATCATCAACTATCTGACCTTTGTTGCGCAGGAGCTGCGTGAATACATGGCAAAACTGGGCGTCCGCACCATCGACGAGCTGGTAGGACGCACCGACCTGCTCCATGTCAAGCCCAGCGCACCGGGCAGCCGGGCAGCCAAGATGAACCTTGACTGCATCCTCCACAATCCGGCCATCGAGAACAGCAACGTCCACTTCGTGAAAGAAGATACCTACGACTTTCATCTCGAGAACACGCCTGACATGAAGGTCTTGATGAAGAAATTCAAGCTGAACAGCAAGAATCCCCAGAACGTCAATCTCGAGGTATCCAACATTGACCGTGCCTTTGGTGCCATCTTTGGCAGCGAGATCACCCGGAAATACGGTAATTCTCTGCCCGACGATATCTACACCGCAAACTGCGTTGGCGCAGGCGGCCAGAGCTTCGGCGCATTCATCCCGAATGGTCTGACCCTGAAACTGACCGGTGACTGCAACGACTACATGGGCAAGGGTCTGTCCGGCGGCAAGATCATCGTCCGGCCTCCCGAGAATATCACCTATAAGCCCGAGGAAAACATCATCACCGGCAACGTTGCCCTTTACGGTGCGACCAGCGGCAAGGCGTTTATCTCCGGTGTGGCCGGTGAACGTTTCTGCGTCCGCAACTCCGGTGCGACCGCCGTTGTCGAGGGCGTTGGCGACCACGGTTGTGAGTACATGACCGGCGGCACGGTCGTCGTTCTGGGTCAGACCGGCAAGAACTTTGCAGCCGGCATGACCGGCGGCATCGCCTACGTTCTGGATGAGAACTGGGATTTCTATCAGCGTGTCAACAAAGAAACGGTCAGTCTGGAACCGGTGGAACACAAGTACGATGTCGCCACCCTGAAAGAGCTGATCCGTGAACACGTCGAGATGACCGGCTCGCCGCGCGGCAAAGAAATTCTGGATAATTTCAGCGAGTTCCTGCCCAAGTTCAAGAAAGTCCTGCCTTACGATTACGACCGGATGCTCCGTGTCATCGCTTCGATGGAAGAGCGCGGTCTTGACGGCGAACAGGCTCAGATCGAAGCCTTCTATGCCGTGCAGAAGAACAAGTAAGGAGGGAATATCATGGGTAAGATCACTGGATTTATGGATTACACGCGCAAGACCAGCTCGGATATTCCGCCGCTGGAGCGCATTGAAAATTTCAACGAGTTTCACGTCTGGCTCTCCCGTGAGGAGCAGCAGACGCAGGCCGCACGCTGCATGGACTGCGGTGTTCCCTTCTGTCAGGCCGGCATGATGATCGGCGGCATGGCCTCGGGCTGTCCGCTGAACAACCTTATCCCAGAGTGGAATGAGCTGGTCTATCAGGGCAAGTGGGAACTGGCGTTGCATCGTTTGCGTGCCACCAACCGCTTTCCGGAGTTTACCAGCCGGGTCTGCCCGGCTCTCTGCGAGGCCGCCTGCACCTGCGGCGATGTGACCGGCAGCAGCGTAACTGTCCGCGAGAACGAACACGCCATCATTGAGACGGGCTATTCCAAAGGATGGATCCATGCCGCTCCCCCTCCGGCTCGCACCGGCAAGAGCGTCGCTGTCATCGGCAGCGGCCCGTCCGGCCTGTCGGTCGCCGAGTATCTGAACAAACGCGGCCATGCCGTCACCGTCTTTGAGCGTGCCGACCGGGTCGGCGGTCTGCTGATGTACGGCATCCCAAACATGAAACTGGAAAAGTCGGTCATTGAACGCCGTATCAAAATTATGCAGGCGGAGGGCGTCGAATTCCGCACCAACACGGATGTCGGCGGCGCAGTCAGTGCCGAGAGCATCCTGAAAGAGTTTGACGCTGTGGTTCTCTGCTGTGGTGCCAAGAAAGCCCGTGACCTGAATGTTCCGGGTCGTGATGCAAACGGCGTCCATTTTGCAGTTGATTATCTTACCAGCGTGACGAAGAGTCTGCTGGATTCCAATTTTGCAGACGGCAAAGCCATCAATGCCGCCGGGAAAAATGTCCTCGTCATCGGCGGCGGTGACACCGGCAACGACTGTCAGGGTACGGCTCTGCGTCAGGGCTGCACCGACCTGATGGCATTGGAAATGATGCCTCAGCCGCCGAAAGAGCGTGCTGATTCCAACCCGTGGCCGGAATTCCCCCGTGTCCTGAAAGTGGACTACGGTCAGACCGAGTGCCTTGCCAAATTTGGCAAAGACCCCCGTGTCTATCAGACGACCGTCAAGGAATTTCTGAAAGACGAGGCTGGCAACCTGACAGGTGCCGTCATCGCCTACCTGAAACCGGAGCGTGACCCCGAAACGGGTCGCACCAACATGGTTCCGACCGGCAGGGAATTCACCTATGACTGCCAGCTGGCCTTTATCGCCGCTGGTTTCGTAGGCTGCGAATCTTATGTCGCGGACGCATTCGGCGTCTCGCTGACCAACCGCGGCTGTGTCGACACCGACCATTTCAAGACCAACGTCGAAAAGGTCTTCTCCTGCGGCGATATGCGCCGCGGCCAGAGCCTCGTGGTCTGGGGTCTGCGTGAGGGTCGTGACTGTGCCGCCGAAGTTGACCGTTATCTGATGGGTTACACCAACCTGTAACGGCGGCGAATTGAAATTGCCATTCTCTTTCCTATCCTAAACAACCAGAAGGGGCAGTCTCTTACGAGGCTGCCCCTTCTGGCATTTTCTGCTTTATTGCTCCGAGTCAGATTCGGCTTCTTCCTGTGACGAACTCGAACTTGAGCTGGATTCTTCTTCCTGCTGGCTCTCTGAGCTGCTGGTCGAAGGTGCTTCTTCCGGCGTGACCGGAACCGTTGCTTCGACCTCGGCAGCGATATAAATAACAACTCTTGTTCCAATATCCAGCATCGTGCCTGCTTCCTCACTGCAGTAAGCAACGCACCCGGAAACATACGAGCCATCATTGTAGATCGGCCAGAAGCTTGCGTTCAGACCAACCTGCGTCAGTTTTTGTGCCGCATCGTCACGAGTAGCCCCGACGACGTTGGGCATAGCAACCTTCTCCGGGCCCATGCTGATGACAAGACTGATCGTACTTTCTTTTTCAATGACCTCGCCTGCCTCCGGCGTCTGCCGAATAACACAGCCCTTTTCTACGGTATCACTATATTCCTGCGTAACGTAAAAACGATACGTTCCTACATATTCCCGGTCGTTCCGTATCTGCATATCATAGTTCAGGCCGACGAAGTCCGGTATCAGGTTGACCGGCTCCGCAACCAGACTGCTGGCAGGCACCTCCGACTCCGGCTGCGAGGTGGGCGATTCATTCTTTCCCTGCTGAAGCACACCCCAGAGGGTCAGCAGAATCAAAACTGCAAGCAAGATCAGGATCGCTGCCAGCAGATTCCTCAGGCTGAGCATATGCTTTTTTTCATCCGTGTCCTGCTTTGCCGGTTCCGGCTCTGCCTGCCGAAGCGTCCGGGTCAGTTCCTGCGTATATTCCTTTGAAGAAAGTGCCTGAAACAGCTGCGGCACGGTCTGGATGCGCTCGGAGGGTTTGAGACGCAGACCCATCTGGAGCAGGTCGGAGAGATATTCCGGTACGGCCGGGTTGACGGCCCGTGCTTTCGGGTTGGAATCGGCCACAAGACGCTGCGCTGCCGGAACCGGACTCAGGCCGCAGACTATTCGGTAAAAGACCGCCGCAAGGCCGTATTCATCGGTATAGCGTCCTTCAAACTCGGAGGTAGAGTACTGTTCCGGTGCCGAGTAGCCCTCGAACAACTGCTCGTGCAGACCGCTTCCTGCCGTCCGCAGACCGACTGTTGCATATCCGGTCAGCCGGGCACGGCCATTATCCAATATCCGGATATTCTCCGGGCAGATGCCGCGATGGACAAGTCCTACCTGATGCATCGCCGATACACCGTCAAAGACCGGCTGCAGCATAATACGGGCTTCTTCCGGGTCGACCGTGTTTCCGTGTTCCTCCAGCCACTTATCCAGCGGACGTCCGCCCGGGTTCTCCATAACGGCATAGACTGTGTTGTTCTCTTCAAAGACATCCAACACGGCTTCCAGACCGGTGGTCGGCGTGATGCGCTGGAGCGACCGATACAGGTCAGAAAAATCCATCCGAGTGGTCTTGAACAACACCTCACTGCCCGGCTTCGGGCGGAGTTCCATGTTTCGACCCCGTTCCGAGGCCAGCGTCAGCGGCATATACTCTTTGATTATTACCCGGAAACGGCCAATGTTCTCGACGCTCCGGTACAGGATGCCTTCGCCATCTACACTCTGGATATCCCCCACCGTATAGCGGCCTGCCAGCACTGTACCTGCCGGAAGACTGCCTGCCGGATTTCGCCCGGCAAAAACACGGCCGCAGTGCGGACACTCGTCCGCCTGTCCGTTCAGCTCCTGCATACAGTATGGACACAGCCGTTTCAACTCCATGTTGCTCCTCCTCTGCGGTAAAATATTCTTATCTTTTATTGTAGCATACTATCGCAGAAAAAACCAGCATCATTTTTTCATCGAGTTTCTTCGGGCGTTTCCTCCCGGACGAGCAGTTTTTGGTAGGTCATATCCATTCCAATTGCACCCAGCGGAGCGGTAATGAGAATCGCCAGCACCGAACCCATCACTGCCGCCTCAATGCGTGAAATACTGAGAATCATCGGCGCAAACAGGATAAATGCAAGAATTTCACAGCTTGCCGGAACACAGCTCATCATGACCGCCGGGCGTCCGACTTTTTTCAGGTCGGCCAGATTCAGTGAAAGTCCGGCTTTCAGCAGAATGATGATGAGTGCCATCTGCCGCAGGTCAGATGAGATGGACAGGATGGACGGGTCGAGCCAGTTGAGGACATAGAACCCCAGCAGGATGCCAGTGAAGAGCATCCCGATGATTCGGGGCAGATTCAGCTTCTGGCAGAGAGCCGCCATCGACAGACCCACCAGAAAAACAAGTGCGAGAGCGATTTTCTTACTTTCCGGCACGGCTGCTCTTTTTCTTTGTCAGCTCATCCCAGACCGGCAGATCCAGACCCACCACTTTGGATGTAAAAGGCGTGCCATCCTGCTTTTCAAAGTGCTTCCAAGCACGCAGAACGTACTTGAAACCGATATACTGAAGCGGCAGGTTACAATAGACCATCAGGATGTTCGCAAAGTCGCTCAGATCCCAGAGGGCACCCAGATCCATACCGGCAATGTTAGTGATAACGCCGAAGGAGATGACGACAAGGCACAGCACACGAATCGCATTGATGAACGCCGGTTTGCTGGAAATACGGTTTGCGCACATCTCAGTGAAGGACATGAATCCCAGCAGGCAGGTAAAAGCGAATAGACCAAAACAGACGCTCACCAGCAGCATCACCAGAGAGTACAGGATGCCTTTGCTGCCGGTCAGCGCACCGCAGGAAGCAAGGAACTTATCCAGTTTGCCCAGCTCAAACCATGCCTGAGCATCCTCCGTCAGCCAGACACGACCCATGATAACGACAAAACCGGTCAGTGTGCAGATAACGATGGTATCGAGGAAAACGCCCAGAGCCTGCACGCAGCCCTGCTCACAGGGATGCTCGACCTCAGCGGCGGCAGCCGGCATGGTGATCGTACCCTGACCAGCCTCGTTGGACATCAGGCCGCGCTTGATACCCTGGCTCAGAGCCAGACCAAACGCACCGCCAAAGACAGCAGCCGGTTTGAATGCCTGACCGAATACGGCGGCAAAGAACCAAGGGATACGGGTAAAGTTGCCGACAATGAGGGCGATAACAGTAACGACATAAATGCCTGCCATGACCGGAACCACACGGTCGGTAACTTTAGTGACCTTCTTGATGCCGCCAAAGCTGACCAGAGCCGTGATGATGAGCAAAATCACGAAGGATACCCAATAAAGTGCCGAATTCGTCGGGATGGTCTTACCGGTAATGGTCTGCGCAATGGCACCCACCGCCGAAATAGTATTAAAGCCCTGTGCCGGGAAGCAGAGCAGTGCGTACACGATATACAACAGGCTCAGTGCAACACCGACCCATGCGGCGTCTTTCAGCAGCTTTCGGCCATAAAACGGCATACCGCCGACATATTCGTCATCACGCTTTTCTTTGAAGATCTGCGACAGGGTAGACTCTGCGAAGGACGTTGCCATACCAAAGAAAGCAGAGATCCACATCCAGAACAACGCACCCGGGCCGCCGATGGAGATTGCACCGGTCACGCCCAGAATATTGCCCGGGCCGACACGCATTGCCGTCGACAGCAGGAATGCCGTCAGCGACGAGATACCGGTATCCGACTTTTTGCAGCACATCAGAACATGGAGGCCGTACTTGAATTTCCGCACCTGCACAAAGTGAAGCTTGAAGGTGAAGAAGATGCCTGTTCCCATCAACAGGATGATCGCCAGACTGAAATTGCCCAGCACCGGGATCGCTGCATACCAGTCCAGATTGCAGGGGAAATCCCAGAACCAGTTTGAAACGATCTGGATCTTGCTGCAAATCGCATTGACTGCATCAAACAGCGTCTGCACAATAACTCCTCCTCTATAATAAGGTAGCTCCTGAATTCAGAAGCTTGTTTCATTATACCGGATGCACACAGACTCTGCAAGTAAATTTCAATATTTTGTTCAAATTTTATACAAATTTGTGGAAAGGATGTTTATGGGACTTCTAATCATTCCACGCAAAAACAGGCAGTACGCCGTACCATCTGGTAAAACGTACTGCCTGTTTTGATTTTTATTTAGCCGATGAATATTTGAACCCAGTAGGCACCATATTCGCCGTTAAAACTGTAATAATAACCCACACCGAGTTTCTTGAAATTCGGATTCAGAATATTCGCACGGTGACCCTCCGAGTGCATCCAGCCATCCACGACCTGCGCCGGTGTCTGATATCCTGCAGCGATGTTTTCACCTGCATACCAGTAGTCTACTCCTTGTTCCTGCAACGCTGTATAGCACTTAGTTCCGTCCGGACGGTAATGTTCAAATAGCTCCACAATTTCCTTTGCGCGAACCTGTGCGACGGCACTCAGCGCAGAATTATCCATCGTCAGCGGCTGCAAGCCTTCCTTCTGACGTTCAATGTTTACCAGCCGAAGCACTTCCTGCCGGTATGCTTCCAGATTTGCCGGATCGTTCTTACTGTCCGAAGATGCCGGACTCTCGCTCGATGCCGAGGAAGAAGAACTGGACGAGCTGCTCGAAGATGCAGAGCTGCTGGAACTCGAAGACGAGCTGGAACTGCTTGAGCTGCCCGACGAAGGGTCATTCGGACGGCTCGCCGGTGTTTCCGGCTTGGACGATGCATTGCTGGACGAAGATGCGCTGTCCGAGGGCAGCTCAGGGAACAACTCTCCCGGAACACCGCCGCATCCTATGCAGCAGCCCATCTCAATTTTGTAAATTATCCCATCAGAGTAGACCAGAGCCAGCTGAACGGCATCACAAGGATGAGGGCAGGCATGAGGTCAACGAGAGGAACCGATTTGATCTTGGACACACGGAAACCAGCCGCCATCGTCAGGATACCGCCGCAGGCTGACAGGTCTGCAAACATAGTCGGGGTCAGCACTCCGGCCAGCAGCTTACCAGCTCCAAAAACGATGAGCAGGATAACGATCTGCGGAATCGGGATGGCGCAGATAGCCGCGCCCAAGGTCGAAGCAAAGATCATTGCCGTGAAGAAATCCAGCACTGCTTTCGACATCAGCAGCGACGGGTCGCCGGTGATGCCCTCGGTCAGGGTGCTGTACCAACCGAAACCGCTGCAACAGAACAGAGCTACCGCCGTGATATAAAACTCCATGTCGATATTTTCGCCGCCGAGATGCAGCGTTTTCACGAGCTTATGGAAAAACTTGCTCGTCCACTGTTCCAGATGCAGGCTGTGGCCGATGGTGAAGCCCACCAGAATCGCCAGCACGACCGCCGTCATACCGGATGCCTTGATAATGGAATTGATGCCAATCGCGATAGAGCAGTAACCGAACAGGGTCGGCAGATTATCCTTCAGGTTCTGCGGCAAAATCTTACCCAGACCCGTTCCCAGCAGACCGCCGAGCAGCACGGCGGCACAGTTCGTCAAAACTCCAATTGGCATATTCCATCCTCACATTTCTCTGTTTTACCAGTCCTTCACCGAGCCGTCAAAGGCACGGCGTGCGGCGTTGCTGTCACATCATTTTTATTATACCGACTGCTGACAAAATTTGCAATTTAATTTTTATTATTAAATTGCGGCATAAACCAGCTCTCCGGTCTGTGTCACGCAGAATCCGGAAAGCTGGCTTTTGCTATGTTGTGTGTGATTATGGCACAATAATATCATCGGTGAGGATGGCGATATAGTCCAGCAGCATCTCCATCGTCATTTCACGCATGGCGGAGGTCAGGCCATTCGCTGTTCTCGCCCGTCCGGACAAGTTGCCCTCTCGCAGTTCGGCTGCGCCCATCAGATAAGCATTCCGCCACGCGCCCGATTCAGCCTGATATCCCAACTGCTCCAACGCATCCGCACAGAGATTCCGCGCCTTCTGGTTCGCCGGGTCCGCAAAGACCAGTTCTTTGGTGATCTGTGCGACCCACTGGTATTCGCCCTTCTTGTAGTCTTTTCTCGCTTTCTGCAGCACCGCATCGCTGCTTCCGAGATATTCTACCAGCTTTTTAGCCGTATCCTTAGGGGAAAGTGGGTTCAGGTTGACCGGATTGCCGTCATACCAGCCGAGATACTTCTGATAAACTGCCTTTCCGTTGTGGGAGAGGGTTCCGTAATACTGCCGGGTGTACCAGACCTTTTCCAGCTTCTCCGGGAGAGTGATCTTTTCCGCAATTTCATTCGATGTATATTCGCAGCTTCATCGCCACGCCCCCTTACAGTTTTTATTATACCATGATTTTCCTCGTATGGAATTGCGATTCACGCACAAAACGACCCCATTCACGCACATTTGGCATGTTTTTCCATCAATTTAAAGGCAGAAAAAAGCCGCAGGTTTCATCGAAATTGAAAAACCTGCGGCTTTTTTGTCTATTCGATCGGTGGGTTATTGAACCCTATCCCACAGCGCATCGCCTGCGGCAAAAGCATCTTCTTTGAGACCCTCAGCAAGACGGCGTGCGACATACCATTGGGTATTCCCTGACGAATCCATTCCGGAGAGGACGGTATCTTTCAGCGGAATCGCAAAATCCTCAATTCGGACGTTGTCGCCCTCCGCCGGGTCGGTGCCGTCCAGAAGCCGGAAGCAGCCGTATTTCTGTTCCATCGCAGCAGGGTCATCCACAATGAAAACCGTACTCTCGCCGAGATAGAAGTCCGAGTTCAACTTGTCCTCGCTGGACTCCATCAGTTTTCGCAGCGAGACGTCACCGCCGTCGTAATCCAATGCCAGCCAGATTCCCTTGACTTCTACCTTGATTTTCCCATCGCCGTTTACATCTTCAGCAACAGACTCCAGTCTTTCTTCCAGCTCGCTGAGAAATGCGGTGTCCGGGTTCGTACGACTCACAACCGCCACGGTGTAATCCGGTTTTACTTCTGTAACACGGTTCCATACAAAATACCCAAGGAGCAGTACCGCTGCCGCAATGAGCGCGACATAATACCAGTGATAGTGCCACCAGTTCGCACGGGCTTCGGCAGGAGTCAGTTCACGCGGTTTCTCCTGCACGAGGTCTTCGGGTTTGATATCGCGTTCGTAGCGGTAGGATGCCATAACAGTGTCCTCTTTTCTTCGGCTTTCTTTTAGGATAGCACAAATTCCCGGGCAGCGACAGACTGTCCGGGAATTTTTTGATTTTTTAGACGCGTGTGCGCAGGCACTTCAGGTTTTTGCCAGTGACACGATAAGTTCCGGTGCCAGCCGGAAGGAAGAGACTCTCGCCCTTTTTGACCGGCATCTGCTCATCGCCCTCGGTCAGGATGCCTTCACCTTCCAGAATCAGGAGCGAGGTGAAAGACGCTCCATCGCAGACATCCTCGAAATCCCCCTCGACATCGTCCACGGTGAAGTAATCGCACTGTGCCAGATGGCCGTGGAAATCCTGCGGCTTGGGCAGAATACGCTCGGTGACATCCAACGCCTGCGGAATATGGAGCTGACGGGGTTTTCCGTCAGCTCCTTTCCGGCCGTAATCGTAAATACGGTAGGTGACATTGGAGTTCTGCTGGATCTCCGCCACGACGATTCCCTTCCGGATGGCATGGAGGGTACCGGACGGGATGAAGAAGCAATCGCCTTTCTCGACCGGAACTGCGTTCAGCACGTCGGTCAGGGTGTTGTCCTGAATCCGGCGTTCAAACTCCTCTTTGCTGATCTCATGGGTGAAACCATAGTAGAGGGTCGCACCGGGTTCGGCTTCCAGCACATACCACATCTCAGTCTTGCCGTACTGATGCTCATGCTCCTGCGCATAGGCATTGGAGGGATGCACCTGAATCGACAGGTCTTTGTTTGCGTCGATGAGCTTGGCAAGGATGGGGAACTCGCTGAACTTCTCGCAGTCGGTGCCAAGGCAGCCGGGATGGGATTCGACGTACTGTTCCAGCGTCGTACCGTCAGCCAGATAGCTGGGGCCGTCCGGATGGCAGGAGAGCATCCACGCTTCACTCAGCGGATGCAGGTCACTCTTGATTCCATATTCTTCCCGGAGCTTCTCACCGCCCCAGAGGTAATCTTTGCAGCTGGGCGTTAATTTGATCGTTTTCATCTTCAAAACCTTCTTATGCTCTCAACAGCTCTTTCGAGGCAGCAGACAGCTTTTCATTGATGGCATCCGCTGCTTCCTCGGTGGGAGCAACAGTGGACAGATAAACCTTGATCTTCGGCTCGGTGCCGGACGGACGAACCATCAGCTTTGCACCGCCGTCCAGACGGAACTCGAGGACATTTGCCTTCGGCAGGCCGGTACCCTCGGTGTTGTAATCGAGGACGGATTCCACTTTGCTGCCGCCGATCTCAGTCGGCGGAGTCTCACGCAGTTTCTTCATGATCGCCTGCATGGTATGCATACCGCTTTCACCCTCAAAGGCAAAGCTCAGCAGAGCATTCCGATAGCAGCCGAACTCGGCGTACAGCTTGTTGATGGCATCCAGCAGGGTCATTCCCTGCTGTGCGTACCATGCCGCGGCTTCGCAGACCAGCAAAGTTGCATTGACGGCGTCCTTATCCCGGACATGCGCACCGGACAGATAACCGTAGCTCTCCTCAAATCCAAAGATATACCGGTCGGCCTCGCCTGCTGCTTCCAGCTGACCGATCTGCTCACCGATGAACTTGAAACCGGTCAGGGTGCGGCGCAGCTCGACGCCGTACTTTTTCGCGACCGGCGTTGCCATATCGGTAGAAACAATGGTCGTGACTGCCACCGGATGCTCCGGCATGGTGCCGAGGGCTTTCCGGGTGCGGCAGATGTAGTCCAGCAGAATGATGCCCATCTCGTTGCCGGTGATGAGCCGATAGCCGCCTTTTCCATCCGGAACTGCCGTGCCGCAGCGGTCGCAATCCGGGTCGGTACCCAGCAGCAGGTCGGGATGAACTTTATCGCAGAGTTCCAGACCCTTCTGCATAGCCTCCCGAATTTCGGGGTTGGGATAGGGGCAGGTCGGGAAGTTTCCATCCGGCTTCTCCTGCTCGGGGACAACAGTCAGGTGGGAGACACCCAGCTTTGCCAGCAATTTCTTGACACACTCCAGACCGGAACCGTTGAGCGGCGTATAGACCAGCTTCAAATCGGCAATGCCTGCACCATCACCGACATGCTGAGCGTAGACCGCATCCACGAAACCATCAAGGCACTTTTCAGAACTGTACTCGATTTTGCCCTCGGCCATTGCTGCATCAAAATCCGCAGGCTGAACCGCAAAGCAATCGACCGCTTCGATGGCGGCTAAAATCTTTGCAGCAATTTCCAGCGTGATCTGGCAGCCATCCGCACCATAGACCTTATAGCCGTTGTACTTGGCCGGATTGTGGCTGGCCGTCACGCAGACGCCTGCGCCGCAGCCATAATACCGCACTGCCCAGCTCAGAGCCGGAGTCGGCTCCAGACGGGGATAGATGTAAACCTTAATGCCGTTTGCCGCCAGAACTGCAGCCGTCTCTTTGGCGAAAACGTCGCTCTTGATGCGGCTGTCGTAGCCAATGGCGACCTTCTTCGGCAGGTCGGAAGCGTTCAGGTAGTTTGCCAGACCCTGCGTTGCCTTGCGGATGTTGTAAACGTTCATCCGGTTGGTGCCTGCACCGATGACACCACGCAGACCGCCGGTGCCGAATTCCAGATCCCGGTAAAAGCGGTCGGTGATCGCATCTTCATCATTCCGGATGGCGTTCAGCTCCTCCGAAATGTCAGCAGGCAGGTTCGGCTGAGCAAGCCATGTGTTGTATTTCTGTAAAATCGTTTGTTCCAGCATAATTCAATCCCTCTTCAAATACCAGATCTTTGCTGGTGTCTGGCCATAGGCTCCGGGCAGTTCCAGACCGGTCGTCATCAGCTGCAGGCCGGTAAAGGTATTGCCCTCTTCGTCGGTATAAGACGCCGCCGGGTCAAGAGCTTCCAGCACCAGACGCGGACGGCTGTTTGCGCTTGCGACGGCGTGGTTTCCGCTCAGAGCATCGCCAACAGCGAAAACTGCCGCCTCGCTGTGGTCTTTTGCGGCGATCATCCACGCCGAACCCAGACCATTGGGTTCCGGATCCACCAGACGGTACAGGTCGCCGCCACGGAGCAATGCGCCATGTGCCTGATACCACGCCACATACGGGCGGATGGCTTCCAGCTCTTCATCGCTGTATTTCGTCAGGTCAAGCTCGAAACCAAAGGTTCCGAGCAGAGCCGCCGCCATACGAGCTTCCGGCGTGGAAACATGGCCGGTGCAGTGGTTCGGCACCGTCGAGAAGTGCGCACCCATGACGCAGCCGGGATAGAACAGGCTGGTACCATACTGGATGGTCAAACGGCTCCGGGCATCGGTGTTGTCGCTGCACCAAATTTGCGGACTGTAATAGAGCATACCGCAGTCGAACCGTGCGCCGCCGCCTGCGCAGTTTTCCAGCAGCAGGTTCGGATACTTCTCAGTCAGCCGACGCTGCAATTCATAAACACCCATCGTGTAGCGGTGATAGACTTCGCCCTGCCGTTTGGCCGGAAGCTTTGCGTTATACACATGAGCCAGCGAGCGGTTCATATCCCACTTGAGGTACTTGAGCTGACAGCTTTCCAGAATGGCGTCCAGCTGTGCCCAGATGCCGTCAACGACTTCCGGACGGCTGAAATCCAACGTGTACTGCTGCCGAATCTCCAGCGGTTCCCGTCCCTTGATGATGAATGCCCAGTCCGGATGTGCCCGATAGAGGTCGCTGTCCGGGCTAATGGCTTCCGGCTCGACCCAGAGACCCATCTCCAGACCCAGCAGGTTGATCTTCTTGCACAGACCAGCCAGACCGTCAGGCAGCTTGTTCTTGTCGGCTACCCAGTCGCCCAGACTGGACGAAGTATCATTGCGTCCCTTGAACCAGCCATCGTCCAGAACAAAGAGGTCGATATCGGCCTTTTTCGCCGCCATTGCCAGTTCCAGCAGCTTCTTTTCGTCGAAGTCGAAGTAGCAGGCTTCCCAGCTGTTGATGAGAACAGGCCGCTTTGCAGTCATATCCTGCCACTTGGCTGGGATAAGACGAGTACGGATCGCGTTATGGAACCGTCGGCTCATCTCGCCCAGACCCCGATCCGAATAAATCATTGCTGCTTCGGGAGCCGTAAAGCTCTCACCGGGCTGCAAGGTCCAGTGGAAGTGATACGGATTGATTCCCATCACCAGACGCTCGCCTGCATCGCAGCGTTCTGCCTCGATAAGGTAATTGCCGCTGTATACAAAAGCAAATCCCCATGCGTCGCCGTTCGTCTCGGTGGTATCGGCATGGCAGAGAGCCACCGCCGGGTTATGTGCATGACCCGGAATGCCGCGTGTGCTGCCGATGCTCTGGATACCGCAGCGGAGAGCGGCACGCTCCGGCGTCCGCTCGGCCGCCCATGTACCGTTCAGGGTGATCAGCTCGAGAGCGTCCGGCGCAAAGTCGAGGGTCAGAGAAGCCGCCTTGTTCAGGGTCAGCTCTTCCTTGGACTCGTTGGTGTACACGGCAGTACGGGTGATGAGGTCTTCGGCCTCATAGACACTGTACCGCAGCTCGACTGCCAGACCGCCTGCATCTTTCAGGAAGATGGAAAGCGTTTCGACGCCCTCACCATCCCGGAACATCGGCAGGCCGGGCAGCTGCGGCTTTCCAACATGGACTTCGGTACGGTCAAAGACGAAGGCCGCTGCTTCGATACCATCGGCGTATTCCGGAATGACCGACGAAGTTCGGTTATCCGCTGTGCCGGAGCCGGAGATCTCCTGCGGCATCAGGTCAGGCCAGCAGCCGGGGTCACCATGCGGCATCCGGCTATCCGCCAGCTCCGGAGCGTTGTCCGGCAGACGGGAACCATAATATGTATGGAGCAGCATTCCTTTCGGCCCAACGGCCAGCTGGTAGCTGGTGTGAGCGGTATGCAGGGTAAAACAGTTTTCAGAACGAACGATCATTGGTCGTTTCCTCCCACGATTTCTTCATTTTCTTCTGGTTCTTCGGCTTTGCGTCCAGCCTGTTCCAGACGGGCAAAGGCAGGGCGCATCAGGAACGCGATCCCCAGCGCGGAACCTGCTCCACCCACCAGCAGCCAGAGCGGAAGCAGATAAACGAACCCTTCCGGAGCGGCTTTCGCCAGCAGTGGGAACCACGCCAGAAATGCCAGAATTCCCACGCTCGGCAGCAGATTCGCCAGCACCATCCGTCCGCCGTCTGCCAGAGCATTCAACGCTTTGGAATAACTGAACCGAGCCAGCAGAGCGAAGCCCCAGCTTCCGCAGCAGCAGACGCCCACCAACAGCAGAAAGGAAGCTGCCGCCAGAATACCGGTCGAAGCATTATCCTGTGCAGTCGCACTCCGAAGACCAACAAATCCTGCATATCCGCCGATGGCAACCACAGCCCAAAGGGCTGTACTCTGTCTGAGATCCCGACGGAACGCCTTGAAAAAGTCTGTTCTCACCGTATAATCCTCATGCGCTGCCATCTTATTCACTACGGTGAAAAGCCCCAGTGTGGAGGCTCCGGCAGTGATGACGGGCAGGCAGCAAATGAGCCAGAGAATGTTGGCGAAAACCAGATCGCCAAGCTTGCCCATTGTACGGTAAAACGGGCTGTCGATGTTTGTCTTTTTCATGGCGTTTCCTTTCGGGAAGAGCAGATCGGGGAATTACTCGCCGATGCTCTTGAGATAAGCAAGATTTTTGTCGATGAGGTCGCACCGCTGCTTCACGCAGTCCACACTGCGCAGCGGATCTGCAGGCGTATTGAATGCGAAGTCCAGCAGCTTGTCGATGGTGGTGGAAGCCACATGTAGGCGTGTGTCGCTGGCTGCATAATAAATATACACGCTTCCGTCATCATCCGCAATTGCACCGTTGGTGAAGACCACGTTGGAGACGTCGCCTACACGCTCCCAGTCACGGGGAGCGATGAGGAATCCGGACGGTTCTGCGATGACCTTGCTGGGGTCTTTCAGGTCGGTGACAAAGACGTAAATGACATAGCGCAGACCGGCTGCGGTGTTGCGGACGCCGTGAGCAATGTGAAGCCATCCCTTTTCGGTCTTGATGGGCGTTGCGCCCTCGCCGTTCTTGGACTCGGTGATGGTGTGGTAACGACGGGGGCTGGTGATGATCTCTTCATCAATGACGGCATGGGTGATATCGTCGCAGAGACCGAAACCAACGCCGCCGCCCGAACCGGTGTCGATGAAGTCATCCATCGGACGGGTGTAGAATGCGTACTTGCCGTTGACAAACTCGGGCAGCAGGTCAACATTCCGCTGCTGCGGACTGCGCTTGGTGACGAGGTTGGGCAGACGCTCCCAAGTCTTGAGATCTTTAGTACGGACGATGCCGGCAGCAGCAACTGCGGCGGACAGATCGTTCATGGTCTTGTCCTTGCTCTCAGAGCAGAAGACACCATAGATCCAGCCGTCCTCGTGCCGAGTCAAACGCATATCGTAAACATTCGTCTCTTCGGGGCAGGTATCCGGCAGCAGGATGGGCTTTTCCCAGAAGTGGAAGCCTTCCACCGGGCTGTCGCTCTCGGCTACGCCGAAGAAGCTCTTACGGTCGTTGCCCTCGATGCGAGCGACCAGATAATACTTGCCGTTCAGCTTGATGGCACCGGAATTGAAGACAGCGTTGACGCCCAGACGCTCCATGAAGTGCGGATTCGTCTCGGGGTTCAGGTCGAACCGCCAGTTCAGGGGGATGCTCTCACGGGTCAGGACGGGATTTTCCCAGCGGTCATAAATGCCGTTGTAGAAATCGCTCTTTTTATTTTTCCGTGCCAGATATGCGTCCTGCAACGCTTTCTGGCGGAGATACTCGGGGTGAAGCTTAGACTGTGACATCAGGGTTCCTCCTTATCAGTTCCATGCACATCCGGCCATTGTGATACGGGCATTTCCACGGTTCAAGGATGGGTTTTCTGCTGGACGGCACACCGTCCTTGTCTACATCCCAGAACCACTCGCTGCCGAGCCGTTTGTCGATCATAACATTGCAGATGTAGTGGTAGATATCCGCTGCGGCGTCACGGTATTTCGGATCGCCGCTCTTCTTATATTCATTGACGAAGCCAAGGATGGCCTCTGCCTGTACCCACCAGACACGGGTGGTGTCCACCTTGCCCCGTTCACATTCATTGACGACCGAGTGGTCGATGTAAGCGGTATCGTAGATATGCGATGCAAGGTCGGAGTCGATTTTGTAGATGCGCCCCGAAAGTTCCTCATCACCCAGCAGGTCACAGCCCCAGTCGATGAGCCAGCTGGACTCAATATCGTGGCCGTAGCTGTACAGATCGATGATGGAGTTGTAATGCTCATCAAAAAAGACCAGCTGCCGGTGAAGGTCGGGCGAATAAATTTTGTGTTCGTAGATGTCCAGCACTCTCCGCATCGCCTTTCCCACTTCGGGGTCATGCGTTGCCTGATAGAGACCGGAATACCCCTCGAAGACATGAAGCAGGGTGTTCATGGTCTTGGATGCCATGACGCCGTTTTCAGAAAGCTTCTCGTTGCTCTCCGGCTTCCAGTCAATGGTAAAGGCTTCCAGATAACCCTCGTTGTCGGTGCAGTGCTTTTCGATGAGATGGAAAATTTCCTTTGCTCGCTCAATGGCCGCTGTATCCCGGGTCAGACGGTAATAAGCCGACAGTGCGTAGATGGCAAAGCCTTGATTGTAAGTGTGCTTGGTGGTATCCAGCGGTTTGCCGGTGTAATCACAGCTCCAATAGACGCCGCCGTTTTGTTCGTCATAGCAGCGTTTGGCAAAGAACTTGTATGCGTGGCGCGCATCCTCGGCAAGGTCGCTCCGACCGGTCAGCATGGCTGCCTCGGAGAAGAACCAGAGAATGCGGCTATTCAGGATACAGCCCTTTTCGGCCTGCTTATTGAGATTCAGGTCGAAATCCATATAACCGTAAAAGCCGCCGTACTCATCATCTCGCATCCGTTTCCAGAACGGGATGATATTTTCGTTCAGCAGAGTTTCTGCCGCCTGCTTGATGGTTGGCATAGGGAATCCGCTCTCCTTTCATCAACAGACGCCCGTCCCGGAAAACCGGGGCAGGCACCGATGGTCTGATTAACGAATGCCGATCTCGTGGTCGGTCGAGCCTGCGTAATCGTGAGCTTTGATGTAGTCGACGACCTCATCCACGGTAGTGAATGCGAGGCCGACATAGCTGTCTGCGCAGCCATAGTAGAGGGCGATACGACCGGTGTCTGCATCCTGCAGGGTCGCGCAGGGGAAGCAGACGTTCGGCACGAAGCCGCGCTCCTCATACCACTGTTCCGGCGTCAGCAGGAAGTTCTCGCAGCGGTACAGGACTTTGCTCGGCTCATCCTTATCGAGGATGGCACCGCCGATGGAGTAAACGAAGCCGTTGCAGGTGCCGGTAACACCGTGGTAGAACAGCAACCAGCCTTCGCTGGTCTCAATGGGAGCTGCACCACCGCCGATCTTAACACTCTCCCACCAGTTGGAGCCTTTGCTCATGACATGGCGGTGACGGCCCCAGAACTCCATATCGGGGCTCTGGCTCAGGAAGATATCGCCGAACGGAGTATGACCGGAGTCCGACGGACGGCTCAGCATGGTGTACATGCCATTGATCTTCCGGGGGAAGAGGACAGCGTTTCGGTTGAACGGGATGAACGGGTTCTCGATGCGGACGAACTTCTTGAAATCAGTGGTCTTTGCGATGCCGATGGACGCACCGTAGAAGTCCTGACACCAGATGACATAATAGGTATCCTCGACCTTTACCAGACGAGGATCATAAGCGTAGACCGGCATGAACGGCTCGCCCTTCTCGTTGACAAAGGGGATCTTCTCTTTGTCGAACTCCCAGTGGATTGCGTCCTTGCTGCGGCCAAGATAGATGTACGGCACGCCGTTGACCTGCTCGCCACGGAAGACACCGATGAATGCTCCCTCATAGGGAACCACCGCACTGTTGAAGATGCGGGCAACACCGGGGACCGGGTTGCGGCCAATGATGGGGTTTTCGGTGTAACGCCAGACCGGACCGGTGACATCGGCAGGCTTCTCCTGCCAGGGGATATTCGGCAGGGCGTCGCAGAACATTTTTACGTTGCTCATAATCAAAACTCCTGTAAAAAGAAGGTTGTCGGCTCTCTCCTGCCGCCGCTCAGCTCTTTGCCCCATAAGTGATGAAGATATGGGGCAAAGAGAAGCGGCAGATGATGAAGGAGAAAAATAGTGAATGTCTGAAATTGGCTTTAGCCTTTGACTGCGCCAGCAGCCATGCCGCTGTAGATCTGATCCTGACAGAGCAGGAAGACGATCAGAGCCGGGATGATGGTGATGATAACGCCAGCGCAGATGTAGTTGTACTGGTTACCCATAGGGCCAGAGAAGACATACAGCGAAGTAGCCACCACCTGATACTTGGTCTTATCCTGCAGATACAGGTTTGCCATGTAGTATTCGTTGTAGGTGGACACGCCCTTCAGGATGGCACTGGTCACGATGGCCGGCTTCAACAGGGGCAGAAGAATTTTAAAGAACACACCAAAGTATGTGCAGCCGTCGAGGATAGCACTTTCATCCAGCGTAGGAGAAAGGTTCTCGAAGAACTGAAGGAAAATGTAGATGGTGATGACATCCGTACCCATCATCAGGATGATGTAGCCGGGCATGGAGTTGACCAGATGCAGGGCTGTCATGATCTGATACACGGTGACCTGAGAGGCGATGCCGGGAATCAGAGTCGCAATGGTGAACAGGTTGCGGATGAGGGTATTGCCGGGGAACTTGAAGCGGTTGAGGACATAGGCCAGCATTGCGCTGATCATGATGCTGCCTGCCAGAACGCAGATCAGGATGATGAAGCTGTTGATGAACGCCCGACCCATGTTCGCCTTGTTCCATGCCGTGATGAAGTTATCGAAATTCAGGAAGCTTTTCGGCAGAGTGATGACATTGGTATTTGCGTACTCCTCTTCCGTCTTAAAGGCGGTGAAGATGCAGGAAACGATAGGTACCAGTGCCACAAATGCCGCAAAGATGAGGAGTGCATACTTGCAAATATTGATGACAAGACGTTTTGCCTTGATCGACGTGGTTTCGTTCATGATATGCCCCTCACTTTCTTGCATTGACCGGACGGTCGCTGCGGTGTTCCAGCCACTTCTCGACTGCTTTCTGGAAGTAGGTCACGATCATGATGAGCATCAGCAGGACAACTGCCATTGCGGACGCCAGACCAACTTTCTGGTCGGTGTGTGCGATCTTATCCATGACGACGAAGTAAGTGGAGGTATTGAAACCGCCGCCGGTAACGACGTAAGGCATCTCGAAAGCGGACAGCGCACCGGACACCGAGATGATTAGGTTCAGAACAACGATAGTGCTGATGGATGGAAGGATGATGTCCTTGAAGCGGTGCCATGCGTTCGCGCCGTCGATCTCAGCGGCCTCATACAGAACCGGGTCGACCGATGCGATCGCACCGATGAACATGACGATGTTCTGACCGATGTATTTCCAGACCGAGCAGGCCACCAGCACGATGTTGTTGATGGACTCATCACGGAGCCAGAACGGAAGCTTATCCACGTTGAAGCCGACCCAGCTCAGCAGGGTATCCAGCACGAAGCCGTGGGTAAAGAAGAACTTGAAAATGAATCCGACGGAAATGCCGCAGATCAGGCAGGGGAAGTAAAGCGCACCACGAAAGAACTTGCTGCCCTTGCACTTGAAGCTCAGGATCGTCGCGAAGAGCAGAGCCAGTGCCATCTGCACCACCGAACCTGCCATATAATACAGGCTCAGGCTCAGTGCATGAAAGCAGTCGTCACGGGTAAAGACATCAATATAGTTCTTGAAGCCCACAAAGGTGCGTCTGCCGATGTACTTCATCTTGAAGAAGCTGAACTCCACCATCTTGAAGAACGGCAGATAGGTGAACATGAAGAGCAGAAGCAGCGGAACAAAAAGGAATACCAGCGTAACGATGATCTGCTGGCCTCGCATACTGTGCCAGAATTCCTTGAAAGTCTTACGCTTTTTCGGAGCAGAAACTGCTGCGGAAGATGCCATTGAAAAGGCCTCCTTTCACCAGAAGCAGAGCGGACGGGAACGCCCACCCTGCATTGTTCTTACTGTGAAAACGCTTACTGCGGTGCGCAGGCATCCACAGCCTTACCCCATGCAGCGTTCCAGTCAGCCACGATATCGTCCAGCGTCTCATCGCCGTTGATACCAGCCTCGACAACACGCATGACGTGGGTCTGGTCTGCGTTCAGCATCAGCTCAGCTTCCTGCTGGACATTGTCCTTCAGGTCAGCCAGTTCGGAGGGAGCCGGGGTGTCTTCCAGCAGGTCGATGCCGTCGAATGCCTTCAGGGTATCCGGATATGCCTGACTCTTCAGGACCGGCACACCGCCCTGATCGAATGCGAAGTTGGAGGACTCGCTGAACCACTTGATGTACAGCATTGCAGCCAGCTTCTTGTCATCGGAGGTATTCTTGTTCACGCCGAAGCAGTAATCCGCGCCTGCGCTTGCGTACTGCGTACCGTTGACAGTGATGGGGAACGGCATATAGCCGATGTCGTCCGCATTGTCGCCAGCCTGCTGTATCTGGATGATCGCCCAGCTGCCCAGTGCCATCGCACCGATCTGACCGTTGTTCATACGGGGCTTGCAGCCTTCCCAGTCGGTGGTGGTGGGGTCAGCCTCGGTCAGGCCGCGTTTGACAGCCTCGTACAGGATGTAGTAGACAGCGTAGGGACCCATATCGTCCGCACCCAGAATGCCCTTCTGGAACGGATCCTTGGTCTGGGGCATGGTGATGTTCATCCAGTCAGGATCGCCGGTAGCACCGCCGCCAATGTAGCCATCCCATGCGCTCATGGTCCAGCCTGCAGCGTAGTTGGTGTACAGCGGATCAATGGAAGGATCGTAATCCTTGATCTTCTGCAGAGCGTCGAGGAACTCGTCCGGGGTCTTGGGCAGGGTGGTCACACCAGCTGTCTCGAACACCTTCTTATTATAAACGATACCCTGTGCGTTGCCGGTGGAAGGGACGCCGTAAACGGTGCCGTCATAAGCACGGTTGGAAGCGAAGTTGTACTCGTCGCTGATGTCATCCAGTGCGCACAACGGCTCAAAGTAATCGCTCAGCTCGGTCAGAGGAATGGTGGTGGGGATCATGCAGACATCGCCCCAGTCGTTAGAGGTCAGACGGGTGGTCATATCATCCGCATAGTTGGTCATGCCCTCATACTTGATGGTGATGTTGGGATACTGCTTCTGGAACTCGGCAATGTAGCCATCGAAGGTGCCATCGTCAATCAGGTCGGTGCGGTTGCTGAGGATCTTGATCTCAGCAGTCAGGTCGGTGTTGTCGGTGCCGACGGTCAGCTCATTGTAAGCCTTAGGGCCGTCCGAACCGGCGGTGGAACCTGCTGCACTGCCGGTGGAAGCAGCCGTGCTGGAACCGTTGCTGCCGCCGCAGGCAGCCAGAGCAGAAGCTGCTGCCAGAATACCGGTGGCTTTCAGGAAACTACGACGATTGATCTTACGCATAGGAAAAATCCTCCTTCTTTGCGAAGCCTTTCGGCTTCTCGTTTCTCATTCGTTCTCCTCGGTTTTGTAAGCTAAATTTTAGGTCATTCTACTTCATTTGTTTAGCTTATTTTCTGTGGTTTAAGTATATAATTTTTAGGCAAACAAGTCAATAAGCCCAAAAAGATTCGTTTTATTGCACGGTTAGTGGTGGAAATTATTGTGCAACATGCACCAAACGCCCGGAACACAACATCTTTTGAGTTTAGTAAATTTAGTTTTAGCTTATAGTTTTAGCTAACAAAATCCGTTAGTCTGCCCATTTCAGGCCTCTTTTGCTCTTCCAGACGCCCTTCTTAGCCAAAAAATAAGTTAAAATAAGTTGACGAAACCCCAAAAGGCTGGTACTCTTACAGTAAGCTAAACAAATTCATTTTCTTACTTTATATCATTATAGAATAAAAAGAAAGCTGGGAAGATTTCATGGCAAAAGCGGTACGAATGTCAGACATCGCAAAGCGGCTTGGGATCAGCACTGTCTCTGTCTCGAAGGGTCTGGCCGGAAAAGACGGTGTCAGCGAGGCAATGCGAGCAAAGATCATTGCCGCTGCGGAAGAAATGGGCTATCAGATGCCTGCACGCACTTCGACATCTGACGGCGGTGAAACGATCGGCATCCTTGTCGCTGATCGCTTCTTCAACGAAAACGCATTTTATTCCAACCTTTATCGTTTCGTCCTGAAAAGCGCGGCGGCAGCCAACATTTCCGTTCTGATGGAGATCGTAATGCCGCAGGCGGAACAGAACTGCAACATGCCGACTTTTCTTGTCAACCGCAAGGTCGACGGCCTTATCTTCATGGGTGAGATCAACCGGCGGTATCTGGCGACCGCCATCCAGACCGGCGTGCCGTTCATGCTGCTGGATTTCTACGATGACGCCATCGCCGCCGACTGCGTTCTCAGCGACAATACCAGCGGCAGCTATATGCTCACCGAGCATCTCATCGCTACCGGCCGGAAGAGCATTGGTTTTGTCGGCAGCGTGCTGTCCACCAGCTCCATCATGGACCGCTACCTCGGCTACACAAAGGCCATGCTCCGGGCCGGACTTCCCATCCGGGATGATTGGCGGCTGGAAGACCGTGACGACCGCGGCATCTTCATCCCCTTCTCCCTTCCTCATGAGATGCCGGAAGCCTTCGTCTGCAATTGTGATGAAGTTGCTTACAATCTGGTCGAGACGCTCAAGCGAGAGGGATACCGGGTGCCGCAGGATGTCGCCGTGACCGGCTACGACGATTACCGGTACTCTACCATCTGCAATCCGCAGCTGACGAGCTACCGTGTCGACCTTGACGGAATGGCAAAGACCGTTGTCGCTCAGCTCCGCCGCAAGATAGCACACAAACCGCCTATCGCACCGACGGTCATCGTTCCCGGCGGATTCGTGAGAAGAGAGTCGACCTGACAATTCTATCAAGCAAAATAGCTGCTGCATGTTCGTTTTGTGCAGCAGCTATTTTCTTATAAGATCTTCTTCAAAAATTTGGTCAGCACTTTTGCTGCCTGACGGTGATTTTCCACGCCGGGATGCTGCCGTGCGCCGATGGTCTCTGCCGTAGCTGCCGGGAGTTCCAGAAGATACGCTCTCTCATCTCCGGATGCTTTCCTGTACTGTTCCACACCTTGTCTCAGAACCGGCAGGATGCGGTTTCCCAGCATTCCAATGCACCAGACCAGCACGGCCTGCGGATTTTTCTCCCTTGCAAGTGTCAGGAAGCTTTGTACGCCATCCGCCACTTTCTGTGCATCTGCCGGGTGAAACTCGCCATTGGAGAGTTTCCGCAGCTGGTATTCCCGTCCTGTTTCCGGGTCGACCCACGGCGGATTGTTGAACGCACCGTCGTCGTTGGTTCCCAGATTAAAAATCACAGCATCCGGCTTCCAAGCTTCAAAATCATTGGGCTGCTGCGCCCCAAACGCAGCATTCCGTCCCCCCTGCGCCACACCGCAGACCTGCGTATAATAAGGCTGCATAATCTGATTCGGGTTGTTTTCCCAGTTGGCAGCAATGCCCCAGCCGCTCTGCGACAGACAGCGGCATTCCGCTCCCAGCGCGTCCGCCGTCATCCGGGCGTAATGGTTTTCCGCCGAGAAGAACGCTCCCACCCAGTCTTCTTCCTGTACTGCTCCAATCGCTCCCTCGCCGCTGGTAATGCTGTCGCCCACAAATTCCAGACGGTATGCCGGCTCCGGCAAAGGCAGAAACTCACCGCCTGCATATTCCAGACCCGTGATGTGCAGACAATGCTTCGGGTCATCGTGCATCGCCTGCACATCTTTCAGAAGCCGGACATGCTTCGTTCTGCCCGGTGTCATGCCCCGAAACAGGCAGACCCGGCTTTCCCCCGGGTTCACTGCAAATCGTGCCACCCATGCACCGTTCAGCTCCACACTGACCCACGGCTCAATGACCTCGTAATCTGCGAAAAAGTCCACCCACAGTTCCCTGCCGGTAAAATCCAGCTCGATTCCGCTGGCTGTCCAAAACAGGGTCAGTGGGTCACGTCCGGCATGACGTCCCAATGCCCGTACCTGCGGCAGCTGCTCCAAGGTCGATTTCTGTAAAAGCTCCATATTGATATCCTCCTGCATTCTTTGCTCGATGATAGCACGCAGCCTTACAAATCACAAGCTAAATTTTTAGACTAACAAAAAGTAATTTTTACTTTAGTCTCTCCGTTCTCTCATTTTCACCCGGTTTTACGGTCAAATCCAACAATATCCGCTCCACCGCCTTATGCCATTCGCCGAAAATTTTTCAGTCAATTGACAAATCTCACAAATCCGCATTATACTTATTGTGCAATTTTACGTTGATTTTCAGAGAAAAATGAGGATCTACAATGGAACAAAACACAAAATTTTACGCAGTCAACTTCAGTCCATTTCCTCACCGTGGGATACTGAACAGCGAGACCGCCTGCCTCAGCATGGCTGAAATGACCGAAAAGACCGGAGCCAACTGGGTGATCCTATCGCCCGGCGGTGTTCAGTGAAGCTGGATGTATGAACATCGCCGGTTCTTCTGACATGCCGAACAACTGGGAGCTGAAAGGCTCACGCAGTGATTCCAAACAAGCGGATTGGTACCGTGCCATGTTCAACGCCTGTGCAAAATGTCCGTGGGTGCAGGGATTCGGTGTATGGGATTGGCCTGCCGACCCAACAAAGCCTACATCCTGTGCGGTGTCCGGACGTCCGGCGGCCGATGTGATTCAGAAAGCATATCAGGGAGGGATCACAGAATGAGTATACCGAATTTTTCTCGCCTGAAAAACCTGTTCCGCCGCGCCGCTGCCGGTGAAGAGCTGACCCTCGGTTTTTTCGGCGGCTCCATCACACAGGGCAGTCTCGCCACAGAACCGGGAAACACCTACGCATTCCGGGTGTATCAGTGGTTCGTGGATACCTTTCCGCAGGCAAAATTTCACTATGTCAACGGCGGAATCGGCGGCACGGATTCCCTTTATGGCATCTCCCGTGCTGTGACCGACCTTCTGATGTATCAGCCGGATTTCGTAGTCGTGGATTTCAGCGTCAATGATAAACCCACCGAATTTTTCAAGGAGACATACGAAGGGCTTCTCTGCAAAATCCTGTCCTGGCCGTCGCATCCGGCTGTCGTCCTTTTGAACAACATCTATTACGACACCGGGCTGACCGCTGAGAGTAAGCATGTGGAAGTTGGAAACCATTATGGCGTCCCTCATGTCAGCATCCGGGACAGTATCTACAAAGACCTGCACACCGGCCGATACGCCAGCCGGGAACTGCTCAGTCCGGACGGACTGCATCCGAACGATTTTGGACACGGACTCGTTGCCGGGGAGATCATTCAACTTCTGAAAACTATCAGCCTCCATCGAGACGAACCGGAAAAAGAATCGTACTTCCCTGCTCCGTTGACCGCCAACGCCTACGAAACAGCTCAGCGGCTGACGATTCGGGAGATCTCCCCGAAACTGGATGGTTTCCGTGCAGACACCGTAGAAAAATCCGGCCATCTCGACCACTGGAAAAACGGCTGGGTCGGTGCAAAACCGGGAGATAAAATCATTTTCACAATCACTGCTTCCTGCATCGCTGTTCAGTACCGCAAGACGATTCGCCGCCCTGCCTTGCGTGCGCAGCTCATTCTGGACGGCGACACTGTGCATCCCATTCTTCTGGACGCCAATTTTGAGGAAAACTGGGGCGACTGCCTCTATTTACAGTCGATCCTTCATCACGGAGAGCAAAAAGCGCACACCGTAGAGCTGACGATTCTGCCTTCGGCAGAAGAAAGTCCGACAGAATTTTACTTACTGGCTCTTATTGCTTCGTAACTTCGCCCGTTTTTCAAAAAATTCCTGTACCGCAAAAAAGACCGGAACCACTCTGCCAAAAGGCTTTGTGGTTCCGGTCTTTCTGTATTCAGGCTGCAAAACAGCCTTTTTGTGTTTGTTTAACGAGAGCCCTTATCGTAGGGGATGCCCTCTGCCTTAGGAGCCATACTGTTCTTGGAAGTGAATGCAAGGATGACCATCGAGGCGATGAACGGCATCATGTTATAGATATTGCTCGACCAGCCGAAGCTTGACAGGAAGGTAGAGTCGGCGATATTTGCCAGACTCTTGAAGACGGCGAAGAACATTGCCGCGCCGAAAATGTTGAAAGGCTTCCACTGACCGAAGATCATGACCGCCATTGCGAGGAAGCCTGCGCCAGCGACGCCGACCTCAAAGTTCCAGGTCTGAACGGGAGGCACGATATAAGCCATACCGCCGATGGCACCCAGCGCGCCGGAGATGACAACACCTGCATAGCGCATCTTATAGACATTGATACCGACCGAGTCAGCAGCCTGAGGATGCTCACCGCAGGCACGCAGACGCAGACCAAAACGGGTCTTATACAGAACGATGTAGCTGATGACCAGCAGGACAAGACCCAGCGGCACAAAGATGCTCAGCTCCAGCTTGCCGATGCTGAACAGGAAGGGCTTGTTGGAGTAGTTCAGCTTTGCACTGCCGCTCTCGCTGAAGTATTTTGCGATGACGACTGCGACAGCCGTTGCCAGCAGGTTCAGAGCCGTACCGCCGATGGTCTGGTCTGCTTTCAGGTTGATGGATGCGAATGCCAGCAGCAGGCTGTAAACCATGCCGGCCAATGCCGCGACCAGGATCGAGATGATAACGACGAGGAAAGCAGGCATACTGCTCGGAAGCATCGTCAGGGTCAGGACACCGGCAACACCACCGATAACCATGATGCCTTCCAGCGCAATGTTGATGATACCGGAATGTTCGCTGAACATGCCGCCCAGTGCAACCAGCATCAGGACGATGCCGTACAGCAGAGTATATTTGATCAGAAGCAGCATTTTACTTGCCCTCCTTTTTTGCATTTGCCGGAGCAGGCTCTGCGTTCACGTTGGTCTTGTCCGCGTTCTTGAACAGCAGGGCATGGATCTTGCCGCGGAACAGCATCGAGAATGCGCACAGATAAATGATGATGCCGCTGATAAGATCCGAGATCTCCGTCGGATAATACTTGGTGGACAGGAAGGAGCCGCCGACCGAGATATGGGAGATGAACAGTGCGGAGAAAATGGTGCCGATGGGGTTCGAGCTTGCCAGCAGAGCGACCGGGATACCGTTGAAGCCCATTGCAGGCAGGCTGGTGGAGTTCAGCGGATTCCACTCGGAAACGCTGGACAGATAGTACAGACCGGCACCAAAGCCAGCCAGCGCACCAGCGATCGCCATCGAGAGAACGATATTCTTCTTCTCGTTGATGCCAGCGTACTTAGCGGCATTCTTGTTCAGACCAACTGCTTTCAGCTCATAACCAAAGGTAGTCTTTTCCAGAACGACCCAGACGATGATCGCAACCACGATAGCGAGGAAAATAGCGATGGTGGTGCTGTTGGTCTGGAACATCTTATTCAGGCCGAGATCCGGGATGATGGACTGTGCGTAATCCGGATTCTTGCGCAGGTTGAAGGTACGGGTGTTGCGGACATCGTACATCGGGCCGGTACCATTCTGATAAATCAGTTCGTTCACCAGATACAGGCCGATCCAGTTGAACATGATAGCCGTAATGACCTCGTTGATATTCAGATAGGCCTTGAAGAAGCCGGGAATCGCACCCCAGATGCCGCCGAAGATGGTAGCGACCAGCAGGCAGACGAACCAGGGCAGCTTCAGCATGATAGCGCAATAGAGCGCACCATAGGCACCCAGCGTATACTGACCGGCTGCGCCAATGTTGAACAAGCCGGTCTTGAACGCAAAACCGACCGACAGACCGGTCATGATGAGCGGTGCTGCGTTTGCCAGCGTTTTACCGACGCCGTAGGGCGCATCATAGAAGCCGCCCTTGAGAATACGGACGAGACCCTCGTTCCATGCGTGGCCCGGATTGATGGCCAGCAGAACGATAAAGCCGACGACCAGACCGATGAGAATACACAGCAGAGCTGCCAGAACGCTCGTGATCGAACTCTGGACACCGCTGTGCGCGAGTTTTTTCTTGTTCATTCCTGTTTACTCCCCTTTCCCCTGTTTGCGCGCGCCGGCCATATACAGACCCAACTCCTGCACAGTGGTGGTCTTGGGGTCAAATTCGCCTACGATCTCGCCCTCGTACATAACAAGGATGCGGTCGGACAGGTTCATGACCTCATCCAGTTCGAGACTGACCAGCAGGACTGCTTTACCCTTGTCGCGCTCTGCCACGATCTGCCGGTGGATATATTCGATCGCGCCAACGTCCAGACCACGGGTCGGCTGAACAGCCACCAGCAGTTTCGGGTCGCGGTCGATCTCACGAGCGATGATGGCCTTCTGCTGGTTGCCGCCGGACATGCTGCGGACGATGGTCGAGCTGCCCTGACCGCTGCGGACGTCATACTGAGCGATCAGCTTATCCGAATATTCCCGGACAGCATCCTTCTTGATGAAGCCGCCCTTCTGGAATTCAGGCTGCCAGTACCGCTGAAGGACGATGTTGTTCTCGAGGCTGTAATCCAGCACCAGACCATGCTTATGGCGGTCTTCGGGGATGTGGCTCATACCGTCCTTGGAACGCTGGCGGATGGACTCATTGGTGATATCCTTGCCATCCAGCGTGATCTTGCCGCTGTTGATTTTTTCCAGACCGGTCAGGCCATAGACGAACTCCGTCTGACCGTTGCCTTCGATACCAGCCAGACAGACGATTTCGCCGCCGCGAACCCGGAAGGAAACGTCCTTGACCGAATCTTTCTTGTGCTGGGCATTGTGCATGGTAACGCCCTGCACATCCAGCACCACCTCACCCGGGTGGGCAGGCTTTTTCTCGACCTGAAGCTGAACATCACGGCCAACCATCATACGGGAAAGCTCTTCCTTGTTGGTATCGGTAATGTTCACGGTACCCATGTACTTGCCCTTGCGCAGGACAGTGCAGCGGTCTGCAACGGCCATGATCTCGTTGAGCTTATGGGTGATGAAGAGGATGGATTTGCCCTCTTTCTTGAAGCCGCGCATGATCTCCATCAGCTCGTCGATCTCCTGCGGCGTCAGAACTGCCGTCGGCTCATCGAAGATCAGGATCTCGTTGTCACGGTAAAGCATTTTCAGGATCTCGACGCGCTGCTGCATACCGACCGAGATATCGCTGATGAGTGCGTCCGGGTCAACACGCAGACCGTACTTCTCACTCAGAGCAACGACCTTCTTGCGAGCTTCTGCTTTCTGCAGGAAGCCCATCTTGTTCGGCTCCACGCCCAGAATGATGTTGTCGAGGACGCTGAAGCATTCCACCAGCTTGAAGTGCTGATGCACCATGCCAATGCCGAGTGCATTCGCATCGTTGGGGTTGTTGATGGCAACCTCTTTGCCGTTCTTGAGGATCTTACCAGCTTCCGGCTGATACAGGCCGAACAGCACGCTCATCAGCGTACTCTTACCAGCACCATTTTCGCCCAACAGAGCGTGTACCTCGCCTTTACGCAGTTGCAGGGTGATATCATCGTTCGCTTTGATTCCAGGGAATTCCTTGGTAATATGGAGCATCTCGATCACAAAATCCTCTGCCAATCTGCTCACTCTCCTTTCGTGTCCTGTCGACACCTGTTCTATTCTATCCCTCATTATACAGTATTTTTGGCATTTTGCACACTCGTTTTTTCTTTTTTTGGTAGATTGTTGCAGTATAAGTATTACTTTTGTGCAAATTCAACAAAATTCATTTCTTTTGCCATTTGACCCAGTTTTTTTGAGTCTTTCCGCCTTTTCATGCGCAAAAAGCTCCCCTGACCTTGATCAGAGAAGCTTTTGTCTTGATTTGACCCAACTTCTGTTCTTTCAGCTCAAACTTGATTCCATTGGGAAGCATGAACCAGTGATGGCCTTTTCCGGGGACCGAAACCGCTCCATAAGTTTTTGCCTTTTCCAGAACAGCCGGGATCTCTTCCGGGTGCAGCACCAATACGCCGTTGCAGTCGCCCACGATGATATCCCCCGGTTCAACAGTCACGCCGCCGTCGTTCTCCGGCACATCCACGGTCAGAGCCGGGCCTACGATCTTCTTTTCGGATACGAAGGGCTTGATCTGATAATCCATCGTCCGAAACTCTGTGCAGCCATCGCACAATTCTGGTGTTGAGAACTCTCGCAGCTGCTCAATGAGCGACGCCAGCATTTTCTGTTCCATCTGTTTCATGTTACCAGCATGTGGGTCTACTACATCCTGCCGATCATGGGCGGCGGCGACGGCGTTCTGAGCCGGGAGCAGTGTCTGGATGGATACAGCAATACTGTCGATTTCGCAAAGCTGCGAGAATATCCCTTCGTTTTGCTCCGACAGGGGCACGGCAGCCGCCGCAAATGCGACAGAATTTTTCACAGCTACGGTTTTGAACCCAAAATCGCTTTTGAATGCGACAGCAACGCACTGGTTCTCCGGGTCGCCGCCGCCAAAATCGGTCTGGCAATGGTTCCGCAGCGTATCGTAGAAATGCACCGGGGTTGTGTCAATGTAAACACTTATCACATCTCGAATCCGCCCGTTATGTGGAACGTCCTTGCTGCATTCCGTAAGGGTCATTACCGCACCAAAGCTGAGCAATATCTGCTCTCGCTCCTGTTGGAATTTTACCAGAAGAAATCCTGAACATCCCACGTTTTGCTGCCGTTTTTTCGGCAGCTTTTTTGTTTTTAGACTTTGTTATTCAATAAACGAATGCTGACTATGCCGCATCCTGCATGACAGCAAGAAAGGCCTTTGAAATTTGTTCAATCTGCCCGGATTCTATCCTTCAACCTGCCGATTCTGGCAGGTTTGGCTCGAAGTATTCAATATTTGAATGGATATCCCAAAGAAAACCATATTTTACATCGGTACTTCCGACTGCTACAATAAAGGTACAAAAAGAGAGCGAGCCAAGCAAAAGGCTCGAAGCAGATAAAAATTTCAGGAGGTATTTATTATGGCAACTACCGCATTACAGGAACAGCAGATCAAAGTCGCACAGGACAAGCTGGCAGAGCTGATCCGCAGTGAGTTCACTCGCATCGACCGGATGAAGGCCGATCAGGAAGTCACCGATTTTTCCAAGCTGGAGACCATCACCATCGGCGTGATGCCCGGCGACGGCATCGGCCCCATCATCATGGAGCAGGCACTCCGTATTCTGAAAGACCTGCTGGCTCCCGAGCTGGCAAGCGGCAAGGTCAAGATCCGGATGATCGAGGGTATGACCTTTGAGCGTCGTGCCGCTTTGAACGAATCTCTGCCCGAAGATGTTCTGGCTACCTGCAAGGAGTGCAACGTCCTGATCAAGGGACCCTTCGTCACTCCCCGTGCCGGCGAGTGCTTCCCGGACGGCACCCCGATGCCCAACCTCGTTTCCGCAAACAGCCTGCTGCGCCGCAGTCTGGAGCTGTTCGCCGCTGTCCGCCCGATCAAAATTCCTGAAAAGAACATCGACTGGTGCTTCTTCCGTGAGAACATCGAAGGCGAGTACATCTGGGGCAACAAGGGCATTCAGGTCAACGAAGACCTCGGCTTTGACTTCAAGGTCCAGACTAAGCAGGGCAGCGAGCGCATCGCCCGTGCTGCTTTCGAGTATGCACGCAAGAACGGCAAGCACAATGTGACTGCCGTCACCAAGGCAAATATCGTCAAGCTGGCGGACGGCAACTTCCTGCGCTGCGTCCACCACATCGGCGAGACCGAGTATCCCGAAATTGAAATTCAGGAGCGTCTGGTCGATGCCATGACTGCAAAGATGGCTGACCCCGAGTTCACCAAGGGCTGCGAAGTCTTCGTTCTGCCCAACCTGTACGGCGATATCGTCACCGACGCTGCCGCTGAGATGCAGGGAGGTCTGGGCAGTGCTTCCTCCTCCAACATCGGCAACAAGTACGCTCTGTTCGAGGCCATCCACGGCACCGCTCCCTACCTGATGAGCCACGGCCGCGGCAACTACGCAAACCCCTGCTCCATCATCCGTGCGGCCGGTCAGCTGATGGCACACATCGGTTACGGCGACCGAAATGAGAAGCTGGAAAAGGCTCTGGACATCTGCTGCAACAAGGAAAAGAAGCTTGTCGTCACCACCGACAAGGACGGTGCGACCAGCGAGGAGTTCACCACTTATCTGCTGGATACCATCCACAGCCTGTGATCTGACTATATTCCCCTTCATTTTTGTTGTTCTATTTCACGCACAAGGCACTTGCAGACCGGGCCCTCTGTAAGTCCGCAGGTATATTTTCGGATAGAAAGAGAGAATCGCTATGGCAATGAATCTGACACGCAAGATCATTTCCGCCCATCTGACCAAGCCTTCGGCCATGAACCCGGGCGATGAGATCTACCTGAAGTTCGACCAGACCCTGACCCACGATATCAACGCTGTCATGTGCTATCTGGCTCTCGAGGGCATGGGCATCAAACGGGTGCGCACCGAAGTTTCGGTCAGCTACCTTGACCACAATCTGCTGTACGTCAACACCAACACCCCGGACGACCACATCTTCCTGACCTCCATCGCCAAGAAGTACGGCATCTATCTTTCCCGTCCGGGCAACGGCATCATGCACAGCGTCCAGTACGCACGGTTCGGCATTCCGGGCAAGACCAGCCTCGGCACCGACAGCCACACCACCACCGGCGGTGCTATCGGTATGCTGGCGATTGGCGGCGGCGGTATGGACGGCGCAACGGCAATGGCCGGTCTGCCCATCCGTCTGAAAATGCCCAAGGTCGTGCGAGTCAACTTAACCGGCAGGCTCCGTCCGGGCTGCTCCGGCAAGGATGTCATCCTTGAGATGCTCCGCCGCTATTCTGTCAAGGGCGGTCTGGGCCGTGTCTATGAATACGTCGGCCCGGGCGTCGAGACGATGGAAGTTCCCGAGCGTGCCACCATCGCTAACATGGGCGCAGAGCTGGGTGCCACCGGTTCCATCTTCCCGGCAGACGAAACTGTGCGCCGCTTCTTCATCGCACAGGATCGTGAGAAAGATTTCGTGGAGATGAAGGCCGACGAGGGCTGCGATTACGATGAGTATGTCGAGATCAACCTAAGCGAGCTGGAACCCCTCATCGCCTGCCCTCACTCTCCGGATCATGTTCACAAGGTATCCGAGATCGAGAAGAAGCCGGTCCAGCAGGTCTTTATCGGCAGCTGCACCAACGGCAGCTACACCGACATTGCCCGTGCCGCTCTGGTCTTCAAGAGCCGTCATGTCAATGAGAACGTCAGCTGCACCTGCGGCATTGCGACTCGCCAAATCTACAAACAGCTGCTGCATGACGGTTATCTGGACATTCTGGTGGATGCCGGTGTCCGTCTGATCGAGATCGCCTGCGGCCCCTGCTGCGGTATCGGTCAGACCCCTCCCACCAACGGCATTTCTGTTCGCACCTCTAACCGCAACTTCAAAGGCCGCAGCGGAAGTGCAAACGCTCAGCTCTACCTCGTCAGCCCCGAAACAGCAGCGGCAACCGCCATTGCAGGCACATTTACGACGGCCGAGGATGTTATGGGCGCAGATGTGGCAAAACTGGCTGATGTCCATGAGCCGGAGCATTACTTCATCGATGATTCCATGTTCATCAAGCCCTTGCCGGATGAGGAACTGGAAAAAGTACAGATCGTGCGCGGCCCCAACATCAAGCCGCTTCCCATCCCGGAGAAGCCGGAGGAGAACCTCGACGCAAAAATCAGCCTGAAGGCCGGTGACAACATCACCACCGACGACATCACGCCTGCTTCGGCGGAATTCAGCTCCATGCGCTCCAATATGCCGCTGATGGCACAGTACGCTTACTGCCGGTATGACCCTGAATTCTCCAAGCGTGCCCAGAGCTACGGCAAGAGCATCATCATCGGCGGTGAGAACTACGGTCAGGGTTCTTCCCGTGAACATGCCGCTATTACCCCGATGTTCCTCGGCGTCAAGGCCGTTATCGCCAAGAGTATGGCTCGTATCCACAAGAACAACCTCATCAACCACGGCATCGTTCCGATGATCTTCGCAGACCCGGCAGATTACGATAAACTGAACCTCTCGGATGAGCTGTACTTCCCGAAGTTCCGGGAACAGATCAAGTCGAAGCATGTCACCATCGAGGACAAGACCACCGGCATCTCCTTTGATGCTGTGCTGGAGCTGTCCGATGATGAGATCGAAGTCATCCTTGAAGGCGGTCAGCTGCGGTATGTGCAGAGAGAACTCAAAAAAATCTGATATCTTCTGAAGTTTTTATTCTTCTTCCTAACAAAAGCCATGCCGTGACAGTGAAGTGCCCTCCGTCAAGTAGACAGAAAAAATAATATAAGATATTTGTTCGCCGTTTCCACAGAGAAGCGGCGAATTTTTTGTGCAAATCGGTATCAGGCAACCCGGTTCATGGCACTG